>DATKRO010000019.1:0-2497 GCA_035532115.1 Caulobacteraceae bacterium | reverse complement strand
CCGGTGGCGGTGATCCACTCGCCGGCGGCGATGGCGGCGGCGTGGCCGACAATGGTGACGAGGTCGCGGTGCCCGCGCGCCTTCACCCGCAGCACGGCGAAGCCGCTCTCGGCATTGTGGAACGTCACCCGCTCGACGATGCCGGCGAGCACTTCGCCATCGGGCCACGGCGCCTGATGCTCGGTCATCGCCTGGTTCCGTCAGGCGGGCGGAAGCGGGGCGAGCAGGTCGGCAGCGTTGTTGGCTGGCCGGTTGACCCGTGTGCTCACCGGCCAGACCCGCAGCGCGTCCTCGGCCGCCGGATGCAGGAGCGATGCGGCGTCACCCTCGGTCTCGCCGAGCCATAGCGGCCAGTCGGGCGGCTCGACAATCACCGGCATGCGGTCATGGATTGGTGCCATGGTCGCGTTCGCGGCGGTGACGATGATGGCGAAGCTGCGCAGCACTTCGCCCTCGGGACTGCGCCAACCTTCCCAGAGGCCTGCAAAGGCCAGCGTCTCGCCGTCACGCCGGGCGATCGCGTAGGGCTGCTTGGAGCTGTTCCCGGTGCGCTGCCATTCGTAGAACGCCTGCGCTGGGATCAGCGCGCGGCGGCGGGCGAACGCGTCGCGGAACATCGGCGAGATCGCCACTGTCTCCGCCCGCGCGTTGATCGGCCGCCGCGCCGCCCGCAGATCCTTGGTCCAGTGCGGCACCAGGCCCCAGGTCAGCAGGTCGAGATGCCGCTCGCCGGTTTCCGGGTGTCGCCGCACTACCATCGCTTGCTGGCTCGGCGCGACGTTCCAGGACGGCGCGACGTTGGGCAGCACGCCGGCGGTGCGGAACAGCCGGGCGATTGCCTCAGGCGGCAGGAAGCTGGCGTAGCGTCCGCACATCGGCGCGCGATCAGTGCAGCACCGGACGGCGCGCCGGCAGCGCCGCCAGCATCTGCCTGCGCGCGCGGGTGCAGGACAGCACCGCCTCGTGCATCTCGTGCTCGGAGATGCGGGTCAGTTCCCGGAAATGACCGAGCATGACAGCAATCTCGCCGGGCGGGGCCGGCTTGGTCGGGTCCTCGGCCAAGACCTGAGCCCCCTCCAGCCCCGCGCGGATCTCCGCCAGGGTGCCGAGTGCCTTGTGTGCCCGTTCCGGCAGGTCGAGGCTTCCCGTGTCGCCGAACAGCCCTTCGACGAAGCCCTCCAGCTCCTCGCGCCGCAGCCGGGCGAGCTTTGCCATCCCTTCGCGCGTGGCGGAAACCTCCATGCGCGTCAGGCGGAAGGGTGCCGAGCGTTCCTGATGGCGGGTGAGCCGGTTCCACAGGCCCATCACCAGCGCGCCGATGAGTCCGTTGGCTTCGTCGATGCTGTCGAAGGTCGGCAATTCGCCGCCCCACAGCGCCTCGACCATCTTCATCGGCGAGCCCTGCATATCGGGCGAGGCGATGTTGCCGAGGAAGCGCGTGCGCACGACGTGGAACGGCACCGGGCAGTGGTAGCGATCGAGCAAGGCTCGCACCTCATCATCGCTTGCGGTCGGCGGTGTCGTGCGCTTGGTCATCGGCTCAACGTCCCTTTGGTTCGATCAACCCCCAGAACCCGTATTTCCGCCCATGCGCCTTCTGCAGCCGCGCGACAAACGCCGCGTGGCTCTCGATCGATCCCGGCGCCGGGAGGTGTGGCGCGAGACGCGCAGAGGACAGCAGATCGCGCGCGGCGTATTGGTATTGCTTCGACGAGCCGCGTTCGAGCACGCTCTCGATCAGGCGGCGGTAGAGCAGGCTGGCCGCTTCCGGGAACTTCTCTTCGAGGGCTTCCGCGGCCGGCCGCAGCACCTCGTAGAGGCGACCGTCGAGCGCGGTCAGCCGCTCGCGCACCAGGCGGTCGGCGCGGTCGAGCGCCCGCCATTCGATGAAAAACGCCAGCCCTCGCGCGGGCTGCTTGTGCGCGGCCGCCACGTTGAGCGCTTTCTGCTCGGCCTCGAAATCGTCGAAGTCTGGCATGCGCTTCAGATAGGCCCGGAGATGCTCGACGCTGAGGAAACGCTCGAAATGCCGCCAGCGGACCGCTTGCGCCTCGTCGTTGCGCCCCAGCATCTCGAGGGCGGCGATCCGAAGATCGGTGTCCGCGCTGTCATCGTCCTCGTCCTCGACGCGCCGGCGCGGCTTGTCGAGCCAGTCCAGCGCCTCGGCCGGTCGGTTCGCGGCGATCAGGCGCTCGGCGACCTCCAGCGCGTGCGTGCTCTCCATCCCGCCGGCGCGAATGGCGGCGATGAAGGCGTCGGCGTCCTTCTCAAAGTCGGCGAGCAGCGCCAGGCGAAAGGCGAGATGGCAACGTTGGGGGTCAGCACGCCAGTCCTGTGGGCCGGAGGATCGCGGGGAGGTTTTCAGTGCCGCCTCGGTCTTGCTTCGGATCTCCGCGCGTCCGGCCGCGCCCAGCGCCTCCGACATATGCCGGATCAGCGCGTCGGTCGCGCCGAAGCCATCGCGTTCGCAGTAGGCGAGCACCCGGCGGGCCAGCGC
>DATKRO010000018.1:0-48376 GCA_035532115.1 Caulobacteraceae bacterium | reverse complement strand
ACCAAGTCGAAGATATGGTCCAGGCCGTGCGCCCGGTTAAAGCGCTGCCGGCGCACCCACTCTGGGGAGACATTCAAACGCCGAGCAACGTCCCTGTCCGTATAGAACGCAGGTTCCATCGGTCGTACTCCTTTCGTCCCGGCGCGAAGGAGACTTCGGCCGGCTTTCCGCTGTGATTTTGGGAAGTGAAAGGAGCCCCGGCGTGGGCAAGAAAAACGAGGGTAACGCCGTAGGCGGAATATGACGCCCCAGTCTGGCTAAGGTCAAGGCGTTCGGCTCGACCCTAGCTCGCCCCTAACCCATCGCCCCGGACAGAGGGACTGACTATCACGCCCGCTTCGCCGGACCCGACAAAAGACCTCACACGGACCTGACAGTTTTTGTTGTTATAGCTGTTATCCGGGAGCACCAGCCGTCGCATGCTCTCCATTGGCGTCGACCGCTCCCTCTACCTTCTTGCCACTCTCGGCCTTGGCAAGTCGGGCGCTGAACGTCCTGGCCGCCTCTATGTCCCCGAGATCAACGGCATAGTGCCTCGCTAGCATGGTGGTCCCGGAGTGGCCGAGCCTGCCTGCCACCGTCCTGGGATCGATACGGTGCTGAATGAGGATCGTAGCGTGCGTCCGGCGTAGGTCGTGCAACCGAACGTCTCGGAGGCCGGTCGCCTTCCACAAGGCCGTCAGGGACCTCTTGAGCGTGGACAGCGACACCGGAAACAAGCGGTTGTCGCCTTCTGCCCGGTCCAACTTCCGGAGGGACGCGAGGATATCGACCATCTCATCCGTGCATGTGACGAAACGGGGTTTGCCGGTCTTGGTGTTCACGACTTCGACTACCGTCGTTTCGTCATCGACCCTCCGTATCCGCTCCCAGGTGAGGTTGTGAATTTCCGCCCGCCGCATGCCGGACTCCAAGGCCCAAACGACGTAGTGGCGCAGCCACCCCACGATCCGGCCGGGTCGGCGTTCCTTCTCCACCGCATGCTCCCGCTCGATCTTATCCGCGGTGTCCAGGATGACCTGCCATTCTTCGGTGGTCACGAAACGCTGCCTTGGCTCGATCCCTTTGATCCTGTCGGCCCTTTGGCTAGGGTTCCGATCAATGATCCCGCTGCGGACCGCGTCATTCACTATGGCGTTGAAGGTGCTCAATCGCCGTTGGACCGTGCCCGGCTTTAGCTTGCCGCTCTGTTGTCCGATCCAGCGGTTCACGTCCGCTACGGTGATGATGTTCAAGGCCTTCTTGCCAAAGGTCGGATTGAGCGCCGAGACGACATGGCCATGAGCGACCCAGTAGCCCTTCAGGACGGGCTTTTTCCGCTCAAGCCAAGCTGCGGCGTACTTGGCGAACGTCTCGACCTCCGCCACCTCCAACGGCTCCCCACGGTCCGCAAGCCCTTGTAGGCGATCTCGCTCGGCGATCAGTTGGGGCCAGTCCCATGACGTTCGCTTGCCAAGCTTGTGCTCAACCGCCCCGCCGGCTGGTATCGAGCGGCCCCTATAGACCCCGCCGCGCGGCAACCTGACCTTGAGCCAAACCGTTGCGCTGGTCGCCCCGTTGAAGATGCCGACGCCATCGCAATAAGCCGGGCGCTTGGTCATCAGCTTCGGAAGCGACGCCTCGAATTCCTCGAACTTGGCGTATCGCCTGGGGCGACCGATTGGCCGTTTCGTTTCCGCCATTTTCTACGCTCTGAGCCGAAATCTCGGTGGGGAATTGGTGGGGAATGTATAGCACAGAGCTGGACTGAAGGGAACTTTTTCGCCCCACCGCATCCCCACACGGAACGCCCATAAATCGTCCTGCGGGGTATAAACCTCAGTAACACTGTGGATTAGGAGTCAGAGCGAGGACCGGGCACACCAATAACGGCAAAGGCTGCTGATAACGACTGAACCTTACCTAGAGGAGGTTGTGGCCGCCGGCCGCGGCGATCTCCAGGGCGCGCTTGGCCTGTTCCTGGCCCTTGACGTCCTTCAGGTCGGGCACGCGCGCGCCGTCGAGCATCGGGCCGGGCTTCGGCTGGCCCATCACCTGGGTTCCGCGGAAGTGGTTGACGATGGCGATCAGCGAGCGCGGCGCCAGCACCTGGGTCTCGCCCGCCCAGGCCGCCTCCGGCCCGCAGGCTTCGGGGCAGATGAGGCCGAGGCCCCAGGCGCCCGCCGCCATCGCCGCGGGCAGGGCGCCGGCCACCGGGGCGATCTGGCCGTCGAGATTGAGTTCGCCGATCGCCGCCCATTCGTCGAGGGCGTCGGCGGGCAGAATGCCCATCACCAGCATCAGGGCGAGCGCAATCGGCAGGTCGTAGTGGCTGCCCTCCTTGGGCAGATCCGCGGGCGAGAGGTTGGCGACGATGCGCCTGCCGGGCAGGGCGAGCCCCAGGCCGGCGAAGGCGGCCCGCACCCGCTCCTTGCTTTCGGCCACGGCCTTGTCCGGCAGGCCGACCACGGCGAAGGCCACCGTCCCGCCGGTCAGCTGGACCTCGACCTCGACGCGGCGAGCCTCGACTCCCTCGAACGCCACCGTGGTCACGCGCCCCGCCACCCGATGCCCCTCATTGCCCACCGACTTATCCACATACGACCATATGCCGCGGGCCGGATCAAGAACAAAAATAGAACATTAATAGAGTATGTGGCGATTCAGTGACCTAACCGCCGTGCTTGAAGCTCTGCCGTAGTTGTGCGGTCGCGGCGCGCATGCGGGATGCTCGGCGCGTGCAGAACGGAAAGCCCATTCGCCGGATGACGTTCGATCTCGACCTCGGCACGGCGCGGTCGATTGTCGCCGCGCTGGACGGATCGCTTCGGCCGCAGGCGGTCCGCCGGCTGCACGGCGGAAGCACCGAGGTCTACCGCATCGATCTTGCTCGCGGCGCCGATCCGATCGTCGTGAAGATCTACCGCGACGAGCCGCAGTGGGCGCCCGCCAAGGAGGCGCTGGTCGCCGGCTGGCTCGCCGAAGGCGTCGATCTGCCGACGCCGCGCTGGCTGCGGCTGGACGAGAGCCGCCGTCTGCTGCCGCACCGGTATGCCCTGACGACCTGGCTCGCCGGCCAGCCGGTGCGCGCGATGATGGCCGAACCGGGCGTCGTGGGGCTCTACCGCCAGATGGGTGCGTGGCTGAAACGGCTGCACGGCCTGCCGATGCCGGCCTACGGCTATGTGCTTGCCGATGGTGTCGCTTCGCCCCAGGTGACCAACGCTGACTACATGGACGAGGCATTCGAGGATGCGTTCCGGCAGTTCGCGGCGCACGGCGGCGATGCGGCGCTGGCGCGGCGGCTCGAGCGTGCGCTGCGACCGCGCCTGCCGCTGGCGGCCGCGAGCGCCGGCCCGGTCTTCGCGCACGACGACTTCCAGCCAGGCAATCTGCTGGCGGCGCGGGACGCATCCGGCGCGCTCGCCCTCACCGGCCTCGTGGACTTCGGCAACGCCCGCGCCGCCGACCCGCTCTTCGACCTCGCCAAGGCGCTGTTCTGTTGCACCCATGAAGATCCGCGCATTCAGGCGCCGCTGCTGGCGGGCTACGGCGCCATCGATCATCCGGACCCGCAGGGGGCGCTGTGGCTCCACACCCTCTATCATCGGCTGATCATGTGGTCGTGGCTGACGCGGCAGGGCGACGGCCATGGGGGGCGGCCCGGGCTGCTGCGCGATCTCGAGGCGAGCGTCGGCTGACCCCGCTCAGAGCGAAGCGATGAAGGCCTGCATCTCGGCGCTGACCTCGCGATCCTCGGGCGCGAGACCGCCGAAGCCGCCGTGCGGCATCCCTTCCCAGACGTGCAGTTCGGCGCGCACGCCGGCGCGCCGAAGTTTGCGGTGCATCAGCACGGCGTTGGAGAGGAAGATGTCGCGCGTGCCGGCCTGGAGGAAGGTGGGCGGAAAGCCCGCGACATTGCCCAGCAGCGGTGAAAGATAGGGGTGGGCGAGGTCGGCGCCGGCGGCGTAGGCGAGGTTCATCGCGGTGAGTCGGCTCTGCAGCACCACGTCCAGCCCCATCAGCGTGTTGAAGCTGTCGCCGCTCTCGGTGAGATCGAGTTCCGGCGTCATCAGGAGCGCGCCCGCCGGCGCGGGCAGGCCCTCGGCCAGGGCGCGCAGCAGCAGCGCCGCGGCGAGATTGCCCCCCGCGGAGGTGCCGCAGACCACGATCTGGTGCGCGGGCCGTTCGGCGAGCAGGCCGCGGTAGACCGCCACGCAGTCGTCGAGGGCGGCCGGGTAGGGCCCGTCCGGCGGTACGCGGTAGTCCAGGGCGTAGGTGACGGCGCCGGTGCGCAGGGCGATCGCCTTGGCGTCGAAGGCTACGTTGGCCTCGCCGCCGCCAAAGATGAGCGCGCCGCCATGGATGTCGAGGACGATCTTGTCTCCTCCGAGCAGCCGCTCGCCGCGCGGCGTTCCGACGTGGACGGGGACGCCGCCGATGACGCGGGTCTCGACGTCGGCCTTCAGCCGGGCCGCGATGGGCGCCGACGCCACGGCGCTCGCCGCGTTGCGCTGGGCCACCAGCCGGCGCCAGGCCGCCTTGTCGGCGAGCGGCGGCAGAGCGCCGGCGGCGGGCCGCGGCGCGGCGAGCACCGCACGCGCGGCCTCGCTGGCGTGCGCGGGCGCAGGGATGTCGCGGGCGCCAAGGTGCACGAGACCGTGGCTGGCGACGACGGGTGCTTGGCTCATGGGCGTCTCCAAGGGTTCCGGGACGGGCCCGGTTCAGACGATGCCGCGGACGGCTTCGATGCGGTCCCAGAGCACGACGGCGCAGTCGGGACCGCCGAAGCGCTTCAGTTGCTGGGCGCCGGTGGGCGAGGTGACGTTGATCTCGGTCAGATAGTCGCCGATCACGTCGATGCCGACAAAGAGCAGGCCGCGATCCTTCAGTTCGAGGGCGATGGTGTCGCAGATCTCGCGGTCGCGCGCCGTCAGCTCGACCGGTTCGGCGCGACCGCCGCGCGCCAGATTGGAGCGCACCTGGCCTTTTCCCGGCACGCGGTTGATCGCCCCCACCGGCTCGCCGTCGACCAGGAGGATGCGCTTGTCGCCCGCCGCAATGGCCGGGATGAACTTCTGGGCGATCACCGGCTCGCGCCCGATCATGGCGTGCAGTTCGATGAGGGCGTCCAGGTTGGGGTCGTCCGCCCGCAGCCGCACGACGCCGGAGCCGGCGCCGCCGTAGAGCGGCTTCAGCACCATGTCGCCGTGACGGGCATGGAAATCCTGCAGCGCCTGCGGATCGGCGGTGACCAGGGTGGGAGGCTGGAGGCCCGGAAAGGCGGTGACCAGCAGCTTCTCGGGCGCGTTCCGGACCTCGGCGGGATTGTTCACCACCAGGGTGGCCGGGTGCAGGGTCTCGAGGAAATAGGTCGCGGTGAGATAGGCCATGTCGAACGGCGGATCCTGGCGCATCAGCACGACGTCGAATTGCGAGAGGTCGCGCACCTCGAGCTTGCCCAGGCTGTGGTGGTCGCCCCGGACGGCGCGAAGATTGGCGGCGCGGCCCCGCGCCAGCACCCGTCCATCCTCCAGCGCCAGCTTGTCGGCGGCGTAGATGAACAGGCCATGGCCGCGGGTCTGGGCCTCCAGCATCAGGAGAAAGGTGGTGTCGGTCTCGATGTTGACCCTCTCGATCGGGTCCATCTGCACGGCGACCTGCAGGGGCATGGGCGGGCTCCGGACGTGAACGTAGTTGGCGCTTTTCCTGCATTGCTTGTCACGGCCGAGGCCGAGGCCGGCAAGCCGGAAATGCTCGGCTTCAGTTGAGCTTGAGCCGCACCCGCTCGCGCGCGGCCCGCGCGGCGATGGCCGCGCCGCCGTCGAGGCTCTGGGCCTGCGCGAGGGCCTGCAGGGCGCCGGCGAGCGCGCCCTGGCCCTCGCGGGCGGCGGCGACGTCGATCCAGGGGCGATGGTCCTTGGGGTCGAGCAGCGCCCGGCGCAGCGCCGAGCGCTCGGCTCTGGCGTAGTCGCGGGCCGAGACCGCCCGGGCGAAGATGTTGTTCTGCAGCCGGATCAGCACCGCCCGGTCGCTCGCCGGCGCCATCAACGCCTCGAGCCGGTCGGCGACGTCGGGGGTCAGGCCGGCATGCAGCGCCCGGCGCGTCAGTTCCGAGGGCATCACCACGCGTCCCTCGCTGAACGGATCGAGCGCCAGCGGCCCTTCCTGGGTCTCGATGCGCAGCAGGAAATGCCCCGGAAAGTCGACGCCGCAGATGTCGAGGCCGCAGCGCCGCGCCGCGTCGAGATAGAAGACCCCCAGCGCCACCGGCATGCCCTTGCGCCGCTCCGAGACGGCGATCACGTCGGCGTTGTCCGGGTGATCGTAGGTGATGAGATCGCCGGCCAGGCGCAGGTCGCCGGCCATGGTCTCGGCCAGCGCCTCCTCGGGCGACTCGCGGGTCAGCCTCGCCTTCAGCCGCGCCGCGGCCTCGCTGGCAAGCTCGCGGGCGCGCGCCGGATCGCGCGCCGGATCCTCGTGCACGGCGCACGCCACCGCCGCCTCGAACAGCGGAAAACCGCCGTCGGTGGTCCGCCCGGCTTCGACCAGGAAGCGCTCGGCGTCATCGCGCGTCATCGGCCACCGCGGCTAGTCCCCACACCATGCGTCGGGAATATGACAAGGCAGGCGGCCGGGGGCGAGGGCCATCAGGTCGAGGCGGATCGCCGCGCCCCCGAGGCCCGGCCGGCGCGCGGCGAAGCTCTCGCCGGCGCGCCGCAGCCGCTGACGCTGGCGCTGGCCGACGGCCTCGAGCGCCGTCTCGATGGTGCCGCGCAGCTTCACCTCCACCACCGCCAGCACCATCCCCTTGCGCGCCAGGACATCGATCTCGCCCTGCGGCGTCTTCAGGCGCAGGCCGAGAATGCGATAGCCCTTGGCCATCAGCCAGAGCGCGCAGACCAGTTCGGCGCGGCGGCCGGCGCGCCGCGCCCGAAGCCCGGTCAGGCTGCGATCCCTCGCCATCACCGCCCCTTCAGCGCCAGCGCCTGGCGATAGAGTTCGCGCCGCGGCAGGCCGAGCGCGCCTGCGACTTCGCGCGCGGCCTCGGCGGGCGAGAGCCGGCCGAGCGCTTCGGCGAGCGCCGCCGCCGCGTCCGCCGGCTCTGCTTCGGTCCGCAGAGGCGGTCCCACCACGATGGCGACCTCGCCCTTGGGATGATCAAGCGCCGGGTCGGCCGCGAGGGCGTCGAGCGCGCCGCGCACCCAGGTCTCGTGCAGCTTGGTGAGTTCGCGGGCGATCACCGCCGGCCGCGGCCCGAGCACCTCGGCCATGTCGGCCAGCGAGGCGGCGAGCCGCGAGACGCCCTCGAAGAAGACGAGCGTCGCCGGCACGGCCTTCAGATCGGCGAGAAAGGTGCGCCGCGCGGCCGACCTCGGCGGCGCAAAGCCGGCGAAGAGGAACCGGTCGGTCGGCAGGCCGGCGGCGGCCACGGCCGCCAGCACCGCCGAGGCGCCCGGGACCGGGAAGACGGCCGAGCCCTGCGCCAGGGCCGCGCGCACCAGGCGCAGACCCGGGTCGGAAACCAGCGGCGTGCCCGCGTCGGAGGCGAGCGCCAGGCGTGCGCCCTCGGCCAGGCGCGCCAGCAGTTTCGGCGTCGCGCGCTGGGCCGCATGCTCGTCGTAGCGCTCCAGCCGCGCCGAGATCCCGTAGACCGCAAGCAGCTTGCCGGTGACGCGGGTGTCCTCGGCGAGCACGAGGTCGGCGCCGGCGAGCACGTCCAGGGCGCGCAAGGTGATGTCGCGCAGGTTTCCGATCGGCGTCGCCACCAGATAGAGTCCGCTCGCCAGCGGCGTCTGGGCGAGGGTGGGCGGCGGCGGTCGCGGGGCCAGGTCGCGGCTCCTTCCGTGGATCGGCGGCGTTTGCTTTAGCGCGCCCGCGCCGCCTCGGCGAGTTCGAGCACGAGGCGGTCGAGGACGAGGCGGCCCTCGGCGCGGGCGACGAGGCGCTCGGTGGAGGCTTCCAGGAGCCCCGCCGCCACCAGCGGCTCCAGCCTGGCCGGGTCGATGTCCAGCGCCGCGATCGCCGCGCGCGCCACGCCCTCGCAGGTGCGCAGGCCCATCAGCAGGCATTCCAGCGCCGCCTCGCGCGCCGACAGCGGCTCGAGGCTGTCGACGCCGCAGCCGGTCTCGGCGACGCGGGCGACATAGCCGGCGATCGTCGCCGGCGCGAGGCTCGCCCAGCGCATGCCGCCGGGATCGGTGATGCGGCCGTGCGCGCCGGGGCCGACGCCGAGATAGTCGCCGCCACGCCAATAGATCAGGTTGTGGCGCGAGCGCGCCGCCGCCGACCGGGCGTGGTTGGAGACCTCGTAGAGGTCGAGCCCGGCCGCGCCGAGGACCTCGCTGGTGGTCTCGTAGAGCGCCCGGGCGGTCTCCGGGTCGGGCGGCGCCCAGAGCCCGCGCCGGACCTGGCGCTCGAAAGCGACGCCAGGTTCGACGGTGAGCTGGTAGGCCGAAACGTGCTCGGCGCCGAGGTCGAGGGCGCGGTTCAGTTCGTCGCGCCAGCACGCCGGCGTCTGGCCGGGGCGGGCGTAGATGAGGTCGATCGAAAGGCGCGCAAAGACGCGGCTCGCCGTCGCCGCCGCCCGGCGCGCCGTCGCGGCGTCATGGTTGCGCCCGAGGAAGACCAGCGCCTCGTCCTCCAGGGACTGGACGCCGAGCGACAGCCGGTTCACCCCGGCCGCGGCCAGGGCGGCGAACCTGGCCGTCTCGGCGTCGGTGGGATTGGCCTCTAGCGTCACCTCCAGGTCCGCCGCGGGCTCGAAGGCGGCGCGGGCGGCGGCGATGATCCGCTCGACCGCCTCGGGCGCCATCAGCGACGGCGTGCCGCCGCCCAGGAAGATCGAGTCCAGCCTTCGCGGCCCCACGTGCGCCGCCTGGCAGGCGAGATCGGCGCAGATCGCGTCCGCCAGCGCCGCGGCCTCCATCCGCCGGCCGCGATCGCGCACCACGTTGAAGTCGCAATAGGGGCAGATGCGCGCGCAATAGGGCCAGTGGACATATAGGCCGAGCGGCGCGGCAGGTTCAGTCAAGGACGGCGGCCTTGAGCTGGGCGAAGGCGCGGGCGCGATGGCTGATCCGGTCCTTCTCGGCCGGGTCCATCTCGCCGAAGCTGAAGGCGCCGCCTTCGGGCACGAAGATCGGATCGTAGCCGAACCCGCGCTCGCCCCGCGCTGGAAAGCGCAGCGTCCCGTCGATGCGCCCCTCGGTGACCACCGCAGGCCCGTCCGGCCAGGCGAGTGCGAGGGCGCAGGTGAACCAGGCGCGGGCATCGTCGCTCTCGGTCTCGCCGAGCCGCTGCTCCACCAGGGCCATGGCGTGGCCGAAATCCCTGGCCGGACCTGCCCAGCGCGCCGAATGCACGCCCGGCGCGCCGCCGAGGGCGGCGACCGAGAGCCCCGAGTCGTCGGCGAGCGCGACGAGCCTCGCGGCGTTGGCCGCCGCCCGCGCCTTGATCAGGGCGTTACCGGCAAAGGTCGAGTCGGTCTCCTCCGGCTCGGGCAGGGCGAGGGACGCGGCCGAGACGATCTCGAAGCGTCCCTGAAGGATGGCGGCCAGTTCGCGCGCCTTGCCGGGGTTGTGGGTCGCCGCGACGATGCGCGCGCCGGAAACGAGGTGAAGAGCCATGGACCGATGAGTGGAGCCTGCGCCGCGCCCCTGCAAGCCCGGCGACCGGAGCGGCTCAGGAGGGCCGGGCCGCGGCCCCGGGATCGAACTCAAAGGTCACCCGCGTCCCTTCGCCGGGCGCCGACCGGATGTCGATGCGCGCCTTGGCGTTCTGCAGCAGCGAGCGGACGATCATCGACGAGAGCTTTCCGGGCTTCGGCCACGTGACGCCCTGCGGCAACCCGACGCCATCGTCCGCCACCAGCACCTTGCAGCCTGCAGGCCCGCTGGCGCTGTGCAGCGAGATCGCGCCGCGGCGCCCGTCAGGAAATGCGTGCTTGAGCGAATTGGTCATCAGCTCGTTGACCACGAGGCCCAGCGGCATGGCGGTGTCGATCGAGACCGGCCAGTTGTCGACCTGAAGATCGAGGTGGATGCCTTCGGTGGCGTGGGCGCGCATCACGGCGGAGGCGACCTGAGTCAGATAGGCGCCCAACTCGACGGCGCCGTCGGACGCGGATTCGCTCAGGGAGCGGTAGAGTACGCCGAGGGCCTCGACGCGCCCGGCGAGGCGCTCGAACCCCTCTCCGGTCGATCGATCCGAGACGCCCTGCACCTCGGCGCGGATCAGCGCGGTGATCATCTGCAGATTGTTCTTCACGCGATGCTGCAGCTCGCGCAGCTGCATGTCCTTTTCGCGGACCTGCTCCTCCAGCTTTTCCAGGATGGAGTCGGATCGCGCCGTCGCCTCCACCAGCGCGACCAGGCGAAACACCGGCGCTGCGCCGTCCTCGATGACGCTGGTCCAGGCATCCACCGTCAGGGGCGCGCCGGCGCGGGGAATGGCGTAGCAGCCAAGATAGTCCCGCTGCTCGACGACCGCCTGGCTCAGGGGGCGCGCCGCAGCCGCGCTTCTGCCTGGCAGCCGGTCCCATCCGCCGCCGAGGAGCGCGCGCCTGGGCTGGCCGGTCAGGCGCTCGAACTCATCGTTGCAGTAGACGATGCGCTCCTCTGGACGAATTTCGGCCACCGCGATCGCGACCGGCGCGCGATCCACGATCTGCTTGAAGCGATCGCCTTCGAGCACGTGCGCCAGCTCGCTGGCTTCGAGCAGTTCGCCGACGGCGTGCGGCGCTTCGTGCAACGTCATCACATATTCCTAGGCGTCGGCGCCCGGGGAGCCGCCCATCGTCAGCCCTTAGCGGTTCGCGGCCGTTCCTCAAAGCGTAGCCACGGCGGAATCTGCGGCGACTCCGGCTGGCCGCGATGGCGCCATGAAGACGCGGCAGGGCTGGTCGCGCCCGTCCTGACCCAGAATTAATGCATTGCAATAATTTAATATCGTTTATCGATGTGATGATTGATCGACAATCGATGATCCCTTATTGATAAGCGCAACAGATGACCGGTGACGGTCCCTGGAGGCGCGGCGGGAGCCGCATTTCGTGCTGCAACGCACAACGACGAGGGATGAAGAGATGATCAAGGTTCTGGGTCTGATGGACCGCGCGGCGCTGACGCTGATCAATGTTCTGGTGGTCGCCGGACTGCCGCTGGTCGCGCTCGCCATGCTGACCAACCACATCTGATGGGCAAGGCTATCGCCGCCCGCAGCTTGGAGGCATGTTCGCCTCCCTTCCCGTGACGGGAAGGGAGGCGAATTCGCGTCTGGAGGTCTCGATGTTTCGCGCGCTGGGGCCAGGCTCGGTCTCGAGCTTCCTGAAGGTCATTCTCGACGTCTTCAACTACGTCCTTTGGGTGTTCGCGGTCTTGTTCGCCGTGGGCATTCTGGGACTGCTGCTGGTCAGCTTCGACACCGCCATCCTGCCGGCGCCGATCGCCGCCGAAGTGCGGGTCATGGGCCATGGACCCGGCCCGGTCGCCGCCCTGATGCTGGCGGGGGCGGAACTCTACCTGATCGGCGTCCTCGTCATCGTGCAGCGGCTGCGGCGGGTGTTCGGCACCATGACCGCGGGCGATCCGTTCCACCCCGACAACGTGCGCCGGTTGCGCGTCGTCGGCCTGGTGCTGGCGCTGCTGGAGATCGACCGCTACCTCTTCGGCGCCATCGACCGGTTCATCCTGCATGAGCGCCCGTTCGCGGGCGACGGCGTCAATCTCACCGCGTGGTTCGCGGTGCTGGTGGTGATCGTGCTCGCCGAGGTGTTCCGCGAGGGCGCGCGGCTGCGTCGCGATTCCGAACTGACCATCTAGGCGGGCAGGGGGCAGGTGCCGATCCGCGTCCACCTCGACCGCGTGCTGTTGGCCAGGCGCATGTCGCTCACCGAACTCGCCGACCGGGTCGGCGTGACCATCGCCAATCTCTCGATCCTGAAGACGGGCAAGGCGCGCGCCATCCGCTTTTCCACCCTCGACGCGCTCTGCCGCGAGCTGAACTGCCAGCCCGGCGATCTGGTCGCCTTCGAGCCGGGGCCGCCCGACGACGACGGACCGGAGATGGAGGAGTGAACCCCGGCGCTGCTGACGGTACGCTGACAGCGTGATGGCGTAACCGGGCCTCGCCCCAGACGCGGGGCTCGACGAGAGCAGGAAGGACCCCACCATGTCGGACGAGATCGTTTTCTACACCATGCCCATGTCCCGCGGCCGGATCGTGCGCTGGATGCTGGAGGAGCTGGGCCGGCCATACCGGGCCGAGATTCTCGACGCGGCGACGATGAAGGCGCCGGCCTATCTGGCGATCAACCCCATGGGCAAGGTCCCGGCGATCCGGCACGGCGAGGTAGTGGTGACCGAGACCGGCGCCATCTGCGCCTATCTCGCCGACGCCTTCCCGCAGGCCGGCCTGGCGCCGCCCCCCGGCGATGCGCGGCGCGGCGCCTACTTTCGCTGGATGTTCTTCGCCGCCGGCCCCGTGGAGGGGGCGATGGCGGCGCGCGCGCTCGGCGCCGAGGTCAAGCCCGAGCACAGGCGCATGCTCGGCTGGGGCGACCTCGCGGACTTGATGACGGGGCTCGAGAGCGCCATCGCCGGACGCGACTACATTCTCGGCGACCGGTTCAGCGCCGCCGACGTCTTTTTCGGCGCGCACGTCGGCTGGGGCATGCAGTTCGGCGTCATCGAGCCCAGGCCGACGCTGCAGCGCTATAGCGAGCGCCTGCAGGCGCGCCCGGCCGCCGTCCGGGCGCGCGAGATCGACGACGCCCTCATCGCCCAGGCCCAGGCGGCGGGCTGAAGGGTCAGGGCGCGAGGCCGTACTGCCTGGCCTTGCCGGCCAGCTTCGGGTCGAGCGCCTCGGCGGCGACCAGATCGGCCTCGCCCGCGGCCTTCTGGCCATCCTCGAGCCTGGCGAGGCCGCGGCCGTAGAGCGACCAGGGGTTCTTGGGCTGGAGTCGCAGGGATCGGTCGTAATCGGCGATGGCGTCGTCGAAGCGCCTCAGCCGCAGATTCACCAGGCCGCGGCTGTCGAGGAAGCTGGAGACGTGCGGACCCAGCCGCAACGCCTCGTCGCAGTCGGCCAGCGCCGCGTTCAGGTCGTGGCCCCAGAGCGCCCGCGCCCAGCAACGTCCGTTGAACGCCGCCGGCGAGAGGGCGCCCTTGGGATTGGCGGCGATCCAGGCGTCGAACTCGACGATGGCGGGTTCGAAATCGCCCTGCGCCAGATAGGTCTCGGCCGCGCGCAGACGCAGCGTCGGATCGAGCCGCTCGGCGGCGTCGAAATCGGCGCGGGCGCCAGCGCCGTCGTGGGCCGCCAGCCGCAGGTCGGCGCGCGCCATCAGGGCGTCGGCGTAATGCGGCTTCAGCGTCAGCGCCGCGTCGAGATCGGACCGGGCGAGCGCCGGCTGATGCTCGGCGAACCGGGCAAGCGCCCGCTGGTAGAGGAACCGCGGATCCGCCGGCGCCATGGCCGCGGCGCGGGTGAAATCGGCGATGGCGTCGGCATAGTCGCGGCGCGCGGCGAAGGCCGCGCCGCGGCGGCCGAAGGCGCCCGCGGTCATGGGCGCGTCGTCCGGCGCGCCTGGAATGGGTGTCGCGGACGCCGCAGCCGGCGGCGGCGCGGGCATGGGCGCGGCGCCGGGAGCGGGCGACAACCTGAACACCGGCCCGCCGAGATAGGAGAAATACAGCCGATGCTGGCTGTTGGAGATGTAGACGCGGTGCGACAGGAAGAAGTCGGCGCCGATCAGCATGTCGGCGTCGGCGATGCTGGCGCCGCCGATGCGCAGTTCGGTATTCTCGACCTTCTCGTCGCCGATCCGGAAGCTGCGGAACGGCGCGATCCAGGTCTCGAACGGGCGCCGGCCGATGCCGCCGCCGACGCCGCCGGCGCGCACGCCCGGGCTCTGCGTCGTCACGCCGGCCTCGCGGGCGGCGCGGCGGGTGATGTACGAGCGGCCCGCGCCGGTGTCGAAGACCGCCCGCATGTCGTGGCCGTTGACCTGCACGTGGCCGACGATCTCGTACATCGGCGCCGTCGCCGGCTGGATGCGGATGCTCGAATAGCCGCCGGCGGGCGCCCAATAGGCGAGGTCCACGTCGTCGTTGCAGCCCTCCGGCTTGAAGAGGCGGATCACGCCGTTGGCGAGGTCGAGTTCGACGTCGGCGTAGCCCAGGATGTTCTCGCCCAGCAGTCCGTCGGTCCAGCCGCCGAGCTGAGGGGCGCCGACGGTGAAATCAGCATCGTGAAAGGAGTCGCCCATCAGGGTGAAGCTCTTGGCGGTGGCGACGCCGACGCGCTGGGGGCCGCCGAGGCCCTCGATGTAATCGCCCATGTCGGCGGGCGTCGGCACCACCTTCAGGCCGAGCCGGACGGCGGCCTGCGGCGTCAGCATGCTGAAGAAGGCGCCGGTGTCGACGACCATTTTCAACGGACGACCGTCGATCTTGGCCGAGATGGTGGGCGTGAGGCCGGCCATGGTCACCGCCAGCTCTCCGACCTTGCCAAGCACGCAGGCCGCAAAGGCCGGCCCGCCGGGGGCAGCCAATCCCGCGAGCACGAGTGAAAGGACGATCCATCTTCGCCACATGGCGAAAAGACTAGCTGTGCAATCACAATGAGAAAAGGCGCCTTCAATGGCGGCGACGTCTCGATCTGGACGATTCCGCGGCCGGCGTTCACCGCGCTAGCCCGGTCGGGCGCCGGAGCGCCTGCGGGACCTAACGCCAGTCCTGGAGACGGGGCGGGGGCATCGGCGGATGGCGACCGGGGATCACGGGCTCGTCGGGCCGGGTCCAGAAGAAGCCGCAATGGCTGTTGTCGATGCGACGGATACGAACCTTCGCGGGATCGAGCCCGGCCATCATTCGGCAGTTGAGAGCCACGATGACAGGCGGGTCTGCCTTCGCCGACTCGTAGTGGGTGATGCAGCCGCAGGTTCTGCACCGGCGGTAGGCGATGTCGCCGTCCTGCCACGCATAGGCCTCGGTCGCGGCCGGGTCTGGCGTCGCCAGCAGCTTCGCCTGCCCCTCAGGGCCGTGGAAATAGGTCCAGAGGCCGCCGTACTTGCGACAGAGCGTGCAGTTGCAGTCGAGCACCCATTCCGGGGGTTCGGCAACCTCGAAGCGGACGGCTCCGCAGTGGCAGGCGGCGCGGATCATTCGACGGGCCTTCGTCTCCCCAGCGGCGGGGAATGTCGAGCCGAGACACTACCGCCGCTCCGCCGCCTCACGCCACCGCCCGCTGCTGCAGGCCGATCAGCTCGGCGATGCCGGCCTGCGCCAGGCCGAAAAGCGCCTCGAACTCGGGCCGGGTGAAGCCGCGGCGCTCGCCGGTGGCCTGGATCTCGACGATGTCGCCGGCGCCGGTGAGGACGAAGTTGGCGTCGGCCTCGGCGGCGCTGTCCTCCTCGTAATCGAGATCGAGAACGGGCGCGTCGCGATGCACCCCGCAGGAGACGGCGGCGACGTGGTCGAGGATCGGGTCGGCGGCGATGACCCCTTCGTCCTTCAGCCAGCGGGTGGCGAGCCTGAGAGCCACCCAGGCCCCGGTGATCGCGGCGGTGCGCGTGCCGCCGTCGGCCTGGATGACGTCGCAGTCGAGGATGATCTGGCGCTCGCCCAGCGCCTTGAGGTTGGTCACCGCGCGCAAGGACCGGCCGATCAGGCGCTGGATCTCCTGGCTGCGCCCGGACTGGCGGCCCTCCGCGGCCTCGCGGCGACCGCGCGTATGGGTGGCCCGGGGAAGCATGCCGTACTCGGCGGTGACCCAGCCCTGGCCGCGCCCGCGCAGGAACGGCGGCACGCTCTCGCCGAGGCTGGCGGTGACGAGGACGCGCGTGTGGCCGAACGAGACCAGGCACGAGCCCTCGGCATAGCGGTTCACCGCCGTCTCCAGCGCCACGGCGCGCAGTTCGTCCGCCGCCCGTCCCGATGGTCTCGTCGCCATTGCCGACCTCGCCCCGCTTGCGCCCCACCGGCCGGCGCTTATCCTAAATCGGAACGGACGCGTCCATGACCAACCCGATCTTCGGCAGTTCCATCGCGAAGGGCGCCAGCCTGGCGGAGCTGGATTCGCGCGCCCGCGACATCTTCCGCCGCATCGTCGAGACCTACCTCGAGACCGGCGACCCGGTGGGCTCGCGCACCATTTCGCGCGCCGGGGTGGCGCTGTCGCCGGCGTCGATCCGCAACACCATGCAGGATCTCACCGAACTGGGGCTGCTGAACGCGCCCCACGTCAGCGCCGGACGCTTTCCGACGCATCTGGGCCTGCGCCTCTTCGTCGACGGACTGCTCGAGGTGGGCGATCTGGCCGAGGAGGAGCAGCGCAGCATCGAGGCCAGGCTCTCGGCGCACGGACGCTCCCTCGACGACGCGCTGAACGAGGCGGGCGCGATCCTTTCCGGCCTCGCCGGGGGCGCCGGCGTCGTGGTGGCGCCGTCGCGCGAGGCGGGGGTCAAGCACGTCGAGATCGTCGCCCTGAGCTCCGATCAGGCGCTGGTGATCATGGTCTTCGACGATGGCCAGGTAGAGAACCGGCTGATGCGCCGTCCGGCCGGGGTCACCCCCGCGGCCCTCCAGGAAGCCTCCAATTTCCTCAGCGCGCGCCTGCGCGGGCGCACCCTCGCCGAGGCCAGGGTGGAGGTCGGCCGCGACCTGGAGCGCGCGCGGCGCGAGCTCGACGTGGCGGGCGCCCGTCTGGTCGAGGACGGGCTGGCGGCCTGGGGCGGCGGCGAGGACGTGGGCCGGGCGCTCATCGTCCGCGGCCGGGCCAACCTGCTCGGCGATCCGGAGACCCTGGCCGATCTCGAGCGCGTGCGCATGCTGTTCGACGATCTCGAGCAGAAGGAGCAGCTGATCTCGCTGCTCGATCTGGTGCGCGACGCCGAAGGGGTGCGCATCTTCATCGGCTCGGAGACGCGGCTGTTCTCGCTTTCGGGTTCCGCCGTCATCGCCGCTCCCTATATGTCGGGTCGCCAGAAGGTGCTGGGCGCGATCGGGGTGATCGGCCCGGCCCGGCTGAACTACGCCCGGGTGATCCCGCTCGTCGACTACACGGCGCGGGCGCTGGGGCGGATCATGGACGGATGAATGCAAGCAGGACGCATGAGCGAAGAGACGCCGCTGGACGGCCAGGATGCAGAACCCGAAGCGACGCGGGCCGGCGTCGCCGCCGACGAGCTGGAGGCGTTGCGGGCCGAGAACGCCAAGCTGAAGGACCAGGTGCTGCGCGTCGCCGCCGACGCCGAGAACACCCGGCGCCGCACCGAGCGCGAGGCCAACGACGCGCGCGCCTACGCCATCCAGAAGTTCGCCCGCGACCTTCTGGGCGTGGCCGACAATCTGCAGCGCGCCATGCTGCACGCCCCCAAGGACGCCGGCGACCCCCTGGTCAAGAACCTCGCCGTCGGTCTCGAGATGACCGAGAAGGAGCTGATGGCCGCCTTCGAGCGCAATGGCCTGAAGCAGATCGACCCGCCCAGGGGCGCCAGGTTCGATCCGCATCAGCACCAGGCGATGCAGGAGCAGCCCGCCGAGGACGTCGGCGGCGGCGGCGTCGTTCAGGTGATCCAGCCTGGCTACGAGCTGTTCGGACGGCTGCTGCGTCCCGCGCTCGTGATCGTCGCCGCGCGCGGCGGGCCCGCCGCGCAGGCCGTCGAGCCGACCGCCCAGAACCCCTACGCCACGGCCGAGGACGCCGATCCGGGCGCGTCGGTGGACACCAAGGCCTGAATGAAGGACAGGCCCGAGCCTCGCTCTAGGCTCTTCCTCGCCGCGCGGTTTCCTCTAATCTCCGCCGTCCACATCGAGCGGCGGGGGGCGCGGGGCCGCGCCGCACTAGCGGGATTGGACCTGGATGAAGCTGACCATCGAGCGGGCGGCGCTGATGAAGGCGCTGGGGCACGTGCAGAGCGTGGTGGAGCGGCGCAACACCATCCCGATCCTCTCCAACGTGCTCGTCAGCGCCGGCCAGGGCGCGGTCGCGCTCTCGGCCACCGATCTCGACATGGAGATCACCGATGAGTGCCCGGCGCGCATCGAGAGCCCCGGCCAGATCACCGCGCCGGCCCACACCCTCTACGAGATCGTCCGCAAGCTCCCCGAGGGCGCCGATGTCTCGCTGAGCTATACGGGCGAGGATCCGCGCCTGCAGGTCCAGGCCGGCCGCTCGCGCTTCAACCTGCCGATCCTGCCCGCCGGCGACTTTCCGGTGATGTCGTCGGATGGCCTTTCGGCGCCGATCGGCCTCGACACCGGCGACCTCATCCGGCTGATCGACAAGACCCGATTCGCCATCTCCACCGAGGAGACCCGCTATTATCTGAACGGCCTCTATCTGCATCTGGTGGTCGAGGAGGGGGTGCAGAAGCTGCGGGCGGTGGCGACGGACAGCCATCGCATGGCGCTGGCCGAGATGCCGGCGCCGGAGGGCTATGCCGGCGCGCCCGGCGTCATCATCCCGCGCAAGACCATCGGCGAGGTGCGGCGCCTGCTCGACGACGCCGGCGAGAGCATCGTCATGGGCGTCAGCGCCCAGAAGGTCCGTTTCAACTTCGACCGCGCGGCGATGACCTCCAAGGTGATCGACGGCGCCTTCCCGCCTTACGACCGGGTGATCCCGCGCGAAAACAAGCGGGTGATGACGGTGGACAAGGCGCTCTTCGGCGCCGCCGTCGATCGCGTCGCCACCATCTCCACCGAACGCAGTCGCGGCGTGAGGCTTTCCGTCGAGACCGGCCGCATGACGCTCACCGTGCGCAACATGGACGCCGGCCAGGCGGTGGAGGAACTCGAGGTGGACTACGATGGCCGGCCCTTCGAGATCGGCTTCAACGCCCGCTTCCTCATCGACGTGACGGCGCAGATCGGCGGCGAGATCGTCGAGTTCCGCTTCTCCGATCACGACAGCGGCGTCACCGTGCTCGACCCCGCCCTGGTCCTCGACCCCACCGACGCCGGCGTGCAGTACGTGCTGATGCCGCAGCGGGCCTGAGCGTCGGGTGCTTCGCTCCCTGTTCAGCTGGGACGGGCGAGCCTCGTCTGAGGCATGCAGCGCACCCAGCTCGGCCGCACCGACCTCTCGGCTCGCGCTCGACGCCGGGCGGTGAGCATCGCCCCCTCTTCGTCTCCGGACTAGGACGTGCGCTCCGCCGTTCAGACGCTGACGCTCACCGACTTCCGCTCCTACCGGCGGGCCGAGCTGGCGCTCCTTGGCCGCAGCGCCTTTCTGTTCGGGCCGAACGGCGCCGGGAAGACCAATCTCCTGGAGGCGCTCAGCCTGCTCTCGCCCGGTCGCGGCATGCGCGGCGCGCCGCTCGCCGAACTCGGGCGGCGCCTGCCGGGCGAACCGGGGGGCCGGGCCTGGGCCGTGAGCGCCGAAGTCGAGACGGACGAGGCGACCCGGCGCATCGGCTCCGGCGTCGATATGGCCGGCGCGGCGCGGCGGACGGTGCGCATCGACGGCGAGGCCCTGCCGCCAGGCCGGCTGGCCGACCATGTCCGGCCGATCTGGTTGACGCCGGCGCAGGACCGGCTGTTCCTGGAAGGCGCGGCCGAGCGGCGGCGGTTCTTCGATCGGCTGGTGTTCGCCGCCGAGCCGATCCACGCCGTCCATGCCGCCGTCTACGAACGGGCCATGCGCGAGCGGTCGCGGCTGCTGGCCGAGCCCGGCGCCGATGCGGGGTGGCTCGCCGCGCTGGAGCAGCGTATGGCCGCGTCCGGCGCGCGCCTGGCCGAGGCGCGCGCCTTCGCTCTGGAGGCCCTGCAGGCCGAGATCGACTCAAGGGCCGACCGCCCGTTTCCCCAGGCTTCGCTCAGCCTCGCCGGCGAGATCGCCCAGATGGCGCGGCAGGGGCGCGATCTGGCCGAGCTGGAGGGCGCCCTCGCCGCCGCCCTGGCCGCCGGACGCGCCCGCGACGCCGCCGCCGGGCGTTCTCTCGCCGGGCCGCACCGCACCGATCTGGAGGTGATTCACCGGCCCCGCGACCGTCCGGCGGCGGAATGCTCCACGGGCGAACAGAAGGCCCTGATTCTCAACCTGGTTCTGGCCCAGGCGGCGCGGCTTTCGCGTGCAAAATCGCAACCGAATCCTATATTGTTGCTGGACGAGGTGGCCGCGCATCTGGACGGACTGCGGCGCGCCGCTCTCGCTGAAGAAATCGAGGCGCTCGGTCTGCAGGCCATCCTCACCGGCACGGACGAGACCCTCTTCGACCCTTTCAAGGGACGAGCCCTCGGCGTTCAGGTGGACGCCTCGCGCCTCGTCCCGCTGGACGCGTGAATGACCGACGAACAGAACGACGCCGCGGCGGCGGAATACGGCGCGGATTCCATCAAGGTCCTCAAGGGCCTCGACGCGGTGCGCAAGCGTCCTGGCATGTACATCGGCGACACCGACGACGGCTCGGGCCTGCACCACATGGTCTACGAGGTGCTGGACAACTCCATCGACGAGGCCCTGGGCGGCTGGGCGACGCGGGTCGAGGTGATCCTGAACGCCGACGGCTCGGCGACGGTCACCGACGACGGACGCGGCGTTCCCACCGACATCCACGAGGGCGAAGGCGTCTCGGCGGCCGAGGTCATCATGACCCAGCTGCACGCCGGCGGGAAGTTCGACCAGAATTCCTACAAGGTCTCGGGCGGCCTGCACGGTGTCGGAGTCTCGGTGGTGAACGCCCTGTCCGAATGGCTGGTCCTCACCGTCTACCGCGGCGGGCTCAAGCACCAGATGCGCTTCAGCCACGGCGACCCGGTCGCGCCGCTGGCGGTCACCGGAGCCGCGCCCAAGCGCGCCGATGGCGAGTTCCTCACCGGCACCGAGGTGAGCTTTCTGCCCTCGACCGAGACCTTCTCGGCGATCGAGTTCGACCGCAAGACGCTGGAGCACCGCCTGCGCGAGCTGGCGTTCCTGAACTCCGGCGTCTCCATCGTCTTCAGGGATCTGCGCGACACCGAGCCGTTCGAGGAGACCATGCGCTACGACGGCGGCGTCGAGGCCTTCGTGCGCCATCTCGACAAGGCCAAGACGCCTATTGTCAAGACGCCGATCGTGGTCCGCGGCCAGCGCGAGAAGGTCGACCTCGAACTCGCGCTCTGGTGGAACGACGGCTACCACGAGAACGTGCTGTGCTTCACCAACAACATTCCACAGCGCGACGGCGGCACGCACCTGGCGGCCTTCCGCAGCGCGCTCACCCGGGTGATCACCGGCTATTCGGAAAGCTCCGGCGTCACCAAGCGCGAGAAGGTGACGCTCTCGGGCGAGGACGCGCGCGAAGGGCTCACCTGCGTGCTCTCGGTCAAGGTTCCCGACCCGAAGTTCTCGTCGCAGACCAAGGACAAGCTGGTGTCCTCGGAGGTGCGGCCGGCGGTGGAGGGCCTGGTGGGCGATGGCCTGGCGAGCTGGTTCGAGGAGCATCCGGCCGAGGCGCGGGCGATCGTGCAGAAGATCGCCGAGGCCGCCGCGGCGCGCGAGGCGGCGCGCAAGGCGCGCGAACTCACCCGCCGCAAGAGCGCCCTCGACATCTCCTCGCTGCCCGGCAAGCTCGCCGACTGCCAGGAGCGCGACCCCGCCAAGTCGGAGATCTTCCTGGTCGAAGGCGACTCGGCCGGCGGATCGGCCAAGCAGGCGCGCAACCGCGAGAACCAGGCGGTGTTGCCGTTGCGCGGCAAGATTCTCAACGTCGAGCGCGCGCGCTTCGACAAGATGCTGGGAAGCGAGCAGATCGGGACCTTGATCACGGCGCTGGGCGCCGGCATCGGACGCGACGACTTCGACATCGCGAAGATCCGCTACCACCGCATCATCGTGATGACGGACGCCGACGTCGATGGCGCCCACATCCGCACCCTGCTGCTCACCTTCTTCTATCGGCAGATGCCGCAGGTGATCGAGCGCGGCTATCTCTATATCGCCCAGCCGCCGCTCTATAAGGCGACCAAGGGCCGCCAGTCGCGCTACCTGAAGGACGATCCCCAGTACGAGGCCTTCCTGATCGAGGAGGGGCTGGAGGGCGCCGAACTCGATCTGGCCGGGGGCGAGCGCATGACCGGGCGCGACCTGGAAGCGCTGGTGCAGACCTGCCGCGCCGCCAAGTCCGCCATCGAGCGGCTGGCGGCGCGCGCGCCGGGCTTCGCCGTCGAACAGGCCGCCCTGGCCGGGCTTCTCGGCGGTTCGGACGACATGGCCGAGGCGGCGCGCCGCCTCGACCTCTATGCGGAGGAGGGCGACGGGGCGTGGACGGGTGAGCGCGGCGAGAGCGGTTATCAGTTCTCGCGCGTCCGGCGCGGCGTCACCGAACGTATCGTGCTGGACGAACTGCTCACCCATTCGGCCGACGCACGGCGTCTGGCCGAGCGCGCCACCAAGCTCTCGGAGACCTTCGCCGGCGCGGCGACCTTCCGGCGGCGCGACCGGGCGCAGACGGTGCGCGGGCCGCTCGACCTGGTGGCGGCGGTGTTCGAGGCCGGCCGGCGCGGGCTCACCATCCAGCGCTACAAGGGCCTGGGCGAGATGAACCCCGAGCAGCTCTGGGAGACCACCCTCGATTCCACCGCCCGCACCCTGCTGCAGGTCAAGGTCGCCCACGCCGACGACGCCGACGACATGTTCACCCGCCTGATGGGCGACCTCGTCGAGCCGCGTCGCGAGTTCATCCAGGACAACGCCCTCGACGCCGAGGTGGACGTGTGAGCCGACGGCCGACACCCCGTTCGGCGCTGGCGCGGCGAGGGCTGGCGTGAGTCGTCAGGCCTTTCGGTATCGGTCCTCGCGGCGCGCCAGCTCGGCGCCGGCGTACGGGGCCAGCACCGCGATCACCGCCGCCCCGTAGCGTCCGAGCTTGACCTGACCGACGCCGCTGATGCGGGCCAGGGCTTCGGGCGTGGTCGGCCGCTCTCTGGAGAGCTCCGCCAGGGTGCGGTCGGAGAAGATCACGTAAGGCGGCACGGACTGGCGGCGCGCCTCGTCGCGGCGCCAGGCTCGCAGGGCCTCGAAGACGCTGGCGTCGTGCGGCGCCGCGGCGATGTCGGCGCGGGCGCGTCGCGCGTCGCGCGGCTCGTCAGCCCGGACCGGCGCGCGCGTGGTCACGCGCCGTTCGCCGCGATAGACCTTGCCCACCTCGGCGGCGTCGCCGAGGCCGATCAGCGGGCGGCCATCGTTGGGGTCCTCGGCCAGCAGGCCCTCGAACAGCAGCTGATCGATCAGCGCGCGCCACGCGGTCGCAGCGACATCGCGGCCGACGCCGAAGGTGGAGAGGGAGGTTTCGAACGCGCTCGCGTCCTTGGTCTTGCCGGTGAGGTGATCGACGATCCGCCCGCGGCCGAGGCGCCCCGCAAGCCGGTGCACCGCCGAGAGCGCCTTCTGCGCCGCCTCGGTGGAGTCGACGCCCCGCGGCGGCGCAAGGCAGAGGTCGCAGACGCCGCACGGCTTGGCCTCGGCTTCGCCGAAATAGCGCCTCACCGCGGCGGCCCGGCAGGCGAGGCCTTCGAGCATGGCGTAGAACTGGCGCAGCTTGCGGGTCTGCACCGCACGCACCTCGTCCGGCAGACCGCGCCCGGCGATCCGGCGCAGCGACCAGCTGAGGTCGGCGGCGCCGTAGAGGCAGATCCCCTCGGCCGGTCGCCCATCGCGACCGCCGCGTCCGACCTCCTGCCAATAGGCCTCGATGGAGTCCGGCGGGTCGGCGTGGATGACGAAGCGCACGTCGGGCTTGTCGATGCCCATGCCGAAGGCGATGGTCGCGACCATGACGGCGCCGTCCTCGGAGAGGAACCAGGCGAGCCGCTCGGCCCGGACCTGGCGATCCAGGCCCGCGTGATAGGCCTTGGCGGCCGCGCCCTCGGCCGCCAGCTCGACGGCCAGGCTCTCGGTCTCCTTGCGCGTGCCGACGTAGACGATGCCGGAGCGGCCGGCGCGCGCCTTGACCAGGGCGGCGACGCGTCCGGCGCGCCCCTTGCGCTCGGCGCTGAGCGCCAGCTCTGGCCTGGCGAAGCTGGCGACGAACTCGCGGGCGTCCGCCAATTTCAGCTGGGCGCGGATGTCGGCGCGGGTGCGCGCATCGGCGGTGGCGGTGAGGGCCAGGCGCGGCACGGCCGGAAACAGGTCCGCCAGGCGCCCCAGCGCCCGGTAGTCCGGCCTGAAGTCATGGCCCCACTGGCTGACGCAGTGCGCCTCGTCGATGGCGATCAGCGCCAGATCGCGGTCGCGCAGGCGCTCCAGCATCGATCCGCTCATCAGGCCTTCGGGGGCCACGTAGAGCAGGTCGAGGCCGCCCGCTTCGAGGCGGCGCCAGGTCGCCTCGCGCTCCCCGGGCGCGAGGTTGGAGTCCAGCCGCGCCGCGGCGACGCCGGCCTGCTTCAGCGCCTCCACCTGGTCGCTCATCAGCGCGATCAGCGGCGAGACTACGAGGCCGAGGCCCGGGCGCATCAGGGCGGGGATCTGGTAGCACAGGCTCTTGCCGCCGCCGGTAGGCAGCACCGCCAGCGCGCTGCGTCCCGCCAGCGCCTCGCCGATCACGCCTTGCTGCAGTCCGCGGAATTCGGCATGGCCGAAGACTCGGCGCAGCAGGTCGCGGGCCTGGTCCAGATCGGTCACGGCCGGTCTATGACAGAGGCCGGCCGCGCTCGACAATGCCGTCGAGATAGCTAACTTGCGGGGGTGCGTGCTGGTGACAGTTCACGAGAAAAAGCGCCGCGACATCCGGCGCCGGCTGGAGGGTTCGAGCGGTCCGAAAGAGCGGGGTAATCCCCGACACGCGTCCGCGAAACGAAATGAAATAACCGCCTCCGAACCTGGATCAATTTCATGAGCTCAACGTTGAGGCAGCGGTTCAAGAGGCAGGCCCCTGGTCTGTTCTCGTTTGCCGCAAGCTAAATCCTCCTTTGCCGTAAGCTAAATCCTCCATTATGGCGAAGTTAGAACGGCGTAGGAATAACTCCATGACCCTCCCCGAAAACCGGCACGCCCTGGACCTGTCACGCCGCAAACTTTTGCACGGTGCAGCCGTGGCCGCGGGCGGAGGCGCGTTCCTGGCGGCAGGGATGGCTGGCTCAACCGCTGCAGCCCAGTCCAAGGTTTCTCAGAAGCTCGCAAACTACCAGAACACTCCCCACGGGGACGATCGCTGCGACAATTGCACCCAATGGGACCCGCCATCCTCATGCAAACTCGTAGAGGGCGTCATCAGCCCGGCAGGCTGGTGCAGTCTCTACGCCCCCAAGCCCAAGTCGTAGGCCGATCCTATGGGGCGGGCGGATACGGTGATGACGTCAATGATCTGGCAGATCCTTGCGGGCTGCCTCTTGGCGCTGGTCATAACGGGATTCACGGCGAGCAGGGCCGCCGCCTTACCGGCGTTCGCCGTCCAAACTGGAGAACCGTGCCAAGGCTGCCACGTGGGGGGCTTCGGGCCGCAACTCACGCCCTTCGGACGTGAGTTCAAGCTCAAGGGCTACACTATTCGCACCAACGCCTTCAATTTGCCGTTGTCCGCCATGGCGGTAGCCTCCTACATTCGCTCTAGCAAGAGTTTGCCGCCACCGGTCGGGTTTTCGAGCAACGACAACTTCGCCCTCGATCAGGTCAGTCTTTTCTTCGCGGGCGGGTTTGGCCAGCATCTGGGGGCCTTCATCCAGACTACCTATGACGGCGTCGCCAACGCGTTCCATTGGGACAATCTAGACGTGCGTGCCGTCACGACCGTTCGCATCAGAGGCGCGGACGCGGTACTGGGGGCCAGCATCAACAATTCACCGACTGTCCAGGACGCTTGGAACACCCTTCCCGCATGGGGCTATCCTTACACGACCTCGGCTTTGGCGCCGTCGCCCTCGGCCTCGCCGCTGCTGAACGGCGCTTTGGCCCAGACCACACTGGGAGTCACCGGCTACGCCTGGATCAAATCAGAGGTCTATATCGAAGCCGGCGCCTATGGCTCGCCTGGACCGACGGCGCTCACGCGTTTAGGCGTCGATCCCCTGGACCCAGGCGACATAAACGGCCTCGCCCCTTATGGCCGCGTCGCGTTGCAAAAGTCCGTCGCCGCCGGCACGCTGGAGATCGGTGCGTTCGGCATGGAGACCAACATTTTTCCGGGTCTCGACCGTACGACGGGGTTCACCGATCATTACACTGACCTCGGGCTGGATGGCTCATACATAAGAACCTTCAAGAACGGCGACGTGCTGACTGCCAACGGGCGCATTCTGCACGAGCGACAGCGCTTGAGCGCGACCTGTGCCCTGGCGGGGCAAAACGTCGGGTGCGCCAGCAACTCTATCACCGATCTTCGCGCCGATGGGTCATATTACTGGCACAACGAGATCGGCGCTACGGTTGCGGTGTTCGATACCTTCGGCACGGGTAATTCCACCATCTATTCCGGCAACCGGACGTTCAAGCCGGATAGCTCCGGCGTGACCGTTCAGGTCGACGGCACGCCGTTCGGCGGCGCCGGGTCGCCGCTGGGGCCGCGGTTCAATATGCGCGTGGGCGTGCAGTACACGGCCTACGCGAAGTTCGACGGCGCCGGCCGCAACTATGATGGCCTTGGCCGCAATGCCGCCGACAACAACACCTTCAGGGTCTTCACTTGGTTGGCATATTAGCGTTCAGAGTAGGATGGATGTAGGTTGAACGGGGTCGCCTGGACGGGAGTCGCGCGGATCGACAATGGTCATACAAATGGCTATGTTGTCTTCATGCCCAGCTACTCCGTCGCCGGGGCCAGGAACCACCTGCCGAAGCTGCTCGACCGCGCCCTCGCGGCCGAGCAGATCGACCTCGCCGCTACCGATTTCGCCAGGGCGAGGCGACTGATGCGCATCGAGAACGGTTCCGTCAGGGTGGTAGACGCCGTGCACATCGCCGCTTCAAGGCGCATGGGGTGCCCCGTGCTCGCGACGCTCGACCGGCCGACGCTGCGCGCGGCCGAGAGGCTGGGCCAGGGCGCGGTCGATTTTGACGCCCTCGACCAACCCCGCATCCGCTAATCGCCTGGAGCCCCTGTCGCGGTTGGGCTAAGAGCAGCGTGGGGCAGGCGCACTCGGCGCCCAGGCGCAGCGGAACGACGGACCAAGATGGCGAGAAGCCCCGGCGCGCCCCGCGCCCGACGCACGCCGCTCCAGGCGCTCTTCTACTGGACCCTGGTCCTGGGGGTCTGGGGTGCGATCTTCATCGTCGCCTTCCTGGCGGTGTTCGCCACCGACCTGCCCGACACCTCCAAGCTCTATGCGGTCAAGCGCCAGCCCTCGATCTCCTATCTCGATCGCTCCGGCGCCCTGGTGGCGGTGCGCGGCAGCGAGGAATCGCCGCCGGTCGACATCGACCAGTTGCCGCCCTACGTGCCCGCCGCCTTCATCGCCATCGAGGATCGGCAATTCTACCATCATTTCGGCTTCAATCCCTGGGGCATGGCGCGGGCCGAGTTCCACAACCTCACCCACCCCGGCCAGCCGCTGCAGGGCGGCTCGACCATCACCCAGCAGCTCGCCCGCGATCTCTTCCTGACGCCGACCCAGAGCATCCGGCGCAAGGCCCAGGAGCTGATCCTGGCGGTGTGGCTGGAGACCAAGTTCACCAAGAAGCAGATCCTGGCGCTCTATCTCAACCGGGTGAACTTCGGCGGCGGCGCCTATGGGATCGAGGCGGCCGCCCAGCGCTATTTCGACAAGCCGGCCGCGCAGCTCACCCTGGGCGAGGCGGCGCTGCTCGCCGCCACCATGAAGGGGCCGTCCCGCTACAATCCGGCCGCCAACAGCCAGCGGGCCGCCAGGCGCGCCACCGAGGTGCTGAACGCCATGGTCGAGACCGGCGCGATCACCCCGGCCGAGCGCGCCGCGGCCTTCGCCCAGCCGGTGCATGTCTCGGCGACCCTGGCCAGCCAGCGCGCCCAGTACTTTACCGACTGGCTCGACGCCCAGGTGCGCACCTTGCTCGGGCACGAGCCCACCGAGGATCTGGTGGTGGAGACCACGCTCGACCTGCCGATCCAGGTCGCCGCCGAACAGGCGGTGCGGGAGGGCGTGGCCGCCCACGCCGGCCAGGGCGTCCAGCAGGCGGCGCTCGTCGCCCTCGACGGCGAAGGGCGCATCCGCGCCTATGTCGGCGGCGCCTCCTACGCCGACAGCCAGTTCGATCGCGCCAGCGAGGCGCAGCGTCAGGCCGGCTCGGCGTTCAAGCCGTTCGTCTATCTCACCGCCATGGAGGCGGGCCATACGCCGGGCGAGCCGGTGGTGGACGAGCCGATCACCATCGGCAATTGGCAGCCGCGCAACTACGACGGCAAGTACCTGGGGCCGATCACCCTGGAGACGGCGCTCGCCCAGTCCATCAACACCGTGGCGGCGCGCCTCGCCAACGAGGTCGGCACCGTCAATGTCGCGGCGACGGCGCATCGGCTCGGCATCACCTCGCCGATCCAGACCGATCCTTCGATGGCGCTCGGCGCCGTCGAGGTGACGCCGCTGGAGATGGCCCAGGCCTATGATCCCTTCGCCAACGGCGGCTACCGGGTGCACGCCTACGGCATCGAGCGGATCCGCACCGCCAGCGGCAAGGTGCTCTACGACCACAGTCTGGGCGCCCGCCCGCCGGTCCAGGTGATCGGGTCGCCGGCGCTGCCGGAGATGACGCAGATGCTGCGCCAGGTGGTGGCGTCGGGCACCGGCGGGCGGGCCAGGATCGGCGGCTACGACCTCGCCGGCAAGACCGGCACCACCAGCGACTACCGCGACGCCTGGTTCGTCGGCTTCACCGGCGGCTTCGTGGCCGCGGTCTGGGTAGGGCGCGACGACAACACCCCGATGCGGCGCGTCACCGGCGGCGCCGCGCCGGCGGAGATCTGGAGGAGCTTCATGACCGCCGCCCTGCCGAGGCTGCAGGTCCAGGCGATTCCCGGCGGCGTGCTGGCCCCGCCTTCCTCTGACGTGATCGGCAATCTGCTCGATGGCGGCAATTCGGCCGCGCCGGCGCCGCAGGCCCCCGCCCCGGACCAGGCGCCGCCCCAGGCGCTGCCGCCGCTCCGCGCCGATCCCGACCGCCCGCCGATCTGAGGCGCGGGGCCGCGCCCGGTCCGCCGCCTACCGGCCATAGCCGTGCAGCGCCTGGCCTTCGTGGCGCAGCCAGGCGCGGTGCGGGCGCTCGTCGCCGATCAGCCGCCGCACGTGGTCCCAGAAGCGCGGGCCGTGGTTGGCCTCGAGCAGATGGGCGCACTCGTGAGCGGCGACATAGTCGGCCACCTCCGGCGGGGCGAGCGCCAGGCGCCACGAGAACCGGATCGAGGCGGCGCGGCCGCGCTGGGCTGGCGTGCACGAGCCCCAGCGCGTTCGCGCGTCCATGATCGAGACCGGCGGCGTCGGCTGGCCGATGGCGCGGCAATAGGTCTCGCACCGGCCCTCGAACCAGGCGCGCGCCTCGCGTCGGACGAGCTGGACCACGGCGTGGGCGTAGAGCGTCTCGTCGGCGCGGTGGGGCAGGCGCAGGCCGCGTTCCCAGCCGCGGCCCTCCAGGCTGGCCCGACCCGGTGCGTGGCCCAGCCGGCAGGACTGGCCGAACAGCTCGATCTCGCCGCCCGGTGCGAAACGGCGCGTGGCGGGCGCGGCGGCCAGGCGCTCGGCGATCCAGTCCCGGCGTTCGTGGGCGAAGGCGGCGGCTTCGCCGAGGCGCCGCGCCGAGGGCGCGATCGCCAGCACTTCGCCGCTGGCCCGGTCCAGCCGCAGCGAGACGCGCCGCGCCCGCCGGCTCACCCGCAACCTGACCTGCGCCCCCCCCAGATGGACGAGGTCCCCGTCGGCATGCCGATTCGCGCGCTCAAGCATCGCCTCTGGCTAGCTGTCCCGCGCGCGGTCGTGAATTCACAAATGTCTCGGGTCGACGCGGCGCGCGCGATGGCCGAAAGAAGTCGCCGGACGGTTTGGAGCGATCCCGATGCAGGCCCTCGCGGAATCCCTGGTCGAGCGGCTGGGCCTCGGCGCCGGCGCGCGCGCGGTGATCGTCAACTGCGACGACATCGGCTCCAGCCACTCGGCCAACCTGGCCAGCCTCGAGGCCATGGAGAAGGGCCTGGCCAGCAGCGCGACGTTGATGGTCCCCTGCCCATGGGCGAGGGAGGCGATCGAACTCTTCGCCGGCCGCGACGTGGGCGTGCACCTGACGCTCACCGCCGAATACCCGACCTATCGCTGGCGCTCGCTCACCGGCGCGCCCTCGCTGCACGATGCCGAGGGTTTTCTGCCGCGCCAGGCGCAGGCGGTCTGGGAACGCGCCGACCTCGCCGACGTCGCCCGCGAATGCCGCGCCCAGATCGACCAGGCGCTCGACTGGGGCGTCGACGTCACCCACCTCGACGCGCACATGGGCACGATGCAGATCGACCCGCGCTATTACGAGATCTATCTGCAGCTCGGCGCGCAATACCGGCTGCCGCTGCGCATGGCCGGGGCGCGGGCGGAGGCCCAGCTCGGGTTTCCCATACGCGCCCCCGCCGCGCGTCTGGGCCTCGTCTTCCCCGACGACTTCGTGTTCCGCTGGGGCGATTCCACCGCCGAGCTGATGCGGCGGCGCCTACCGAACCTGGCCAGCGGCGTCACCGAGTTCATCGTCCATCCGGTGCTGGATGGGCCGGAACTGCGCGCCTACGACCTGACCGAAGCCCAGATCCGCATCGACGACCACGCCTGCGCGGTCAGCCCCGCGATCGCCGCGCTGATCGAGGCGCAGGGCATCCGCCGGATCAGCTACCGCCCGCTGCGCGAGCTGCAGCGGGCGAACGGGGCGTGACGCCTCGCCCATGGTCAACCGCTGCGGGCGCAGAGGTTCGGGGAGATATCGCGGCGGCTGACGCGTCAGTCAAAAGCGCGCCCCCGCCTTCGCCGCTTCGGCCGGATATCGCGGCGCAGCCGACATCTGGGCGTCTCTCGCCGCACTCTGCGGTTGATTTCTTCTGTCCGGCCGACTGACGCAGATGCAACCCTAGGAGCCTATTGGAACGCGCTTCGCAGCTTGTCGAGGAAGGATCGCGAGCGCAGATGCTGGAGCACGGAGGTCCACTTGTCCTGGGCGCGACCTGTCCTCTTCAGGCGCGCCTCCTCCTTCCGCATGAAATCCAGCAGCTTCTTGTCTTCGTCGGCATCCAGCCAATAGCCATGACTATCTGGGCAGAACTCCAGGTCCAGGTCGTATAGGCGGTACTCGAACCGGCGCATCGGCGCCTCGCACTGCGGACACTTGCGCTCCGTGGGGGTGGAGCTGAAGACGAGCGTTCCCTTCTCCTGGTCGCCGAGGTCGAAGGCCTCGTCCTCCAGCTCTCCAAGCTCCTGGGCGCTCAGCCACGTTCCCTTGCAATTTGGGCAGCATTCGGCCTCGATGCCGTCGCGCTGGGCGGCGATCAGATCGATGTTGCAGACCGGGCATTTCATCGGCGGCACGCGATCGTTTCCATTTCAGCGAACGTCCGGCGGCGGTTTACCGAAACCGGGCCGGCCGGGCCACGCGAAACCGCTTGCGCTTCCGCGCGGGCGCCGCGCTAGGCTGCCGGCTCAACATGGGCGCGCGCCAACATCGGCGTGTGCAAGGGAGACCTTCGATGCCGGACCTGATCATTCGCGGCGGGACCATCGTCGACGGGTCGGGCGCCGCGCCCTTCGAGGGCGATCTGGCCATCGACGCCGGCCGCATCGTCGCGGTGGGCGAGGTCGGCGGCAGCGCGCGGCGCGAGATCGACGCCAGGGGGCTGCTGGTCACCCCCGGCTTCGTCGATATCCACACCCACTACGACGGCCAGGCGACCTGGGATCCGCTGCTCGCGCCCTCGAGCTGGCACGGCGTCACCACCGCGGTGATGGGCAACTGCGGCGTCGGCTTCGCCCCGGTGCGCCCCGACCAGCACCAGTTCCTCATCGAGCTGATGGAGGGGGTCGAGGACATCCCCGGCTCGGCCCTCGCGGCGGGAATCGATTGGAAATGGGAGCGGTTCCCGGAATATCTGGATGCGCTGGAGGCGATGTCGCGCGCCATCGACGTGGGCGCCCAGACGCCGCATGGCGCGGTGCGCGCCTATGTGCTGGGCGAGCGCTGCAACACCGATTACGTCCCCGACGAGGCCGAGATCGGCCAGATGGCCGCGCTGGTGCGCGAGGGCGTCGCTGCCGGCGCCCTGGGGTTCTCCACGTCGCGGACCTTGCTGCATCGCGACGTGCGCGGCGTCCACGTGCCCGGAACCTTCGCCGGCTCGGACGAGATGCTGGCGCTGGGTCTGGCCATGAAGGGGCTGTCGCACGGGGTCTATGAGCTGGTCTCCGACCACCTCGGCGACGAGGACGAATGGGCCTGGGTCAAGAGCTTCGCCCGGCAGACCGGACTGCCGGTGACCCTGGTCGCCACCTCCGCCGGCGCCTACGAAGGCGACAGGATGTACAACATCGCCGAAGAGGCGCGCCGCCAGGGCATGGAGATCCGTCCGCAGATCGCCGGACGCCCCACCGGCATCCTGCACGGCCTTACCTCCAGCTTCCACGTCTTCGCCGGCCACCCGACCTACAAGCGCGAGATCGCGCATCTGCCGCTGCCGGCAAAGCTGGCGGCGATGCGTTCGCCGCAGCTGCGCGCGGCGCTGCTCGCCGAGGAGACCACGTTCCGCAACGGCCCGATGGCCGCCGCGCCGGGCGAGTTCCTCTACCGCGTCTTCCCGCTGGGCGAGCGGCCGAACTACGAGCCGGACCGCGCCGGCAGCGTCGCCGGCCTGGCCGATGCGGCCGGCGTCGGCGCGCTGGAGATGATGTACGACCTCCTGCTGCGCGAGGACGGGCGCGAGCTCTTCTACCAGCCGCTCGGCGGCTACCTCGGCTACAACTTCGATTTCTTCCGCAAGAACATGCAGCACCCCAACGTGCTCTTCGGGCTCTCCGACGGCGGCGCCCATTGCGGCGTCATCGCCGACGCCGGCATGCCGACCTTCATCCTCACCCACTGGGCGCGCGACCGGGTGAAAGGCGAGCGCTTCGCGCTGGAGTTCCTGGTGCGCAAGCTCACCCGCGACACCGCCCTGGCCTACGGCATGGCCGATCGCGGCCTGTTGAAGCCGGGGCTGCTCGCCGACGTCAACGTCATCGATTTCGATCGGCTTCGCCTCTATCGGCCCGAGGCGGTCTACGACCTGCCGGCCGGGGGACGCCGGCTGGTGCAGCGCGCCGACGGCTATCGCTATACGGTGAAATCCGGCGCCGTGACCTTCGAGGACGGCGAGCACACCGGCGCGCTCCCCGGTTCGCTGGTGCGCGGCGGCCGCGAGGCGCGGATACTGCAGAGCTGACCGCGGTGGCGCTCGCGGGCGCGGCTCGCCCACGCCGGCGTCCTGGCGGCTGGTCGTCCGCTTCGCCCAGAGCGAAGGCGTACAAGCGCCTGCGTTCGATATGGCGCCCGGGAAGTGGCTGGCTAGCCTGTTCGCGCCCCTTCCACCCCCGCGCCTTGCGGCGCGGCGGTCCCCCTTTCCGCGTCGCGGGGAAGGATGAAGGGATTTCCTCCTCACCCGTGCAACGGGGGAGGTGGCGCTCGGCGCGGCAGCGCCGGGCGGCGGAGGGGGCTGCGGACGATGACTCTCGTGCGCGCCCCTTCCACGACGCGCCGGGGCGAAGCGCCATCGCTTCAGATTGGTTGAAGCTGCCCACTAGGCGGTCTGCCCCTCCCCGAGGGCCGGGAGAGCTTCGAGGTTGATCTCCTCCAGCGAGCGGCCGGTGGTCTCGGGCACGAGCAGCTGCGAGAATACGCCGCCCACCAGGGAGAGCCCGGCCAGGATCCACATCGAGCCGAGGAAGCCGACCCACCCCACCATCACCGGGAAGACGAAGCCGCTGATCGCCGCGCCGATGCGCCCGCCGACCACGGTAATCGACTGGGCGACGCTGCGGATGCGGGTGGGAGCGAGTTCGACGCCATAGACGCCGGCGCCGGAGACGAGGCCGGGGCCGGTCTGGGCGACGTTGAAAAGGCCATAGACGATGTAGGCCGCCAGGGCGAACTGCGCGGTCATCGAGCGCATCAGGGTGAAGAGCGCCAGCACCGCCGCTCCGACGAAGAAGCCCCAGACCTGGATCGGCTTTCGCCCGAGCCGGTCGATCAGGAACCACGACCCCAGGATCGAGGCCGGCAGCACGAAGATGAGCTCGGTCTCGATCTGGTAGATGGCGGGGGGGATGCCGAGATTCTGGGCGATCAGGTTGGGGCCGAAGAGGATCGCCGCATAGACCACCAGATCGTACATCATCCAGAGCAGCGCCGCGGCGAAGATGTGGCGGGCGTGGCGGCGGAACACCTCGCCGAACGAGCGCCGATCGGCTGCGGGCGCGGCGGCGAGGGGCGCGCCGGCGATCTCCTGCATCACCCGGTTGGCCTCGGTCTCGTCGGCGGCCACGCGCGCCAGATAGCGCGCCGTCTCGGGCATGGTGCGGCGGAAGTACATCACCCCCAGGGCCGGAAGCGCGCCGCCGGCCAGTACGATCTTCCAGACGAGGTCGGGGGGCACGTGGAACGAATCGAGCAGCAGCTTGACGATCGCCGCGGCCAGGGCGCCGATGGGCCACATGGTGCCAAAGCCGAGACCCAGCGCCTTGCCGCGGTCGGCCCGATTGGCGTGTTCGCCCATGATCACCGGCGAGAGCACGTAGTCGGCGCCGACGCCGATGCCGAGCACGAAACGGCAGGCGATCAGCGCGCCCAGAGTCGGCATGAAGGCCTGGGCCAGCGCCGCCAGGCCGAGGATCAGGGCGTCGATCCCGTAGAAGCGCTTGCGGCCCTTCTGGGCAAGCACGCCGAAAACGAGGGCGCCCAGCATCGAGCCCACCAGGGCCGAGGCGGTGAGCGCCCCGGCCTGGACGTTGGTCATCTTGTCGATGCCGTAGGAGGCGAGGGCGGGGCCGAGCACGAGGCTGATCGAAGAGATGTCGTAGCCGTCGCAGAAGACGCCAAGCCCGGTCGTCAGCATGGCGCGCCAGTGGAACGCCGTGAGGCGCTGCTCGTCGATCGCGGCGAACTGGTTGTCGGCCATGAGCCCCCCTTTGCCCGGCGTCGCGCCTTCGTGCGGGCGCCCCGCATGCCGCTACATCGGGCCGTTCTCGACGCGGCGCAACGGCGAGTGCGAGGCCGCCCTTGCAATCGAGAGCGTCTGGGCCCTCCATGCACCGATGGGATTTTACCGCAACCACATCCTGCCCAGGCTCTGCGACGGCGCGATGCGCAGCCAGATGCTGCGTCCCTATCGCGAGCGCGCCGCCGGCGCGGCCGAGGGGCGGGTGCTGGAGATCGGGGCGGGCTCGGGGCTCAACTTCCGCTACTATGGCGCGGGCTTGCGCGAACTGGTGGCGCTGGAGCCGGACCCGAAGCTCACCGCCCTGGCGCGCGAGCGTGCGCAGACGGCGGGCCGCACTGTGCGCTTCCTCGCCGCCGGCGCCGAGGCGATTCCGCTGGAGGACGCCAGCGTCGACACCGTGCTCAGCACCTGGACCCTCTGCAGCATCGCCCAGGCGCCCGCCGCCCTGGCCGAGATGCGCCGGGTGCTGAAGGCGTCGGGCAGGTTGCTCTTCGTCGAGCACGGCCGCGCCCCTGACCTGGGCGTCGCCAGATGGCAGGACCGGCTGACGCCGCTCTGGAAGCGCGTCGCCGGCGGCTGCCATCTCAACCGCGGCATCCCCGACCTGATCGAAGGCGCGGGCTTTCGCATCGAGCGGCTGCAATCGGCCTACGCCCCCGAAGGTCCGAAGATCATGACGTTCCTTTACGAAGGCGCGGCCACCCCTACGTAAGGCGGCTTCGTCCCGACCCGCTGTCCGAGGAGGGTTCGATGACCCACGACTGGCCGCAGATCGCCCTCGAGCTGGAGCGGCTGCTGAAGCTGCGCTCGATCGTGTTTGCGATGAAGCTCTTCGAGGATGCGGCCGAGATGGAGGCCATCCCGCGCATCCGCCGCCCCCAGCACGTGCACACCCTCGACCAGGTGGTGGGCCAGGCCTCGCGGCTCGGCTGGACCGTCGGGATCACCGCCGAGGATCTCGTGGGCGCGCAATGCCGGGCGGTGGTGGGGCTGGGCGCCGCCAAGACCGACGAGTGGTATTCCGGCAAGCATATGACCGGCGTTTGGTTCTCGTCCCTCGAGGACGCCGGCGCGCACCAGAGCGCCATGAATTGCGTCCCGGACGGACGCTACCAGGCGCTGGCGGTCGGGCCGCTCTCCGCCGGCAAGCTGAACGACCCCGACATCGCCCTCTTCTACGCGACGCCCGGGGCGATGATCTACTTCATCAACGGGCTGCAATGGTCGGGGTACAAGCGTTTCGACTGGTCGGTGGTGGGCGAGAGCGCCTGCGCCGACTCATGGGGCCGGGCGTTGACCAGGCGCGAGCCCAGCCTCTCGATTCCCTGCTTCGCCGAGCGCCGCTACGGCGGCGTGCTGGACGACGAGATGCTGATGGCGACCCCGCCCGAGCACCTGGTCAAGGCCATCGAGGGCATGGCGGCGCTTTCGAAGAACGGCTTCCGCTACCCCTTCCCGCAATATGGCGTCCAGCAGGACGTGCGCGCCGGCATGGCGGTGAGCTACCCGGAACGCAGATAGCCGTCCGGCTTCAGGGCGCCGGCGGATAGGGATGGCGGCGGCCCATCGGGTCTTCGGCCAGGGTGCGGCCGTCTTCGTCATGGCTGAGATAGACGGGCCCCACGGGGACCTTGCCGAAGCCGCCGGGAATGTCGAGCACATAGGTCGGCTGGGCCAGGCCCGACAGGCGTCCGCGCAGCCGCCGCATCAGCGCCTGGCCTTCGCCGAGGCCGGAGCGGAAGGCGCCGGCGCCCGGCGCAAGATCGGGATGGTGCAGGTAGTAGGGCTTGATGCGGGTCTCCACGAAGGCGCGCATCAGTGCGGCAAGGGTCTCTGGATCGTCGTTGACGCCGGCCAGCAGCACCGTCTGGCTCACCATGGGCAGGCCGGCGTCGATGATCCTGGCGCAGGCGGCGCGCGCGGCCGGCGTCAGTTCGCGCGGGTGATTGGCGTGCAGGGCGACCCAGACGGTCTGGGAGGAACTAGCCAGCGAGCGCACCAGTGCCGGCGTCACCGCCGCGGGATCGGCCACCGGCAGCCGGGTGTGGAAGCGCACCACCTTGACGTGCGCGATGGCGGCGAGGCGCCGTATCAGGGCCGCCAGGCGCCGGGCCGAGAGTACGAGCGGGTCGCCGCCGGTGACGATCACCTCCCAGATCTGCAGGCGGGCGGCGATGTAGGCGAGGGCGGCGTCGAGTTCATCGCCCGTCAGCGGTCCCTGCCGGCCGACGCGCTCGCGCCGGAAGCAGAAGCGGCAATATACGGCGCAGGTGTGGGTCGGCTTCAGCAGCACGCGGTCGGCGTAGCGATGCACGATCCCGGCGACCGGGCTGAAGGCGTCGTCGCCGATCGGATCGGCCATCTCGACAGGATCGGCCTCGAGTTCGGCCGGGTGGGGCGTGAATTGCCGCGCGATCGGATCGGCCGGATCGGTCGGATCGATCAGTTCGGCCACCGCCGGAGTGATGGCGATGGCGTAGCGGGCCGCGACGGCGGCCAGCGGCGCCAGGCGCTCGGGACCGATCAGTCCGGCCGCGGCGAGGGCGGCGGGCGTGCGCAAGGTCTTCATGGGTCACCCTATGGCGCGAGGGGCTCGGCAGGTCCAATCGGCCGTGCGCCGGAGCCGCTCACGTCACCGGCGTCCACAGCACGTCCTCGATGCGCGTCGCGCCGGCGGCGAGCATGACCAGGCGATCGAAGCCCAGGGCCGCGCCGCTGGCCGGCGGCATCTCGGCGAGGGCGGCGAGGAAGTCCTCGTCGATGGGGTGGCGCTCGCCATGGATGCGCTCCTTCTCGTCCATCTCGGCCACGAACCGGCGGCGCTGCTCGGCCGGATCGGTGAGTTCGCCGAAGGCGTTGGCGAGCTCGACGCCGCAGGCGTAGAGTTCGAAGCGCTCGGCCAGGCGCGCATCGCCGGGCGAGCGCCGGGCGAGGCCGGCCTGTGCCGCCGGGTAGTCGCAAAGAAGGGTCGGGCGTCCGAGGCCGAGGTTGGGCTCGATCTTCTCGGTGAGAACGCGGCTGAAGATGTCGGCCCAGACGTCGTCCTCGGCGACGCGCACGCCGGCGCGGCCCGCCGCCGCCGCCAGGACGCCGCGCTCGGTGCGGCCCTCGGAATCGATGCCCGCCATCAGGTCGACACCGGCGTAGCGGTCGAAGGCCTCGGCGACGCCGAGCCGCTCGGGCTCGGCGAACGGATCGGCGCTCCGGCCGCGCCAGACAAGCCTGCTGGTCTGCGCCGCCTCGGCCGCACGCGCCAGGATCGCCGCGCAGTCCGCCATCAAGGCTTCATAGGGCGCGCGGGCGCGGTACCATTCCAGCAGCGTGAACTCCGGATGGTGCAGCGGCCCGCGCTCGCGGTTGCGCCAGACCCGGGCGAAGGTGAATATCCGCGTCTCGCCGGCGGCCAGGAGCTTCTTGGCCGCGAACTCCGGCGAGGTATGCAGGAAGCGTCGGGACTGTTCTCCGGCGGGGTCGATCAGTTCGGTGGCGAAGGCGTGCAGGTGCGTCTCGTTTCCGGGCGAGATCTGCAGCGCCGCGGTCTCGACCTCGGTGAAGCCCTGGACCTCCAGGAAGCCGCCGATCGCGCGCCGGATTCGCCCGCGCGCCGCCAGGAACGGGCGCCGGTCGGCGTGCCGGTCGGCGCGCCACCAGGGCGAGGGCGCATCCGTGCCCGCTGGCGCTTTCATGACGCTTGCTCTAGATGCGCGCCACCGCCGGGCGGGCGCCGAGGCGTCCGGCCGGCCCCGGTTTCATGCCCTGCAAGGATCTCCATCGGTGAAAGTCGCCGCAAGCTCGCTCCGCAAAGGCTCCGTCGTCGACATCGACGCCAGGCTCTATGTCGTTCTCGCCGCCCAGAACATCCATCCCGGCAAGGGCACGCCGGTCACCCAGCTGGAGATGCGCCGCATCGTCGACGGGGTGAAGGTCTCCGAGCGCTACCGCACCACCGAGCAGGTGGAGCGCGCCTTCGTGGACCAGCGCGAATACACCTTCCTCTATCAGGATCGCGATGGCTTCCATTTCATGAATCCGCAGACCTACGAACAGGTGGCGGCGCCGCCTGAAGTGGTCGGCGAGGCCGCGCCCTATCTCACCGAAGGGGTCACCGTCACGCTCTCCACCCACGAGGGCGTGCCCCTGGCGCTGGAGCTGCCGCGGCTGGCCACCTTCGAAGTGGTGCAGACCGAGCCCTCGGTCAAAGGCCAGACGGCGTCGTCGTCATACAAGCCGGCGGTGCTCTCCAACGGCCTGCGCACCATGATCCCGCCCTACATCGCCCCCGGTACTCGCATCGTCGTGCTGACCGAGGACGGCTCCTACGTGGAGCGGGCGAAGGACTGAACCCGCCCGCTGCGTTCAAACCGGCCGGAAGCTGCCCACCAGGAGCTCGGCCCCGCCGCGGCGCAGCGAGAGGCTCCAGCGTTCGAAGACGAGATCGTAGCCCTCGGCGCGTGCGCCGGTGGCGAGCGAGACGATGACGGGCGCGCCGCCGCCCTGGCCGACGATGCCGACGCCGAGGTCGCCGTTCGCAAGCCGCAGCAGCGCGCCCGGGCGCAGGGCGCGGCGCATGGGCGCTGCCAGCTGCGGCGACTGGCCGGCGAGCCCCGGCCTGAACACCGCCTCGTGTTCCAGCGTCGCCAGCGGGCCGGTCAGGGCCGCGAGCGGCGCGGGCGCGAAGTCGAGAGCCTCGGGCCGGGTCGATCCGAAGGTGAGCACGAGCCGCTGCGCGCCCTCGCCGCCCTCTTCGGTGGCCAGGCAGATCAGCGGCCGGGCGCCCTCCGAGGCCACGAACCAGCGGCCCGGGCGCAGCGTCTCGCGCTCTACGATGCGGGGAAAGCCCTCGAAGAGGACGGCCATCGATATCCCATCGCCTCCGGCGCCCGCCCGCCAGCTTCAGAACATCGCCCGGCCGGCGAGGTAGAGGTCGAAGCGCTGCTCGTTGCTGCGGAAGTCCGCATCGCCCTCGATGGCGACGTAGGAGAGCGGCGTGCCGCCCTTGAGCGCGAAGCCGGCGGTGATCCAGCCGCCGCGGCTGTCGCCCGGCGCCAGGGTGAACGGCGAGCCGCCGTCGAAGGTGGCCACGGTATTGCCGATGCCGCCGCCGAAGACTTCCCGATAGCCGGCGAAGATCTCGGGCCGGAACCACACCTCATGGCCGAACTGGGCGCCGAAGTTGAGGATGCCGGAGCCGGTGGCGCGCGCCGAGGTGCGCTGGGCGATTGCGATGTTGAGGCCGGGCGCGGCGCCGGTGTCGCTGTGTGCGGCCTCGTCGAGGTAGAGGTAGTCGGCGTCGAGTTCCGGGCGCAGATAGAAGCGGCCGAAATGGGCCTGCCAGGCCGCGCCCGCGTGGCCGTCGGCGAAGACGCCGTTCCAGGCGCCGTAGCTGATCTCGTTGACGTCGGTGGCGACGAAGAGCCGCTTCTGATTGAACCAGGCGTAGCCGCCCGCGCCGCGCAGCGACAGCCGCAGCCCGCCCCAGGCGCGCCGGTAATAGGCCCCCGCCTCGACGAGGTTGGTCACCACGTGCGAGCCGATGGCCGCCGCGGCGCCGTTGTCCTCGATGTTCAGGTAGGAAAGGGTGAGGCCCACCGCCCCGCCGCCCAGACCCATCTTCTCGTAGCCGCCGACGAGCCCAAGCGCACGGTCGTTCTCGCCCAAGGTGGCCGCGGTGGTGCGTGCGACCCGCTCGTTGACCTCCTGCAGCCACAGGCTGGTCCCGCCGATCCGGGCGCCGCCGTCCGGGGTCTGGGCGGTAAGATCGGAGATCTTCTCGGTGACGCCCTCGAGCGTGTCGAAGATGCCGATGCCCTGGTCCGGCAGCAGCTGGTCGTAGAGGTTGAAGAGGCCGGCCCGCGTCGTCTGGGCGACCAGCGCACCGGCGATGGCCTGGGAGCCTGGACGCTGCAGGTCGGCGAAGATGGCGTTGAGCGCCGCGGATTCGCTGGCGTTGAAGCCGAGCTGGGCAGCGGTCTTGCGGGTGACGGTCACGTCCAGATCCGCGCCGCTCGCCGAGACCTGGGCGGTGGCGTCGTAGAGGAAGGGCGCGTTCGCCAACAGGGTCTGGCCGAGGCTGCCCACCGAAAGCTGGCCGGGACCGCTGGTGTGGACGAAGACGTAGGTCGCGATGGGGTTGGCCTGCAGCGTGTCCAGCGAGATGCCGACCTGGGCGCCGTTGGCGAACGTCGCCGTTCCGTCGGGGCCGGACTGGCCGGCGTGCACCGTCGCGTCGAAGATCGGCGTCGGGTTGCTCGCGCCCAGCGCGAAGGTCGGATCGACCGCGGCGGTCAGGACGCCGCCGGCGCCCACGGCGAGCGAGGTGACCTGATGCGTCTCGGCCCGGGTGATGTCGACGCTGGCGCTGGCGCCGGGCGTCGCGGCGACGTCGAGCCTGAAGTCGCGCTGGCCGCCGAGTTCCGTCACCGCGCCGAGGGTCGAGCCGGCCTCGATGTCCATGGAGTTCGCGCCTGCGCCCAGGAGTATGTCGCCGCTGATGACCGGCGCCGGGCCGGCCGCGCTGACCGCTTCGCTCTTCACCGTCTGCGAGGTGCTGACGGTGTAGGTCCCCACGCCGCCGGTTCCGGTGACCTCGGCGAGGATGGTGGTGCCGGCGGCGACGCCCGGCCCGTACAGCGTCTGGCCGACCGCGATCGCCGCCTGGCCCTTGCCGGGGGCGGCCGTCACGCTGAGGGTCGTGCCGGCGATCGCGCCGGTGAACTGCGGCGCGGGCAGACCGCGCCAGGTGACCGACGGGGTCTGGGTGAGGGCGAGGCCGGCCGTGCCGGCCGACTCGTCGATGGCGATCGTCGGCCCGCCGGCTGCGAAGGTGTTGGCGCTGGGCGTGATCGAAGCGGCGATCTGGCCGGTGTTGCTGATCGACGTCACCATGCCGGATTGATCGATGATCGCACCGTTGAAGCCGTCGAAGGCGGCGTTGGCGGTGGTGGCGGCGCTGATCAGGCCGGTGTTGGCGATGCTGGCGATGTCGGCGCCCTTGTCGATGAGGATGCCGAACACCGGCTGCGCCTCCGATGCCGTCACCCCGGCGGCGATCTCGCCGTCGTTGACGATCGCGGTCCCGGTGACGCCGCGGCCGATCTCCATGGCGGTCGCCTGGGCGTCGAGGGCGGTGGCCGTCACCGTTCCGACGACGTGGACGCCGCCGGTCAGGGCGACGCCGGGTCCGCCGGCGCCCAGCTCCTCATAGGCGACGCCGTCGCTGGTCTTTGCGGCGGCGGCCGGCCCTGCGCCGATCAGGACGGCCGTGGCGGGCGCCGGCGCGGCGAGATTCGGCGAGGTCTTCTGGGAATAGACGCCTGAAGCGGTGACCGTGCCGCCGACGACGAGGCCGAAAGGATCGGAGGCATTGTCGCCGATGGTGATGGCGCCGGCCTCGGTCCCGATCTGCAGGGCCGGCGCGCTCCCGAACACGGCCAGGGTTCCCGCCGCGGAGGTGACTGCGCCCGTACCCGAGCCGGTGGTGACGGCGGGGGCCACGTCGATGCCGCCGCCGACATTGCCGCCGACCACCACGGCCGAGCCGCCCTGCTCGAGCTGGGTCTTGGTGAGATCGGCCAGGATCACCGGCGTGGTCGGGGCCACGGTGGAGCGATAGCCGGAGACGGTGATCGAGTTGCCGATGGCGAGCTGGCCGGTGATCGGGGCGCTGGTGATCAGCCCCTGGGCGCCTACCCCGGTCGCCGAGATGGCGCCCGCGATGGTCACCGAGCCGCCCACCGGCGCAGCGATGCGGATGCCGGCGGACCCGTCGCCGAGCATGCTGATCGCCCCGTCGCTGACCAGATTGCCGGTGATGCCCGAATCGGCGGCGGCGCTGCCGGCGGGCGCGGCGTCGATCGAAATGGCGTAGGACTGGTTGCCCTGGATGGTCAGCGCCGAGCTGACCGCCGTGGTGACGGCGCCGTTCAGCGCCCCGTTCACCAGGCCGCCGTCGGCGCCGTCGCCGGTGACGACCTCGATGCCGATGCGCCCGGTGCCGGTGGCGAAGGCGCCGTCGGCGATGCCGGTCTGGGCGTTGGTGACCGGCTTGTAGGACATGGTGAGCGAGATCGCTCCCGACTGGGTGACCGAGCCGGTGTTGCCTCCGAGCGCCTGGATGCCGACGGCGCCGCTCACGTCGACCGCCGAGATGGTGGCGCCGGAATCGACGACGATGTTGTTGCTGGAATTGAGGATCAGCCCGGGCTTGGTCGCCGTCGGCGTGACGGTGCAGCCCGAGGCGACCTCGAGATTGGCGCCATTGGTCGCCGTCCCCGCGGCCGGGCAGGCGCCATAGGCCGCACCCGCAAGGGCAGCCATGAGCGGGGCGACGGCGACCGCCGTCACGAGGGCTCTCTTCATGTACGAAACTCTCTGACAGCCGCCGGAACGTCGCCGCAACTCTTCGCCGTCTATTACGACTGCATTGCGGCGTCGTTCAAGCCAGAGCTGGTCTGCCGGCGTCGCTGTCGCGCCGGCGCCACGGAAGGCCGGCCGCACCGCCGAGGCGCAGCCCCGGCCGCCCTTGACCGGCGGGGGCGAGCGGGCGAAGCCGCGCCATGAACATCCTCGTCGTGGGATCGGGCGGGCGCGAGCATGCCCTGGTCTGGAAGATTGCCGCGTCGCCGCTGACGCGCCGTCTCGTCTGCGCGCCGGGCAACCCGGGTATGGAGCGGCTCGCCGAGCGCCGCGCCGTCGGTGCGACCGACGTGCCCGGCCAGGTGGCGCTCGCCCGCGAGATCGGCGCCGATCTGGTGGTGATCGGGCCGGACGCCGCGGTGGCGGCGGGCCTCGCCGATGCGCTGGAGCGCACCGGCGTTCCCTGTTTCGGGCCGACGGCGGCGGCGGGCCGGCTGGAGTCTTCCAAGGCCTTCGCCAAGGCCTTTGCCGATCGCCACGGCCTGCCCACCGCGCGCTACGGCGTCTTCGAGGCGGCGGCGCCGGCCAAGGCGTTCCTCGAGCGCCTCGCCGCGCCTTACGTGATCAAGGCCGACGGCCTCGCCGCCGGCAAGGGCGTGGTGGTCGCCGAGACCCGCGGCGCGGCCGAGGCGGCGATCGAGGCGGCGCTCGGCGGACGCTTCGGCGCGGCCGGAGCGCGGCTGGTGATCGAGGAGTTCCTGGATGGCGAGATCGGCTCGGTGTTTGCGCTGTGCGACGGCCGCGCCAGCCTGATGTTCGGCGCGGCCCAGGACGCCAAGCGCGCCTTCGACGGCGACCGGGGCCCCAACACCGGCGGCATGGGCGCCTATGCGCCGGCGCCGGCGCTCCCGGCCTCCACCGTCGAGGCGGTGCGCCGGGGCCTGATCGAGCCCGCCTTCGCCGGCATAGCCGCCGAGGGCGCGCCTTACCGCGGCGTGATCTTCTGCGAGACCATGGTGACCCGCGATGGCCCCAAGCTCATCGAGTTCAACGCCCGCTTCGGCGATCCGGAGTGCCAGGTGCTGATGCTGCGGCTGGAGAGCGACGTCGTTCCCTATCTCGCGGCCGCCGCGACGGGGCGCCTGGCCGAGCTGCCGGCGCCGCGATGGCGCGCCGCCGCGGCGGTCTGCGTGGTGCTGGCGGCCGACGGCTATCCGGACGCCCCCCGGACCGGCTCGCTCATCCACGGCGCCGAGGCGGACTTCGGAGCGGACGTCCGCATCTTCCACGCCGGGACGCAGCGGGCCCGCGACGGCGCCTTGCTGGCCGCAGGCGGTCGGGTGCTCAATGTCTGCGCCCTGGGGCGCACCGTGGGGGAGGCGCGCGGGCGCGCCTATGGCGCCATCGCCGCGATCGACTGGCCGCAGGGGTTCCACCGCACCGACATCGGCGCCCGCGCCATCTCCTGAGCGCTTTGCAACACGGTCCGGCGCCCCTAAAGAGTCGCCTCAAAACGAACGCCACGAACCGGAGGAACGCCGATGGCCGAGGCCCAAGCCGCCGCGAACGCCGAAGAGCAGGCGCGCGAAGAGTCCAACACCGGCACCAAGCCAGTCGCCGAGACCCATCGCTTCGACGAGGCGGCGCTGGACCGCTGGATGCGGGCCAACGTCGAGGATTACGCAGGGCCGCTGACGGTGCGCCAGTTCAAGGGCGGCCAGTCCAATCCCACCTATCAGCTGATCACGCCGACACGGAAATACGTGATGCGGCGCAAGCCGCCCGGCAAGCTGCTGCCGTCCGCCCATGCGGTGGATCGCGAGTACCGGGTGATCACCGCCCTCTATCCCACCGGCTTCCCCGTGGCGCGCAGCTACGGGCTGTGCACGGACGACTCCGTCATCGGCACCTGGTTCTACGTGATGGACATGGTCGAAGGGCGGATCCTCTGGGACCAGTCGCTGCCCCAGTATGCGCCCGAGCAGCGCCGGCCGATCTACATGGCCGAGGTCAAGACCCTCGCCGATCTTCACAACACCGACTACCGAGCCATCGGCCTCGAGGATTACGGCCGCGCCGGCAACTACATGGCGCGCCAGATCGACCGCTGGACCAAGCAGTACAAGGCCTCCGAAACCCAGCACATCGACACTGTCGAGCGGCTGATCGCCTGGCTGCCCGCGACCTGCCCCGAGGACGACCAGACCTCCATCGTCCATGGCGACTACCGGCTCGACAACATGGTGATGCACGCGCACGAACCGCGCGTCGTCGCCGTGCTCGACTGGGAGCTGGGCACGATCGGCAATCCCCTGGCCGACTTCACCTATTTCCTGATGAGCTGGGTCAACGGCGGCATGTCGGGGATCGCCGACCTGGCCGCCCATGGCGCGCCGACGATCGACGAGGTCGTCGAGGATTATTGCGCCCGCACCGGACGGTCGGGCCTGCCCGACCTCAACTGGTACTTCGCCTACAACATCTTCCGGCTGGCCGGGATCGTACAGGGCATCGTCGGCCGCGCCCGCGACGGCACGGCGAACTCGCCGCAGGCCGCCGCCATGGCCGCCCGCGTGCCGGCGCTCGGCGCCGCCGCCTGGAAGTTCGCCGAACGGGCGGGGGCCTGAGGGCCGCTCCGCCTCGCCGATGCTGACGCAGGGCCGCGTGGACGTCGAGGCTCTGGTCGCGCGCATCCGGGCCGAGTTCCCCGATCTCGACTTTGCCGAAGCGACCTTGAACGACCTCGGCGAAGATCACGCGGTGGTCATGCTCGACGACGCCTGGGTGTTCCGCTTCCCCCGCAGCGCCAGGGCCGCATCCTATGCGGCGGGCGAGCGGCGGCTGCTCCATCGGCTGAACCAGGTGTCCTCGCTGGCGGCGCCGAGATACGAACGGGTGTCGGTAGCGGGCGACTTCGCCGGCTACCGGATGATCCAGGGCTGCGAACTCAGCGAAGCAGTGTTCGCGGCGCTGCCCCGCCAGGTCCAGGAGCGCGTCCTGGACGAACTCGGCGGCTTCCTGGCGCGCTTGCACCGACTTTCGCCTTCGCTGGTCGCTTCGCCCGACGGCGCGGCGGCGCCGAAACACGGCGGGAGGGAGTTCGCGCGAGCCAATCGGCGGCGGCGGGCGCGAATCGCGTCGGCGCTGGCGCTCGACCTGATCGCGCGCATCGACCGCTTCTTCGAGCTCTTGGCTGCGGTGGTGGATCGAGCCCCGAAGGTGCTGATTCATGGGGACCTCAGCGAGGATCACATCCTGCTGGAGCCGAACGGCCAGCGACTCGCCGGCGTCATCGACTTCACCGACGCCGGACCGGGCGACCCCGCGTTCGATTTCACCTTCCTCTGGGCGTACGGCGACTGGGCGCCGGCGCGCGCGGCGGCTTGCTATGGCGACGCCGCCGCAGAGGTGCTGGCGCGGTCGCGCTGGTGGTTCACGCGCTACAGCATCGACCGCCTCTGGTGGGATCTCACCGGCGCCCGCGCCTGCGACGCGGTCAAGGTCGAAGGCGATATTCGGGCCGGCCTCGACGCGCTCGGGCTGTGACTCCGAAGCCAGGCAGTCAGGGCGTCATCTGGCCGCGATGGCGTTCTCCACCGGCCGAAGCAGGCGTTCCAGGGCGGCCTCGTCGTCGAAGCGGGCCTCGACCGGCCACGCGGCGACGCGGCTGCGCCAGGCGGGCGGCAGACGGATCCAGTCCTTCTCGGTGGTGAGGAGGCCCGCACCCAGCAGGCTGGCGCGACGGGCGAGCAGCCTCAGCAGCGGCTCGCCCAGGCGGGCGTGGTCGGCGAGGGGGGCGAAGTCGACGAGGTCGCAGCCGGCGGCCTGGAGGGCGCGCTCCATCTTCCAGGGCTTGCCGATGCCGGCGAAGGCGAGTTGCGGGCCGGCCGGAGGCGGCCTCGTCGGCACGAGGTGGGCGACCAGCACCGGCGTTGCGCCGAACACCGTCGTCAGGGCCGGATCGGGCGCGGCGAGGTCGCCGGGCAGCAGGACGATCACCGCGTCGGCGCGCGCCAGGCCGGCCGCCAGCGGCTCGCGCATCGGGCCGGCGGGAAAGACCGCGCCGTCGCCGAACGGCCATTCGCCGCCGCGCGTCTCGCCGTCGACCACGACGATCGAGACCGCCTTCCTCGGCTGCGGGTTCTGGTGGCCATCGTCCATGACCACGACCGCGGCGCCGGCGGCGACCGCGGCCAGGGCGCCCGCGGCCCGGTCGCGCGCCACCCAGACGGGCGCCTCGGCGGCCAGCATCAGCGCCTCGTCGCCGACGTCCGCCGCCGCATGCCGCGCCGGGTCGACCTGCACCGGCCCCTTCAGCCGCCCGCCGTGCCCACGCGTGAGGATGTGCACCGCGCGCCCGCCCGAGGCGAAGCGGCGCGCCAGGGCGCGCACCACCGGGGTCTTGCCGGAGCCGCCGAGGGTGAGATTGCCGACGCAGATCACCGCGACGCCCGGATCGAGCGGCGCAGCGCGTGCGAGCCGCCCGGCGGTGGCGCCGGCCCAGATCCAGGCGGCGGGCCGCAACACGGCGCGCGTCACCGCCATCGGCGCGCCGGAGCGGACATACCACCAGCGCGGCGTCGCCAGCTTCATCTAGGGCAGCAGCGGGCGGATGGCGGCCAGCGCCACGTCGAGTTCGCCGGCCTGGCGCTCGGCGAAGGCGAGGGCGGCCGCGCCGATCCGCCTTCGGCGCGGCTCGTCCTCGAGAAGCGCCGCCAGCACGGCGGTGAGGCCGGCCTCGTCATGGGCGATCACGGCGGCGCCGGCGTCCAGCATCTCGGCGTAGGTCTCGGCGTGATTGGCGATGTCGGGACCGGCCACGACAGGGACGCCCAGGCGCGCCGGCTCCAGCGGATTGTGGCCGCCGACGCCGCGTCCGAAGCCGCCGCCCACCACCGCGACGTCGGCGAGGCGCAGAAACAGCCCGACCTCGCCCAGGGTGTCGGCGAG
>DATKRO010000017.1:0-4839 GCA_035532115.1 Caulobacteraceae bacterium | reverse complement strand
TGGCGACGCCGCCGAAGCCGCACAAGCCAAAGGCCGACGAACGAGGAACCGCCAAGGCAGCCCCTCGCCCGTCTAGTGCAGGATCAAAGAAGCGAGCGTGACGACGGCCCAAACGATGGGCCAAAGGCATGCCGCTACGTTCACCTTCACATCGACAGTGAGCCGAGGTTTCATTGTGGTGAACCCTCGGGCCACGCCGGCGCAGCCCGTAGGTTGCGTCTTCGCGCTCCGCGCTGCGGAATTAAGCCGCCGCTCGCGGATTTATCGGCCCACCGTCCACGCCCTAGAAACGCTTCCGGTGACCGCCGTTGACCGTCGCTTGCCGCACAGGTGGCCCCCCTTGTCGGAGGGTCCTCGCGGGACGACACGGCGCTGCGCCTCTTACGTCCCGTTCCCCGGTTTCTAGCCCGGACGGGTGCAGCGAGAACTACCCGCCGGTCAAAGCGGACTCCCGTGGCGCGCGCGGATGGTGGGCCGAACTACGGCTTGGAGTCGAGTCCAGGCTTCGCCTTTCGGCGCTTTGCCTGAAGCCTTCGCGCCTTCTGCTTAAGCGTGCGCGGCTTTGTCAGACCGCCGATAGGTGAGGCGCTTGCCAGTTGAGCCCTTGATCGCTTCGTCGGTGCGCTGGGTGTCGTCCACGCCGAGCGCGGCGCGGGTGTTGTAGCGGAAGTCGAATTCCGCAAGGTAGCGGTGCAGATGCGCCTCGCTGATGTGGTGAAACGTGCCATAGACGCCGCGCTTCAGGATGCTGAAAAAGCCTTCCACGGTGTTCGAGTGAACGTCGCCGCGCACGTACTCTTCAATGCCGTGGTTGACGCTCTCATGGCGCGCAAACTCCATCCCAATCGGGCGGTACTGGCCGGCGTCGTCGGTGAACAGCGTCGAGCTGCGGTGAACGTGCTTGACGATGATCGGACGGAGCGTCTTGCCGCTGACATTGGCGATGTGGAACGAGCGGGCGCGACCGTTGCGCTCGACCAGGGTGAAGGCGACGGACTTGCCGACCGCGCCGATGTTCTTCGGGTTGCGCTTGGACAGGCGCTTGTTCTTTTCCTTGCCGCCGACAAAGGTCTCGTCGGCTTCAACGACCTTGCCTTCGCCTCCCATGGGCGCCGGGCCTTCGGGCGGCATCGCCATGGCTTCGCGGATGCGGTGCGCCAGAAACCACGCTGACTTGTAGGATTTCAGATCCAAGGTGCGCTGAAGCTGAAGGGCGGAAATGCCTTTCTTGGACGACGCCATGAGGCGGAAGCCGAGCATCCACTTGGACAGCGGAATGTGCGAGCGCTCGAACACCGTGCCCATGGTGACGGAGAACTTCGTGCGGCACGAATTGCAGAAGCAGAGCCCCGGCGCCGTGGACTTGCCGGCCAGGCGCTTCACGTTCTCGCACTCGCCACAACGCGGGCAGTAAGGGCCGTTCGGCCAGCGCTGCGCTTCAAGGTGAAGGCGGGCGGCTTCGTCGTCGTGGTAGATCGGATCGCGAAGGTCGGTCATTGGTCCAATTCCCCTATGAATCCAACCTAGTCCCTCCGGTCTGTTCCGTCAAGTACATACTTCCCCCCCCCGGGAGAGGTCGAGCGAGCGCGTCAGCGCTCGACCGGGTGAGGGCCTTCGCGGCGAGGGCCAACCTCCGTAGCCCTCTCCCCCCGGGAGAGGTCGAGCGAGCGCGCAGCGCTCGACCGGGTGAGGGGCCTTCGGGGCGCTGGCGTTCGGGGCGGGGGCGGGGCAGTATGGCGACGGTGGGATCAGTGGGAGCGCAGCTTGGTCCTCTTGCCTTCGGTCCCGATCGCCGCCGCTTCGGTGCTGCCGCGCCAGCTCGCCTGGGCGCTCGCCGCCGTGCTGGCCGTGGCCCTGGCCCTGTGCCTGCGCGCCGGCCGCGTCCCCACCGGCCGCAAGGGCTACGACCGCCAGAGCGACCCGGGCTTCTTCTGGTTCGCCATCACCGTGCAGGCGCTGGCGGTGCTGATCCTGGTCTGGTCGGGATTCATGAGCTGAGGGAGTGGACAGCGGCCGGTCCGCGGCCCTAGTTGGCCGGCCATGCAGGGACAGCGCCATGGCCGTTCCACCACCACGTCCCGCGAGTCCCAACCTGCATCGCGGGGGGGGGCTGATCCGCCGCGATGAGGCGCGCGCCCTGCGCCGGCTGCGCGCCCGCGTCGCCGAACTCACCGAGGCGGTGAACGCCCGCGACGAGTTCCTCGCCATCGCCACCCACGAGCTGCGCAACCCGATGACGCCGATCCTCGGCCAGATCGAGCTGCTGCTTCGCCTGGTGCGCTCCGACCGCGACATCTCGCCCGAGCGCCTCGCCCAGGGGCTGGAGAAGCTTGAATACGGGGCGGCGCAGTTCCGCCGCCGCGCCAGCATGCTGCTCGACGTCGCCCGCTTCAACGCCGGCAGGTTCGAGCCCGACGCCAAGGACGTCGACCTGTCCGAACTGGTGCGCGGCGTCGCCGAGACCCACGCCCTGGTGGCGCGCTACGCCGGGGTCGCGCTCGAACTCGACGTCGCCGAGGGCGTCTGCGGGCGCTGCGACCGGCTCGCCGTCGAGCAGATCGCCGACAACCTCGTCTCCAACGCCATCAAGTACGGCAGGGACAATCCGGTGCGCATCCAGCTCGCCCGCGACGGCGACCAGGCGGTGCTGCAGGTGCGCGACGGCGGCCCCGGCATCGGCGCCGCCGACCAGGCCCGCATCTTCGGCAAGTTCGAACGGGCCGTGGGCGGGCGCGAGCACGCCGGCGTCGGCATCGGCCTTTGGGTGGTGCGAAAGCTGGTGGATGCGCTCGGCGGCAGGATCGACGTGCAGAGCCGGCCGGGCGAGGGGTCCAGTTTCACCGTCACCCTGCCGCTGCGCCAATCCAAGGACGATCGATGAACCCGAAGACGCCGCCCGCCCCTTACCAGCCCGCACGCCTGCCCACCGGCATCGCGGGGCTCGACACCGTGCTGGACGGCGGCTTCCTGAGGGGCGGCATCTACATCGTCCAGGGCCAGCCGGGCGCGGGCAAGACCATCTTCGGCAACCAGATCTGCTTCGGCCACGCCGCGGCGGGCGGCAAGGCGCTCTACGTCACCCTGCTGGCCGAGAACCATGCGCGCATGCTGATGCACATGCGCACGCTCTCGTTCTTCGAGCCCGCCGCCCTGCCGGCTTCGCTCGCCTACATCAGCGCCTTCCAGGCGCTCGAGGACGACGGCCTCGAGGGCCTGCTGGAGCTGCTGCTGCGCGAGGTGGTGGCGCAAGGCGCCACGGTGCTGGTGCTCGACGGCCTCGTCGCCGCCCAGGAGCACGCCGGCACGCAGATCGATCTGAAGAAGTTCATTCACAGGTTGCAGACGGCGGCCAGCCTGGTCGACTGCACCATCTTCCTGCTCACCAGCGCCCAGAACCAGTTCGTCTCGCCCGAACACACCATGGTCGACGGCATCGTCGCCCTCAGCGACGCCGTAGATGGCGACGCCGCCTGGCGCGCCGAGCGCCAGCTGGAGATCCGCAAGTTCCGCGGCAGCCCCCATCTGCGCGGTCGCCACGCCTATCGCATCGGCGCCGATGGCATCGAGGTGTTCCCGCGCATCGAGGGGCTCTATGCGCGGCCCGCCGCCGCCCCGCCGCGGCCGGATCTGCGCCCGGTCTCCACCGGCGTCGGCGTCCTCGACGCCATGCTGGGCGGCGGCCTCGCGCCCGGATCGACCACCCTGGTGGTAGGGCCGCCCGGCATCGGCAAGACGACGCTCGCCCTGCACTTCCTCGGCGGCTGCGGCGAGGCCGAACCGGGCCTGCTGTTCGGCTTCGCAGAGCCGCCAGCGCGGCTGCTGGCCAAGACCGACGCCCTGGCGCTGGGCCTGCGCGCGCGGCTGGACGAGCGCAGCGTCGAGATCCTCTGGCAGCCGGCCACCGAGGGCGTGCTCGACCAGCTCGGCGACCGGCTGATGGCCCACGTGCGCCGCCGCGGCGTGCGCCGCCTCGTCGTCGACGGCCTCGCCGGGCTGGAGCAGGCCACCGCCGAGCCCGGCCGCATCCGCCGCTTCTGCACCGCGCTCGCCAATGAGTTGCGCGACCTCGGCGTCACCAGCCTCTACACCGTCGAGGCCGAGGAGATGCTCGGCGCCCTGCCCGGCGCGCCATTGGGCGGCGCCCTCGGGCGCGGCGTCTCGATCTCGGCCGAGAACCTGGTCCTGATGCGCTACCTTGAGGCGCGCTCGCTGCTGCATCGGGTGATCTCCATCGTCAAGGCGCGCGACAGCGACTTCGACGCCGGCCAGCGCGAGTTCGCCGTCACCGGCCGCGGCCTCGTCGTCGACGCCACCTCGGAGCGGGCCCAGGCCTTGACGGGCGGAGGTCCCGCGTGAAGAGCGTCCTCGTCGTCGACGACGAGTTCGGCATCGCCGATCTCCTGGCGGACGTGCTGGGCGAGGAGGGCTACCGCGTCGCCACCGCCGCCAGCGGCAGGCAGGCCCTGGCGCAGATGCGCGCCGAGCGCCCCGACGTGGTGCTGCTCGACTTCATGATGCCGGGCCTCAACGGCGCCGGCGTGCTGAAGGCCATGGCCGCCGCGCCCGAACTCGCCGGCATTCCGGTGGCGATGATGAGTTCGCTGGGCGAATCCACCATCGGCGGGCTCTGCGACGGCTATGCGGCCTTCCTGCTGAAGCCCTTCCGGCTCGGCGACGTGATCGAGACCGTGGCGCGGCTGGCGAACCCGGCGCCAAAACCCACCTGACCCCCTTCCGCTCATCCCCTCGAAAGACGGTCCCCAGGCAGGAGGTCCGGGAGGGGCGCTCCCGCCCAAAGTTCTGACTGGGTCCCGGCTTTTCGCCGGGATGAGCGGGCGG
>DATKRO010000016.1:0-6535 GCA_035532115.1 Caulobacteraceae bacterium | reverse complement strand
GAGGAGGGCACGCTCGCCAAGTGGCACGTGAAGGCGGGCGACCAGGTGCGCTCGGGCGACGTCATCGCCGAGATCGAGACCGACAAGGCGACCATGGAGGTGGAAGCCGTCGACGAGGGCGTGGTGGAATCGATCCTGGTTCCGGAGGGGACCGAGGAGGTGAAGGTCAATACGCCGATCGCGCGGCTGAAGGGCGAAGGGGCGGCTTCCGCCGCGCCCCCGGCGGCTCGCCCGCGGGACGAGCCGGAGGCGCAAGCGCCGCGAGCGCAGGGCGCCGGGGCGCGGCTCCCGAAGCCGCAGCACCGCATTTTCGCCTCGCCGCTGGCGCGCCGGCTCGCCAAGGCGGCCGGCGTCGATCTCGCCGGCGTCGAAGGCTCCGGACCGCACGGGCGGATCATTCGGCGCGACTTGGAAGGAATCAAGGGTCACGCCGCTGCGCCCCCCGCCGCCGCCCCGCCTGCCGCGGCGCTGCGCCAGGCGCTGTCGCTGGAGGCGCAGGGGATCGCGCCCGGCTCCTACGACCTCGTGCCCCTCGACGGCATGCGCAAGACCGTGGCGCGGCGGATGACCGAGGCGTTCCGCGACGTGCCGCACTTCCCGCTCGCCGTCGACGTGGAGATCGACGCGCTGCTGGGGGCGCGGACGAAGGTGAACGCGCTGCTGGAGAAGGAAGGCGTCAAGGTCAGCGTCAACGACATGCTGATCAAGGCCGCCGCCCTGGCGCTGAAGCGCGTCCCCGACGCCAACGTCAGCTACACCGACGAGGGAATCGCGCACCACCACCACGCCGATATCGCCGTGGCCGTGGCCATCCCGGGCGGCCTCGTCACGCCGGTGATCCGCGCCGCCGAGACCAAGGGCCTCGCCGAGATCGCGCGCGAGATGAAGGACTTGGCCGAGCGCGCCCGCAGCCGCAAGCTGAAGCCGCAGGAGTACCAGGGCGGCGCCTTCTCGCTCTCCAACCTCGGCATGTTCGGGATCAGGAGCTTTGCATCCATCCTGAACCAGCCGCAGGCCTGCATCCTTTCCGTGGGCGCCGGCGAGAAGCGGCCGGTGGCGCGCGGCGATCAGCTCGCCATCGCCACGGTGATGACGGTGACGCTCACCTGCGATCACCGCGCCGTCTATGGAGACGTCGGCGCGCGCTGGCTCGGCGCCTTCAAGGCGCTGGTGGAAGACCCGATCACCATGATCGTCTGACGAGAGGGGAGCGAGGGCTTGGACATCTACGGCTTCGAGGCGCAGAGCCTGGACGGCGCGCCGGCGCCGCTCTCGGCTCATCGCGGCAAGGTGCTGCTGATCGTCAACACCGCCAGCAAGTGCGGCTTCACCCCGCAGTACGCCGGCCTGGAGCAGCTGCACCGCGACTATGGCGAACGCGGCCTGGTGGTGCTGGGCTTTCCCTGCAACCAGTTCGGGGCGCAGGAACCGGGCGACGCGGGCCAGATCGCCAGCTTCTGCTCGGCCACCTACGACGTGACCTTTCCGATGATGGCCAAGGTCGATGTCAACGGCCCCAGAGCCCATCCGCTCTATGAGTTCCTCCGCAACGAGAAGCGCGGCGTCCTCGGCAGCGCGGCGATCAAGTGGAACTTCACCAAGTTCCTCGTCGACCGCGGCGGCCGGGTGGTGCGGCGCTTCGCTCCGCTCGAAGCGCCGGAACGGCTCGCCGGCGCCATCGAGGCCCTGCTCTGATGGCCGACCGGCTCGACCTGGTGGTGATCGGCGCCGGGCCTGGCGGCTACGTGACCGCGATCCGCGCCAGCCAGCTGGGCCTGAAGACCGCCATCGTCGAGCGCGAGGCCCTGGGCGGCGTCTGCCTCAACTGGGGCTGCATCCCCACCAAGGCGCTGCTTCGGTCCGCGGAGGTCTATGACCAGCTCGGCCATCTCGGCGACTACGGGCTCTCGGCCCAGGACCGCGGCTATGACTTCGCCGCGGTGATCGCCCGCTCGCGCGCCATCGCGGCGCAGCTCTCCGGCGGCGTCGCCTTCCTGATGAAGAAGCACGGGATCGAGGTCGTCGAAGGCGCAGCGCGGCTGGAGCAGGCGACGCCGGCGCCCGCGGTGGTGGTGGCGCTGAAGGCGGGGGGCGAGCGCCGCCTGGACGCCGGCTCGGTGATCCTCGCCACCGGCGCGAGAGCCCGGACGTTCCCGGATCTCGGCCTCGCCCCCGACGGCGAGCGCATCTGGACCTACCGCGAGGCCATGGTCCCCGGGGCGGCGCCGAAGTCGCTGCTGGTCGTGGGCTCGGGCGCGATCGGCATCGAGTTCGCCAGCTTCTACCGCGGCCTCGGCTCGGAGGTGACGGTGGTCGAGGCGCTGCCGCGCATCCTGCCGGTGGAGGACGAGGAAATCTCGCGCACCGCCCACAGGGCGTTCGAGAAGCGCGGCATGGTCTTGCGCGTCGGCGCCAGGGTGACGCGGCTGGCGCCGAGCGGGGCCGGCGTGGCGCTGGAGCTGGAGCGCGAGGGCAAGCGCGAGCGGCTGGAGGCGGAGAGGGCCATCGTCGCGGTGGGGATCGCGGCCAACGTCGAGGACATGGGGCTGGAAGGGCTCGGCCTCGCGCTCGACCATGGCCACGTGCGCATCGACGGCCGCGGCGCCACCAACGTGCCGGGGCTCTACGCGATCGGCGACGTCGCCGGGCCGCCCTGGCTGGCGCACAAGGCCATGCACGAGGGCGCTCACTGCGCCGAGGCGATCGCCGGGTTCGCCTCGCCCGACCTGGCAGCGCCCGTGCCCGCCTGCACCTATTCCCAGCCCCAGATCGCCTCCGTCGGCCTGACGGAAGCCCAGGCGCGGGCGGCCGGCGAAGTAAAGGTGGGGCGGTTTCCGTTCCGCGCCAACGGCCGGGCGATCGCGGTCGGCGAGACCGGCGGCCTGGTCAAGACCATCTTCGACGCCGCGACCGGCGCGCTCGTCGGCGCCCACATGATCGGCGCGGAGGTCACCGAGATGATCCAGGGCTTCGCGCTTGCCATCACCCTCGAAGCCACCGAAGCGGAGATCTTCGCCACCATCTTCCCGCACCCCACCATGAGCGAGGCCATGCACGAAGCCGCCCTCGACGCCTTCGGGCGGGTGCTGCACATCTAGGCCGGGCGGGTCATCGACGGGTTTCGCGTTTTCGCGGGATATTAGCGGCACGTGTGAGCAACGACGGCTTCGGGAAGCCGTGCGTCCTGGACGTTGATCTTCGACGCGGCCTCCGCGATGGCCTCGAGGTCGCCCGCCGTCAGCTCGACGCGGGCCGCGAAGGCCCTGGGCGCGAGTCGGGCCTTCTCTGATCCTGCCCGCGAGGAAACTGGCCCGGGGCGGGTTGAACTCCACAAAACCGACGCCCAGCTCCTCGCAAAGGGCCAGCGCGCCGTTGCGCTCCAAGTCGCGTGTCCACAGCGAATTCTCGTTCTGCAGGGCCGCGACCGGCTGAACGGCCTGGGCCCGCCGCAACGAGTTGAGGCTCGGTTCGGACAGGCCGCAGTGCTTGACCGTGCCCGCGCAGATCAGGTCCCTCACCGCCGGCGACATCCTCCATAGGACGCGCCAGCGTGTCCGCCAGCGGTGATCTGACGGGCTCGCTCCGAATGTCGGCCCTCGGGAGCGCTCCCAACGGGGCGAATCGGCCCCCTACCTGACGTGAGGGACATCGGTTACGGAGGGCCGACGTCTCCGGCGAGCGTGAACTGAATAGCCCTTCCGTCTCCGAGGGGTCGATGAAGATCAACGCTTGTCACGAAGCCTGCTGAGAAGTGTGGGCACGGTGGTCAGGGGGTCGTTCTTCACGGCAACAAGCCGCTGAACCCGCACGGCGTCGCCGTCCAACCGGAAGGTCTCGAACTCCACGCGATGAGGTGATCGCGGGTCCGGCCGCATCATCACGAGGCAGTTCCAGTTGAAGCTTTGGCGCTGTAATAGAAGACGAGACGCTTACCTTCCGGGCAGCGGGCGTTTGGGTTCACGAACGAGCGCCAGATCTGTCGGCCCATCGAACGCGAAAAGCTGTCTCGGGTCGGTGTCGCGGCGCGGCCGTAGTTCAGGCCGCCCCAGCCGCAATTACAGCCGGGTGGGTGATTCCAGGCGTTGCACCCCACGATCAGCCAATCACTTCTGGCACCGTGGTCGTACCGAGAATCGCCCCACAGAGCTGCGCCGGGCACAGCACGATCCAATAGAAGGCGGCATGCGCATTGGCGGAGTCCATCGCCCGCTTGCTCATCATTTGGTACGCCTCCAGAGCGTCCATGACCGCATCAAAGATCGCGGCGGAAAGGTCAACCGTCAATGGCGCAAGGGTGTCCGACTTCCGGGAGTTGACGACATGGGCAGGAAAGCGAGTCATTACGTCGAGGCTCTGAATTACCTGCCTCACGGCTTGAGCTCACCCGCGCGAATGGCGGCGTGGGCCAACGGCTGCAGATGCGCGTCGGAGACCCCGTCGAACTCCAGGGTCTTCACTCCCATTTTCTCGCAGAGGGAGGAATTGAAGGTCTGGGCTCACCTTGCTCCAACGGTCCTAATAACGAATGACCGTGACAGTGCATTATTAACGACGAAGGAAATGCGGTGACTGTTGCCCCTTGTTGTCGGGCGATCGGCGGCGGATCAGCCCGGCGGCCGCGTCGGGAAGGGCTCGGTCAGGGATTCGCCCTGCCGACCGAAGTACACGGCCTTTCGACCATCGAGGAATACGCCGTAGCGGGCGCAACCGGCTCGCATGATGCGGCGTAGGAACTCGGCGTAGCCGATCTCGTGGCGCTGGATCGCCTTGACGCTGGCGTCGACCGCCGCCTCGTCAAAGGAGTCTTCGATGCTTGGCGCCTGCGCCAGCGGCATCGGCTCATCGAAAGCGCCGCGGCCGCCGTCGTAGTAGGTCTTGCGCAGCGCGATTAGGTCGGCCTGTAGGCTTTCACGCCCGCGCCGGCGAGCCGCTGGATCACGGCTGGAAACGGGGTGTCGGCGAAGCTTGCCGCCATGCAGTCGGCGATGATGTCGGTGTTCATCAGCAGGTCTCCCCGGTCGTGCGGGTCGCGTCGAGCAGTCGGCGCAGGCCGCGGTGGATATCGGCGAGTTCGTTCTGGCCGAGGCGGGTGGCGATCTGGCGATGATTGGCCCGCGCGGAGCGGGTGATCGTCGCCAGGGCTCCGGCGCCGGCGTCGGTCAGGACGAGAAACGGCGAGGTCGCGTGATCTGGGTTGCGCTCGAATCTGGCCGAGCCGTCGGCGACGAGGGCGTCGGCGATGCGCTGCACTGCCTGGCGGCTCACGCCCAGGCGGCGCGCGATCTGGGGCGCAGTGAGCGGGTCGGCCGAGGCGGCGCTCATGACCTGCCACCGGGCTTGGCTCTGGCCAACTCGGCGAGCAATGGCTTCGCCGTGCTGGCGGAAGCGGCCGGCAAGCTCGAAAATGTCGGCGACAATCAGAGGGGTCAGACGAGAGGAAGCATCGTTCATGGCAAGACAGTTTCATAACGACAATTCGTTGTCAACTTGCGGAGGCCGACGTTTGCTGACGGCGGTCCGCTTCGGGGAGATGGGCCAAGGTTTTCTCGTGGCGCCGCAGCCCCGCCCTTCCGAACGCCCATTGTCCGCAAGCCGCTGACGCCCCGGCACGGCAAGGCTTGTCCGGCCTGGTCAGAGTTGAGCTGATTTTGCGGGCAAAGTGATTTCCTGACCGGAAGACCGACAGAGGTTCCGCGAGATCCGGGCTAGGCGGGCGAGAGTTCGCCGCAGACGAAGGCGGTCTCGCCGGCGTTCAGCAGCGCCGACAGCACCGCCTCGGCGTCGCCGGGCGAGACGATCAGCAGGAAGCCGACGCCGCAGTTGAAGGCCCGCCGCAGTTCGCCGGTCTCGACGCCGCCGGCCTCGGCGAGCCAGGCGAAGACGCCGGGCAGCGTCCAGGCGCTCCAGTCGAAGCGGGGATGAAGGCCCGGCGCGACGGCGCGCGGCGGGTTTTCCACTAGGCCGCCGCCGGTGACGTGGGCGCACCCCGCGACGAGCCCGGCCTTGCACAGCGGCAGCACGTTTTCGACGTAGATGCGCGTCGGCGTCATCAGCGCCTCGGCGAGGCTCTGGCCGGGCGCGAAGGGCGCCGGCGCGTCCCACCCGAGGCCGGAGAGCTCCACGATCTTGCGGATCAGCGAATAGCCGTTGGAGTGCGGACCGGAGGAGGCCAGCGCGATCATCAGGTCGCCGGCACGCTGGCGCTCAAGCTTCGGCAGCACGGCGCCGCGGTCCACGGCCCCGACGCAGAAGCCGGCGAGGTCGTAGTCGCCGGCGCGGTACATCCCCGGCATTTCCGCCGTCTCGCCGCCCGCCAGCGCTGCGCCGGCGAGCTTGCAGCCCTCGGCGATGCCGGCGACCACCCGCCTCGCCAGCTCCACGTCGAGCCTGCCGGTGGCGAAATAGTCGAGGAACAGCAGCGGCTCGGCGCCCTGCGCCAAGAGGTCGTTGGCGCACATGGCGACGAGGTCGATCCCGACGCTGTCGGGCCGGCCGGTCTCGATGGCGATCTTCAGCTTGGTGCCGACGCCGTCGG
>DATKRO010000015.1:0-51661 GCA_035532115.1 Caulobacteraceae bacterium | reverse complement strand
AAGGTGTACTGGGCGTTCAGCGACAGCTTGTTCGGCACGGCCTCCGGCAATTGGCCCCCGACGATGTTCTGGACGCCCGCCGCGCCGGCAGGACAGCCGGACGTTTTGGCGTCGGGCAGAATCGCCATGGGATCGACGGTGTCCTGCACGCACGCAGACTTTGCGATCTTGGTGTTCAGGTAGGAGTAAGAGAGATTGATCGTCAACGGATCGATCGGGCGCCAAGAGCCCCAGAGTTCGACGCCCCAGTCGTGCACCAGAGGCAGGTTGTAGAGGATGGGGACGACCTGGTTGATGCTGTTCAGCACCGAGAGCGGAACCTGGTCGTTGTAGTAGTTGTAGTAGAAGGCATCTCCGTTCATGGTGAGCGTGTTGCCGAACGTCTTCTTCGCGCCGACCTCGAACGCGTCGACGTATTCGGGCACCGCCTCGGGATTAGGCGCCAGCGTGTAGGTGGACCACCCGCCCGACTTGTAGCCGCGACTGTACTTAGCGTAGACGAGAGTCGTGGGATTCGGCGTCCAATCGACGTCTGCCTCGCCAGTCAATGCGCCCCAGGTGGCGCCGAGGTTGCGCTCTGCGAATCCGGTGTTGGCGTTCAGGACAGTCGGTCCGGCGCCTGGGAAGCTGGGCTCGCATTGCGGACCCGTCCCGCATGCCGCAAGGGCCGTGATGTCGAGCGCCGGAGTCAAGGCGCCGAAGCTCGAGGCCGTGAGAATCGAGTCGAAATTGACGACCCGCCATTCCTGCCAACCCGACTTGTGATCGTTGGTGTAGCGGAGAGCTCCGCTGACCTTCCATTCGTCGTTGAACCGGTAGCTGACCTGCCCAAAGCCAGCCAAGCTATCATAGTTGATGTCGGTATTTTCCGTCGATCCCGCGAACGACGGGTTGACCGGCGCCGCGCACAGGAGCGCTCCTCCGGCACAGCCGGGCTGGTATGCGTTGTGCGTCAGGAATCCGAGCGGGCCAAAGAACTCTGGCGCGCCCATCTGGCTCTGGAACGGCGTATAGTCGGCCTGGACCGGCTGGTTCCAATGTTCGTGGGACCAGTACAGCCCTGCCACGTACTGGAGTGGCGAATCGGTCGTAGACGTGAAGTCGAGTTCATGGCTGAAAGACTGGTCGTATTCGTTGAACAAGGTGAAAGCGGGCGACGGATATATGGTCAGGTTGCCGAGGCCCGCCGGTCCAGCCTCCTGATACGAGAGGACACCCGAGGCAGCGTCCGAGGGGAACAGCAGGATGTAATGAAATTGCTGGTATGCGCCGAGGTAGCTGATGTCCATTCCAGGCGCATGATAGGTCGCATGCACCGTGAACTGAAGGTTGCGCTGTTGGTCCTGGCGCGAGTTCGAGGTTTGGATAAAATGGCGGATGTCGAGTATGCCCGGGTTGTTCCCAGGGAACATGTTGGCCGTGTATTGCGCGGTCTTAACTGACCCTGGCACGATCGCCGGCCCCGTCCCGCATCCGACATCCCCGCCCGGCGAGCCTGCGATCCCAGGGAGACCGCAGAGCCCGTAGAAACCGCTGGGGGTCAGTGTGTCCGCGTTGTTGAACGGGGTGTCCGGGATCGCGCCGGCATAGGCGACGCCTTGCTTGTTGTTGGCAGTGAACTCGCCGCTCGAAACCATTCCCCAGATATCGAAATGATCCCAATGGCCCTCGAGCTGAGCCTCTTCGTAATGGGTGTCGCCGCTGCCGCCGAGGACCAGGTCGCCACCCTGATCGGGTCCATCAAGGTTGTGGTAAAAGCCGCCCGACATTTGGGTGTAGTTGCCGCCAAGGCGGAATTTCAGGTGGTCGTTGATAGGACCGGAAACCACGAACTCGCCGAAGAACTTATCGTAGTTGGAGACGCCGGCGCGAACCTCCGCGTAGTAGCTGTTTGTCGGCCGCCGCGAGGTGAAGTTAATCACGCCGCCGTCCGCATTGCTACCGTGCAGCGTGTTTTGCGGACCGTTGTCGATCTCGACGTTGCCGATGAACAGTGTGTCCTTCTGCAACTCGATGGCCGCATTGGCCCCATAATACACGCCGTTGTAGTAGAACGCGACGCCGGATGTGTTATTCAGGTTGTCGCTATTGCGGCCGATGCCTCGAATGTAGATGCGGTCGTCAGTGTCCGTCCAACTCACTCCAGGGGAAAAGTCTGTGAGGTCCTGGACTTTCTGGATGCCCATCAGAACGCGCTGCTCGGCGCTGAACGCGGTGACCGCCACCGGCACGCGCTGGATGTTTTCCTCGCGCTTCTCGGCGACGACGGTGATTTCGCCGAGGGTGGCGGCGTTCTCGGAGTTCGCCTGGGCCGCGGCGGTCGCCGTGGCGGCGTGAGCCGGAATGGCGCCGAGACTCGCGACCGCGACCAGCGCCGAAGCGCCAAAGAGATAGGCTTTTGAATTCATTTTCGTTTGCTCCCGCACGCGCTGCGGCTCGGCTCTGCGGCCAAGTCCTGGTTGAACGCGAGGCTGTAATGCCTAGGCGGGAGAGTAGGCAGCTATGCCGCAGCGTGGCAATAGCCGCGTTTCCCCGTCGTAACATCGCGGGCTCGCCAGTGCGCCGGCGCCACAGTCCGCCCTCGGAAACGCGACGTAACCGTTCTCGTCGAGAGCGCTGGGGGCTGACGCGACGATCGCGTTGGCCGCATCCTCCTCGCCGGCGGCCCTGCGGCGCGTCGGCAGCGCTGTAATGAACCGCGGAGATCGCCGAGATCCGCAAAGACGCCCGCGACGCTGCGGCCTCTCAGCGCCTCTCTGCGACCTCCGCGGTTGAAGTGGACGCACCGGGCCTCCAGCCGTCGCCGACCGGCCGGTTCAGGCAGCCAGCGGATCGGCGCTCGCCGCCAGCCCCCGGACTTCGCGCCAGGCGTCTTCGAACTCCGCCAGGGCTTCGGCGCTGGCGAAGAGGGTGGTGCGCTTGTGATGATCGCCCTGCGGTTCGCAGTGCATGATGGCGAAGGCTTCGTCGTTCGAGGTTCTGGCGGCGCGGCGCTCGATGAAATCGAAGAGCGCCTGCGAGAAGAGATCGGCCTCGCCGGGCCGCATCACGAACTCTCGACCATACATCTCGGCTGATCTCTCCCGTCGCCACCGCGCCCCTCTTCAACCCCGAGTCTTCCCATCCGTTCCTACACGAGCCCGTGCGGAGCTCGTGAGCCGAGCCGGGGCCCTGTAGACAGCCAAGCTTTCGAGGCGGGCGGGACGACTTGTCGCGGGCGCCGCACCTCCCAGCCAAGCTTGCGTTGCGCCGTTGCTCGGCGGCATAATCGAACATTCCGAAACGCGACCTTCGTCGGCCCGTGCAAGCTGAACCAGCCGGCTGGCAATAGCTCCAGACGTCTCAAGTTCATCGAGGTGAAAGCTTGCGGTTCTCGCTGAAGGCTCAAAGTCAGGCGTTGCGCGAGGCGGTCCACGCCTGCCGGCGCCATCTGATGGCGGCGGCGCTGTTCAGCGCCCTGATCAATCTGCTCTATCTGGCGCCGACCCTCTACATGCTGCAGGTCTACGACCGGGTGGTGCCGACGCGCGGCCATCTGACCCTGGTGTTCCTCACCCTGGCGCTGCTCTTCGCCCTGGGCTCGCTGGCGCTGATCGACCTGGTGCGCTCGCGCCTGCTGGTCCGCGCCAGCCTCAGGCTGGAGCGGCGCCTGGCCGGTGAGATCCTGTCGGCGGCGCTGTCGCAGCCCGGCCAGGGCGCCGACGCTCTCGCCAAGCAGGCCATGCGCGAGTTCGACACCATGCGCCAGACGCTCACCGGCGCCGGCGCGCTCGCCCTGTTCGATGCGCCCTGGACGCCGATCTACGTCCTCGTCTGCTTCCTGCTGCATCCGCTGCTGGGGGTGCTTTCGGTGGTCAGCGTGGCGCTGCTGCTGGGCCTGGCGGTGCTGGGCGAGCGGGCCACCAACACCCGGGTGGAGCGCGCCAACGCCGCGGGGGGCGCGGCCTATGTCAGCCAGGAGTTCGCCGCCGCCGGCGCGGAGGTGGTGCGTGCGCTCGGCATGCGCCGGGCCATGGTGCGCCGCCACCTCGCCGAGCGCGAGACCACCCAGAAGCTCTCGGCCGAGGCGAGTTTCGCCGGCGGCGGCTACGTGGCGGCCTCGAGGTTCGCGCGGCTGTTCCTGCAGTCGCTGGCGCTGGGCGTCGGCGCCTGGCTCGCCATCGATCAGAAGATCTCCGCCGGGGCGATCTTCGCCTCCTCGCTGCTGCTGGCCAGGGCGCTCGCGCCCATGGAGCAGGTGGTGGGCGCCTGGCGCGGGCTCGCCCAGGCCCGCGGCGCCTGGCGCACCTTGCGCGAACTGCTCGACGCCGCCGCCGAGCCGCGGCCGGCGACGCGCCTGCCCGCCCCGACCGGCGTCCTCGAGGTCGAGCAGCTCACCGTCCTCAACGCGGCCCGCGACGGCGCCATCCTGCATGGCGTCGGCTTCCGGGCCGGCGCCGGCGAGGTGATCGGCGTGGTCGGCCCCAGCGGCGCCGGCAAGTCGACGCTGCTGCGCGCCATCGCCGGCGCGGTGCGGCCCGACCAGGGCGCGATCCGCTTCGACGGCGCCGAGATCGGCGACTACGACGCCGAGCGGCTGGCGCTGCACCTTGGCTACATGCCCCAGGACGCCTCGCTGTTCAGCGGCACGGTGAAGGAGAACATCGCCCGCTTCCGCAACCATCTCGACGATCATCCGGAGCGCATCGACGAGCAGGTGATCGCCGCGGCCCGCACCGCCGCGGCGCACGAGATGATCCTGCGCCTGCCGCAGGGCTACGACACGCCGCTGGGCATCGGCGGACGCGGCCTCTCGGCGGGCCAGGCCCAGCGCATCGCCCTGGCGCGCGCCCTCTTCGGCGAACCGCCGGTGCTGCTGCTGGACGAGCCCAACGCCCACCTCGACAGCGACGGCGAAGGCGCCCTGGCGGTCACCCTGAGCGGCCTCAAGGGCCGCGGCGTCACCGTGCTGATCGTCGCCCACCGCACCGGCGTGCTGATGGCCGCCGACAAGCTGATGGTGCTGCGCGCCGGGCGCATCGAGCAGTTCGGCGCCCGCGAGGAGGTGATGAGCCGCATCACCGGGGTCAGGCCCCTGCGCCCCATCGCCGCCGTTCCCGCAGCCATGTCGATCTCCTGAAGGCGGCCCATGTCCCTGATCACCGATCGTTCCGGCCTCGACCGCGCCCTCATTCCGCACCGGCCGCTGGAGGACGACCCCAGCCGGGAGATCCGCCTGGGCGCCCTCGTCGCCGGGGTCTTCTTCGTGCTCTTCCTGGGCTGGGCCGCGGTCACCCGCCTCGATGCGGCCGCCCAGGCGAGCGGCCAGGTGAGCATCACCGGCTACCGGCAGAGCCTCGCAAGCAAGGACGGCGGCGTGGTGGCGGCGATCCACGTGGTCGAGGGCCAGCAGGTCAAGGCGGGCGACGTCCTCGTCGAACTGGCCGGCGACGCCGCCGCCGCCGACGAGCGCGGCCTCGTCGCCCAGGTCTATGGCTTGCAGGCCCAGGAGGCGCGGCTTCTGGCCGAGCAGAGCGGCGCGGTCGCCATCGCCTGGCCGGCGCAGTTCGCCGCCCTGACCGGAAACGAGAAGGCCGCCGCCGACCAGGCGATGAAGGTGCAGCAGGACGAGTTCGACGCGGACGCCGCGGCCCTGGCGGCGCAGAAGAACGTGTTGCGCCAGCGCTCGGCCGAGTACGCCCAGCAGGTCGACGGCTTTCGCAAGCAGATCGCCTCGGCCGACACCCAGGAGAAGCTGCTCGCCGACGAGCTGGCCGGCGTGCAGACGCTCGCCGCCAAGGGGTTCGCGCCGTTGACCCGGGTGCGCGCCCTGGAGCGCAGCGAGGCCGAGATCGGCGGCCAGCGCGGCCAGTACGTCTCGTCCATCGCCGAAGCCAGGGAGCAGGCCGGCGAGGCGCAGCTCCAGATCCTGCAGACCGAGAAGCAGCGCGACGAGGACGTCGCCACCCAACTGCGCGACGCCACCACCCAGCTCGGCGCGCTCGAGCCCAAGCTCGCCGCCGCCCGTGACGTCGTCGATCGCGACGAGATCCGCGCCCCGGTCGCCGGCGCCGTCACGGGCCTTTCGGTCTTTCACGCCGGCGCCGTCATCCAGCCGGGTCAGCCGATCATGGACATCGTGCCCAGGCAGGCGCCCATGGTCATCCAGGCCCGGGTCTCGCCGCGCGATGTCGACGACCTCCACGTCGGCCAGAGCGTCGAGACCCGCTTCACCTCGCTGCAGGACCGCGGCTTGCCGATCCTGAAGGGCGCCATCACCCGCATCTCGGCCGAGAGCCTCACCGACAAGAAGACCGGCCGCGCCTACTTCACCATCGACGTCTCGGTGCCGCTGGCCGAACAGGCCCGGCTCGCGCGCGGCCGCCGTCCCGATTTCGACCTGCGCCCGGGCACGCCGGTGGAGGTGCTGGCGCCGCTGCGCAAGCGCACCGTGCTGCAATACCTGATCGAGCCGCTCACCGACGTCATCTGGCGCGCCGGCCGCGAACGCTGATCTCCTCGCGGGCGAATAGAGACGAGCGAATAGAGAGTGTCGACAGCCGCACTTTGCGCCTCTAGCTTCTTTGCGGCGACTCACCGCCCGGCTGGGCGCAGGCGTCGCATCCCTCGAGGAGCCGAAAGAGCCATGGCCGACAAGAAACCAAACGCCCTTCAGCAGCCGCTGACGCCGTCTCCCCAGCTCGCCGCCGTGGTGGGCTCAGGTCAGGTGACCCGCGGCGACGTGGTCTCGAAGATCTGGGCCTACATCAAGAAGAACAATCTCCAGAATCCGCAGAACAAGCGCGAGATCCTGGCTGACGACAAGCTGAAGCCGGTGTTCGACGGCAAGGCCAAGGTCAGCATGTTCGAGATGAACAAGCACCTGGCCAAGCACCTGAAGTAGGGGCTACTCCGCTTCGCCCTGCAGCACCTGGTCGGCGTGGGCGAGAGCCACGGCGGCCGGCAGGCTCGACCAGGCCTGCAGCAGCGAGCCGCGCCCGAACGGCGGCGAGAAGTACTCCACCGGCGCGGGCCAGCCCTGCGCCAGCGCGACCTCCCACCAGCGCGTCAGCGGATAGCGCCAGCCGCCGAGGCCGCGCCGCAGCCGTTCGGCGGCGTAGAGCGCATCGAGCCAGGGCCAGTCGGCGCCGTTGTGATAGCGGAAGGCCGAGGCCGACTTGCCGTGCAGCTCGCCTGGCCTCGCGAACGGCGGAAAGACGCAGAGCATGCCGAAATCTCCCCAGGGCTGCTCCGCGTTGCGGCGGCTTTCCAGGCGCCCGCGCACCGCTTCGAGGGTTGCGAGCGCCTCCGGCTCGGGCAGGGCGCCGTAGCGGACGAGGGTGAGGGCGTCCAGCGCCAGATGGTCCTCGGCCGAGCCGTCGGCGCGGACGTAGTCGGCGCACCAGGCGCCTCTCCACAGCGCCGCCGGCAGCGCCCGCCGCGCCGCGGCAGCCTCGGCCGCCGCCGCCCGCCCCGTCGCCGGATCGATCGTGGCGCCCAGCTCGGCGATGGCGTCGAGGGCGCCGATCCACAGGCCCAGATCGTAGGCCACCAGGCCGCCGCGGCGGACGTTGTCGGCCCAGTCGCGGTCGTTGGCCGGCTTGACCGGCAGGCCCTGCGGCCCTTTGAGGCGAAGGTAGCGCGTCATGATCGCCTGCAGCTTCGGCCAGAACCGCTGCGCCAGAGCTGCATCGCCACTGGCGCGGGCGTAGTCGGCGAGCGCCAGCACGAAGAGGAGCGGGCTGTCGAAATGGTCGCTCCACCACTCGCCCGCCCGCCAGTGGATCGCCGACAGCGCCAGTTCCTCCAGGCGCCGGCGCTCGAACTCCTCGGCGTGCGGCCCGTCCAGGATCACCGCGCTGGGCGCCTCGCCGTCAGGCTCGATCTTGCTGGCCAGCAGCTCGATCTCGGCCGCCGCCAGCTCCGGCGCGATCCGGATGAGGAGCTGCAGGGTCCAGTAGCCGTCGCGATAGTAGGTCCTGGGCGGATTGGCGTAGACGAGGCCGGCCGAGAGGCCCGCAAAGCCGCCGTCGGGGTGGCGCCGGGCGCTGGAAAGGGCGGCGTGGGCGCCAGCGAGCACCAGGCTGCGCAGCAGCGGCTCGGCCCCGGCCATCAGGTCGCAGCGCCGCACGTGCGCCGCGCTCTCGCCCTGCGCCTCGGCGATGCTCAGGGTCAGCCCCGACAGGGCCTCGTCGCGGTGCGCGCCGCCGGCGATCAGCCAGTCGGCGCCGCGCGGCTCGACGATCAGCCGGCCCGCGCCGCCCCGGTCCACCCTGCCGATGCGGGCGCCGCTCAGCGCCAGGGCCGGCGCCGTCTGGGCCGCGTCCAGGCGCGCCCCGTTCGCCGCCGCCACAGAGTTGGGTCCGATGACGAAGGGTCCCTGGAGGCCGACGATCTGGACCCGGCCGATCTCGCCCACGCCCCAGCGCGCCAGCCGCAGCTCGCCCAGTTCGTTGAGCTCGCCCTGCAGCGCCGGCGTCATGATCGGAACCTCGACCAGCGCCGCCGCATCCAGCAACCCGTCGGCGCGCGCCCGCAGCGCCGGCGCGCGACCGGCCTCTCGCCATCCAGCCATGGCCCGAGCTTAGCGGCCCGCCGCGTCCGCGGGGAGTCGCGCAAACGGGGGCGGATCAGGAAGAGGTAAGACTGTTGCTCTAGCCTGGCCGCAATCGAGCCCCGAGGAGCGCCCGTTGTTCACGGTACTCACCTGCATCCGCCAGGAACACGATCTGCGCTTCGTCGCGCTCGCCGCCCTGATCTGCGTGGTGGCGGCGGTCTCGACCTTCGGCTTCTACCGACGCGCCCGCGGCCGCCTGGCGGTGCGCGGCGCCTGGGTGGGCCTTGCCGGCCTCGTCGGCGGATCCGGCATCTGGGCGACCCATTTCATCGCCATGCTGGCCTACGAGCCCAGGCTCAACATCCACTACGACATCTCCTGGACCGCGCTCTCGTGGGTCGTCGCCGTGGTGGGCGTCGCCGGCGGCCTGGCCGTGGCGAGCTGGATGCGCGGCCTCGCCGGCCGCATGCTGGGCGGCACTCTGGTGGGCCTGGCCATCGGCGGCATGCATTTCCTCGGCATGGCGGCGGTGCGGCTGCAGGGCTGGGTGCTGTGGCGGCCCAGCTTCGTCGTCGCCGCGGTGGTCATCGGCGCCGTCGGCGCGGCGGCGGCGCTCGCCGCGGTCACCGAGCGGCCCGGCTGGCGCCGCCAGCTGGCTGCGCCGGTCCTCTTCGTCCTCGCCATCGTCGGCCTGCACTTCACCGCCATGGCCGCGGCGATCATCGTGCCCAGCAACGGGCCGCCGCTGGGCGCCGCCCTGATCGGCCGCGACCTGCTCGCCATCATCGTGGGCGCGCTCACGGCGCTGATCTTCGCCGCGGCCGGCAGCCTCGTCTGGATGCAGCGCTTCGCCCAGGGATCGACCTTCAAGAGCCTGCGCGGCGCGCTCGACGCCCTGCCCTGCGGCGTCGCCTTCTTCGACCGCGGCGAGCGGCTGCTGGCCTGGAACCGCAGCTTCGAGGCCATGCTGGGCGAGGCCGCGCAGCTGTCGCGCAGCCTCGCCCTGGCGAGTGTGCTCGGCCGCGCGGACGGCGCCGGCGTGCTGCCCGCGGGCGGCGGCGACCTCGCGGCGCTGCGTCGCGAATTCGTGGCCTCGCCGGACGAATTCGCCTGCCGCGAAAGCCAGCGCGCCGATGGCCGCTGGATGCGGCTGGAGGCGCGCATGACGCCGGACGGCGGCGCCGTGGTCATTCTCGCCGACACCACCCAGGCCAACTGCCACGCCGAAGCCCTGGCCGCGGCCCGCGACGCCGCCGAGGCCGCCAACCGCGCCAAGACCAAGTTCCTCGCCAACATGAGCCACGAGATACGCACGCCCCTGAACGGCGTGCTCGGCATCGCCGAGGCGCTGGGGCGCACGCGGCTCACCGCCCGCCAGGGCGCCATGCTGCGGATCATCCGCGAGTCGGGAGAGACCCTGGACGCGCTCCTGGGCGACATCCTCGATCTGGCCCGCATCGAGGCCGGCGCTATCGCGCTCGCCCCCGAGCCGCTCTGGATCGCCGACCTCTGCGCCGCGGTCGGCGCGCTGTTCGCCGATCGCGCCCGCGAAAAGGGACTGAAGCTCGAGATCGAGGTGGGTGCGGACGCCGACGTCGAGGTGCTCGCCGATCCCCTGCGGTTGCGCCAGATTCTCACCAACCTGATGAGCAACGCCGTGAAGTTCACCGAGGCCGGGGTCGTCACGCTGAGAGCCGGCCGCGACGGCGACCGGCTGGCGCTGGAGGTGCGCGACACCGGCGCCGGCTTCGACCCGGCCCTGAAGGAGCGCCTGTTCCAGCGCTTCGGCCAGGCGGACGGATCGGCGACGCGGGCGCACGGCGGCGCCGGACTCGGCCTGCCGCTGTGCGAGCGCCTCGCCAGGCTGATGGGCGCCGAACTCGACTGCAGCTCCGCGCCTGGCCAGGGCGCGAGCTTCGTCCTGACCGCGCCCTTCCCGGTGCTCGCCGAGGCGCGGCCGGCCGCGGACGATCACCCGCCCAGGGTGCTGGTGGCGGACGACAACGCCGTCAACCGGCGCGTCCTGGAGCTGATCCTGGAAAGCGCCGGCGTCGAGCACGCCGCCGCCGGCAACGGCCTGGAAGCGGTGCGCGCCGTCGAGGCCGGACAGTTCGACGCCATCCTGATGGACATCCAGATGCCGGTCATGGACGGTCTGGAAGCGACGCGGCGCATCCGCCGGCGCGAGGCCGACGAGGGCAGGCCGGCGGCGCCGATCTACATCGTCTCGGCCAACTGCATGCCCGAGCACGTCGCCGCCGGCGAGGCCGCCGGCGCCGACGGCCATATCGCCAAGCCCGTCTCGGCCGCCAAGGTGCTCACCGCCCTCGCCTCCGGAATGCGATAGCTAGAAAGCGGCCCTCAGCTCGTCCACCAGATCGCAGCGCTCCCAGGCGAAGCCGCCGTCCGCCTCGGGCGTGCGGCCGAAGTGGCCATAGGCGGCGGTGCGGGCGTAGATCGGGCGGGCGAGGCCGAGATGCTCGCGGATGGCCCTGGGCGTCGCGCCGCCAATGAGTTCGGGCAGCAGCTTCTCCAGCTTCGCCGGATCGATGTGATTGCCGCCGTGCAGGTCCACGTAGAAGCTCAGCGGCCGCGCCACGCCGATGGCGTAGCCGATCTGGATGGTGCACCTGGCCGCGAGGCCCGCGGCGACCACGTTCTTGGCGAGGTAGCGGCAGGCGTAGGCGCCGGAGCGGTCGACCTTGCTGGGATCCTTGCCCGAAAAGGCGCCGCCGCCGTGCGGCGCGGCCCCGCCATAGGTATCGACGATGATCTTGCGCCCGGTGAGGCCGCAGTCGCCGTCCGGTCCGCCGATGACGAAGTTGCCGGTGGGATTGACGTGCCACTCGGTGGCGTCGGTGACGAAGCCCTCGGGAAACACCTTCAGCACGTAGGGGCGCACCATGTCGGCCACGTCCGCCGGCGTCAGCCCGTCGCGGTGCTGGGTGGAGAGCACGATGGAGACGACCCGCACCGGCCGGCCGTCCTCGTATTCGAGCGTCACCTGGCTCTTGGCGTCCGGCTCCAGCTCGGGCCGTTCGCCCGAGTGGCGCGCCCTGGCCAGCCGGCGCAGGATGTTGTGGGCGTACTGCAGCGTCGCCGGCATCAGCTCCGGCGTTTCGTCGGTGGCGTAGCCGAACATGATGCCCTGGTCGCCGGCGCCCTCGTCCTTGTTGCCGTGCGCATCGACGCCCATGGCGATGTCGGCGGACTGGGCGTGCAGGTGGCAGGCGAACTCCGCGCCTTGCCAGTGGAAACCTTCCTGCTCGTAGCCGATCGCCTTCACCGCGGCGCGCGCCCGCGCCTCCAGCTCCTCGATCACGCCTCTGGGCCCGCGCACCTCGCCGGCCAGGATGATGCGATTGGTGGTGACCAGGGTCTCGCAGGCGACGCGCGCCGCCGGATCGGCGGCCAGGAAGGCGTCGACCACCTCGTCGGAGATGCGGTCCGCCACCTTGTCCGGATGGCCCTCCGAGACGCTCTCGGAGGTGAAGATGTAGCTCTGGCGACGGCTCATGAACCGCTGATTCTCCATGGTGAAGTGGTCGAGGCCATGCGCTCTCAGTCCAGTCCGTGCGCCACGGCTAGGGCCGCGAGCGGGGTCTGCGGCCTGGGGCCATAGTGCGAGATCACCTCGGCGGCGGCGAGGCCGCCGAGCCTGGCGCAGGCCTCCAGCGGGCGCCCGCGCGCCAGGGCGAGCATGAAGCCGGCCGCGTACTGGTCCCCCGCCCCGGTGGTGTCGACGACGGCGTCCACCGGGGCGGCCGCGACCTCGAAGCTCTCGCCCCCCGCCAGCACCACCGAGCCGCGCGCGCCGCGGGTGAGGGCGGCGATGCGGACGCGGCCGCGGATCGCCGTCGCCGCCGCCCCGAAATCCCTGGCCTCGAACAGCGAGCCGATCTCCGCCTCATTGCCGAAGAGAAGGTCGACTTCGGTCTCGATGAATTCGAGCAAGGCGCGCCGATGCCGCTCGACCACGAAGGCGTCGGAGAGGGTCAGGGCGATGGTGCGCCCCGCCGCCCGCGCCAAGCCCGCGGCCTTGGCGAAGGCGCGCCGGGCCTGCGGCGGATCGAAGAGATAGCCCTCCAGATAGAGGATCTGCGCCGCCTCGATCAGCGCCGGCGCCACGTCGTCGACGTTGAGCTGGTTCGCCGCGCCCAGATAGGTGCACATGGTGCGCTCGCCGTCGGGGGTGACGTTGACGAGGCAGCGGCCGGTGCCCGCCGCGCCCGCCAGCGGCGGCGTCTCGAAGCACGCCCCGATGGCGCGCATGTCGTGGGCGAAGACCTCGCCGAGCTGGTCCGCCGCCACCTTGCCGACGAAGGCCGCGCGCCCGCCGAGGCTCGCCACCCCCGCCACGGTGTTGGCCGCCGCGCCCCCGGAACTCTCGATTCCCGGCGCCATGCGCCGATAGAGCGCCTCGCCCTTGCAGGCGTCGATCAGCATCATCGCGCCCTTGGCAAGGGCGTTGGCCTCGAGGAAGGCGTCGTCCGCCGGCGCGATGACGTCGACGATGGCGTTGCCGATGGCGACGACGTCACGGGAGAAGGACATACGCTTTTCGTTATATGATTTGCGTGGGCGTCGTCCAGTTCGGCGCGCTCGCGCCGCCTACTCGTACCTCAGCGCCCCCACCGGCTTGGCGCGCGCCACTTTCAGCGCGTGGAGAAAGACCGTGGCGAGCGCGATGGCGACGGTGAGGCCGCCGACTAGCAGGAAGGTCCAGGGCGCCAGGTCGACGCGGTAGGCGAACCCCTCCAGCCACCAGGTCATGGCGAGCGCGCCGTCGTCGGCGGGATGATCGACGCTGAAGAGGCGCCCCACGATCGGTCTGACGCCATAGAGTTCGAAGAAGCCGAAATCGATCGACGCGGTGGCGATGGCGGCCTGCCTGCCCGCCACGCTCATCTTGTCGCGGTTGTCGGCCAGATCGAGGGCGTACGGCGAGGAGCAGGCAGCGCCCTCGACCCCCGGGACGCCGCTGACGGCGTCGCGAAGCGCCTGCGTGCAGGGCGATGCGAAGAGCAGCAGCACGCGATCCTGATCGACGTGGGTGGCGTCCTTCAGGGCGAACATCGATTGCCGGTAGATCGTCAGGGTCGACAAGCGAACTGCACCACCACGAGGGCCTGCCGCATCCGCCCTCCCCGCCGCCGCCTCGAAGGGGCCGCCCTTGAGCACCACCGACAGCCGGAATCCCGAGAGGATCAGGGCCCGGTAGATGCCCGCGGCCAGGCCCGTCGCCAGCGCGATCCCCAGTATCGAGGCGTCCAGCACCGGATCGTGCAGGTAGTCGAAGGCGATCTGGCGCTGGAGCGCGGCGTTGAGCCCCGGAAGCGCGATCTCGGCGAAGGCGAAGGCGAAGACGAGCGCCAGAGCCGCCGCGCGCCCAGGGCCTTGCGCACGCCCACCTCCACGGCCCGGCGCGAGGCGCGCGCCGTCGTCAGGGTGACGAAGTTGATCGCGGCGATGACGATGATGAGGATGCCGATGACGCCGATGGCGGCGACGACCTTGGGGTCGACGCCCGGCTTGGCGTCGCCCTGGTCCGCGGGCTGGAGATGGACGAGGGACAGCGGTTTCAGACGCTGTTCGATCCTCAGCGAGGCCATGCCGTAGAGGCTGGCGTCGGGGATCATGCGCTTGCGCACGAATCCCGCCAGACCGGCGTCCACCTCGGCCGCGGACGCGCCCGGCCGCAGCCGCACCCAGGTCTGCACCGCATTGGCCATCATGCCCCGCCCGCGTACTGCTTGGTGGTGGAGAAGGGGGCCCGGGACGAGCCGAAGACGTCGCCGACAATGGAACTGTTGGACGGGATGTCGCCTATCACCGCGGCGACCCGCATGGGGTGGCCATCCCACTGGAGGACGCCGCCGATCGGGGTGTCGCGACCGAAGTACTTGCGCGCCGCCGATCGCGTCAGCACCAGAGCGTCCGGCGCCTCGAGCGCCGTGCCGGGATTGCCGGCCAGCGCGGGCATGGGCATCACCTTGAAGAAGGCGGGATCGACCCAGTCGAAGCTCTGCTCGGCGGTGACGGTGTCGCCGCGGCGGATCGCCGGAGCCAGTCCGGCCGCGACGAGCTTGGCTGCATACTCGATCTGCGGGAAGTCGAGCTTCAGAAGCTTGGCGAGCGGCTCGGGGGTGCTGTCCGAATTGATCGTCTGCCCGAGGCCGGCGATCTTCTCGTTCAGGAGAAAGACGCGCTGGTATCCCGGTATCCACCGGTCGAACGTCAGCTCGTTGCGCACATAGAGCCCGATCAGGATCGCCGCGGCGAAGGCGATGGCGAGGCCGGCGATGGTGATGGCGGCATAGGCGCCGTTGCGGGTGAGGTTGCGCAGCGCGGTCGCGAGGTAATTGCTGAACACCGGCTCAGGCCGCCAGCAGGGTCTCGGCGACCACGCGGCCGTCGAGGAGATTGATGGAGCGCTGCGCCGCCGCGGCGTGGGTGAGCGAGTGGGTGACCATGACGATGGTGACTCCAGCCGTGGCCGCGCCTTGCAGGAGCGCCATCACCGCCTCGCCGTTGGCGGTGTCGAGGTTGCCGGTGGGCTCGTCGGCGAGGATCAGCTTCGGCGCCGAGACCAGCGCCCGGGCGACGGCGACGCGCTGCTGCTGACCCCCCGAGAGCTGCTGCGGGCGATGCCCGGCGCGGTGGCCGATGCCGACGCGCTCCAGAGCCTCGCGCACCCGCCGCTTGCGCTCAGCCGCCGGCACGCGGCGATAGAGCAGCGCCACCTCGACATTGTCGGCCACCTCCAGGGAGACATCGCTCAGGGCGAGGGTCTCGACCTCGCCGGCGCGGTAGAGCTTGGTGACGTTCTTGAGCTTCAGCATGTGGCGCCCCTCGCATCGCGCGTGGTTCGGGACGCGCCCGGCGGACGCGCCTCACCACGACCAAAATCATGGAATTTCCGCTCTCTAATCATCCTGGGGAGCCTGCGCAGCAGGCGTCTCGAAGGACGCAACCCAGGTCCGCCGCCGCCCTCATCGGCTGAATTCCACGCGCCGGACCTTCTCGAAGGCGGCGTAATCGGAGGTGATCACCCGCTCGCCGGCTGCGAGACCTTCGAGCACCTCCACCTGATCGGCGTTGCGCGCGCCCAGCCGGACCCGCCGGCGCTCGGCGTGGCTCGCGTCGGCCGAGACCACCATCACCCAGTCGCCGCCAGTGCGCTCCAGGAAAGGGCCCGCCGGCAGGATCAGCGCCGGCCGGTCGGCGCCCACCTCGAGCTTGCCGTCCAGCGCCTCGCCCGCCAGCAGCCCCGGCGGCTGGGCGCCCACGAAGCTCAGCTCGACGCGGAAGACGCCATTGGTCACCTGCGGATCGACGCCGCTGACCTCGAGCCCATAGCGGCGCCCGTCGATCTTCACCTCGCCGCTCTGGCCCAGCCTGACACGGTCGAGATAGTATTCGTCGATGTCGGCCCGCACCTTGAAGCCGGTGGCGGGCACGATCTCGCCCAGGCGATCGCCGGGCTTTTCGATCTGGCCGATCTGCAGATCCATGCCGGTGAGCTTGCCGGCGACGGGCGCGCGCAGCGTCAGGGCGTCGAGCTTCGATTTGGCGATGGCCAGGCTCTGCTGCAGCGAGGCCAGCTCGGCGTGGATCACCGGCAGTTGCGCGCGCTGCAGCGCCGCCTGGCGCAGGTTCGCCGACCGCTGCAGCGGCCTCAGGCGCTCGTCGTAGGCGAGTTCGTCGTGCACCTGGTCGGCCTGCTCCTGCGGCAGGAATCCCTGCGCCAGCAGCCGGTCGCGCCGCCCCGCCGAGCGCGACAGGCGCGTGATGTTGTAGGCGATGGTCGCGGCCGCCGTGTCGCCGGCGACCTGACTGTCGTCCAGCTGCTTCTCGTAGGATTGCAGCTGGGTGATCGCCTGCACCAGCCGCCCCTCGCGGTCGAGCACGTCGAGTTCGAGGGCGGTGTTGCGGAACCTGACCAGCGGCTGGCCCGCGGCGACGGCGTCTCCCGGATGGGCGAGCACCTGGGCCACCTGCCCGCCTTCGAGGGTGTCGAGGAACACCTCGTCGTGTGGAACCGCCGTCGCCTTCAAGGGCACGAAGTCATGAAAGACGCCGCGCCGCACCGGATCGATGGTCACCGTGGCGGCGGGCACGCGCACGCTGGTGGTAGCGGCGCCCGAGACCAGGGCCGCGGCGCCGCCGAGCCCCGCCAGCGCGGCCATCACCGCAGCGGCGATCAGCGCCGGCCGGCGCCGCCACTGCGGCGTTGTACGAAGGCGGTCCATCGCCTGGCTCATGGCCTCAGTATCCCGCCGCGACGGCGCGAACGGAAACCAAGCCTGGTCCGTGGCTTAGACCCTCGCGGCGGCGCATCCGGCCGCTCCAGGTGTCCGGAACCGGACAGTCGCGCCACGCGCAGGGCGCGGGGCCTGCGGCCAAGCGCCTGGTTCGGCTTGCTTTGCCGCTCGCCGGCGTCGGCGTTAGACTCTGGCGCATGGCCGCCGCGTTCCGTTTCATCCTCGCCGACGATGATGCGGACGTGCTGACCGCGGCGGCGGCCGCCCTCGCCGCACTCGGCGCGGCGAGCCAGGTCGCGGGCGATCCGCACAGCCTGATCGCCGCGGCGAGCCAGGACGGCTTCGATGCGGCTCTGCTCGACATGAACTTCGCCGTGGGCGCGCGCAGCGGGGCCGAGGGGTTGGCGCTGCTGGACCGGCTCCGCGGTATCGATCCGGCGCTCTCGGTGGTGCTGATGACCACCTGGGGCGGCGTCGCCCTGGCCGTGGAGGGGCTGAAGCGCGGCGCGGCCGACTTCGTGCTCAAGCCCTGGCGCAACGAGGCGCTCGCCCGCGTCATGGGCGCGGCGGCAGAACGCACCCGGGCGCGGCGCCTCGGCGGCGCGGCGCTGAACCTCGACGAGCTGGAGCGCCATGCGATCGCGCGCGCTCTGGAACTTTACGAGGGCAACGTCTCGCATGCCGCCGCGGCGCTGGGCATCACCCGCCCGGCCCTCTATCGGCGGATCGCCCGACATGGGCTCTAGAGGCTTAGCCGCCGCCGTGACGCTGCGCGCCGGGGCGATCGGCGCCCTCGTCTTCGCGGCGCTGGCGCTGATGGTCTGGCGCCACTGGTACGCCACCGGCGCGGTCCTCATCGGCGCAGCCGCCGTCGTCGGCCTCGACATCGTCCGCAGCGCCCGCGCCATCGACCGGACCCTGGCCCAGTTCGTCGACGCCATCATGGCCGAAGGCTACGACCGTCCGGCTGCGCGGGCGCCGGGCGGACACCTGGTCGCAGCCATCGAGCGGGCGCTGCAGAGCCTCGGCCGCACCCGGGCCGAGCGGATGCGCCGGATCGAGTTCCTCCAGGCGCTGATCGACACCGTGCCCGCCCAGGTGCTGGTCGTGGGCGATGCGGGCCGCGTCGAGTTCGCCAACCGCGCCGCGCGCCAGCGCCTGGGCGAGGCGCCGACGCTGGACGCCATCGAGGCGCTGGGGGCGGCGGCCAAGACTGTCCTCGGCGCAGCGGCGGGCGCCAGGTACGTCGTGACGCTGGCGGGTGGTGAGCGGATGCTCGTCTCCATAGGCGTCTTCGTCGCCGACGGGCGCCGGCGCCGGCTGATCGCGCTGCAGGGGCTCTCCAGCGACCTGGCCGCGGTCGAGCTGGAATCCTGGCGCGGCCTGACGCGCATTCTCTCGCACGAGATGATGAACTCGCTGACGCCCATCTGCTCGCTCGCCGAAGCTCTGCCCGCCCTCGCGGCGGCCGAACCCGGCGGCCCGGCCATCGGCGAGGCCCTGGAGGTGATCGCGCGCCGCTCGATGGGATTGATGAGCTTTGTCGACCGCTATCGCCGCATCGCCGAGCTGCCGGCGCCGGACGAGGCCGCCGTCGCGGCGGACGCACTGGTCAGGCGGCTGCATAGGCTGATGTCCCCCTTGATGGCCGAGCGCGGCGTCGATTTCGAGGCGCTCGCCGAGCCGTCGGAGCTGGTCTTCACGGCGGACGCCGAACTGCTGGAACAGGCGCTGATCAATCTGCTGAAGAATGCCCTGGAGGCCACGCAAGGCGGCGAGGACGCGCGCGTGCGGCTGGTCTGCACGGCCGAGGATGGCGCTGTCGTGCTCGCCGTCACTGACAATGGCCCCGGGCTGGGCGCGGCCGCCGAGGCGGCCTTCACCCCCTTCTTCACCACCAAGCCCGCAGGGGCCGGCATCGGCCTCTCGCTCGCCCGCCAGATCGCCCTCGCCCACGGCGGCCGGCTCGAGCATCGCCCCCTCCGCCCGCGCGGCGCGGCGTTCCGGATCGTGTTGCCGCTCCCATAGCCGCAGCGGCGCGCGGCCATGTATGCTCGCGCCCACCTTCACGCGAGGCCGCCTATGGATGATGCAGCCGCTTCACGCGCCGCCGAGCTGCCGCTGGCCGGTGTCCGCGTCGTCGATCTCACCCTGGCGCGGGCCGGACCGACCTGCGTGCGGCATCTGGCCGACTGGGGCGCGGACGTGGTCGCGGTGCAGGCGCCCGACGGCGGCGAGGCGATCCTGGCGCGCGACGGCTTCGACTATCAGAACCTGCACCGCGGCAAGCGCGTCGTCAGCCTCGACCTGAAATCGACGGCCGGCCGCGAGGCGTTCCTGAAACTGGTCGGGCGCGCCGACGTGCTGGTCGAGAACATGCGCCCGCCGGTCAAGCATCGGCTGAAGATCGCCTATGACGACCTGAAGCTCATCAACCCGGGCATCGTCTACGGCTCGATCAGCGGCTTTGGCCAGGACGGGCCTTACGCCGGGCGCGCCGGCGTCGATCAGATCGCGCAGGGCATGGGTGGGCTGATGTCGATCACCGGCGAGGCGGGGCGCGGGCCGATGCGGGCGGGGATCGCCGTCTCGGACGTGACCGCGGGCACCTTGCTGGCGCTCGCCATCATGATGGCGCTCTACCAGCGCCAGCGCACCGGCGAGGGGCGCTACGTGCACACCTCGCTGCTGGAATCACAGGTGTTCCTGCTGGACTTCCAGGCGGCGCGCTGGCTGATGGCGGGCGAGGTCGCCGGCCAGAGCGGCAACGACCACCCCACCCTCGCCCCCATGGGCGTCTTCCCCACCGCCGACGGCCAGGTGAACATCGCCGCCTCCGCGCCGGCCCAGTTCGCGCGCTTCTGCAAAGCGGCGGGGCGAGCCGACTGGGCCACGGACCCGCGCTGGTCCTCAGGCCGGCGGCGGACGGCGAACCGCGCGGCGCTGAACGCAGCGATCGCCGAAGCCACGGCCCTGCGTCCCAGCGCCTGGTGGATCGAGACCCTGAACGGCGCCGGGGTGCCGTGCGGGCCGATCCTGGCCATCGACGAGGTGTTCGCCGACCCTCAGGTCGCCCACCTGGGCCTCGCCCAGGGCGTCGATCACCCGCGCCTCGGACCCACCCGGATGGTGGCTTCGCCGCTCAATCTCGCCGGGCTCGACAAGCAGATCCGCTCGGTGGCGCCGCTGACGCCGGAGCACACCGACGCGGTGCTGGCCGAACTCGGCTACGAGGCGGCCGAGATCGAGGCGATGCGGCGCGCCGGCGCGATCTGATTTTCCGCTTGGCGGCGCCGCCGCGCCTCGCTTAAGAGGCGCCGACCATGAAGCCACCCAAGTACGGAAGCTTCGCCGAGCGTCAGGCCACCTCGGAGGAAGCCAAGAAGGCGCTCGTCGCCAAGCTGCGCCCCAAGGCCGCCGTCGCCGATCCGGCCTTCGAGGAGCGCCGGGCGGCGCGGGCGGCCGAGGTCGAGGCCCTGCGCGCCCAGCGCGCCACCGAGCGGCAGGTCAAGCGCGAGGACAGCGCCCGCAAGGAAGCCGAGCGCCGCGCCCTCGAAGCCGAAATCGCCGAGGCCTCCGAGCTGGAGCTGCGCGCCAAGCAGAAGGCCGCGCGCGACGCCCGCTACGCCGCCCGCAAACAGCGCCGGAAGTAGGGTTCGGGTTTCGGGGACCGAGACTCTACGCGGTCCCCAACTTCACTCCCCCCGGAACACCGGCGCGCGCTTTTCCATGAAGGCCTGGCGGCCCTCGCGGAAGTCGGCGCTGTCGAAGCAGGCGGCGACGGCGGCCTCGATGTCGGCGAGGCGGCGCTTGTCGGGGTCGCGCAGCGCCTCGCGCGCCGCCAGCTTGCTGGCGCGCAGGGTGAGCGGGGCGTTGGCCGCGATCATGCGCGCATAGTCGCGCGTCAGCGGCTCCAGCTCGGCCGCGGCCGCGACGCGGTTGACGAGCCCGGCGCGCAGCGCTTCCTCGGCGCTGAACTGGCGCGCGGTGAAGAGGATCTCCTTGGCGATCGCCGGACCCGCCACGTCGATCAGCGCCTTCACTCCGCCAAAGCCATAGCCGAGCCCGAGCCGCGCCGCCGGAATGGCGAAACGCGCGCCCTCTGCGCAAAGCCGCAGATCGCAGGTGAGCGCCACCGCCAGCCCGCCGCCGATGCAATAGCCGCGGATCATCGCGATGGTGGGTTTGGAGATGCCGGCCATGGCGGCGTTGGCCGCGGCCGACGCCGACGAATAGCGCGCCTCGGCCGCCGAATCGGCGCGCTCGGCCTCGAACTGGGAGATGTCGGCGCCCGAGACGAAGGCGGTCTCGCCGGCGCCGGTAAAGATCACCACCCGCACCTCGGCGTCGGCCTCGAAGGCGGCCAGCACCTCGGGGATCGCCCGCCACATCTCCAGCGAGACGGCGTTGCGGCGCTCGGGATTGTTGAAGATCATCCAGCCGATCTGGCCGTCCTTGCGCCCGATCAGCTTCTCCACGCCGATGTCCATCACGCCTCCGCCCTCGATGGGCCACGTTGACAACCGCGTCCCGGTTTCGTCAACCACGGGCCTCATGAGCGGCAACCTCTATGCCCTGCTGGCCTCGCGCTTTCCCGAAGACCGCAGCGCTCCGGCGTTCGTCCTGGCGGGCGCCGGGTCGATCAGCTACGGCGAGATCGAGGCGGGCGTCGGGCGCCTGGCCGCGCTGCTGCGCCGCAAGGGCGTCGCGCCCGGCGACCGCGTCGCGGCGCAGGCGCCCAAGAGCTTCGAGGCGGTGATGCTCTATCTGGCGACGCTGAAGCTGGGGGCCGTGCACCTGCCGCTCAATACCGCCTACACCGCAGCCGAGATCGCCTATTTCGTCGCCGACGCCGAGCCGGCGCTGCTCGCCACCGACGCCGTGGCGCTGGCCGCCGAGGCGGCCGGACTCGAGCCGCTGGACGCGATCCATCCGGCCCGCGAGCAGGATCTGGCCGCCATCGTCTACACCAGCGGCACCACGGGGCGCTCCAAGGGCGCGATGCTGAGCCACGGCGCCCTTGCCGCCAACGGCCTGGCGCTGACCACGGCCTGGGGATTTCGGCGCGACGACGTGCTGCTGCACGCCTTGCCGATCTACCACGTGCACGGCCTCTTCGTGGCCATCCACTGCGTCCTTTTGGCCGGTGCACGGATGCTCTGGCTGGAGCGGTTCGACGTCGACCAGGTCATCGCCGGCCTCGCCCGCGCCACCGTGATGATGGGGGTGCCGACCTACTATGCGCGCCTGCTCGCCGACCCCAGGTTCCAGAGCGACGCCGCCGCCGGCATGCGCCTCTTCATCAGCGGCTCCGCGCCGCTGCTGGGAAGCGTGTTTGCCGAGTTCGAGGCGCGCACCGGCCAGCGCCTCCTCGAGCGCTACGGCATGAGCGAGGCGGCGATCATCACCTCCAACCCCCTCGACGGCGAGCGCCTCGCCGGCAGCGTCGGCTATCCCCTCCCCGGCGTCGAGCTGCGCCTCGGCGCCGGCGGCGTGGTGCAGATCAAAGGCCCCAGCGTCACCGGCGGCTACTGGCGCAACCCCGCCAGAACCGCCGAGGCCTTCACCGCCGACGGCTATTTCATCACCGGCGACGTCGGCCGCCAGGACCCCGACGGCCGGCTCTGGCTCTCCGGGCGCACCAGCGACCTGATCATCTCGGGCGGACTCAACGTCTACCCCAAGGAGATCGAACTGGTGCTGGACGAACTGGCCGGCGTCGCCGAGAGCGCGGTGATCGGCTGCCCGCATCCGGATTTCGGCGAGGCGGTGGTGGCCGTCATCGCCGGGGACGGCGACGAAGCGGCGGTCATCGCCGCCGCCCGCGCCCGCCTCGCCGCCTTCAAGGCCCCCAAGCGCGTCTTCTTCGTCGCCGACCTGCCCCGCAACGCCATGGGCAAGGTGCTGAAAGCCGAGCTGCGCCGCCGCTACGCCGACGCCTTCGGCCCCTGACCGGGCTCGCCGGCGAGCCCGCGCTCGGCCAGGACCGCCTCGATCAGCCGCAGGCGTTCACGCAGCTTCGCTCCCTGGCTGGTGAGCTGGACGTGATGCGCCGCGATCTCGTCGCGAGACTTGCCGGCCAACGGATCGCGGGTCCAGCCGCGGCGCCGCGCGGTCTCTTCGTCCGGGCGCTGGGGGGTCTCGTCGGGGCGCCAGGGGCCAGGCGAGGGCGTCCCCTCCAGCCGCGCCGCCGCGTGCGCCAGCTGCCAGACGATCTGCTTGAGCCAGTCGGCAATGCTGCGCCGCAGCTCGGCGAGCTGCCGGTCGCCGTAGGCGCTCAGCGCCTCGGCCGCCACGGCCAGCGGATCGGCGTCCGGCGCGCGCACACGCGCCTCGTCGATCAGCTTGGCGAGCCGGCCGTCGAGATTGATGCCGTCGCAAAGTCCGACGCACTCGTCGCAGATGAAGACGTCGGGGCCGGCGATCAGCCTTTGCACGTCGTGCTGGCTCTTGCCGCAGAACGAGCAGTAGAGGGTCCTGGCCTGCGTCTCGGACGGGCGCTCCGCGTCGATCTTGGCGCAGAGGGTGTTCCAGTTCTCCAGTCCGAAGGCCTGGGCTATCAGCTCCAGGCTCTGGCCATGGGTCACGGCGAGGCCGATCGCGGCCAGTGCCTTGCGCAGGCTCTGGGCCATGGGTTTGGCGTCGCGATAATCGCGCATGTCGCATTCCTTCTCGTGGCGGAGACAGGGCGACGGCGCTTGCATTACCGACCCGTCCGCCAGGAAGGAGGAAGGATTGCGGCGCTCGATACGTTCGCCGTTCCCTTCCGGGCGCAAGCGGCAGGGGTATCGACCCTCGTCGCCGCAATCTCGGTCTGCCGCCGGCGCGTTGTCAACCGTCCGAGCGGTCACCACAGGGCGATATGGTCGGCTTGCGAAGCGCTCGGTTCGCGCAGATTTGACCACCATCGCGCCTCCCCGGACGGCCTGAAAGGGCGATCCGGGGCCGGGCCCTCCGCTTCCAGGACGAATTCCAGCCTGCCTGTGGCGCGTCCGGCCCCGGCTCGCGCTTCGCTTGGCCGGGGTGAAGGAAATAGGCGGTTCGTCGCCGCCACCCGAGCGCGCTGCACTCTCTTGCGTCACCCCGGCCGGAAGCTCGCGCCAGCGGGCCGCAGAGCCGGGGCCAGACGAGCCGCCGCCGAGCTGGACGCCTTTCGGGGCGCGTCTGGTCATGCAACCCTGCGCCTCTTCTCGGCGGCGCGCGCCCTTGACGGCTGGTCCGGGGGCGGCCAGTTGCTGCGCGGCTGCAAGAGGACGCGCGAATGGTTGCGCCGGCGCGCACGCAATCCGACGTCTATCGCGAGCAGGTCCGGGTGCTTTCCGAGGCGCTGCCGGCGGCGGTCGCCATCACCGATCCGCAAGGCGCGGTGCTCTGGACCAATCCCTACTGGACGAAGATCACCGGCCTTTCCTTCGAGGCCTCCATCGGCGAGGGCTGGAGCGCCTGCGTGCAGCCGCGCGACCGGGCGGCCCTCGACGCCGCGCTCGAGGACGGCCGCCGGCGCAGCGCCGGCGCCCAGGCGCAGGTGCGGCTGCGCGTCGCGTCCGGCGAGTGGCGCTGGTTCCAGATCCGCCTGGAGCCGCTCCAGACCCCGCGCGGTCGCATCGAAGGCTGGATCTGCGTTTCCAGCGACATCCACGAGCAGGTGCGCGCCAATCTCGCCCTCAAGGAGGGCGAGGAGCGCTTCCGCCTCATCGCCGAGAACGCCCCCGTCGGCCTCTGGATCAGCGACGCGGACGGCGCCTGCGCCTACGCCAATGCCCAGTTGCGCGCCTTCTGGGGCGGCGGGCGCGCCGGCGCCGACTGGACCGTCAGCGCCCTCGACGAGGATCGCGCCGCGCTCGCCGAGGCCTATCGCTCGGCGCTGGCGAACCAGGGCGGCTTCGCGGTCGAGGGGCGCCACCGCCGCGCCGACGGCGAGATCCGCATCCTCAGCACCCAGGCCCAGCCCCGGCGCGACGCCGAGGGCGCGTTCCTCGGCATGATCGGCGTCAACGTCGACGTCACCGAGGCGCGCCGGGCCGAGCACCACCACCGCCTGCTGATCAACGAACTCAATCACCGGGTGAAGAACACCCTGGCGACGGTGCAGTCGCTGGCGCATCAGACCGTGAGCAGCGGCCGCGACTCCGGCCAGATCGGCGCCCTGCTGGAGGGCCGGCTGATGGCCCTGTCGGCGGCCCACAACGTGCTCAACCGCGACAACTGGGATGCGGCCGACCTCGCCACCGTGGTCGGCGAGGCGCTGGCGCCTTTCGAGGAGGCCGGCCGGCTGGAGCTGCGCGGTCCTCCCGTCCGCATCGGGCCGCAGGCGGCGCTCGCCATCGCCCTGGCGGTGCACGAACTGGCCACCAACGCCGTCAAGTACGGCGCCCTTTCGACGCCCGCCGGCTCGGTGGAAGTCGCCTGGCGCCGGGCGGGGGCGACCGCGGCCGATTTCGAATGGCGCGAGCGCGGCGGCCCGCAGATGGGGCCGCCGTCGCACCAGGGCTTCGGCTCGCGTCTGCTGCGCAGCCTCGCCGCCGACCTCGGCGCCCCCACCCGACTGGATTTCCGCAAAGACGGCCTGGTCTGCCGCCTGCGCATCGTCCTCGCCGGCGTGGCGCCGCCGCCGTGACGTTCACGGCCGGAACCGGCGCCGGCCCGGCGGCGCGGCGGTGAACGAGGGCGCCCAGGGACCGGTGCGGCGGCCGGCCGCCAGCGCTGCCTGCGCCGCGGTCCACACCGCCTCCACGTCCGGGGGCGCGCCCGGGCCGCCGAGATTGGCGATGAACCCCGGCCCGACGACGCCGTTGACGTCGGGCCAGCTCGCCGCATAGAGCGCCACCACGGGCGCGCCGACGGCGGAGGCGAGGTGGGTAAGGCCGGTGTCGACGCCGACCACGGCGGCGGCCGCGGCCATCAGGGCGGCGAGATCGCCGTAGTCGAGGCGCGGCGCGACCAGCGCGCCCGGCGCGGTCGCGGCGATCCGCTCGGCGCGCCGCCGCTCCTCGTCGGCGCCCCAGGGCAGCAGCAGCGTCAGTCCCGCCGCGGCGGCCCGGCGCGCCAGTTCCACCCAGTTCGTCTCGGCCCAGGCCTTGTCGGGGCGGGCGGTGCCGTGCAGGGCGACGATGAAGCGTCCCGCGCCCAGCCAGCCGGGGCGCCGCGCCTCGATGCTCAGCCCATAGTCCATCGTCGGCGGCGGCTCGTAGCCCAGGGCCTGGGCGGCGAGGCGGCGCATGCGCTCGGCGGCGTGCAGGCTGACGCTGACGGCGAGGCGGCGCTGGTAGAAGAGGCTGGCGAGCGGCTCGCGGACGCTGCGCGCGTCGTAGCCGCAGAGCGGCCCCCGCGCCAGCCGGCCCAGCCAGGCCAGCCGGATCAGGCCCTGGGCGTCGATCACCGCATCGTAGGGCGCCTCGGCCAGGGTCCGGCGCAGCCCCGCCGCCTCGCGCCAGGTCGAGGGCGCAAGCGGGCGCCGGCGCCAGCGCCGCATGCCGATGGGGATGGTCCGCGTCACCCCCGGGTGCAGCCGGGGGATCTGGGCCAGCGCCTCCTCGACCACCCAGTCGAGCCCGAGTCCGGCGACCTGCCGCGCCAGGTCCGAGACCGCCGGCAGGCAGTGGATGACGTCGCCCAGCGATGAGGTCTTGATCAGGAGGACGCGCGTCAAGCGCCGCGCCCCGGCGCCTTCAGCGACCGCAGCGCCCGTTCATGGGCATAGGCGGCGATGTCGGCCAGCGCCGCGTCGAGGGCGTCGCGCACCTTGGCGAGGGCCGTGGGACCGGCCGCCTCGCAGATCTCGCAGGCGTCGCCGAGCGCGAAGGCGCCGACGCCGCGCGCCGCGCCCTTCAGGGTATGGGCCGCGTCGCGCCAGCCCTCATGGTCGGCCCGCAGCAGCGCCCCCCAGATCACCGACTGCTCGCGGAAGATCTCCAGCACCTCGTCCACGAGCGCCTCGTCGCCGGCGGCGAAGCCCTCCAGATAGGCGAAGTCCACCACGCCCTTGATGTCGCGCCTCGCCACCTCGGATTCCCTGCCTCGGGCCCCATCCCTCTTCAGGCCTCCCTGCTTAGACGATGGCGTTGGCGGTGGCGAGCGGGCGAGCCGCAGGTCTGGCGCACGTCGGGCGGCCAGCTTGCCTCGGCGCCGATTTTGGCTATGGTCCGCGCCCTCGCCGGCCAGGATCTGCCCGCCCGGCGCCGCCGAGACGGGTGTATAGCTCAGTAGGTAGAGCAGCTGACTCTTAATCAGCGGGTCGCAGGTTCGAGCCCTGCTACACCCACCACGGCCCTCGCCGGCCGTTCGAGCCGGGCCACAGACGCGCCGATCCATCCGCCTCGAACCAGGGCGCCGCGCAAGAGGCATTGGACAAGGGCGCGGCGGCGCCGCATTGGTCTGAAGATGCAATGAGGCCGCGAGGCTCGCGCGATCGAGCCAAAAGCCGCGGCGCGCAGCAGGAGGCTCGAAGATGGCGGACGATCAGGACCTGGCGACGCAGCAGCGCAGCGCCCTCGACCTCGAGGCCGAACTCAACAATCTCGGCATGTCGAAGGAGGCGCGGCCGCTCTTCGATGCGGTGAAGCAGCACATCGAGGCGAACGTCGCGCCCATCGCCGAGGAGTTCTACCGCCTGGGCGAAGGCCGCGCCGAGCGCTGGAGCTGGGCGCCCGGCCAACTGGAGCTGCTGCAGACAGCCAAGGACAAGGCCAAGGCCTCGGGCCTGTGGAACTTCTTCCTGCCCACCTCCGAGATCGGCCGCGGCCTCACCAACCTCGACTACGCCTACATCGCCGCCGAGCTTGGCCGCCAGCCGCTGGCGTCGGAGACGCTGAACTGCTCGGCGCCCGACACCGGCAACATGGAGGTGCTGGAGCGCTGCGGCACCCCCGAACAGAAGGAGCGCTGGCTGAAGCCGCTGCTGAACGGCGAGATCCGCTCCTGCTTCGGCATGACCGAGCCGGGCCTCGCGTCCTCCGACGCCAAGAACATCGCCTGCCGCGCCGAACTGGTGGGCGGCGAGTGGGTGATCAACGGCGAGAAGTACTACATCTCCGGCGCCGGCGACCCGCGCTGCAAGATCATGATCTGCATGGTCCAGACCAGCCCCGATGCGCCGACGCAGTTCCGCCAGTCGCAGATCCTGGTGCCGATGGACGCGCCGGGCCTGACCGTCGTCGGACCCATGACCGTGTTCGGCCACGACGATGCGCCGCACGGCCACATGCACCTGAAGCTCGAGAACGTGCGCGTGCCGGAGGCCAACATCCTCCTCGGCGAAGGCCGCGGCTTCGAGATCTCGCAGGTGCGGCTGGGACCGGGGCGCATCCACCACTGCATGCGCTCCATCGGCCAGGCCGAGCGGGCGCTCGACCTGATGGTCAAGCGCGCCTCGACCCGCCAGGCCTTCGGCAAGCCGATCATCCAGCTCGGCAAGAACCTCGAGGTGGTCTCGCGCGCCCGCATCGAGATCGAGGCCATGCGGCTGATGGTGCTGAAGGCCGCCAAGGCGATGGACGTGCTCGGCAACCGCGAGGCGCGCGTCTGGGTGCACATGGTCAAGGCCATGGTCCCCGAGCGCGTCTGCAGGATCATCGACGAGGCGATCCAGATCCACGGCGCCACCGGCGTCTCGCAATGGACGCCGCTGGCCGGCATGTACACCGGCCAGCGCACCCTGCGCATCGCCGACGGCCCCGACGAGGTGCACCACATGGTGGTCGGCCGCGCCGAACTCAGCCGCCACTGACTCGCGCGGAGGCAGCGCGGGGGATGCGCATCGCCGTCACCGGCGCCGCCGGGCAGGTGGGCATCGGCTGGCCGACACCGGTTCTTGCAAGCGCCGCAGGCGATACCCGGGCTCTCTCCTATTGCGTGCGCTCGACGATACCCGCGCGATGCGCCTGGACGCGTTCAAGGAACCGCTGCTTGACCGTCTTGAACACAGCCGGCGGCAACATCCCGTAGGCCACGCTCTCCGGTCCCCGGTCAGGCTGGAAGCGCAGATCGGGTCCCGGCCAGACGAAGCTGTTGCCTTCGCTGACCATGATCCATGACCGCTCGCTGTCGAGGCCCAGCCGCGCCTTGGTCGTGCGCGCAAGTTCGACGGCGTCCTGCGGCTCGGCCGGCGCCGCGTGCGTAACCGGCAACACGTAGACGGTCTTCTCTCCGTCCTCGGCTTCTATCGCCAGGACCACCGCGCACGGTCGATCCTTCACGCCCTCCTCTTGGCCGGCTTCATGTTCGCGCCGCCAGAGATAGGAATAGCGGATGACCAGGCCAAGCCGCGGCTCCGGCCAGCTCACGCGGAGGGGTCTTCGAGTTCGTCGTCCAGACCGGCGAATTCGGCCGGGACCTCGGCGCGGGCAATGAGTTCCAGCACCCGGTCCGGCAGTTCGCTCGACCGGAAAACCTGCCGGGCGCGCCGCTTCAGGCGTTCGTATTCGGCTACGGACACCACCACCAAACGGTCGCGACCATGCTTCGTAATGGTGATAGGCTCAGCGAGAGCACGATCGGCGAGCGTGCTGTAATGCTTGATGAAGTCCGCCGTCGTTACCCGCATTGTGCCTCCAAATACTACGAGTTATAACTATAACTCGGGATCCGGGCGCGCGCCAGCGAGTTTTCGGTGACGCCCGTTGATCGGCTCGCGCCTGCTGGGCGCGGGCGGGCGTAACCCCGAGCTACCGCGGCCGATTGATCGATGCGCGCCGCCGCAAGCGATGCAGGTGATGCTCGGCCGCGGCCCGCATTTCGGCGCTTCGTGACCCGTCGGCGCAGCACCAGACCGCCACGGTGACGCTGCGCAGATCCGCCAGCAGATCGATCAGGGTGGGATCGACGCCGCCGAAGAGCGCGCGCGTTCGAGGCGCAAGCTGCACCAGGTCCCATTCCAACGGTCCGAGGCACGCCGTTTCGAGGTCAGCCCAGATCGGTCCGCCGGCCGCGAACAGGACATTGCCGATGTGGGTGTCGCCGTGCAGCGGGACCGACTTGAATGAGAGCCCCGCCAGCTGGTCTCGAAAGCGCTCATAGTGCGCCCGGAGGAAGGCGCGATCGGTCAGAGAAAGCGTAGGCAGGGCCGCGAGATCGGCCAGCAGGGCGCCGCAGCGCCCGACGTTGTCAGTGAACGGCGGCAGGTCGCCGCCCACCTCGAGCAGAGCCGCGTGCACCATGCGCAGCGCCGCAGCGGCGCCCATCGCATCGGCTTCGCCGCGCGGCAGCCGATGTTCCACGTACGACCACAGGCTCACGGCGCAGTCGCCAAGCACATAAGGTCCAGGCGGAGGGTCTTGGATCGGGGCGACGACGGGCGCGCCTACGCCGACCAGGCGCCGGGCCAGCGCCAACTCTCGTTCCATGGTCCCGGCCGCAGCCTCGCAAGGCGCGGACGACTGCACCCGCGCCACGATGGGCAGCGGCGATAACCGCACGCTCTTGTGATGGGCCAGTTTCAGAATTTCCGGCCAAATCGGCCCAAGCTCAAGCGTCAGGGCGAGCTCTGTTACGGCTGCCAAGTCGTGTTCGGGGCCCGGCCGTTCCATGGTCGATCATCCCCGGGCGAGCCACGCGCGCTCCCCGTCACCCGCTCACCAGTATCTCAGATCCAGGTGGCAGTCGCCGAGCGTGAGGGGCAGGCCGGGCAGGAAGGGGCTCCACTCCAGGGTGCGCGACTCCACGCGCGGGTCGAGATCGGCGAGGCGCTCGACGATCTTGGGCAGGTGCTCCAGATCGGCGATCAGGCTCTGGCGCCCCAGCGCGGCGGCGCGGGAGGCGAAGTGGCGCAGGAGATCGGCGAGCACATCCTCGCGCCCGGCCTCGCAGCCGAGGTCGAGCGCCGCCGCCACCTCGACGCGGCGCACCTCGCCCTCCTTCGAGCGCCAGACCTCGCGCATGTCGCGGCCGCGGTCCCAAAGACCGCCGCAGGCGACGATGCGGCCCCGCGCCTCGATCACCAGGAAGTCGGGCCAGCCATAGACCCTGCGGCGCCACGGCGGCCCCTCGCCCCAGACGCCACCGTCCAGCCTCGACCGCAGGCTCTCCGCGCTCAGCGGCGCGAAGAGGTCGAGCCCGGCGTGGGCGCGATTGATCAGCTCGGTGCAGCGCCCCAGGTCGGCCTCGGCGACCGGCCGCATCCCCCGCGGCGCGGCCGGCGCCGCCCGGGCGGCGAGGTGGACGGCGCCGACCACCTTCTGCGGCCGCTCGCCCTGGGCCTGGAACTTCACGGCCTCCAGGAAGCCGGCCATGCCGGCGTTGCCGATGCGCATGTACATGATCTGGCCGACGGTCGGGTTCTGCAGCGCGCGCGAGGGAAAGCGCCGCACCAGGTCGCCCAGCCCTTCGCGGCGGCGGCCGGCACGCACCCGCAGGCCCTGGGCGTAGTGGATGCTGCAGGGCTTGCCACCGACCAGACAGTTGGCCGGCGACCAGGCGGTGCAGGCGACGAGTTCGCCCTCGGCCTCGACGACGCTGATGCTGGCGCCCGGCTGCAGCCGGAACTGCGCCAGCGCATCGGGCGAGCGCTCGACGGTCACCTCCCAGTCGCCCACCTTCTCGGGGGCGTCGGCCCACAGCGCCTCGAACGCCTCCTCGTCGCGAGCGGTGAGTTCGCGCGCCCGGTAGGGCCCGCCGGCGAGACGCTCGAAAACCTCGATGGTGCGCTCGATCTGGAAGAGCCCGTTGGCGTCCGCCGGCGCGGCGAGCCAGCCTTCCAGGTGCGCGCGCGGCGTCCGCACCGCCAGGGCGCGCTCGGCCAGCCCCGCCGGCCAGCCCCGCGCCTGCGCCCGCGCGATCAGCGCCTCGGCGGCGACTGCATCCACGGCCATTCTCTTTGCCCCCTTCGCCCGTCCAGGCAAACCGCGCTCATCTTGGCGAGCCCCGCGCGGGCGTCAACATCGGCTCACGGCTCACGGCTCACGGCGCCGGAGCCGTTGCCGGCCCGCCGCCCGCGGACCCCGCGCCGTCGGGACGGGAGACATCGGAGAGGCGCTTGACCACGTCCTGCGGCAGCTGCAATTCGAACCCGCGCAGATAGTCGTCCAGCTGCTCCAGTGTCCGCGGCCCGATGATCACGCAGGTGACGCCGCGGCGCGCCAGACACCAGGCGACGGCCACCGCGCTGGGCGCCGCATCGAGATCGACGGCGACCTCCCGCACCGCCTCGGCGATATCGAGGTTGCGCTCGCGGAGCGCCAGACGCGCCGCGTCAGCCGTGTGGGCCGCGCCGCGCACGCCCATGCTGCCGCCGTAGCGCGTGTCGGGCGCAGGCGTCTCGTCGCGCCGGTATTTGCCGCTGAGGACCCCGCCAGCGAGCACGCCGTAGGTCAGCGCACCCAGTCCATGGCGCTGCGCCGTGGGCTGGACGTCGGCCTCGATCTCCCGGGAGATCAGCGAATAGCGAGGCTGGAGGCTGATCAGCGGCACTCCGCCCACGCGCGCGGCCACCCACTGCGCCTCGACGATCTGGCTGCCGGTGAAGTTGGAGCAGCCAATGTAACGCACCTTCCCGGCGCGCAGGAAGCCCGCCAGCGTGTCCATCGTCTCCTCGAGGGGGACGCCGGCGTCGAAGGCGTGCATCTGGTAGAGATCGACATGGTCGAGCCCCAGGCGCGTCAGGCTGGCCTCCAGGGCGCGGGTCAGGTGCAATCGCGAAAGGCCCTGGTCGTTGGGGCCAGGGCCTTGGGCGCTGCGCGCCTTGGTGGCGATCACCACCGCCTCGCGCCGCCCGGCCACCGCCCGACCGATCACTTCCTCGGACTGGCCGCCAGTGTAATTGTTGGCCGTGTCGATGAAGTTGTGCCCTGCATCCAGGAAGGCGTCGATGATCCGCCGGGCTTCGGCTTCGTCGCACCAGGGCGCCTGGTGCGCGGTTCCGAAATTCATCGCGCCCAAGCAGGCGCGGCTGACCTTGAGACCTGAACGGCCAAGATTGACGTAGTCCATAGTTTAGCTTTTCCCGTCCGGCGCGCGTGCGCACGCCACGGAGCCGAGTGGCTCGGGTGAAGGCTGGACAGGATGTGTCGAGGCGCGGGCGCGCTGAGCGCCCCTGCATGGCTCCAGCGACTACCGAGCCGGCCGGTGAGGAGTGGATGACGTCATCTCAAAATCCTCCTTCGCTTGGCCGCCCCGGACTGGGCCTATTGACGCTATGGTCGCGCCTGCCTCGGAGTCAATCCATCGGATCGCGCGATCAGGTAATCGAGGGTCGCTGCTGCTGTCGCGAACTGCAATCGGGGGACCAGCCATCATCCGGTTCGACTAGCGCGCGATGCGGTTTTCGAGGCCGTCGCCGAATTGGCTCGCCTGCTGCACGGGCAGGATGCGGCGCCGGCCTTGCCGGGCGGCCATGCGTCGTGTGCGTGACGAATGATCGTCGAGACGCCTCGCCTGCGCCTTCGCCCCTGGCGCGAGAACGACAGGGACGGCTTTGCGGCCATGCGTGCCGATCCGCAAGTCATAGTCGATGCGCAAAAGCCGCTCAGCCGCGACAAGAGCGATCGCAAGCTCGATCGCTATGCCGCCGCCTTCGATCGCCTTGGCTTCTGCAGCTGGGCCGTGGAGGGGCCGGACGGCGCGTTCATCGGCTATGCTGGCGTCATGCCTTCGAGGGACGGTCATCCCTTGGGGCCGCACCATGGCGCGGGTTGGCGGCTGGTTCGCCGGGCGTGGGGCCATGGCTACGCCACCGAGGCGGCGCGCTTCGCCTTCGAGGATGTCTTCGAGCGCGTCGGCCTGCCCGAGGTGCTGGCCTACACGTCGCCGGAGAACGCCAGATCCCTCGCCGTGATGGCGCGGCTCGGCCTGCCCGCGAGGGCCGGACGCGACTTCACGGCCGAGGAGGGCGCAAGGTCCTGGACCGGGTTGGTCTGGAGCGCGCGGCCGGGCTAGGCTGTGGCGATGCACGCCGATCAGGTTCAGCGTCTCAACCAGGAAGGCTGGGACCGGCGGGTCGCCGAGCAGGACGTCTGGACCCGTCCGGTCGCGCCCGAGGAGATCGGCCGCGCCCGCCGCGGCGACTGGTCGGTGCGCCTGACCCCGAACCGGCCCGCGCCGCGCGACTGGTTCGGCGAGGTCGCGTGCAGGGACATCCTCTGCCTCGCTTCGGGCGGCGGCCAGCAAGGCCCCATTCTCGCGGCCGCCGGCGCCCGTGTCATCGTCTTCGACGCCTCGCCGAAACAGCTCGCTCAGGACGAGGCGGTGGCGCGCCGCGAGGGGCTGGCGCTCGTCACCCGGCAGGGGTTCATGCACGACCTGTCGGCGTTCGAGGACGGCCGGTTCGACCTGATCTTCCACCCGGTCTCCAACGCGTTCGCGCCCGACATCGAGCCGGTCTGGCGCGAGTGCTTCCGCGTCCTGAAGCGCAGCGGCGCGCTGCTCGCCGGGTTCATGAACCCGATCGTCTACATCTTCGACGCGGAGGCGCAGGAGCGCGGCGAGCTGGTGGTGCGCCATCCCCTGCCCTACGCCGACATCCTCGACCTTGCGCCCGAGGCGCTGGAGCGCGTCATCGCGCGCGACCATACCGTGGAGTTCAGCCACAGCCTGGAGAGCCAGATCGGCGGCCAGCTCCAGGCCGGCTTCGTCCTCACCCATCTCTTCGAGGACAAGGACCTCGGAGCCCCGGACACCGGCCGCTCCCACTATTTTCCCACTTGCCTCGCAACCCGCGCGCTGAAGCCGTGAGCGGCGCCCGCGGCTCTTCGGATCAATCTTCTCGAGGCGCCGCCCCGGCCGCCGCGAGCCGCCGGTTCAGTTCCCAGAGCGCGGTTCGGTTGCTGTCCCAGCGCAGCAGCTTCGAGGCTTCGCCGAACGACAGCCAGCGGTGGGAGGAATGCTCCTTGGAAAGCCGGATGTGCTGGGCAGGCCGCAGTTCGGCGCCGAACGCCCGCTCGAGGACCACGTGCACCTCCGGCCCCCAGCCGTGCTCAGCTCCGAACACCTCGGCCGGCACGCTCGCGATCGAGTCCAGCGCGATCCAGCGCGCCGGCGCCGCCACGCCAGCTTCCTCGTGAAGCTCGCGGCGCGCCGCTCCCTCGGCGCTCTCGCCGACCTCGACTCCGCCGGCGACGCCCTGCCAGCACTCGTCCTCCTGGTCGGAGCGCCGAAAGACGGCGTACTCGATCGCCCCGGCCTCCGCGCGCCGGAACGGCAACACCAGCACGTTCAGGGGTGCGCGCGGCATGGGCTGCTGGTTAGGCTGCCCTGGCCTGGGCGTAAAGCGGGGGATCGCGGCGTGTGTCCTCCTTATCTCGAGGCGCTGCTTGCCGGCGGTCGGTTCGCGGGCGCGTGGAAGGACCAGGATTGACCGCAGCGCTCTGTCACGTCTCAGAACATCGCGATGGGATTGAGCGGTGAGCCGGTGCCGCCCGCGATCCGCAGCGGGGCGAGGGTGAGGAGGAAGGTCCAGCGGTTCAGCTCCGCGCAGACGCGGGCGACGTCCTCCAGATGGAGGTTGTCGAGCAGGTGCAGGCCCATGGCCACGAGACCGATCATGTGGATCGGCATGGGCCAGTCGGCGGCGATGCGCGCCGGCGGGATCGGGTCGTGGACGCCATCGCCGCCGAGCACGGCGGCCTGGCGTTCATGCAGCCAGGCGCAGACCTCGGGATCGAGGCCGGCGACCTTCTGATCGTCGTGAACCCTGCGCCGCGCATCGCGCCCGAGCCGGACGAGGACGATGTCGCCCTTGCCGACGCGCACGCCCGCTTGCGCCTCGGCGCGCTCCAGCTCGGCGACGCCGATGATGCGCTCGGGGTCCACGAAGGGCTCGCCCAGCGCCCGCGGCGCATCCAGAAGCACGCCCCGCCCGGCCAGCCCGTCCTTCAGGGTCATCACCGTGTTGCGCCGCGCCCCGGTGCTCTTCACCTCGCTGGCCGGGCGGCCGTTGTACATCCGGCCGCCCTGGAACACGTGGCAGAGCGCGTCCAGGTGGCTGGAAGCCATGCCGTGGAAGGCGATGCCGATGTAGTCGGTGGAGACCTCGAGGCCCTCCATCCCCGGCACGCACGGATCGTCGCCGGCGATGACCATGTGGTGATGCGCCGGCCAGGGGTTCTCCGGCCCCGGCCGGGTGGGGAAGTCGCGCGCCAGGCTGACCGTGCGGCCCACTTGCACCAGGGCCGCGGCGGCCCTGGCCTCGGCCTCGCCGAGGTGGTTGAGGGCGCCGCGCTCGTCGTCGTCGCCCCATCGGCCCCAGTTGCTGACCCGATCGAACAGCGATTGCAGTTCCGCAGGCCCCGTCATGCGCCCTCGCCTCGCCCGATCTCGCCAGTAAACATAACGTATGTTACGTAGTTCCGCGGCCGGGATGCGTCAAGCTCGGGGCGCGGCGAGCAGGCGCATAACGGATGTTCGGCGAAATCCGGCCTCCCGGGGGTTGCGCTGCGGCGCCGAAACCGTGACATATCGCGCCGGTGAGGACGAGGCGGGCGCATGGCCAGATCGGTCGACCACGACGAGCGCCGGGGCGTTTTCGCCGAGGCGGCGCTGCGCGTCATCATGAAGGACGGCATCGCCGGCCTGACGGTGCGGCGCGTCTCGCAGGAGGCCGGCTACACCACCGGGGCGCTGACCCACTACTTCCGCTCCAAGGACCAGCTTCTGGTCGAGGCCTCGGAGCTGTCGGCGCGACTGGTGCGCGAGCGCATGGCCCGCGCCGAGACCATCGTGCCCGCCGTCGAGGCGATCCGGCGCGTCGTGGCGATGGCGCTTCCCCTGACGACGGAGACGCGCAGCACTTGGCGCATCTGGGTCGGCTTCTGGGAGCGGTCCAGCTACGACGACGAGGTCGCCTCGACCATGCGGCTGCGCTATCAGGAGTGGCGCCAGCGCCTCGCCCGACTGCTGCAGCGCGCCAAGGACGAAGGCGATGTCGCGGCGCAGGTCGACATACGCCAGGCCGCGGAGGCCCTGGTGGCGCTCATCGACGGCATCGGCGTCGAGGTGCTGCTGGGCGTGCAGCGGATCCCCGCCGCAAGGCAGAAGGCGATGTTCGAACTCTGGCTCGATACCGTGCGCTCCCGGCCGCTCGCCGCCGCGCCCGCCGCCAGGCCGAAGCTCGCGGTCGCGGCGCCCTGAACCGAAGCGGGAGGCGCGCGGAGGCTGGAGGCGATGCAGGCCAAGGGCTAGAGCGCGTTCCTGCCTCGGCGGCAGCGTCCCGATGGGCTCGCCGCTCACCTGCCGTGCGCCTCCGCGGCCAGGGCCTGATTCGCGCGCGAATGGCGCACCCCCGGCGCCAGCTCGATGAGTTCGACGAGGTTGCCGTTGGGATCGCGGGCGCAGATCGAGCCCAGCACGCCCAGCGCCTCGCCCGGCTCGTGCATCTGGCTGACGAACGGCACGCCGGCGGCGGCCAGCTCGGCGCGGGCCTGGCGCAGGTTGCGGCAGCGGAACGCGATGATCCGGGGCACGGTGCGGGCGCTTGCCGCCGGGTCGGGGAAGGCGGCCGTCGGCGTCACCCATTCGATGAGGTCCAGCATCGGACCGTCGGGGTCCGAAGGCAGCACCATCAGGACGCCACGCCCCTGGGCGCGCTCGAGACCGAAGAGCTCGGCGACGAACTGTGGCCACTCCACGCCGCGGCGGTCGTCCAGCACCTCGAAGCCCAGGCGCCGATAGAAGCCGACGCTTTCGTCCAGGTCACGGCAATTGATCACCGTGTGATAGAGGCTCGTCAGCGCCCAGTCCCGGTCGGTCATGTGGTGATCTCCCCTTTGGCTAGTCGGCCCTTGCATCCGGCCATCCGGTTCCACCTGGTTGGCGGCGGCTCGGCGCCTGCGCGCCCCACGCTCAGCCCCCCACCTTCACCGCCACGCGGATGCCGAAGGTGCGCGGCGGATAGTAGACGAAGTTGTCCGGCTCCAGCACGCCTTGGCCCAGAGTGATCGACTGCAGGCCGTCGTTGGAGATCACGTCGGCGTTCTCGATGTTCCTGACGAAGGCCTCGACGCGATAGCGATCGTCGAGGCTGGTCCAGGTCAGGCTGACGTTGGTCAGGTGATAGGGGCGCTGCTGCGAAGTCGCGTAGTTGTCGGGCAGGAACTCGACCTTGCCCGAGAAGAAGGCGTCGATGCGCGGGGTGATCACCCCGAACGCCGTATGGAAGGCATAGTCGGCGCCCAGGTCCACCGTGTAGGGCGGCGTCTGGTTCAGCCAGTTGCCCTTGAAGTTGCACAGCAAGGTGACGGCCGCGCAGCCGGGTCCCGGACCGCCGAAGCGGGTGTCGGTGGTGATGTAGGTTCCATAGCGCGCGTCGGTGAGGGTGACCGCGGCGTTGAGGTGCAGGTTGTCCACCGGGTTGTAGTCGATCTCGGTCTCCAGCCCGTTCACGTCGGTGGTCCCGTTGACGTTGTTGATGCCGGATTCGGTGGAACTCTGCACGAACACCTGCAGGTGCTTGATCTCCTCGTGGTAGGCGGCAACGTTGAGCAGCAGCCGGTCGTCCAGCAGCCGGGTCTTCAGGCCCACCTCGTAGGACCACAGCGTCTCGGGCCCGTAGACGTGGGCGAGGCCGATGATGTTGCCGCCGGCCAGATAGCCGCGCGACACCGAGGCGTAGGCCATGGTCGCCGCGTCGAACTGGTAGCGGGCGCCCAGCTTGCCGGTGGTCTGGCCCCAGGTGTTGGAGAACGGCCCCTGGGTGATGGCGCAGGAGCCGCCGCAGGCTATCGGCAACTCGTAGTTCAGATAGTTGTAGCCGTACTTGCGGTCGTGGCTGTAGCGCAGCCCCAGGGTGAAGGTGAGCGGCACGCCCAGGCCGGTCCTGGCGAGGTCGAAGTCGGCCTGGCCGAACGGCGCCCACGACTGGGTCTTGGTGTAGCCGTGGCTGAGGAAGGTGAACTCGTCGAGGGCGCCCGGCAGCGGGAAGGTGTCGTTGTAGCCGGTGTCCGAATAGCCGAAGTTCTCGTAGTCGTTGGCGTAGAAATAGATGAAGCCCACCAGCCAGCGCAGCGGACTGGCGCCGCCGCGCGAGGCCAGCCGGAACTCCTGCGAGAACTGACTGTTGCGCATGGTCCAGGGCGCGCCGAGGGCGATGGGCAGGTCCGAGCCGTCGCCGTCGCTGATCTGCGCCACGTCGCCGCGCTCGTAGCCGGTGACCGAGGTGAACGCGGCGAAGGGCAGATCCCAGTTGAACGTGCCGGCGTAGAGCTGGGTGGTGTCGGAGGCGGTCTCGTGGGCGTCGTGGCAGAACGTCCGCGGCCGGAAGCTGGCCTGGGTGCTGAAGTCGCAACGAGAGCCGGCCGCGATGCCCAGCGGCGGCGCGACGTAGCGATGCGGCGCCTCCCACCAGGCGGTGTTGGTCGCCGCGGGGTCCCGCCCGTGGCTGTAGTCGGCGAAAAGCAGCAGGTTGGCGTCGGGCGAAAACTCGAACTTCAGCTGGCCGCGCACCATCCAGTAGTCCTCGCCATCCTGGCTGTGGGTGGCGCCCGGCGCGGTGGAGAGGTTCTTCGCGTAGGGCCCGTGATAGGCCGAGACGGCGGTGAGCCGGCCGTCGACCTTGAAATCGCCGGCGTCCACCAGGGGTCCGTTGATCCAGCCGCGGAACGTGCGCGCCGAATAGTCGCCGACCATGGCGTCGGCCGACGCGGCGAAGACGTCGGTCGGCGCGCGGGTGATGACGTTCACCGAGCCGCCTACCGAGTTGCGGCCATAGAGGGTGCCCTGCGGCCCGCGCAGCACCTCGACGCGCTCGACGTCGTAGAATTCCGGATCGACGGCGGTGGTCTGCTGCACGTAGACGCCATCGACGTTGTAGGCCACCGGCGAGTCGCCCCCGGGGGTGGTGTTCTGGCTGCCGAGGCCGCGCAGGGTGACGACGTTCTCGCCGCCGGTGACGCCGGCGCCGAACCTCAGCGAGGGAATGCGCTCGCTGAGATCGGCGAAGCCCACCACCCCCTGGACCTCCAGCGCCCGCCCGCTCAGGGCGCTGACGGCGATCGGCACCTTCTCCAGCGATTCCTCGCGCCGCTCGGCGGTGACGATGATCTCGCCGACGGCGCCGGCGCCCTGGCCCGAACCGGCGTCCGCCGAAGGCTTCGGGGCCGGAGTCGGCGCCGGATTCGGGGCGGCGCAGACCTGCGAGGCCGCCATCGTCACGCAGGCCAGCGACACGGACGCGAACAAACGTGTGACCATCGGCACGGCGAGGCTCCTCCCCCAGCAGGTTTCTCTGTCCGAAGCGCCGCTCGAGCCCCCGGCCTTGTCCCCCAGCATAACACGCGTTCGGTCCATGAAAAGGTGTCACGTAACGCGTGATATGTAAGAAGCCCGGCCAGTGTGGCGGCGAAGCGACGCCGGTCGGTGCGGTCGCCCCGGTCGGCGCTTGTAAACGTAACGCACGTTATGTATCTCTCGCCCGACGGCGCGGGCCGTCAGGCGAGGAGCCGGACCGATGAAATTCGACGTGTTCTGCGAGATCCAGCGGGCGTTTCCGTGGACGGACGGCCAGGACGAGGCGTCGCTGATCGCCGACACCCTCGCGCAGGCGCGCGCCGCCGACGCGGCCGGCTTCGAGATCTGGTGGCAGGTGGAGCACCATGGCGCGCCGCAGTTCAGCTATTCCTCGGCGCCCGAACTCATCCTCGCCGCCATCGCGCTCTCCACCCGGCGGCTGAGGGTCGGGCACGCCGGCGTGCTGGCGCCGTTCAGGATCAACAATCCCCTGCGGGTCGCCGAACGCGGCGCGATGCTGGACATCCTCTCGGGGGGCCGCTTCGAGCTGGGCCTCGCCAAGTCGGGCGGCAAGGAATGGGAGACCTTCGGCGTCGATCCCCAGACCGCGCGCGAGGAGGTGCGCGAGGCCCTGCAGATGATTCCGCGCATGTGGACCAAGCCGGAGTTCTCCTGGAACTCTCCGCTCATCGCCATACCGCCGCGCGAGGTGGTGCCGCGACCGCTGCAGCAGCCGCATCCGCGCCTGTGGCAGACCTGCGGCTCGCCCGAGAGCTTCTACATGGCCGGAGAGCTGGGCGTCGGCGCCCTGGGCACGACGCTGCTCAGCCCGGTGCCGGTGCTGGGGGCGATGATGCGCGAGCACGACCGTGGCCTCGCCGCCTGCGCCCGTCCCGCCGGCGCCGTCGCCAACCCCCAGAAGGGCGCCTTCACCTTCGTGCACGTGGCCGAGAGCCGGGCGGCGGCGATCCGCAACGGCGCGGCCTGGTCGGCGCTCTGGTACGTCAACGCCGCGGCCGTCACCTTCAAGGTGCCGCGCCGGGTGTGGTACGACATGATCAAGGCCGGCCTGCATCCCAACTCCGCCTCCGCCACCCAGGCCCGCCAGAGCCTCGATCCGCGCGAGACCGTCATCGAGGCGGACGACCCGCCGGCCCTGGTGCTGCTCAAGAAGATGGCCCAGGGCCGCGAGGTCAGCCACGAGGAGGCGCACGAGGTTCTGGAGGCGCTCGACTGCGTGGTGATCGGCGACCCCGGCGCCTGCGCGGCCAAGCTCGAGGCCTACCAGGCGATCGGCGTCGACCGGATCATGTGCATGATGCAGTACGGTTCGCTCAGCCACGAAGCGGTCACGCGCAGCATCGCCCTCGCCGGCCGCCAGCTCATCCCCGCCTTCGCCGCCCGCGGCGAAGCGCCATCGCTGCAGATTGGTTGAACCCTCCAGCCAGCCTCGTCGCGCCCCTTCCACCCCCGCCCCTCGCGGCGCGGCGGTCCCCCGCTCGCGGCGAAGGAGCGACGGCGCCTTTCTCCTCACCCGTGCAACGGATGCGCCGGCGAGATGCCGGCGGCCGGGGCGAAGCGCCATCGCTGCTGACGCGGACCGGCGTGGCCGCGCTGGCGTTCGGGGGCGCGGTCGCCTAACTTGGGCGGCATGGCAAGCCCCTCCGGCGCCGGCGTGGCGGACGCTTCGGCGGCCTTCATCCTGGACACGTCGCCGGCGCTCTGGACGCCGCACCGGCCGGCGCGGCCGCAGAAGAGCGAGGGCGGTCGCGCCTTCAGCCTCGTTTCCGACTACGCCGCCGCGGGCGACCAGCCGCAGGCGATCGCCGAACTGGTCCAGGGCCTGGCGGCGCGCGAGCGCGACCAGGTGCTGCTGGGGGTCACCGGCTCGGGCAAGACCTTCACCATGGCGCGGATCATCGAGGAGACCCAGCGCCCGGCGCTGATCCTGGCGCACAACAAGACCCTGGCCGCCCAGCTCTATGCCGAGTTCAAGGCGTATTTTCCGCAGAACGCCGTCGAATACTTCGTCTCCTACTACGACTACTACCAGCCCGAAGCCTACGTGCCGCGCACCGACACCTATATCGAGAAGGACTCGTCGATCAACGAGCAGATCGACCGCATGCGCCACTCGGCGACGCGGGCGATCCTGGAGCGCGACGACGTCATCGTGGTGGCGTCGGTCTCCTGCATCTACGGCATCGGCTCGGTGGAGACCTATTCGGCCATGACCTTCAACCTGAAGGTCGGCGAGAAGATCGACCAGAAGCGGCTGATGGCCGACCTGGTGGCGCAGCAGTACAAGCGCAACGACAACGCCTTCGAGCGCGGGACCTTCCGGCGCCGCGGCGACACCGTCGAGATCTTCCCGGCCCACTACGAGGACCGCGCCTGGCGCGTCGGCCTGTTCGGCGACGAGGTGGAATCGATCTGCGAGTTCGATCCCCTGACCGGCAGGAAGACGGGCGAGCTGGCGGCGATCCGCGTCTACGCCAACAGCCACTACGTGACGCCGCGCCCGACGCTGATCCAGGCCATCGGCCACATCAAGGCCGAGATGAAGGAGCGGCTCGACTGGCTGGTGGCGAACGGCAAGCTCCTGGAGGCGCAGCGCCTGGAGCAGCGCACCACCTTCGACATCGAGATGATCGAGGCCACCGGCTCGTGCGCCGGCATCGAGAACTATTCGCGCTATCTCACCGGCCGGCGCCCCGGCGAGCCGCCCCCGACCTTCTTCGAATACATCCCCGACAACGCGCTGCTGTTCGTCGACGAGAGCCACCAGACCCTGCCGCAGCTGGGGGCGATGTACCGCGGCGACTACCGGCGCAAGTTCACCCTGGCCGAATACGGCTTCCGCCTGCCCAGCTGCATGGACAACCGGCCGCTGAAGTTCGAGGAATGGGAGGCGATGCGGCCGGCGAGCGTCTTCGTCTCGGCGACGCCGGGGCCGTGGGAGCTGGAGAAGACCGGCGGCGTCTTCACCGAACAGGTGATCCGGCCCACCGGCCTCATCGATCCGCCGGTGGAGGTGCGCCCGGTCTCCAGGACCGCGACCGGCGCCGCCGCCAGCCAGGTGGACGACGTCATCGCCGAGTGCCGCGAGACGGCGCGCCGCGGCTACCGCACCCTGGTGACGGTGCTGACCAAGAAGATGGCCGAGGACCTCACCGAATACATGCACGAGCAGGGCCTGCGGGTGCGCTACATGCATTCCGACATCGACACCCTGGAGCGCATCGAGATCATCCGCGACCTGCGGCTGGGCGCCTTCGACGTGCTGGTGGGCATCAACCTGCTGCGCGAGGGCCTCGACATCCCCGAATGCGGCCTCGTCGCCATCCTCGACGCCGACAAGGAGGGCTTCCTGCGCTCCGAGACCAGCCTGATCCAGACCATCGGCCGCGCCGCGCGCAACATCGACGGCAAGGTGATCCTCTACGCCGACCAGATCACCGGCTCGATGCAGCGCGCCATGGCCGAGACTGGCCGGCGGCGCGAGAAGCAGGCGGCGTGGAACGCGGCGAACGGCGTCACGCCCGAGAGCATAAAGAGCCAGATCAAGGACATCCTCGCCAGTCCCTACGAGCGCGACCGGGTGAGCGTCGACGCCGGGGTCGCCGAGGACGCCCGCCCGTTCCTCGGGCACAACTTCCAGACCACCCTGAAGGACCTGGAAAGCCGCATGCGGGCCGCGGCCGCCAACCTGGAATTCGAGGAGGCGGCGCGGCTCAGGGACGAGGTCAAGCGGCTGAAGCTGCTGGACCTCGAGTTCGCCAACGAGGCGCTGACGCCCGCCGGCGAGGCGGTCGATCGCGCCGCGCCGACGCGCGCCAGGGCCGCGGCCCGCGCCGAGGCGGCCGAGCGCTTCCGCAAGGGGCGGCGGCGCTAGGGGAATGGCCCGCTCCGCCAGCGCGGACACCGTATCCGCACCGTAGTCTACGGTCGCCGCGGCGAAGGTGCGACCCGGCTCGGGAGCGGTGGCGGCGTTCACCCACGCGCCTCCGCCCGCCGTATTCGCGCCGTTGTCAACGGTGATTGCTCCGGCCCCTCCCGGCGGCCGAGACACCCGATCCAGGCTGAAGCACGCCGCCGCCGCAGCCGTATTCGCACCGTAGTCTACGGTCGCCAGGCTCCCCGCCGGCCGTCGGCATTCCCGCTCCAGGCAAGCCAAGGGGCGCCACGACCGACACGAAAAGCACGAACGCGCCGCTGCGCGGCGTCCCGGGCGTCCGCCGCCGTCCGTATTCGCGCCGTTGTCTACGGCCGCCGCGGCGAAGGTGCGGCCCGGTTCGAAAGCGGTGGCGGCGTTCACCACGCGCCTCCGCCGGCCGTATTCGCACCGTTGGCAACGGTGGCTGCTCCGGCCTCTCCGGGTGTCCGAGACGTCGGATCGAGGCTGAAGCACGCCGCCGCAGCCGTATTCGAACCGTAGTCTACGGTCGCCGGCGCGGCGTCGACCCCGGCCATCCGCGGTTCGGCGGGCGGTGTGTCGCGGTGGGCGAGGATGCCGAGGGTGATCGGTCTGGACATGCGATTGCGCGATCCGGGCGCTCGCCCAGGTTCGCACCGCGCCGGATCAGGCCCGCGGTCGCGTTCGCTCATCGACATCATCCCTGGCCGAACGGCAGGCGCGCGCGCCATGCGCTCGCCCGATCGCGGCCCAGAATAGCCCCGCCGTCATGCGGGCTAAGGCGGCGCTAGCGCAGGCGGGCGATCCCGCGGGAGCACCGGGCGACGCGGCGCCGCGCCGTCACCGTCCCCGCAGTGCGCGCGCCACCGCCTCCGGATCGGCCTGGATCACCCTGAGGAGGGTGGTGGCCGGACCTTTCGGGCTGCGGCGGCCATATTCGTATTGGCGGATGGCCGAGACGCTGAACCCGAAGCGCCGCGCGAACTGCGGCTGGCTGAGGCCGAGCCGCGCGCGCAGGGCCTTCACCTCGGCCGGCGTGGGAGGCGGGACCAGGATCTCGGCCTGGGCGAAATCCTCGTCGCTCCAGGCGCTGTCGTCCTCGGCCGCCGCCGCCTCGATGGCCGCATCGTCGGGCTCGGGCTGCGCCCGCAATTCCGCCGCCACGGCCGCGGCGTCCACTTCAGCCCTGGTGCGTCGTACGATAGGCATCACGCTCTCTCCTGCTCGCCCGCCTCAAACTGATGACCCGCCGCACCTCACTCGTTTCAGTGTAGGCGCAGACGAGGATCAGCCCCGCGACTTCGCCGATCGCCCGCAACCTGGTCTCGCCATAGTCGAAGCGGTCGTCCACCGTGGCCAGGACCGGGCGGTCGAACAGCAGAACGGCTGCGTCGAACGGCAATCCGCGTGCGAGGCGAGTGGCCTCCTCTTGGCCTCGTCCCACTCGTAGCGCACGCCCGTGACCTAGCCGGCAGTTCTCATCTAGGTCAATGACATACCCTATCTCGTCAACTGATCGGGCGAATGGACCAACCAATTGTTCAGCGCCCGGTCGGACATCGTGCCTCTGTCCCGATGAGCGGAGGTGGCGGAGGCCACTCGGAGCGCCTTGGTGCGCTTCGTGGTCGAATGACCGCGTTCGTCCGATCGCCCTACGCGCCGCCGCTCTGCGGAACCCGCGCCGGGCCGGTCATGGCCGGCATTTCAGCGTGCCCTTGCGCGCCAGAATGTCCGGCACGCGCGCCGACGCGGCCGAGCGGGTCGAGCGGCCATCGGAGAGATGCTGGTTCGCGTGAACCACGGGCTGGATCAGTCTGGACATGAGGTCGCCTTTGGCCAGCCACGCAGACGCGGATGCGCGTCGGCGGTCCGGCCCGTCAGATATAGGGCGAGCCGCGCCCGATAGCTCTGGCCGGCGCGAAATAGTTTCGCGGGAGACGCGCCCAGGTTGTTAACGGTCCGTCAGCCCCGCCAAGGTGACACTCTTCGGCGGAGGGAGGGCTTGCCCATGCCAACCTTGCGGCCAGCGCCCCGGAGCCTCGCGTCCGAAAGCCGCCAGGCCATCGCCGTTTCCGTCCAGCTCGGGCGCAACCAGCTGGTCCAGACGCTCGGCGTCAGCATGGTCGCTCTGGTCGGGCTGAGCGTCGCGCCCTGGCCGTTCGTGCTCGCGTGGGCGATCGCCATCGTCGCCACGGTCGGCGCGGAGGATCTGGTGTTGCGCCGCCTGGCCGGCGGCCGCGGCTCGGCGGCGGAGGCGCGATGGTGGGCGCCGTCGCTGCGGGTGCTCGCCACCACGATCTACGCGACCGCCGCCCTGGTCCTGATCGCCAGAGGCGGCCCCGGCCAGCGCCTCTTCGCCTTCGCGCTGATGAGCGTCTCGATGGTGCACGTGCTGATGCGCTACTATCGCTCGCCGGCGATCCTGGTGGCGAGCATGGCGCCCTATCTGGGGATTCTGGCTCTGGTCGGCGTCGGTCTGACGCGAGCGGCGCTCGCCGGCGGCCACGTGTTCGCCGCCCTTGCGCCAACCCTCACCGTGCTGATTTTCGCGGTCCAGTTCTGGGCCGCGCGGGCACAGCTCTCCGGCGTCTGGGGCGAGTTGATGACGGCTCGCCTCGCGGCCGAGGAGCGCGAGCAGGCGGCCGACGCGGCGAACCGGGCCAAGTCGCAGTTCCTCGCGACCATGAGCCACGAGCTTCGCACGCCGCTGAACGGGGTGCTGGGCATGGCCCAGGCCTTGACCGGCGACCGGCTGACGGCCGCCCAGCGCGAGCGCGTCGGCATCATCCGCCGCTCCAGCGAGAGCCTGCTCGCGGTGCTCAACGATCTTCTCGACCTGTCCAGGATCGAGATGAGCTCATTGGAGCTGGAGAACGTCGAGTTCGATCTCGGCCGGCTGGTGGAGGGTGTCGCAGCCACCTATGCGCCGCTGGCGACCGGGAAGGGGATCGGGTTCAGGTGCGCGGTCGACGAGGAAGCGCGCGGCCGCTACGTCGGCGATCCCGCCCGCATCAGGCGAATCCTCTACGGGCTGGTCGACAATGCGGTGAAGTTCACGCCGGCGGGGGAGATCAGGGTGCACGTCGGCGCCGGGGCCGAGCGCGTGGTCTTCGAGGTGGTCGACACCGGCATCGGCATCGGCCCGGACGACCTCGCCCGTCTCTTCGAGTCCTTCTTCCAGGTCGACGCCTCGCTCGCGCGCGCCTACGGCGGCGCCGGCCTGGGGCTCGCGGTCTGCGCCGAGCTGGCGAGCCTGATGGGCGGAAAGATCGAAGTCGCCAGCGAACTTGGCCAGGGCGCCCGCTTCGCGCTGGCCCTGCCGCTGGCGCGGGCCGCAGAGGCGCCGCCGGCGACCGCGGCGGCGAGAGACCTGCGGCAGAGCGGGGAACTGCGGGTCCTGGCCGCGGAGGACAACGCCACCAACCAGCTCGTGCTGAAGACCCTGATGGGCGCGGCCGGCATCCATCCGGTGATGGTCGCCAACGGTCGCGAGGCGCTCGACGCCTGGGAGGCCCAGACCTGGGACATCATCCTGATGGACATCCAGATGCCCGAGATCGACGGCGTCGAAGCCACCCGGCTGATCCGCAGGCGCGAGCGCGAGAGCGGCCGCGCCTTCACGCCGATCGTCGCCGTCACCGCCAACGCGATGACGCATCAGCTGGCGGAGTACGCCGCGGCGGGCATGGACGGGGTGGTGGCCAAGCCGATCGACCTCGGCGCCCTGCTCTCGGCCATGGAGCAGGCGCTGTCGGCCGGCGCCGCGGCGCCCGCCGGGGCGCGGACGGCATAGGCGAACCGCGACCCGACCAAGCCTACTCCGCCGCCACCGCCGAGTTGTACGCGTAGGTCTTCCACGTCGGCGCATAATCCGCGTCGGCCTGGGCGCCCCAGACCGACCAGCGCCGGCGCTCGCCGCGGGCGAACAGCTCCAGGTAGGGGCCTGGGGAGCATGCCTCGATGATCTCGTACTGCTCGTCGGGCTTGCGGCTGTGTTCGCGCTTGCGGGTCTCGATCATGTTCACCTGGCGGCGGCCGGCGGCCAGGGTGCGGGCGTTCTTGCCGCGTACGCCGAAGAGGATCATCTCGGTGACGTTGCGGAAGTAGAAGCCGACGCCGCGACCGTCCGAGCCGCCGTCCTTGCGCACCTTGTGCCAGACGACGTTGGACTTGTAGGCGAAACCCCAGGCGTCCATCACCCTCAGCGCCTCGGGCAGCAGGGCGTTCGGGGTCCAGAGGTAGAGGTGCGCCGTCTCGGCGGCGAGGCCCTCCACCGGCAGGGCGCAGATGTCGTCGAAAGTCATGGTCTCGTAGCGCGCCAGGCGCCGGTGCTCGGGGGCCATCTTGCCGGTGCGGTTGGTGAAGCGCCACGGCGGATCGGCCAGAATGGTCGCGAACCTGCGCCCACGCGCAAAGCCCGCGAGGTCGATGGCCGCGTCGGCGCCGACCTTGCTCATGGACAGGTGGTCTCCCCAGAAGAGCGAATCGCGCATCGAGCTTATCCCGGCCGGTAGATTACCGCGAAACTAACGCGTTCCCGTTCTGTTCGGAAGGCCTCGCGACCTTCAGCTCACGGCAAGGAGCCCGAGTCAACGAGACGCTGATCATCGTCGTCACCCCGGCCAAGCGAAGCGCGAGCCGGGGCCGGACGCGCCGCAGCCGAGCTGGAAGTCGTCCTGGAAGCGGCAGGCCCCGGCCCCGGATCGCCCTTTCAGGCCGTCCGGGGAGACGGCGGCGGTGGTCAAACCTCCGCGGACCGACCCTTTCGCAAACCGACCGCATCGCCGCGACCTCGAGCTATGAAGGCGCGCCCTCGTCGCTTTCGAAGCGTGCGATGTCGAGTCCTTCGCCGAAGGTGACGATGGAGGCCGGCAGTCCGATCAGCAGCAGCGGGCACGGGTTGCCGACGCCGCGGCGGAGCCGATCGTCGAGCTTGCGCCAATGCGTCGTCGATGCGCCGTATTTGTCCTGAACGAAGCTTTGCGCCCAGGCTTCGCGAAAGGTCTGACCGCCGCGCACGCGCCTCTCGAAATCGCTCTGCTGGCGCCGCGTAGGATTGAGGCCCAGGGCCAGAAGCGCCTGCACGCCGGCGAGTTGCCGCTCATCGGCGAAGCGCCGAACGAGGCCCACCAAAGCGTCCTGCAATGAGGCGCCGCGCGTCACGACCACGCCGACGTCGATGGCGCCCTCCGCATGCAGGCGCTTGAAGTTCTCGAGGTCGCGATCGAAGAACGGGTCCTTGTTGTTCCACTCGAGTTCAAGCGCGACCACCCCGTTCGACAACCGGCGCACATGGTCGACGACATGCGACACCGATTCGCGCGCAGCGCCGTTGATCCGTTTTTCGATGGTGAAGGTCTCTTTCGGCCAGCCGAGTTCGGCGAGGGCGTGTCGCAGCCTCTGTGTGCCCTTGGTTTCGCCGCCACCCGATCCGATCAACTCCTCGATCGGCACGGAGACGTGCTCGAGAGCGCGGCGCAGCTCGTCGAGCGCGTCGGGAAAGTCGACCTTCAGGATCGCAGCGGCATGGCTGAGAAACTCGAACTGAAAGCCGCGGGCCTCGAGATCCTCGAACATCGGGCGAAGCTAGCGGCGACAGGCGAAGGGATCCACCTGCGTCGTCCTCGGCGATGAGTTGCAACCTCTGCGGCGCTCCGCGCCGTCGATGCCGGGAGGCGGCGAATTCCGGTACGTGTTATGGGGAGCGTGCGAGGAGCGCCCGATGAGCAGACGCGAGGACGCCAAGGCCGAACGGCGGCACCGGATCGTGACGGCGGCGCGCGACCTGATCCGCGAGACCGGCGACACCGGGCTTTCCATGCGCGCCATCGCCTCCCGGGCGGGGGTGAGCCTCTCGACGCCCTACAACCTCTTCGGCTCCAAGCGGGCGATCGTGCTGGCGGTGCTGGAGGACATCCAGGACTTCCACGCCCGGTTCGCGCGCCGGCGCCCGGCCGGCGCCCTCGAGCGCATCTTCGAGGCGCTCGAGCTTTCCATCGGCTACTATGTCCAGGATCCGGACTTCTACCGCACCCTCTGGACCGGCGTCTTCGACACCAGCGGCAAGCACGACGTGCGCGCGGCGCTGGCCCAGCCCGAGCGCGCGGCGTTCTGGCTGGCCCTGGTCGAGGCGGCGGCGGCGGAGGGCGCGCTTGCGCCCGGCATCGATGCGCGGCTGCTGCAGCGCGACCTCGATCTCACCTTCGCGGCGGTGATGCTGCACTGGGTGCTGGGCGCGCTCGACACCGCCGAACTGGCCGCCACCGCCGGCTATGGCTATGCGCTGGCGCTGAGCGGCGCGGCCGCGCAGGGCTGGCGCGAGCGCCTCGGCCGGCGCATCGCCGAGTACCAGGGCGAACTCGAGCGCTCGCGACTGTCGGCCGCAGCGGCGTGAACCACGGCCCCGCTTGCCGCGTTGCGGGACCTGGGGAATGGAAATTGCCGTGACCACCGCCGGGGCCGACGCCGCATGAGAGACGCCGAGAACCGGCCCGCGCCCGGCTTCCTCGCCGGCGGCGGCGAGACCGGTGCGCTGATCCGCGCCCACGACTGGCGGGCGAACCCGCTCGGGCCGCCGCAGGGCTGGCCGCAGAGCCTGAGGACCGCGGTGCGCATCATGCTGACCTCGCGCCAGCCGATCTGGATCGGCTGGGGCGCTGAGCTGACCTATCTCTACAACGACGCCTACCGTGCGATCATCGGCGGCAAGCACCCCTGGGCGATCGGCCGCCCGGCCGCGCAGGTGTGGCAGGAGATCTGGCCGGACATCGAGCCGATGCTGGCCAAGGCGATGGGCGGCGTCGAGGGCACCTACGTCGAGGAACAGCTCCTGGTCATGGAGCGCAACGGCTATCCGGAGGAGACCTACTACACCTTCTCCTACAGCCCGATCCCCGACGACGACGGCGCGCCGGGCGGCATCATCTGCGCCAACACCGACGACACCCAGCGGGTGATCGGCGCGCGGCAGCTGGCGCTGCTGCGCGAACTGGCCGCCAGCACGGTGGGCGCGCGCAGCTGGCGCGAGGTTTGCGCGCGCAGCGCCCAGGCGCTCGCCACCGACTCCCACGATCTTCCTTTTGCGCTCATCTATGCGGCCGGCGACGCGACGGAGGACCTGGCGCTGGCTGCGGCGAGCGGCCTGGCGGCGGGCCACGGCGCCGCGCCGCGGCGGCTGCAACGGTCGGCGGACGCCCCCTGGCCGGTCGCGGCGGCGCTGCGCGATCATGAGCCGCAGCTGGTCGAGAACCTGGCGGACCGGTTCGAGAGCCTGCCGCCCGGTCCCTGGCGGCAGCCGCCTTCGCGCGCCGCGGTGCTGGCGATCTCGCCCGGCGCCGAGAGCGGCCGCTCGGTCTTGCTGATCGCCGGGCTCAATCCCTGGCGGCTCGTCGACGACGAATACCGCGGCTTCCTCGGCCTGGTCGCCGGCCAGATCGCCGCCGCCCTCGCCAGCGCTGACGCCTTCGAGGAGGAGCGGCGCCGCACCGAGGCCCTGGCAGAGCTCGACCGCGCCAAGACCAGCTTCTTCTCGAGCGTCAGCCACGAACTGCGCACGCCGCTGACGCTGATGCTGGGGCCGCTGGAGGAGCTGCTCGCCGACGGCGGCCTGCCCGACGAGCGCCGCGCCCAGGTCGATCTCGTGCACCGCAACGGCGTGCGGCTGCTGCGGCTGGTGAACAGCCTGCTGGACTTCTCGCGCATCGAGGCGGGCCGCATGCAGGCCAGCTACGAGCCCGTCGATCTCGCCCGGTTCAGCGCCGACATCGCCTCCGGCTTCGCTTCGACCCTGGAGAGGGC
>DATKRO010000014.1:0-32767 GCA_035532115.1 Caulobacteraceae bacterium | reverse complement strand
CGCCTCATCACCGGCATCGTCACCGAACGCGGCGTCGCCCCGGCGAGCCAGGCGGGCCTCGCCTGGCTGTTCCCGGAACGGGCGGCATGAGCGACGAACTCCGCTTGCGCGCGCAGATCGTGGCGGCGGCGCGGGCGCTCGCGCCCGCCGGCCTGGGCGTTAACCGCTCGGGCAACGTCTCGGCGAGATTCGAGGATGGCCTGCTGATCACCCCCACCGGCGTCGCCTACGAGGCGCTGACGCCGGCGAGCCTCGTGTTTCTGCGGCCGGACGGGAGCGGTCGCGAGGGCGAATTCGCCCCTTCCAGCGAATGGCGCATGCACGGCGCCCTCTATGGCGAGCGACCGCAGTGCGGGGCGGTGGTGCATTGCCACTCGCCGGCGGCGACGGCGCTGGCCTGCGCGGGACGGCGCATTCCGGCCTTTCACTACATGGTCGCCGCGGCCGGCGGCGCCTCGATCGAGCTTGCGCCCTACGCCACCTTCGGGACCGAAGCGCTGGCGAAGCACGCGCTCGCCGCGATGGCGGGAGGCCGGCGAGCCTGCCTGCTCGCCAACCACGGCCAGCTCGCCTATGGGCGCGATGTCGCGGCGGCGCTCGAACTCGCCCGCGAAGTCGAGGCGCTTGCCGACCAATACGCCCGCGTCCTCGCCATGGGCGATCCCAAGCTGCTGGGCCAAGCCGAGATGTCGCGGGTGCTGGAGAGGTTCGAGAGCTACGGCCAGCCGATCAGCGAGGGCGGAACGAAACGCTGAGTCCGACGACGCCGCGATCGCCCTTGCCGGGCCAATTGGGATCGAAACGGTCGTACCATTGGCGCGCCGGGGCGACCGGATGCTCCGCATAGCCGATCAGCGCCGAGGCGGTCCGGCCGCGCCAGCCGAATCCGGCCTCCACGTCGCGCGCCGGCAGGCGTGGATCGCCGCTCCAGCCGAGGTCGCGGGGATCGTGCAGGTCGTGGAAATCGAAATCCAGCGTACGGCCGCCGACGGTGGCGAAGGTTCCCCACCCATCGCGCGGCGGCGCGGCGACGGCGGCGAGCGGCGGTCGGGGGTCGTAGATGCGCGTTTGCGTCTCGGCGCGGGCCGACGCCGGCGTCAGCGCCCAGATCACCAGCAAAGCCCAGCCCCGCATCGCCATGCTCCCGATCGGCGCGGTCCCGCTTTGCAAATGGCCAGGCGGCGCTTGCGGTTCCGGCGGCGATCGAGGATTGCGCGACGCGGCGCGGGCGCGGCCCCTACTGGCAGGCCAGGCACTCGTCGTAATCGGTGCGCTCGGCTGCGGCCCGTTCCATGATCGCCGGGGCGCCCTCGCCGCCGGCGAAGGCTGCGCGCTGAATCGATTTGGAGCGCAGGTAGTAGAGGCTCTTCACGCCTCGCTCCCAGGCCAGCCAGTGCAGCATGTGCAGGTCCCACTTCTCCACGTCGCCCGGCAGGAAGATGTTGATCGACTGCGACTGACAGATCTCGGGCGTGCGGTCGGCGGCGAGCTCGATCACCCAGCGCTGGTCGATCTCGAAGGCGGTCTTGTAAACGTCCTTCTCGTCGGCGGTGAGCCAGTCGAGGTGCTGCACCGAGCCTTCGTTCTCGAGGATCGAAGCCCAGACGGCCGCGGTGTTGCGCCCCTTGGCCCCGAGCAGGCGCTCCAGATAGGGGTTCTTCACCGCGAACGAGCCCGAGAGCGTCTTGTGAGTGTAGATGTTGGCCGGGATCGGCTCGATGCCGGCGCTGGTCCCGCCGCAGATGATCGAGATCGAGGCGGTGGGGGCGATGGCGAGCTTGTGCGAGAAGCGTTCCATGACGCCGCGCTCGCCCGCGTCGGGGCAGGCGCCGCGCTCCTCGGCCAGCGCGCGGCTCGCCGCGTCGCACTGGCGGCGCAGATGCTTGAAGAGCCGCATGTTCCAGCTCTTGGCGAGAGCGCTCTCGAACGGGACGTTCTGGCCCTGCAGGAACGAGTGGAAGCCCATCAGGCCCAGCCCGACGCTGCGCTCGCGCCACGCCGCATAGGAAGCCGCGGCCATCTCGGGCGGGGCGCGGTCGATGAAGTCCTGCAGTACGTTGTCGAGGAAGCGCATCACGTCCTCGATGAAGGTCGGATGGTCGCGCCACTCCAGGAACATCTCGGCGTTGACGCTGGAGAGGCAGCAGACCGCGGTGCGCTCGCGGCCGAGGTGGTCCAGGCCCGAATGCAGCAGGATCTCCGAGCAGAGGTTCGACTGGCGCACCTTCAGGCCCAGCTCGCGCTGGTGCCGCGGCATGGCCCGGTTGGCGGTGTCGGAAAAGATCAGATACGGCTCGCCGGTCTGCAGGCGCAGCTCCAGCAGCTTCTGCCAGAGCGAGCGTGCATCGACCTCGCGCACCATCTCTCCGGTCTTGGGCGAGCGCAGCGCGAAGGGCGCGCCGTCGCGCACCGCCTCCATGAACTCGTCGGTGACGCAGACGCCGTGGTGCAGGTTGAGGGACTTGCGGTTGAAGTCGCCGGACGGCTTGCGGATCTCGACGAACTCCTCGATCTCGGGATGCCAGATGTCGATGTAGACCGCGGCCGAGCCGCGCCGCAGCGAGCCCTGGCTGATCGCCAGGGCGAGCGAATCCATCACCCGGATGAAGGGGATGATGCCGCTGGTCTGGCCGGCGCCCTTGACCTTCTCGCCGATGGAGCGGACGCCGCCCCAGTAGGTGCCGATGCCGCCGCCGTTTGCGGCCAGGAAGACGTTCTCGTTCCAGGTGGCGACGATGCTCTCCAGCGAATCGCCCACCGCGTTCAGGTAGCAGGAGATCGGCAGGCCGCGCCCGGCGCCACCGTTCGAGAGCACCGGGGTCGCCGGCATGAACCAGAGCCGCGAGATGTAGTCGTAGATGCGCTGGGCGTGATCGGCATCGTCGGCGTAGGCCGTGGCCACCCGGGCGAACATGTCCTGGTAGGACTCGCCGGCCAGCAGATAGCGGTCCTCGAGGCTGGTGCGCCCGAACTCGGTCAGCAGCGAATCACGCGATCGGTCGATCTCCACCTTGCGGACCAGCTGCAGCTGCGGCCGGTCGGGCGCCCGCGCCTCCGCCGTGCGCGCCCCGATCAGCTTCTTCGCCTCGCTTCCCGTCATCACCCAGACCCTCACCGCTTATGCGCCCCGGACGACGCGCGCCCGGGCCATCAACATCTTGTGGGCGATGCGCCCCCAAAGCCCAGAATATGGGGACACATGGTTGCCGGATGGTCAACGGTCGGCGACCGTTCCGGGTTCGATTTCCTGTTGACCAGCCCCCGGCCGGGCGGCGAGCCCAGTCCGATCAAGGCTTTGCAGGCGGTCTGACGCCTTGGGTAACGAGACTGTGAGAAGGGGCGGCCCGGCAGACGAAATCAGACCCGCCGCGGGGGATAGTCGCGGCGGGTCTGACCGATCGTGTTCGCTCGATCCAAGCGGGCGTTTCCTCCCCGAAACGCCGGAGACTTCAGGGTCTTAGGAACGCCGTCGGTCTCTCGCGAGCAAAGATGGACGGCATATTTCCGCCCCTGTCAACGCCGGGCGGCCGGCGAGGCGTACACGAGCCGGTGAATCCTGGACGGGCGCGTCAAACGACGGGCGCCCGCGCCCCGGTCACGCCCTGCGCCGCACGCGCGCGGCCAGCGCGTCGATGGCGGGGCTCGAGGCCTCGAAGAGGTAGGTTGGGCGTGCGACGCTGACGCCGCCCACGCCGCGGCTCGCCAGCTTCTCCACCGCGGCGAAGGTGTCGGCGGAGGCGACGAGCGCGCCGAACGGCGGCGGTCGCGAGCCTGGCAGGGCGTAGGCGGCGACGGCGGCGCGGGCGACTTCGTCCGCCTCCGGCGGCCAAGCGAGCGAGACGGCGCCGAGCGCCCGCGCCCGCGCTTCGAGAATCCGGGCCAGGGACCGGGCGAGGTCCAGCCGGCCTTCGTCCCAGGGCGCGCTCAGGCTGGCGGCGAGCTGGGCCTGGCTGGAGAGCATCAGGCCATCGTCGAGCGCCTTCAGTCCGTTCGCCGCCAGAGTTGCGCCGGTGCTGGTGATGTCGGCCACGAGCTCGGCCGCGCCGGCGGCCGGCGCCCCCTCGGTCGCGCCGCCCGATTCGACGATGCGATAGTCGGCGATGCCGTGACGAGCGAAGAAGGCGCGGGTCTGGGCGAGATATTTGGTGGCGACGCGCAGCCGCCGGCCCGTGCGCGCCAGATAGAGATGCGCCACCTCGTCGACGTCCGCCATGATGGCGACATCGATCCAGCTCTTCGGAGCGGCCACCACCAGATCGGCGCGTCCGAACCCCAGCGCCTGCAGCAGCAGCACGCCGTCCTCCAGGTCCCCGGCGAACTCACGCAGCAGATCCTCGCCGGTGACGCCAAGGTGCGCCTCGCCGGCGAAGAGGGCCGCGGCGACCTCGCCGGCGGCCAGCAGACGGATCTCGACGCCTGGCAGGTCGTCGAGCCTCGCCGCGTAGCCGCGTTCGCCCCCGGAGGCGCGAACCGGCAGGCCGCAGTCGGCCAGCCAGTCGTCCACCTGCTCCTTCAGGCGTCCCTTGGACGGGATCGCGAGGATCAGCGGCGCACTCACGCTCGCGCCCCGCGCCCGCGGGTCCGCAGCCAGGAACGGCGAGCGGGGCTGATCGCGCGCGCCTGCGGCGCAGCGGTCATGGGGCGCCTCCCGCCCAGGCGCGCCCGGGCCTCACCATGCAGCCTACCGCGCCGCAGTCGCTGCGCGCGCCCAGGCGCGCCGGCAGGCCGTCGTAGCGGCCCCCGGCGGCCACCGGCGCCAGCTCGCCGAGCGCGGCGCTGCGAATCTCGAAGAGCATGCCGTCGTAATAGCCGAAGTCGCTGCCGAAGGCCGTCGCCAGCCGCATCGCCGCTTCGGGCGCGCCGTGGGCCTTCAGCGCCGCGAGGCGGCGGGACCAGCGGTTCAGCGCCGCCTCCAGGATCTCGCCGCCGGTGCGCGCCAGGCGCGCCACCGCCTCCAGAGCCGCCGCCGGAGCGTCGGAGATGGCGAGGAAGCGCCGGATCAGCTCGGCGTCGCCGGGATCGAGCCCCGGCGCGGCCTCGCCAGCCGAACGGCTGGCGAGGCGATGCACGATCTCGGCGGCCGAGCGGCCGCCGACCGGCTCGATGCCCGCAAGCGCCCAGATGTCCTCGAGCACGGCGGTGGCGGCGGCTTCGGGCAGACCCGCCAGCAGCTGGGCGAGACGCTCGCCGGCGGCCTCGCCCTCCAGCGCGGGGCGATCGGCGGGGCCGGCCAGCAGGGCGTGCAGCCGGCTGGGGCTGGAGAAGCCGCGCTTCAGTCGCGCGGCAAGAGGCGCCGCGAGACCCAGGCTGTCGATCAGCGCGGCGAAGAGGCCCACGTCGCCCAGGTGCAGCGTGAGGTCCGAGCGTCCCGCGGCTGCCGCGGCCCGCCAAGCCAGGGCGGCGATTTCGGCGTCCGCCTCGGCGACGTCCCTGGCCTCGAACGCCTCGAGACCGATCTGGAGGAATTCCTCGCAGGCGCCCAGGCCGCGCGGCGCGGCGCGAAAGGCCTTGCCCTCGTAGAAGTAGCGGCCGCCGGCCCTGCCGCTGGCGATGTGCAGGCGGGCCGCGGCGATGGTGAAGTCCGGCCGCAGCGCCGCCTCCCCGCCCGCGTCGGCCTGGGCGACGATGAGCCGCTCGCGCATGGCCTCGCCGGAGAGATCCAGGATGAGGCCGAGCGGCTGCAGCACCGGCGGGTCGATGCTCTCGGCGCCCATGGCGGCGAAGGGCGCCCGGATGGCGTCGAGCACCGCGGCGGGCACGGGCGGCTCGACCTTCACTGCGCCGCCTCCGCGATCGCGCGAACCGCCGCGACCAGGGCGCTCCGCGCGACGGTGACCTGGCCGGGCCGCTCGGCGCGCCAGACGCGGTTGTCAGCGACGCCGGCGGCGAGCCTGCGACCGAGGTCGAGATCCTTGACGGTCACCTGGCCCGCGGCGACCTCGTCCTCGCCCAGGATCACGGCCGCTGGCGACAGGCGCCGGTCGGCGTAGCGCATCTGCGCCCGCATCCCCGCGGCGCCCAGATAGACCTCGGCGGCCATCCCGGCGGCGCGCAGCTCGGCGGCGATGGCGAAATAATCGCCCATGCGCGCCTGGTCGAAGACGATCACCACCACCGGTCCGCGCGGCGGGGCGGCCTCGGCGCCGCGGCTGGCGGCGAGCGCCGCGGCCAGGCGCGACACCCCGAACGAAAAGCCCGTGGCCGGGACGCTCTCGCCGGTGAAGCGGGCCACCAGGTCGTCATAACGCCCGCCCCCGCCGATGGCGCCGAAGCGCACGCGGCCGCCGGATTCGTCCACGGTTTCAACCAGCAGTTCGGCCTCGAACACGGCGCCGGTGTAGTATTCGAGCCCGCGCACCACCGTCGGGTCGAAGAGCGCCTGGTCCTCGCCGACGCCCAGGGCGGCGAGGGCCGCGCCGATGCGCGAGAGTTCGGCCACGCCCGCCTCGCCCACCGCCGAGCCGCCGATCAGATCGGCCAGGGCGTCGAGCATGTGCGCCCGCTCGCCCCGCGGCGCCGAGACGAAGGCGAGCACGGCGTCGATCGCCGCAGGGGCAAGGCCCGCGCCGCGGCTGAAGGCGCCCGACTCGTCGAGCCGCCCTTCGCCGAGGAGCCCCTTCACGCCCTCGAGACCCAGCCGGTCGAGCTTGTCGATGGCGCGCAGCACGGCGAGCCTCTGGGCGTCGTGCGTCACGCCCGCAGCGCCAAGCAGGCCGTCCAGGAGCTTGCGGCTGTTGATCTTCAGCGCATAGGCCGACCTCGGCAGTCCCGCCGCGGCATAGCCCTCGACGGCCATGGCGATGAGTTCGGCGTCGGCTTCGGGCCGGGCCGAGCCCACCGTGTCGGCGTCGCACTGGACGAACTCGCGATAGCGCCCCGGACCGGGCTTCTCGTTGCGCCAGACCGTTCCGACGGCATGGCGACGGAACGGCTTGGGCAGGACGTCCCAGTTCTGGGCGACGAACCTCGCCAGCGGCGCGGTGAGGTCGTAGCGCAGCGCCATCCAGGCCTCGTCGTCGTCCCGCAGCGCGAAAACGCCGTCGTTCGGGCGGTCGGCGTCGGGCAGGAACCTGCCGAGCGCGTCGGCGTATTCGAACGCGCCGGTTTCCAGGGCTTCGAAGCCGTACGCGCCGTAGACGCGCGCGACCGCCTCGACGATCCGCCGCTCGGCGGCGAGCGCGCCGGCGCGCCGATCGATGAAGCCGCGCGGGCTTTGCGCGCGCGGACGCGAGGCGACCGTGTCGCTCATGGGCGGGCGCTTAGCGGTTTGGGCCGCACGAGGGCAAGCCCGCAGGCGAAGTCCATCCGGATGGTCCTCTCTTCATCGAAGGCCGGATGGAGATCGCCCCCCGTCCGGCGGCGCGCCGGGGGAGCGGGAGCGAAGCGTCAGGCCGGACGCATCGGCTCCAGCCCGCCGGGGCGGGTCGGCCGATCGCTTGCGTGGTGCGCCGCTACTGTCATTTGCGTGGCCTATAACCGATATCGTCTTGCGCCGCCATGCCCCGCACTTCGCCGGCGTTGACATTAGTTTCGATATATCGGTTACTAGATATATCTAAAGTTGGGAGCGCTTGCCGTGAACCAGATGCTCGTTCGCCCTCCCTGTGGCGCGCCGGTCCCCTGGACCCTGCTGCTCGTCGCCAACCGGGTGCTTGGACCCGGGATGCGCCGTGTCAGCCTGGTCGGAGACGATCTGGAGGGAATGGTGTTTCGCGTCGGCCAGCGGCTCCTGGTCAACCTGCCGGTGGAGGCCGGGGGGGATTTGTCCCGCCCGTGCCGGATCGCCGGCTTCGATCGCGAGGAGCTGAGGCTCGACCTCGATCTGGCCGTCAGCGACGGTACGCCCGAAGCGCACTGGGTCAGTTCGGCCCGCATCGGCGATATCGTGGTCGCCGCACCCGCGCCCTGACCGCCGCTACGAGCGCAGCCGCTGGATCAGCGCCGCCGTCGAGGGATCGTGCGGCGCCCCGGTCGCGCCCTCGAGTTCGGCAAGGACGGTCTTGGCGAGGGTCTTGCCGAGTTCGACACCCCACTGGTCGAAACTGTCGACGCCCCACAGCACTCCCTCGACGAACACCTTGTGCTCGTAGAGAGCGATGAGGGCGCCGAGCGCGGCGGGCCCGAGGCGCTCGATCAGGATGAAGCTGGTCGGCCGGTCGCCCGGGAAGTTGCGCCACGGCTCGGCGGCGTTGGGGTGGCCGACCATCAGCGCCTCGGCCTGGGCCACGGCGTTGGCCAGGAGCTTGGCCTGATGGTCCGGCGGTCCCTCGTCGCTGCGGACGAGCGCGACGATGTCGACCGGGATCACGTCGCGCCCCTGGTGCAGCATCTGGAAGAAGGCGTGCTGGCCGGTGGTGCCGGCGTCGCCGAAGACGGCGGCGGCGGCGGCGCGCGGCAGCGGCCGGCCATCGCGGTCCACCCCCTTGCCGTTGGACTCGGTCTCCAGCTGCTGCAGGAACGCCGGCAGCAGCGCCAGTCGCTGGGCGTAGGGCACGACGGCGCGGACCGCGCGCCCCAGGCCGCTGCGGTTGAACAGGTGCGCCAGCGCCAGCAACACCGGCGCATTCCTTTCCAGGGGCGCATCGCAGAAATGCCGGTCCATGGCCGCGCCGCCGCCCAGCAGCGCCTCGAACGGCGCCCAGCCGAGACCGATGGCGCAGGAGAGCCCCACCGCCGACCAGAGCGAGTAGCGGCCGCCGACCCAGTCCCAGAACGCGAAGATGCGATCGGGCGCGACGCCCAACGCCCGCGCCGCCTCGGTGTTGGCCGTGACAGCCGCGAAATGCCGGCCCGCCCCCTCGCCCAGGCGCTCGGTCAGCCAGGCCTTGGCGGCTTCGGCGTTGCCGAGAGTCTCGAGCGTGGTGAAGGTCTTGGAGACCGCGATGACGAGGGTCTCGGCGGGATCGAGGCCGACCAGCGCCGACGCGATCGCCGCCCCGTCGATATTGGCGGCAAAGCGCAGCTCTATCGCGGGCCGCAGCGGCTTCAACGCCTCCCAGACGAGGCGTGGCCCAAGGTCCGAGCCGCCGATGCCGATGTGGACGACGGTGCGAAACGGCCGCCCGGTCGCGCCGCGGACGGCGCCGGCGCGCACGCCCTCGGCGAAATCGCGCATGGCCGCGCGCGTCTTCTCCACCTCGGCCGAGACCGGCCGCCCCAGCGCCAGGAACTGGGCGCCCTCCGGGGCGCGCAGAGCCATGTGCAGGGCCGCCCGTGCTTCCGAGAGGTTCACCGCCTCGCCGGCGAAGAGACGCCTGCGCCAGCCCTCGAGGTCGGCGGCTCGGGCAAGAGCCAGGCCCGCGGCCAGTCCGGCGCGGCTCCATGGCTGCTTGGAAAGGTCGAGGAACAGGCCGTCCGCCTCAAGCGTCAGCCGCTCCAGGCGGTCAGGCTCGGCCTGGAACAGCGCCGCGATCCGGTGGGCCGCGTCGGCTCGGGCGGCGGCCTCGAAGGCGGACCAGGCGGCTCCGGCGTCGGACATGGCGCACTCATTCCTTTCAGCACCGCCGCACTTCGCATCTTCGCCACGTCGGCGAAATCACGCGCCCCTGGCGTCGAACGTCTGGCTCTCCTCGGATGGCGCGAGGGCGACAAAAAAGCCCCGGCGGAGGTTCCCGCCGGGGCTTGTTCCTACAAGGCGCAATCGGCTGCTACCGCCGCGAGCCGCCCATGAAGAAGAGCAGGAAGCGGAACAGGTTGATGAAGTCGAGATACAGCGTCAGCGCGCCGTAGCTGGTGGCGACGCTCGCCGCCGCCGCATCGCCGCCCAGCTGATAGTAGGTCATCTTCAGGCGCTGGGTCTGGAAGGCGATCAGCCCGGCGAAGATGCCGACGCCCAGCAGGTTGATGATGAACACCAGGGCGGCCGAATGGAAGAAGAAGGTCGCCAGCGAGGCCAGGATGAGGCCGAAGAGGCCCATGATCAGGAAGCTGCCCATCGCGGTCAGGTCGCGCTTGGTGGTGTAGCCCACCAGACTGAGGCCGCCGAACGCCGCGGCGGTGACCAGAAAGGTCTCGAAGATCGACACGTTCGTATAGATCATGAACAGCATGCCGAACGAGGCGCCGATCAGGGTGACGATCGACCAATAGGTGAAGCTGGCGCTGCGCGGCGAGGCCCGGCGCGCGAAGGCCTGGAACAGCAGGATCCCCAGAGGCGCGAACGCCACCGCCATGCCCAGCATGGTGTAGTTGATGCGTCCATACGCATCGGCGGTGAACAGGTACCGCTGCACCTGGGGTACGTTGCCGGTCACCCAGGCGAGGGCGGCCGAGAGCACCAGGCCCAGGGCGACCTTGTTGTAGACGCCCAGCATGAAGGCGCGCAGGCCCGCGTCCACGCTCATGTCGGCGGCGCTGACCGCCGGACGCGTGAACCCGCGATTGAAGTCGCTCATGAAAGCTAGCCCTTCTTGACTGCGTCCCGCCGAAGGGACGCCACGGCACGAAATATCGTCCTTGCCGCTGCGCTGCGCAAGGACAACCGGGATGAAGGCTCGGTGACGCAGGCGCGCCGGCGATCAGTCCTCGCCGCCGCCCTCCTCGGGTAGGCCATCGATTTCGTCTTCGGAGAACTCGTCGTCGTCGCTCTCGATGAACGGGACCTCGTCGTCGTCGGCCTCCTCGAGTTCCTCGTCTTCGGCGAAGTCGACGCCGATCGCCTCGGCCGGGGGGCTCGACGCGCCTTCGGGGCCGTCGTCCTCGTCGCCGGTCTCGATCGGCTCGGCTTCGACGCCCTCGTCCAGCTCGGGCGCGCGCTCGACCTCGGCCTCGAACTCGTCCTCGACCTCCGCGGGCTTGACCACCTCGACCTCTTCAGCGGGCAGCGGCGCGCGTGGGCGCACGCGCCGGTTGCGCAAGGCTTCCTCGGGGTCGAACTCGGTGGCGCACTTAGGGCAGACGGCCGGCCGGCGTCCCAGGTCGTAGAACTTGCTCGAACAGGCGGGGCAGATCTGTTTCGCGCCCAGTTCGGGATTGGCCAAGGGGGACTCCGGTGCTGAAAGGCCGGCTCCCTTGCCATGGGCCAGGGGCGCTGTCAAAAGCAAAGCCCCTCGGCGAAATCGCTCTCCAAGGAGGCGGCGTCTCCCATGCCCGAAGCCGGCCTTACGGCCCGCCCCGGCGGTCCGCTCCGGGGCCGCGTCCGCGCGCCGGGCGACAAGTCGATCTCGCATCGCGCCCTGATCCTCGGCGCCCTCGCCGAGGGCGAAACGCGCGTCGAGGGCCTGCTCGAGGGCGACGACGTCCTGCGCACGGCCGCGGCCATGGCCGGGTTCGGCGCCGCGGTCGCGCGCGAAGGCGAAGGTCGATGGCGGATCATCGGCCGCGGCAGGCTCGCCGAACCCGGCGACGCCATCGCCTGCGGCAACTCGGGCACCGGGGTGCGGCTGATGATGGGGGCGGCGGCGGGTTTTCCCCTGGCTGCGACCTTCACCGGCGACGCCTCCTTGAGCGGCCGGCCGATGCTGCGGATCCTGCGCCCGCTCGCGCAGATGGGCGCGAGCTATCTCTGCCGGCAGGGAGGGCGGCTGCCGCTCACCCTCAGGGGCGGCGATCTGCATCCGATCGCCTACAGTCCCCCCGAGCCCTCCGCCCAGGTGAAGTCGGCGGTGCTGCTCGCCGCACTGAACGCGGCCGGCGTCAGCGAGGTGTTCGAGGCGCAAGCCACCCGCGACCACACCGAACGGATGCTGCGCGGCTTCGGCGCCCAGGTCGAGGTCGAACATCTCGGGGTCGGGCGGCGCGTCCGCATCGCCGGCGGCCAGAGTTTGTTCGGCGCGCCGGTGCGCGTGCCGGGCGACCCCTCGTCCGCCGCCTTCGCGCTGGTGGCGGCCCTGATCACGCCCGGCTCGGAGGTGACGGTCGAGGGCGTCCTGCTCAACCCGCTGCGCACCGGCCTATTTGAGACGCTGCGCGAAATGGGCGCGGACCTCGAGGTGCTGAACCAGCGAGAGGACGGCGGCGAGCCGGTCGGCGACGTGCGCGCCCGGCATTCGGCGCTGCGCGGCGTGGAGACGCCGGTCGGCCGGGCGCCGTCGATGATCGACGAATATCCCGTGCTGGCCATCGCCGCCGCCTTCGCCCAGGGTCCGACGACGATGCGCGGCCTCGCCGAGCTGCGCGTCAAGGAAAGCGACCGCATCGCCGCCATCGCCGCCGGGCTCGCCGCCTGCGGCGTCGCCGTCGAGGAGGAGCCGGAGGGGCTGGTGGTCTTCGGCGCCCGGCGCGCCAATCATCCGGTGCAGGGCGGCGCCCTGGTGCGCACCCACGGCGACCACCGCATCGCCATGAGCTGCCTCGTCCTCGGCCTGGCCGCCGCCGAACCGGTCGCCATCGACGAGCCCGGCATGATCGCCACCAGCTTTCCCGGGTTCGTCGCCCTGATGGCGAGCCTGGGCGCGCAGATCGGCTGATCGTGGCGGGGTTCGTCATCGCCGTCGACGGCCCGGCGGCCTCGGGCAAGGGAACGATCGCGGCCGATCTGGGCGCGCGCCTCGGTCTGCCGGTCCTCGACTCCGGACTTCTGTACCGGGCCGTCGGGGTCATGCTGCTGCGCCAGGGCGGCGATCTCGGCGACGAGGCCGCCGCAGCCCGGATCGCCGAACGGCTCGACCCGAACCGGCTCAAGGATCCGGCCTTCCGCAGCCGCGCCGCCGGCGAGGCGGCGAGCCGCGTGGCCCCCTACTCCGGCGTGCGCGCGGCGTTGCGCGATTTCCAGCGCGGCTTCGCCTGCCAGGCGGGCGGCGCGGTGATCGACGGGCGCGACATCGGCACGGTCATCGCTCCGCACGCACCGGCCAAGCTCTACGTCACCGCCCGCGCCGAGGTGCGCGCCAGGCGCCGCTGGTCGCAGCTGAGCCCATCCGACGCGACCGCAACCTACGAGGACATCCTGAGCGACATCCAAAGACGCGACGCCCGCGACGCGGCGCGGGCGGATTCGCCGATGCGGCCCGCAGCCGACGCCGTCTTGCTCGACACCTCGGAAATGTCTATATCCGCCGCCTCCGATGCGGCCCGCCGCATCGTCGAGGCCGCGCGCGGCCGGTGGGAGCGATCCTTCAAGGCCTAATCCAAACGCGCCGCCCCGACCGCCGCGGGACCAATCCGGCGCCATGAAGCGCTCATCGGCTGGAGCTTCCACCCATTCGCCGCGGACGCGCCGTTGCGCGCCGCTCGGCTCACATCAGACGAGACAGAACCAGCACCTATGCCAGACGATCTCAGCATGAACCCCAGCCGCGACGACTTCGCGGCGCTCCTGGACGAAAGCCTGGGCCGCGGCGACTTCGCCGAAGGCACGGTGGTGAGCGGCCGCGTCGCGGCCATCGAGAAGGACTTCGCCATCATCGACGTGGGCCTCAAGACCGAGGGCCGCATCCCGGTGAAGGAGTTCGGGGTCGACGACGACGGCAAGCCGACGCTGAAGGCGGGCGACACCGTCGAGGTGTTCCTGGAGCGGATCGAGAACGCCCTTGGCGAGGCGGTGATCAGCCGCGAGAAGGCCCGGCGCGAGGAGGCCTGGACCCGGCTGGAGGGCGTCTACGCCAAGAACGAACCGGTGATGGGCTCCATCGTCGGGCGCGTGAAGGGCGGCTTCACCGTCGATCTCGGCGGCGCCTCGGCCTTCCTGCCCGGGAGCCAGGTGGACATCCGCCCGGTGCGCGACGTCGGTCCGTTGATGGGCCGCGAGCAGCCCTTCGCCATCCTCAAGATGGACCGTCCGCGCGGCAACATCGTCGTTTCGCGCCGGGCCATCCTCGAGGAAGCCCGCGCCGAGCAGCGCACCGAGCTCGTCAGCCAGCTTCAGGAGGGCGAAGTCCGCGAGGGCGTGGTCAAGAACATCACCGACTACGGCGCCTTCGTGGACCTCGGTGGCATCGATGGCCTGCTGCACGTCACCGACATGAGCTGGAAGCGCGTCTCGCATCCGAGTCAGGTCCTCGCCGTCGGCGACACGGTCAAGGTGCAGATCGTCAAGATCAACCCCGAGACCCAGCGCATCAGCCTGGGCATGAAGCAGCTGCAGTCCGATCCCTGGGACGGCGTCGAGGCCAAGTATCCGGTGGGCGCGAAGTTCAAGGGCCGCATCACCAACATCACCGACTACGGCGCCTTCGTGGAGCTGGAGGCCGGCGTCGAGGGGCTGGTCCACGTGTCGGAAATGAGCTGGACCAAGAAGAACGTCCATCCGGGCAAGATCGTCTCCACCTCCCAGGAAGTAGAGGTGGTAGTGCTGGACGTCGACGCCTCGAAGCGCCGGGTCAGCCTTGGTCTGAAGCAGGCGATGCAGAACCCCTGGGAACAGTTCCTGGAGCGCCATCCCATCGGCACCGCGGTCGAGGGCGAGGTCAAGAACGCCACGGAGTTCGGCCTCTTCATCGGCCTCGACAACGATATCGACGGCATGGTGCACCTGTCGGACATCGACTGGAACATGCCCGGCGAGGAGGCCATCCTGCGCTACAAGAAGGGCGAGATGGTCAGGGCGCGCGTCCTCGACGTCGACGCCGAGAAGGAGCGCATCAGCCTCGGCGTCAAGCAGCTGGCGGGCGACCCCTTGGCCGGCGACGTGTTCCGCAAGGGCCAGACCGTCACCGTGACCATCGCCGAGATCACCTCGGGCGGCATCGAGGTCAAGTTCGGCGACGAGGAAGCGCCGGTCAGCGCCTTCATCCGCAAGGCGGACCTGTCGCGGGACCGCTCCGAACAGCGGCCGGAGCGCTTCGCCGTCGGCGACCGGGTCGACGCCCAGGTCACCAACGTCGACAAGGCGGCGCGGCGCATCTCGCTCTCCATCAAGGCCCTGGAAGTGGCCGAGGAGAAGGTGGCGATCGAGCAGTACGGCTCGTCCGACAGCGGCGCGTCGCTCGGCGACATCCTGGGCGCGGCGCTGCGCGAGAAGGCCTCGAAAGACTGACCGGCTGGGGCGCCGGCGTCGCGAACGACGCACGGCGCCCCTTGAAGACGGTCTGTCGATTGGGCAATGCTCCGCATCGCGTGAAAAAAGGGCGGCGGATGATCAAGTCCGAGTTGATCGCAACCTTGGCGGCCGAGAATCCGCACCTCACCCAAAGAGACATCGAGCGGGTGGTGGGCGTGGTGCTGGAACGCATGATCGAGGCGCTGGAGCAGGGCGGGCGCGTCGAACTGCGCGGCTTCGGGGCCTTCTCGGTCCGCCAGCGGCCGGCCAGGGCAGGGCGCAATCCGCGCACCGGCGCGTCGGTCGAGGTGCGCGCCAAGAGCGTGCCGTTCTTCAAGTCCGGCAAGGAGCTGCGCGCCCGGCTCAACGAGGAATAGGATCACCCCGATGGCGATGCCGATCGATCGTATGGGGCGGTTCACCGCCGCGGCGGAAGCGCCGGTGACCTTCCTGAAGGAATTCCGCGAGTTCATCGCGCGCGGCAATGTCGTCGATCTCGCGGTGGGCGTGATCATCGGCGCGGCCTTCGGCAAGATCGTCACCAGCCTCGTGGACAAGGTGGTGATGCCGCCGATCGGGCTGCTGCTGGGCCGGGTCGATTTCTCGCAGCAGAGGATCGTGCTGCAGAGCGCCGATCCGGCGCACAGGCTCGCCGAGGTGGCGATCGGCTATGGCGCGTTCCTGAATACGGTGTTCCAGTTCCTGATCGTCGCCGTCGTGGTCTTCGCCATGGTCAAGGTGATGAACACCGTCCGCCGCCAGGAGGCGCGCGAGCCGCAACCGTCCGCGCCGCCCACGCCGAGCGAGGCCCTGCTGGGCGAGATCCGCGATCTGCTGAAATCCCGCCCCCGGATCTGATGGCGCAGATCGACCTCGACGACCTGCCGCCGCGCATCGCCCAGGTGCTGGAGGCGCTCGGCGAAGCCGACACGCTGCTACTGGTCCGAGGCGGCGCCGTCGTAGCTCGCCTCGCCGTGGCCGAGCCGGCGCCCCGGCCCGCGCCCGCCGAGATCGACTCCGAGGAGCAGGTGCACGAGGTGCTCGAGCACTTCAGCGCCATGATCAACGACGAATTCTGAGTCGCGCCCGGTCCGGCGCGATCACCCTACTGCGGCGCCTGCTGCGCGTCCCGCTCCCTGATCAGCTTCTTCGGGGCGATCCGGCGCCAGCGCCGTTCGAGGAAGTTGCGGAACGAGCCGGGATGCAGGCTAGCGATCCGGGCCAGCACCGCGGGGTAGTCCTTGTAGTGCGCGGTGACATGGAAGGTCTCCGGCTCGGCGGCCATCAGCATCTCGCGCTCGTCGAAGGATACTTCCAGGAGGACCAGGCTGTCGTCCTCGCGCCGCAGCCTGGTGAAGAACTTGCGGTTCACCAGGAAGGATGGCCGTCCATAGGAAGCGCCCTCCTCGACGCCCGGAAAACTCAGCGCGATCTGGCGCATCTCCTCGAGAGTCATGCCGTTCTCCCCGTCAGCAGGCCAGGGCCGCGCCGTCCTTGCGCATCTCGCTGGCGGCCGCATAGCGGCCGGGCAGCCGCTCGATCGCCTGATAGCCGCCGTAGGCGCCCGGCGCGTCGCCGAGCCGCCAGCCGAGCGCCGCCAGGCCTGCGCGGGTCTTGGCCGGCACCCCCGATTCCAGCGCCAGCACCCCCGTCGCCGGCGCCCCGGCCGCGCCGGGAGCGCCAGGCCCGTCGAAGCTCTCGTGCAGCCAGCGCGGCGCGTCGCCGGCCTCCTGCAAGCCAAGGCCGTAGTCGACCAGATCGAGGATGATCTGGGTCTGGCCTTGCGGCTGCATGTCGCCGCCCATGACCCCGAACGCGAGCCAGGGCGCGCCATCCCTGGTGGCGAAGCCCGGAATGATGGTGTGGAACGGCCGCTTGCCCGGCGCATAGAGGTTCGGATGGCGATCCTCGAGCGAGAAGAGTTCGCCCCGGCTCTGCAGCATGAAGCCGAGGCCGTCCGGCATCAGCCCCGAACCCATGCCGCGGAAGTTCGACTGGATCAGCGACACCATCATCCCGTCGCGATCGGCGGCGCAGAGATAGGTGGTGTCGCCATGGCCCGGCGCGGCGCCGGCGCGGATGTCCGGGCAGATGCGGTCGGGACGGATCAGCTTGGCGCGTTCGGCCGCGTAGTCCTTCGAGATCAGCCAGTCGATCGGACTCTCGGCGAAGGCGGGGTCGGCGAACCATCGGTTGCGGTCGGCGAAGGCGAGGCGCTTGGCTTCCACCTGATGGTGCAGGCTGGCGGCGGACAGAAAGCCCATGCCGGCCAGGTCGAAGACCTCCAGCAGATTCAGCATCTGCAGCGTCGAGACTCCCTGGCTGTTGGGCGGCAAAGCCCAGACCTCGACGCCGCGGTAGGACGTGGAGCGCGGCTCGACCCATTCGCCGGCGTGCGCCGCGAGGTCCGACGCGGCGAGCCAGCCGCCGATCCGGCGGGTGTAGCGGCCGATGGTCTCGGCGATCTCGCCTTCGTAGAAGGCGCGCGGGCCCCCGTCGGCGATCAGGCGCAAGGTGCGCGCCAGCGCCGGATTGGCGAACACCTCGCCCTCGGCGGGCGTGCGGCCGCCGCCGAGCCACACCCGGCGGAAGTTCTCGGTCTCCTCGATGCGGCGTCCGGGATCGGCGAAGGCGCGCGCCGAGCCGGCGAGCTGGGCCGCCACCGTCTGGGCCACCGGCGCCCCGTCCTCGGCCAGAGCGATGGTCGGGGCGAAGAGATCGGCCCAGGGCGCCCGGCCGTATCTGCGATGCAGCTCGCCCCAGGCGTCCACCGCGCCGGGAACCGAGACCGACACCGCGCCATGCGTGGCGATGCGGCCGGCCCTCGCGCGCGCCCGCTGCATTTCGAGCGTCAGCGCGCGCGGCGAGCGTCCGGAGCCGTTCAGGCCGACGACGCGCGCCGCCTTCGGATCCCAGAGCATGCAGAAGGCGTCGCCGCCGATCCCGCACATGGTCGGTTCCAGGAAACCCAAGGCGATGTTGACGGCGATCGCCGCGTCCACCGCCGAGCCGCCGGCGCGCAGCATGTCGATGCCGACGAGGCTCGCGCGCGGATGGGCGCTCGCCACCGCTCCATGCGCGCCCCAGACGGCCGAGCGCGACGCGTAGCGTGCGCCGGCCACGCGATCGCCGCCGCGCAGGATCTCGCTGGTCGTGAGCTCTGAGCTGTCCGGCATCGCTCCGCCGCGCGTCTGCGGCACTATAGACGCCGATCACGGCAACGCCCAAACGCCGGTTCGCTTGATCTCGGCATCCTCGAGTTCGCGCGTGGTCGGTATGCGGTATTCGGCGAGCTCGGCGAGACCGGACCTGGGGAAATAGGCGCGGCCCGGGTCGCCGATCAGCACGCGCGCGCCGGTCGCACGCGCCGCCCCCAGCCACGCCAGCGCCCGTGCGGCGAGCGGCGCCTCGTAGCAGATGTCGCCGGCCAGGATCACGTCTGCGAAGGGCGCCGGCGCAACCAGGAGATCCTCGCCCGTGAACCCGACCGCAACCCCGTTGGCCTTGGCATTCAGATCCACGGCCGCGGCGGCGAAGGCGTCGATGTCGGCGGCCAGGGCCTCCGCGGCCCCGGCGCGCATGGCCGCTATGGCGACGATCCCAGAGCCGGCGGCGAAGTCGAGAACGCGCTTGCCGGCGACCTCGCTCGGGCGGTCCAGCAGGTAGCGCGCCAGCGCCTGGCCGCCGGCCCAGGCGAAGGCCCAGAACGGCGGCGGCAGGCCGATCAGCCCCAGCTCGTCTTCGGTAAGGCGCCAGATCGGAGTGACCTCGTCGGCCAGATGCAGACGCAGTTCGGGGGCATGCGCCGGCGCCTGGAGGCGGGTGTTGGCGAGGATGAAGGCGCGGCGCGCCGCCAGATCGATCACGCCTTCGCTGACGCGGCCCTCAGCAGGCGCCAGTAGCCCGGCGCGGTCTGCATGCGCGCCAGCACCCCCTTGTCGCGCAACATCCGCTGCACTCTGGGCAGGCGCCAGCATGGCACGTGCATGAACATGTGATGCTCGCAATGATAGTTTACATAATAGGGTGCGATCAGGGCGCGTTCGATCAGATTGGCGTGCGTCGAGCGGGCGTGACGCAACGGGTCCGGCTCGTCTTTAGCCACCAGGGCGTGCTCGGCGATGTTGCGAAAGCGCGTCACCATCTGGAACCAGGTGGCGCGCGGTGCGAGCCAAAGCGCGAACCACGCCCACCACAGGCCGAAGGCCGACGACAGCGCGACGACGACGGCGTTGACGCCGATCCAGCGGCGCAGCCGCCAGGCTTCCTGCACGAGAATGGGCAGCACCGGCTCGCCCGGCTTGCGCGCCTTCAGCCTCGACCGGGCGATGGCGAAGCGCTCCTTGAACCAGGTCCGGCCAGTGAGGTCGCGCACGACCTTGCGCCGCAGCGATGCGCGCGTGATCGGGAACGGAGCGGAGAGGCCCAGATCGGGGTCCTCGGCCTGCTGGGCGTATTTGTGATGCTGCAGATGGTACTTGCGATAGCGCTCGACGCCGCCGGCGCAGAGCCACTCGCCGAGGAAGTCATTGATCCTGCGGTCCTGGTGCAGGGCGCCGTGCGCGGCGTCGTGCATCAGGATGGCGAGACCGAGCTGGCGCCCGCCGATCACCGGAACAGCGACGACCAGCGTCAGCAGCCCGAGGGGCCCCCAGCAGAGCGTGGCCGCGATCACGCCGGCCCAGGCGAGCGCGATCACCATCCAGCAATGGGCCACCAGCGCCACGCCGCGCCAGGACGAGCGCGCCGCGAACAGGCGCCATTCCTCGGCGGTGAAGAAGTCCTTCGGATCGACGCGGGCGGCGACGGCCATGGCGCTATCCTCTCACAAACGCGCCGCTCGCAAAACCGTGCCCGCACGGCGGGCGCGAGCGCGGCGTCAGTCGACCATCACCACCACCTTGCCCATCGCCTTGCGGCTGGCGAGGTGGGCGATCGCCTCGGCGGCGCGCGACAGCGGATAGTGCTCGGAGACGTGCGGCCGGATCGTGCCCGCGCCATAGAGGGCCATCAGCTCGCTGATGTTGCGCTGGTGGCCAGCCGGATCGCGGGTCACCGAGGCGCCCCAGAACACGCCGACGATGTCGCAGCTCTTCAGCAGAGCCAGATTCAGCGGGATGCGCGGGATGCCGGCCGGAAAGCCGACCACCAGGAAGCGGCCCTCCCAGGCCATCGAGCGCAGGCTGGCCTCGGCGTAGTCGCCGCCGACGCCGTCATAGACGACGTCGGCGCCGTTCGGCCCCACCGCGGCCTTGAAGAGTTCGGCCAGCGCCTTCTGTCCGTCGCGGTCGAAAGGCCCGTGCGGGTAGACGAGTCCGGTCTCGGCGCCGTGCGCCTTGGCGAGGGCGACCTTCTCCTCGGATGACGCCGCGGCGACGACCCTCGCACCCATGGCGCGGCCGAGCTCCACCGCCGCCAGGCCGACGCCGCCGGCCGCGCCCAGCACCAGCAGGGTCTCGCCGCTCTTCAGATGGCCGCGGTGCTTGAGGGCGTAGAACGAGGTGCCGTAGGTCATGATGAAGGCGGCCGCCTCGTCGAAGGGCATGGAATCAGGGATCCTGATCAGCCGCCCGGCCTCGATCGCCATCTCCTGCGCCATGCCGCCCCAGCCGGTGTTGCCCAACACCCGGTCGCCCACCGCGACGCTGGTCACGCCCTCGCCGACCTCCTTGACCACGCCCGAGATCTCGCTCCCGGGCGCGAACGGCCGCTGCGGCTTGAACTGATACTTGTCTTCGATGATCAGGACGTCCGGATAGTTGACGCCCACCGCCCTGACCTCGACCACGGCGAAGCCAGGCCGCGCCTTCGGGCTGGGAAGGTCTTCGAGGACGAGCGTGTCCGGGCCGCCGACGACCTTGCTCAACAGCGCCTTCATGGCATTCCTCCCCTTGGGCTTTCTGGCGAGCGACGCTATCCGAAGGGGACGGCGCAAGAAAGAGCGGGGCATCGGTCCGTGGCGAACAAATGTTTGAGCCTTGCCCTGCATGGCGGCGCCGGCGTGCTCGCCCGGCGCGAGTACGGGCCGGAGCTGGCGCACCTGCGCGGCGTGGTCGAGGCCGGGCGCGACCGGCTGCGGGCCGGGGTCGCGGCCCTGGACGTGGTCGTGGAGGCCGTGGCGGCGCTGGAGGCCTCGGGTCTCTACGTCGCCGGCCGCGGCGCCTCGCCCAGCAGCGCCGGCCGCTTCGAGCTCGACGCCAGCCTGATGGACGGACCCTCGCGCCGAGCCGGCGCCGTGGCCGCCCTGGTGGGCTTCGCCGCCCCGATCCGCGCCGCGCGCGCCGTGATGGAAAAGACCCCGCACGCGCTTCTGGCCGGCGAGGGCGCCGCGGCGTTCGCGCTGGCGCAGGGACTGGAGCGTGTCGGTCCCGAGTGGTTCACCCCGGTTCCGCGGGCCGGCGCGCCGCGGCTGGAGACCGGCACCGTCGGCTGCGTCGCCCTGGACGAGGCCGGCGCCCTGGCGGCGGCCACCTCCACCGGCGGCGTCTTCGGCAAGCTGGCCGGCCGCGTCGGCGACAGCCCCATCCCGGGCGCCGGCGTCTGGGCGGACGAGAACGTCGCGGTCTCCTGCACCGGCGTCGGCGAGTACTTCCTGCGCACCGCGGCGGCCGCCCAGGTCGCCCTGCGCATGCGTCTGGCCGGCGAGGACGTCGATGCGGCCGCCGCCGCCGCGCTCGCCGACGTCGCTTCCCTGGGCGGCAGCGGCGGCCTCATCGCCCTGACCGCCCGGGGCGACCTGGCGCTGCCGTTCTCGACGCCCGGCATGAAGCGCGCCTGGCTCGCCCCCGACAGCTCGATCGGCGCGGCGGTGTTCTGAAGCGGTGCGGTCGCGACAGGTCTCAGATGATCTGCTGCGCCCTCAGCTCTTCGATCTGCGCCGCGCCGAAGCCGAGTTCGCAAAGGATGGCGTCGGTGTGCTCGCCGAGCGTCGGAGCGCGGTGGCGGATGCGGCCGGGAGTCTCGGAGAGGAAGGCCGGCATGCGGGCGACCGGGGCGGGCCTGGGCAGGCCCGGATAGTCGACGTCCTGGAGGAACCCCATGGCGGCGACGTGCGGATCGTCGAGCGCCTGCTGCGGCTTCAGCACCGGCCCGGCTGGGATCATCGCCTTGCCGAGGATCTCCAACGCCTCGCCCGTGGTGCGTTCGGCGCACCAGCGGCCCATGCGCTCGGAGATGACGCGCCCGTTGTCGCCACGGGAGATGTCGTCCTTGAAGCGCGGGTCGGTCAGCCACAGGCTCTCGCCCATCAGCCGCGCCCAGCGCTCGTAGAGCGGCTGGCCGATCACCTGGACCAGGATCCAGCCATCGGCGGTCCTGAAGATGTCGATGGGCGCGGCGGTCTGGCCGCGATTGCCGGTGGGCGTGCGGTCGATGCCGATCACCCCCTGCTCGATGAGCAGGCCGTTGCCGACGGTGAGCGCCGTCGCCAGCAGTGCGCCCTCGACGATCTGGCCGCGGCCGGTCTGGCGGCGCGCCATCAGCGCCAGCACCGTGCCGAAGGCGCAGTGCAGCGCGGTGCCGAAGTCCACCCAGGGCGCCTGGAAGCGATAGGGACGCTCGCCGTCGGCGTCCGAGGTCATGTAGGCCGAGCCCGACATCACCTGGCCGACGCCGTCGAAGCCCACCCGCTCGCTGTAGGGGCCGCCGTGGCCGTAGGCCGTGACGTGGGTGAGGATGATCTCGGGCTTGATCGCGCAAAGGCTCTCGTAATCGAGCTTCATCGCCGCGAGCGTGCGGGGCGGCAGGTTGGCGACCACGACGTCCGCGGTCTGCACCAGCCGGCGCAGCACCTCGGCGGCGCCGGGCTGCATCGGATCGAGGGTCATGCCGCGTTTGTTGCGGTTCATCTGCATGAAGCCGGCGCCTTCGCCAGCGGCGTTGATCGGCGCCTGATAGCGGTCTTCGCCGCCGGCGCGCTTCTCGATGCGAATGACGTCGGCCCCGAACTCGGCCAGCAGCGCCGCGCAGTAGGGTCCGGCGATGTAGCGCCCGAAATCGAGCACCCTGACGCCTTCGAGCACCGCCTCCATGATCAGACCGGGCGCGGGTAGCGGCGCGCCAGCTTGCGCATGCCGCCGATCCAGCGGTCGTAGTCGCCCGTCTTGCGGCGCATGTAGTCGAGCACCTGCGGGTGTGGCAGCACCAGGAAGGTCTCGGCCTCGATGGCCTTCAGGCAGGCCTGCGCCGCCTCCTCCGGCTCGATCATGCCGTCGACGGATGCGACGCCGCCCGCATTGCCCGCGGTCATGGCGGTGCGCACCGCCTGCGGGCACAGCACCGAGACCTTGATGCCCTCATCGCCGTGGGTGATCGCCAGCCACTCGGCCAGGGCCACCGCCGCATGCTTGGTGACGGCATAGGGCGCCGAGCCGATCTGCGAGAGCAGGCCCGCCGCCGAGGCGGTGTTGAGCAGATAGCCGCCGCCGCGCGCCGCCATGCGCGGCGCCAGATGGCGCGCAGCCCAGACGTGCGCCATGACGTTGATGTCCCAGATGCGCTGCCAGCGCTCGTTGGCGGTCTCGACCCCGCCGCCCACGCCGATGCCGGCGTTGGAGCAGAACAGATCGATGGGGCCGTGCTCCGACTCGACGGTCTCGATCAGCGTGCGGATATCGTCTTCCTTGCCGACGTCGGTGGTGAAGGCGACGCCGCCGATCTCCCCGGCCACGGCTTTGGCCCCGTCCCCGTTGATGTCCGATGCGACCACCAGCCTGGCGCCCTCCCTGGCGAACAGCCGCGCCAGCGCCCGGCCGATGCCGCTGGCCGCGCCGGTGACGACGACGATCCGATCCTTCACCTGCATCGAGACGCTCCTCCAGGCCCATGCTCGCTCGCAGCGGACCATAAGCAGCCCGCGCCGCCGCCGTCCACGCCGCAACGACGCGTCGCGGCGTGGACGGCCGTCTGATAGGATGCAGCCAGCTTTCACTCCGCACGGCCTCACCTTGACCCTCCTCCTCGGCCATACCTCGCCGCCCGCGCGCCCGAACCTCGCCGGGATGACGCGCGACGAGCTGCGCGCGGCCCTCGTCGCGGCCGGCGTGGCGGACGCGGGCAAGGCGCGGATGCGCGCCGGCCAGGTCTGGCGCTGGATCCATCACTATGGGGCGACCGATTTCGCGCGCATGACCGACATCGCCAAGCCGACGCGCGCGGCGCTGGCGCAGGCGTTCACCCTGGCGCGGCCGGCGATCGCCTCGCGCCAGGAAAGCGGCGACGGCGTCGTCAAGTGGCTGATCGAGTTCGCGCCCGGAGTCCAGGCCGAGACCGTGTTCATCCCGGACGTGGCCGGCTCGGGGGCGCTGTGCGTTTCCAGCCAGGTGGGCTGCACCCTCAACTGCACCTTCTGCCATACCGGCACCCAAGGGCTGGTGCGCAACCTCGCCGCCGCCGAGATCGTCGCCCAGGTCCAGGTCGCCCGCGACGACCTGCACGAATGGCCGACGTCGCGCGAGGACCGCCGGCTCACCAACGTCGTCTTCATGGGCATGGGCGAGCCGCTCTACAATCTCGACAACGTCGCGACCGCCCTCGACATCATCTCGGACAACGAAGGCATCGCCATCTCGCGGCGGCGCATCACCGTCTCCACCTCCGGCGTCGTGCCGCAGCTGAAGGCGCTGGGCGAGCGCACCGGGGCCATGCTCGCGGTCTCGCTGCACGCCACGCGCGACGAGTTGCGCGACGTGCTGGCGCCGATCAACCGCCGCTATCCGATCGCCGAGCTGATGGCGGCGGTGCGGGCCTATCCGGGCCTCGGCAACGCCCGCCGCGTCACCTTCGAATACGTCATGCTGAAGGGCGTCAACGACACCGCCGCCGACGCCAGGGCGCTGGTGAAGCTGATCGCCGGGATACCGGCGAAGCTCAATCTGATCCCGTTCAATCCGTGGCCCGGCGCGCCTTACGAATGCTCGGACTGGAGCGCGATCGAAGCCTTCGCCGCCATCCTCAACCGCGCCGGCTACGCCGCGCCGATCCGCAGGCCGCGGGGCCGCGACATCCTGGCCGCCTGCGGCCAGCTGAGATCGCAGAGCGCCAAGCCGAGGGCCAGCGCCCTGCGCCGGATGGCCGCGCCCGCCGGGCCGTCCTGAACAGAGGCCTCAGGCCGGCGCGGGCGCGCGGGCGCGCGGGCGCCGGGTCGCCAGCACGACGCAGAGCAGGATCGCCGGAGCGCCGATGGCGGCGCACATCAGATAGAAGAGCGCGTAGGCGTCGAGCAGGCTGCGGCCCTGCTGCAGGGCCTCGACGATGGTTCCCGAAAAGCCCTTCAGCAGCTTGCCGGTCCAGGCGAGCGCCGACGTCAGCAGCGCATACTGGGTCGCCGTATAGCCGAGGCTGGTGAGCGTCGACATGTAGGAAACCAGCGCCAGGCCCGAGAAGCCGATGGCGAAGGCGTCGAAGGTCATGATCGCCTCGAAGGCGGTGACGTTCAGGCCGGCGAGGTGGGCGACGACGAAGTCGCCTCCATGCCAGCCCAGCAGCGCGAAGGCGCCGATGCCGATCGGCTGCAGGATGGCGCCGACGATCAGGGTGGCGCGATTGCCGATGCGCAGCGAGGCGAGGCCCCCCAGCGCGATTCCGGCGATCGAGCCGGCGAGCCCCACGCCGGCGCGCACCCCGGCGATGGTCGGCTTGGCGATGTGGAGCGCCTCGTAATAGGGGTTGCTCATCGGCCCGCGCATATAGTCGCTGAGGTGATAGAGGGTGATCATCCCCAGCATCAGCGTGGCCATGGCGGCGCCGTGCTGGCGGAAGAACACGAGGAACGGGCCGAAGACGGCCTCGCGGGCCGAGGTCAGCGGCCGGCGCGCCTCGGCGCGGTCGCGCGCCTCCATCGCCGCGTCGGCGGCGGCCGGCTCCCTGGCCAGCAGCGCCGCGGCCACGCCCACCACCATCGCGGCGCCGTAGAGGGCGTAGGCCAGCGGCCAGCCGACCGCGACCGCGACCAGCAGGATCACCGCCTCGGTGAGGATCAGGGCGGCGCGGTATCCCAGGGTGTAGGCTGCGGTGAGCAGGCCCAGCTCGTCCGCGTCGCGCGCCGTTTCGATGCGCCAGGCATCGATGGCGGTATCCTGGGTGGCCGCGGCGACGCCGGTGAGGACGGCGAAGGCGGCGAGCGGCGCGAGTTGGGTCTTCGGGTTGCAGGCGGCCATGCCGACGAGGCCGGCCGCCACGCCGAGCTGGCTGACCAGCATCCAGCCGCGCCGCCGCCCCAGGCGATGTACGAGCGGCGCCTTGACGCGGTCGACCACCGCGCCCCAGACGAACTTCACTAGGTACGGCAGCCCGGCCCAGGAGAGAAAGCCGATCGCCGCCAGCTTGACGCCGTCGTCGGCCAGCCAGAAGCCCAGCGTGTTGCCGATCAGCATGAACGGCAGGCCCGATGAGATCCCCAGCGCCAGCATGAGCGCCACTCGCGGCTGGCCGAGCGCGCCCAGCACGTCCCAGAGCCGCCGCCGGGGAGGGCGGATCGGGACGGCGGCGGCGGTCTCGGCAGTCTGATCGACCATGAGGGCCTCTCAGCGCTCGAGGCCCCCCCGGCGCGCTGCGATTCTGCTTGAAGCGGCGACCTTGTCCCGGCTGGCGGCGGGCGTCCAGCGCGAGCCGGTCCAGCGCGCCAATGCGACGCGCAGGGCCTCGGGCTGCAGCGGCTTGACTAGGAAATCGTCCATGCCGGCGGCAAGGCATTCGCGGCGATCGTCCTCGAAGGCGTTGGCCGTCAGCGCCACCACCGGGGTGGCGATCCCGCGCGCCCGCAGCGCCCGGGTCGCCTCGACGCCCGAAAGCCCAGGCATGCGCACGTCCATCAGCAGGAGATCGAAAGCCTCCCCCGCCAGGGCGCTCAGGGCCGCCCCGCCGCTCTCGACATGGCGGACCGCCGCGCCCTCGCGGCGCAGCAGCGCCAGCGCCAGCATGGCGTTGATCGGGTTGTCCTCGGCCAGCAGCACGCGCAGCCCCAACGCGGCGGGCGCTGCGGCCTCGCGGCGCTGGACGATGCGCTCGTCCTCCGGCGCCTGCGCCTCGCCGCCGGCGGCGAGCACGCGCTGCACCAGCGAGGCGCGGCGCAGCGGCTTGATCAGATAGCCCGCAAAGCCGGCGGTGCGGCAGGCGGCGATCCGGTCGCGCTCGTCCGGTCGCAGCAGCACGACGGCGGCCCTGCCCGGCGGCGCGGCGAGCGCGCGGCGAGGCCCGGCAAGGAGCTGGTCGACGAGCACCACCGCGCCCTCGTCGGCGCCGGCCAGCGCCTCTCTCAGCGTCGCGGCGCGGACGGCGCGTCCGCCGCTCGCCTCGATCTGGCGCGCGGCCGCTTCGCGCACGATGGCGCTCGGCGATGCGATGGCGACGCTGCGCCCGGCGAGGTCGGCGCAGGCCATGGACGTCGCTGGCGCAGCGGCGAAGATCGCCTCGAACCAGAAGTCCGCGCCGCGCTGGCCCAGGGCATCGCCGCCGGCGCGCCGGGCCAGGCCCAGTTCGCCGTCCATGGCCTCGGCGAGCCGCCGGGCGATGGCGAGGCCGAGACCGGCGCCGCTCTGGGTGGGATCGCCCTGGGCGAAGGCCTCGAAGATCGACTGCGCCAGTTCCTCCGGCACGCCGGGGCCGGTGTCCGAGACGATGAAGCGCAGCCCCCCCGACGGCGCCGGCTCGGCCCGCATCAGCACCCCGCCGCTGTCCACGAACTTGACTGCATTGCCGGCGAGGTTCAGCAGGATCTGCCGCACCCGCCCCTCGTCGGCCAGCACCGGCCCGATCCCAGGCGCCGCGGCCCAGCCGATCTCGACGCCCTTTTCGTGCGCGCGGGGACTCAGCAGTTCGCAGACCTGGCGCAGCAGCTCTTCGGGCGCGACCGCCGACAGCGACAGCGGCAGGCGCGCCGCGCCGAGCTTGGCGTAGTCGAGCACGTCGTTGACGAGGCCCAGCAGGTGCTCGCCGCTCTCGGTCAGGGCGGCGACATAGGCGCGCTGCTCGGCGGTGAGCCGCGTGCCTTCCAGAAGCCGCGCCATGCCGATGACCCCGTTCAGCGGCGTGCGGAACTCGTGGCTCATCGCCGCGAGGTGCTCTGGCGGGATGGCGCTGACGGAAGCTCTCATGGCGAATGGCTTTAGCGCGGCCGCGCTTAACGGCCTGTCAAACGCACGCCTCAGCCGCCGCTCAGCGCCCCGAAGATCATCAGCTCGTCGCCGTCACGCAACCCGGCGTGGACATCGCGCGCGGCGTCGCGGCCGACGAAGAGGCGCATGTGCGGGCGTATGCGATCCTGCTCGTCGACGATGCGGAACTTCAGGCCGGGGAAGCGCCGGTCGAGGTCGTCTAGCACATCGCAGATCGCTCCAACCGGCGCCTCCAGGCGCGAGACGCCGCCGGTGTAGGAATGCAGTTGCGAGGGGACGAGGACGCGGATCACGGGCCGGGCGCGATGCTGAGCGAATAGATCTCGGGCAGATGGGCGCCCAGCCGGCGCCAGCTCTCGCCCTCGTCGCCGCTCATCCAGACCTCGCCGTTGGTGGCGCCCAGATAGAGCCCGAGCGGCTCGGCCGCGTCGGCGCAGAAGGCCTGGCGCTTGACGGTGAACCAGCCCTGCTCTCTCGGGAAGCCGCGATCCTGCCGCGTCCAGATCCGCCCGGCGTCGCCGGTGCGATAGACCGCCGGCCGCCCGCCCGGGCTGACCCGCGGCCAGACGTCGGTGCCGTCCATCGGGAACACCCAGGCGGTGTCGGCGTCGCGCGGGTGCGGCACGATGGTGAAGCCGATGTCGCCGATCTCCTTGGGCATGGCCTCGCCGATGCGCGTCCAGTTCACCTCGGGCCGGTCGAGGCGATAGACGCCGCAATGGTTCTGCTGCCAGATCCGGTCCGGCCGCGTCGGCGCGAGCGCGATGAAATGGGCGTCCTGGCCGAACTCCGGATAGGGATCGGGCAGGAAATTCGCCTCGACGCCGCGGTTCAGCGGCGCCCACGAACTCGCTCGGTCGAAGCTCTCGAACACTCCCGCCGTGGAGGTGGCGATATACATGTGCGCGGCGTCGCGCGGATCGATGACGACCTGGTTGAGCAGGGGGCCGTCCGGCGTGCCGGCGTCCGTCGGGACCCACTGGGGGTACATCGGATCGTCGTTGAAGCCATCGACGCTGGTCCAGGTCGCCCCGTCGTCTTCGCTGACGAAGAGACCGGGCGGCGAGGTCCCCGCCCACCAGACGCCGGGCTCGCTCGCATGCCCCGGCTGGACCCAGAAGGTGTGGCCGACCGCGCGCGCCGTCGCGGCATCGGCCGATTTCGGGAACGCCGGCGGGACCGTCGCCTCCTTCCAGGTCGCGCCAGCATCGGCGGAACGGAAGATGGTGGGGCCGAGGTGCCCGGTCTTGGCCGCCATCATCCGAATTCGCGTATCGCGCGGATCGGCGACGTAGTGGTTGACGATCTGGCCGAGGAAGGCCGGGCCCTCCAGGCGCCAGTCGCGCCGCGCCGCATCGCCCGAAAGCGTCCAGGCGCCCTTGCGCGTGCCGATGAGGAGCTCAGTCATGGCCGCCATTGAAAGCCCGACCGCGGCTCGCGGTCAACGCCGGCGTCACGAGCCCCTCGGGGCGACGCCCGCCCGCAGGCGGGACGTCGCCGCAAGACGGTGCGTTCAGCCCTGGCCGTAGAGCGGCTGGCCGGCGATCTCGGCGATCTGGCTCATGCCGTCGTCCACCGCCCGCTCGTAGCAGCCGGGTCCCTCCGAGTTCAGGGTGACGAAACGCTCGTCGAGATAGCTGCAGGCGTCGTAGGCCGCGCGCTCGATGCGGTCGCGGGCGACGCGCTGGCCCCAGCGCGAGTTCAGGTCCAGATCGGCGACGCGGACCACCCGCGCGGCGCGCACCACGTCGATGCGCGCGCCCGTTCCCCAGGCGCGCTGCGGCGTCGGCCGGACCACGACCTCGCCCATCTGATAGGCGCCGCCGTAGCCGTAGCCGCCCCCGTCGTAGGCGCCCTGCGCCCGCACGGGCGTGGTCGAAAGCGAAAAGGCGAGCGCCGCCGCGGCGCCGGCAAAGGCGACGCTGGACTTCAGCAGATATCGGCCGGACATGACTTGGCTCCTTCGAAAGTAGAATCGACGGCGACGAACCCGGAGATGCCAGCTCCCTGCGGAACCAGGCTACCGTCCATCGGCCGCTCCCGAAGAAAAACACCGTTATCGATGATGGGTTCCTGGCGCAGGTTGAGAGGATAGCAGAGAAATACTCCAGTTTATTCGCGACGGCGCGCACATGATCGAGGGTCGCTGCCTGGAGGGCTTCGCAACAAGGTGAACGTCTTTCTAACCTTGATCGGCAACCGAAGCTTAGTCTTGAGGCGCCAATTTGCCCGCGGGGCGGCCCGCCAACGGGCGATCCGAGGTCTGAACGATGTTCAATCGCATCCTGGGCGTGCTGATGCGCCGTCGCGAGGGCAGCGTCAGCATCATCAGCGCAGTCACCCTGCCGCTTCTGATCGCCATGACCGGGCTGGTGGCCGAGTACGGCAACGGGCTGATGCACAAGGTCGAGGACCAGCGCGTCGCCGACGCGGCCGCCTTCGCCGCCGCCACCGCCTACAACGCCAATTCCAGCGCCTCGCTCACTTCGGTGGCCGCCGCCGTCGCCGGCATGAACGGCCTGACCGCCGCGGATGTCTCCGCCAGCCTGGTGACCTCGCCGTCCGGCGACGGCAACCAGGCGGTGAAGGTCGCGGTGGCCACCCAGGTTCCGCTGATGCTCTCGCGCATCCTGGGCAACTCCGCCAGCGAGCTCAACGTCGCCGCCACCTCCTACGCCGAGCTGAAGGGCGGAGCGCCGGGCTGCATCATCGCGCTCAGCTCATCGGGGACCGGCGTCACCCTGAGCGGCGGCACCTCGGTCAGCGCCGACGCCTGCGCCGTCGCCTCCGACTATTCGGTCACCGTGCCCTGCGGCACCAGCATCACCAGCATCGCCGTAGACTATGACTCCGCCGGCGCACCGAGCGAGCCCTGCAGCGGCATCCAGCCGCCGTCGGGGGGTTCTCTGGCGATCCGGCACGCGGCCACCGCCGATCCGCTCGCGGGCAGTTCTGTGGTGGCGACCGCCACGGCGCGGCTCTCGAGCGTCGCGGGGCTCGGCTCCCCCTCGGGACCTTCGCTCGGCGGCGGGACCAGCGTCGACTTCGGCTATGGCGCCGTCAGCCTGCCGGGCGGCTGTTCCGAAACCTATGCCAGCGGCACGCACACCGTGACCTGCACGGGCGACGGACCGTTCGATTTCGGCGCCATCACCACCGGGGGCGGCATCACGGTCAGGATCAGCGCGACGGGTTCGGCGCCGGTGTTCAACATCAATGGCTCGATCCAAATGACGGGGACGTCGATGACCTGGGGCCCGGGAACCTACAATATCTCCGGCGGCATTCTCACCGGCGGCGGCACCACCACCAGCTTCGGCGCGGGCGCGTTCCACATCGGCGCTGGCTCGTTCAGCTGCAACGGCTCCAAGGGATACAGCATCTGCAACACCGGCACGCGGCTCAGCTTCGGCGGCCCCAGCAGCTTCGTCACCCAGGGCGGCATCTACAATTCCGGCGGCGAGACCCTGACGCTCGGCGCCGGTTCGACCAACAGCTTCGACATCGGCAAGGCCAGCGACGGCAATTCCTACGTCGGCGGCGGCGGCGCGGACACCAGCTTCGGCGACGCCACGGGATCAGGCGACCTCTTCCAGATGGCGGGCAACCTCGACGTCTCCAGCGGCGGCGGCAGCTGCCTCACCCTGAGCGCGGCGGCTCAGCACGACATCAACGGCTTCTTCTCCAGCGCCGGCGGCACGGTCATGGGGGCAGGCGTCTACACCATCTCGGACTATTTCGCCCTCGGCCCCAACGGCGGCGGCGACGTGAGCTGCAACGGAGCCTCCGTCGGCCTGACCGGGACCAACGTGACCCTGGTGATCGGGGCGGCCACCACCCTCTCGTCGGGAACCTGCGCGGGCGAGGCTTTCTGCATGGGCGCCGGCTATTCGAACGTGACGCTGCTGGCGCCCACCACCGGGGCCACGGCCAACCTCGCCGTGATCGGACCGCAGTCGGGCGACGACGGCGCGACCCTGGCCGAAGGCGCCTCTGGGGCGGATTTCTCAGGCGCCTTCTACTTTCCCACCGAGGCCATCTCCATGAGCGGCGGCTCCAGCCTCGGCAGCTTCGGCTCCAGCCAATGCCTGATGCTCATAGGCTCTCAGGTCACGCTCACCGGCGGCGCAGCGCTGGCAAGCTCGTGTTCGGGCATCGGCGCGGCGGCCACCTCCACCGTGGTGCTCGTGCAATGAAGTCTCGGCGACGACTCCGGATCCGCCGCGGTCTGGCAGGCGACGAACGCGGCATGGCGCTGGTCGAGTTCGCCCTCTTGGCGCCGGTGTTCTGTCTGCTGCTTGCCGGCGTCATCGACCTGGGCGGCGTGCTGTTCACCAAATTCAAGCTCGACGCGGCGGTTTCGGCGGGCGCCAACTACGCCCAGCTCAACGCCGCCAACGTCAGCTCCACCGGCGGCGCGAGCCTGGCCAGCGACATCGCCACCCTCGTCGAGACCAGCCAGGGCTCCGGCTGGGCCGACGACGGGGTGGTGGTCAACGACGGTCCCTCGACCAATGTCGCCAGCGGCGCGCCGACGAGCGGCGGCACGGCGTCCAATGCCGACCTCTGCTATTGTCCCACGGGGACGGCGGGGGCGTTCAGCTGGGGCGCTTCGAACGTCTGCGGCGCCGCCTGCCCGGGAACTAACACCGGCTACGCCGGCAAGTTCGTCACCATCAGCGCCACCAAGACCTATACGCCGCTGTTCTCCGGCTACGGCATCGTGCAGAACGGCGCC
>DATKRO010000013.1:0-2760 GCA_035532115.1 Caulobacteraceae bacterium | reverse complement strand
GCTCGACCTCGTGCCGCTCCACGCCCTGGCTCTGGCCATCGGCGTGCTGCTGCTGCTGTTCGGCATCGGCTGGCTGCGCAAGGCGGTGCTGCGCGGGGCCGGGCTGATGGCGCTGCACGACGAGGCGGCGATCTTCGAGCGCGAGAAAGCGCGTATCGGCGCCGGGGTGACATCGGCGCGCGGCGCCGACTGGCTGGCCGGCCTCGCCGCCTTCAAGGCCGTGCTGCTCGAGGGGCTGGAGGTGGTGTTCATCGTGCTGGCCGTCGGGGCCGGGCGCGGCCTGCTCGCGCCCGCGGCGCTGGGCGCGCTCGCCGCCTTTGTGGTGGTGATGGCCTTTGGCCTGGTGATCCGACGGCCGCTGGCCAAGGTGCCCGAGAACACCCTGAAGTTCGCCGTCGGGGTGATGCTGTCCTCGTTCGGCGTCTTCTGGACCGCCGAAGGTCTGGGCATCGCCTGGCCCGGCGGCGACATCGCCCTCATCGCCCTGGCGGCGGTGTTCCTCGTCGCGGCGCTGGCGCTGGTGCGGCTGGTGCGGCCCAGGCTGGCGATGGCGAACCCATGAGCGTCGTCGGCGAAGTCCTGGCCGAGCTTTGGAGCATGTTCGCCGGCGACCGGCGGCTGACGCTGCTGCTGCTGGCGGTCGTGGCCGCCGCGGCCGTCGCGGCGCGCGTGCTCTCGGCGCCGGCCGCGGTCCCGGCGGCGATCCTCGTAGTCGGCGCGCTCGCCGTGCTCTGCGACAGCGTCTTGCAGGCGGCGCGCAAGGCGAGGCGTTGATCGGCTCGGGCGCGGGCGTCGCGAAGTTCGGGAACAGCCCAGCTCCCGCCGAGTTACAGCTTCTGGCGCGGCAGACGCGCGGCCTCGATCTCCAGCATGGGAGCCTTAGTGCGATGAATTTTACCCGTCGAACCATTGCCGCTGCAGCCCTGGCGCTGGCCAGCGCGGCCGGGCCGCTGGCGGCGCTGCCGGCGCACGCCGACTCCGGAAGGCAGCTCGCCGCCGATGGCATGAGGTCCCTGCACAAGCTCGAAGCCGTGGAGCCGCGCTCGCGCTTCTATGCCAGGCGTGCGCTGGCGGTGCTGGTGTTTCCCTCGGTCCTCAAGGCCGGCTTCGTGTTCGGCGGCGAGACCGGCAACGGCGTCCTCTTCATCCATGGCGCGCCCTCCGGATACTACAACCTCACCGGCGGTTCGTGGGGCCTACAGATCGGCGGCCAGGACTTCAGCTACGCCCTCTTCTTCATGACCCCCTCGGCGCTGCACTACCTGCGCCAGAGCGGCGGCTTCTCGGCCGGCACGGGACCCAGCATCGTGGTGATCAACCAGGGCGCGGGCGCCGAGGCCAACACCACCACCTTGAGCCAGGACGTCGTCGCCTTCCCCTATAATCAGAAGGGGCTGATGGCCGACCTCACCTTGCAGGGCACCAAGATCACCCGCATCCATCCGCACCGCTGAGGCTTTCGAGACTCAGGGCCGGTACTTCGGCGGGATGGCGGCGGCCTCGCTGCGCGAGAGTTCGGTGATCGACTTGACGATCAGCGGCTCGCGGAACCCCTGCTGGTCGGAGACCCACATCTGCAGATCGAGCGGGGTGCAGACCCAGTCGCTGCCCTCGAACACCGTGTCCAGATGCACGTCCGGAAACTGCAGCTCCGGCGTCGGGGCCGTCAGTTCCAGGCGATAGATGTCGTGCAGATTGACCCGGATCAGGATCTCGCTGGGATTGGGCGCGGACCAACCCTGCCACTGGTTGGCCGCAAAGCAGTGTCCGGACATCGCCGCCGCGTGACCGGGCGCCGGCGCCGCCAACAGTGCGGCGGCGCCCACCGCCGCGACCGCTCCCAGACGCGATTTTTCAAAGCCCGTGCGCACGACACCCTCCTCATAAGGTATCCCTCGCCCAAGAGATTGGACGCCGCGGGCGATTTGTCGAGTCCCGCGGCCAGCGCCACGAAAAGCACGAACTCCGTTCACGCCGCCAGCTTCAGGATCTCCACGATGTCCGCGGGGCCGCGGATCGGGCGCGGATTGAGGCGCACCCCGGCGTCGTGCATGGTCGCCTCGGCGATGGCGGCGAACTGGTCGGGACCGACGCCCACCTCGGCGAGCCGGGTCGGCAGGCCGAGGTCGCGGCAAAGCGTCCGGACGGCCTCGGCCGCGGAGGCGCCGGGCGCGCCCCCGATCAGCCGGGCCACCAGGCTCTGCCGCCCGGCGTCGGCGGGCTCGTTCCAGGCCAGCACCGCCGGCAGGGCGACGCAGGAGGTGAGCCCGTGCGGCACGCCCAGGCGGCCGCCCAGGGTATGGCCGATGGCGTGGCTGGCGCCGAGGCCGCGGCCGGCCGAGGCGCCGCTGATCGCCAGCCACATGCCGATCTGGCAGTCCAGTCGCGCGTCGAGGTCGCCGGGTTCGGCGTGGGTGGCGCGCAGGGCCGCGGCCAGCCGCGCCAGCCCGTCGGCCGCCAGCGCGTCGGCCCAGGGCGCGCGCTCCAGGCTGCAGAGCTGCTCGACGCAGTGATCCACGGCCTTGATGCCGGTGGAGAACCAGAGCCTCGCAGGCGTCTCCAGCGTCATGGCTGGATCGAGGATCACGGCGCGCGGGACGAAGAGCGGATGGCCATAGCCTTCCTTGGCGTGGCGAACGGTGTCGGTGACGCCGGCGAAGGGGGTGAACTCGGCCGCCGACAGCGTGGTCGGCACGGCGATGGCGCGAAGCGGATCGGCCGGCGGCGCCGGCCTCGGCCCCCCGCCCCCGCGCCAGGCGT
>DATKRO010000012.1:0-84304 GCA_035532115.1 Caulobacteraceae bacterium | reverse complement strand
GGCGCATCTAAGGACGATCAAGCCTGAGTCCCGGCCTTCTGGAAGTGACGATTTCGGCGCTCGCCTTCGTCGCCGACGCGAGCGGCTCGGTCTATCGATTGAGAAATCCGCGGCTCTGCTCGGCGTGCGGCGATGGACCTGGGGGCTGTGGGAGAACGGGCGGCAGGTGCCATCTGCGCTTCACCGGCGCGCGCTGGAAGAAAGGCTTCTTTCCGACATTCCCTAGGGAGGTGCTGGCAGACTCACGCCAACAAACCCACGCTCTGGAGGATAGCAATCACCCGATTGGACCCAGTTAGTCGTCCGCTCGATCGGCTCGCGGGCGTCGACGTCGGCCTGTTCGATAGCTCTCTTTGACGATGCCGTGTTAGGCTTGCGTGTGCCTGCATCGTTCGAGAGACCGCGGCCCAGACCGCCCAAGGCCGCCCCGGCATTCCGCGCCCTTACGCCTGAGCAGCGTGAAGCTCTCGCTATCGGCGCAGAATATGTTGGCAGTCCGCATCACACAGATGTCCCAAAATACGGCCTTCGCGCGACTCCGCGAGAGGGCCATACGACGGTTGAGGTCGCAGAAGAGCGGAGCCTAAAGAATCCCACCTGTATGCTCTGCCCGCGCAAATGGGTCCGCCGCCAGGCGGACGCCACTAGGTTGGTCCAGCAGGCGATCATCAGCGGAACGTTCGTTTCAGACGGACCAGATCAGAAACCTTCGAAACTGTGGGCAAGAGACCCTGATGATCCGAGCATTGTCTATGAGGCGAAGCTCTGTGCTGCGCCCAACGGATACAAGGCTTACCCTCTGACAAGCTACCAAGTGGAATTCAACCTCCCCTTTGAGATGCCATGAGCGAGCTTCAATTCTTGCGGGACGGCTGGCTCGACGGCGCTCTGGGAGATGCCGACGAAGAGGCGACTTTCACACGGCTCAAGATCCAAGTGGGCCGAGCGGTCTTGACCCGCGCCTTTAGCAAGCGCGGCGGGGGCGAAACCGAAGCCGTGAACGTACCGTTGCTGCCTTTGGCCAGCTTCCTTGCGCGCCAATGGTGGCCGCTTCTCTACGAGCCGCTTCGCTCCGGTCCGAATGAACGCTTTCCTGCGCGCCATCGCCTCGACCTCCCGATGCACGGCTATGTCTTTCCCGCTGTCGCACTTTGTTCGGCCGGCGACGAGGCGATATTAGTGGACTGGGATTTGTTCGAGAACGAATACGCGCCCCTCAAGTTCTTGACCTCGGCTCCAGTCGAACCGCTACAGATTGCAAGGGACAGTCTTGAACCGGTGCTTATGGACTTGGTTGAAAGCACCCTGGCTCGCCTGACGAGCGGATCGCGCGCCCATGCCGACCTCGCGAGTGATTGGTCGCGCGTCCGCGAGAGCCTAGAGAGCCCCGGACAGTCTGCCTATTGCATGTCGGCGGGCCGGCTGGGTCTCGACCCTTATGATCCCGACGCGCCGGATATCGGCATGTTCGCCGCCGATCTGTCGGAGGAGCTGTTCAGCGATTTGAGTGACGCCACTGACATCTCGAACCTGCAAGACGCCAGCCAGTGGACGCGCGGTGCTCAGGCCGCTCTTGATCGCTTTCCAATGCTCGATGTCGACGCATTCGGCACCGCGCCGAAGGATGATCTGCGAATTTCTGCGGGGGAGCTCGGATACCAGGCGGCGGTCGCGCTTCGCCAGAAGCTCGGCCTGGACATCCGGCGACCGGCAGAGGCGGTGGCTGCGTTTGTGGGAGACGGTGTGTCGAAAACTGCCGTGCTTTCGGAGATGGGTCCAGCTTCTCTCATCGGATTGGTGCATCGCACCAATGGGGTCGCGCACTTCGGCACCGTTGCGCGGTCCGCCCGCCAACGCCGATTCAGGGCCTGCGCCGCCGCCTATATCGCTTGGTGTTCCGACCCGGGCGACGTTCGAGCTGGCACATTCGCATTCACTCGACGTCAACAGGCTAGCCGGGCCTTCGCTGCGGAGATGGTTGCCCCGCGACGGTACCTTGAAGAGCGTGCTGATGGTCGCGGCTTCACCGAAGAAGACATCGAAGACGAGGCGGGCATACTGATTGCTCCGCACGACACCGTGCTGTGGCAAGCTTGGCGTGGCGGCGTCTCGCTTCTTGGCGTTGATCTGCCGCGCAGTGCGAGACCTAGTCTTCTAGAATAGAACGGTCGCGTACTCGCGACAGTCCGAAGGTCGATCGAACTCAAACCGCTCGTTTCGGTGGCCTGTGATCCGCTAGGTCCCGGCTTTCGCCGGGATGAGCGGGAGAGGGGGGCTCAGAGTTTCTGGTTCAGCGGCTGCATGGAGACGCCGAAGGCGCTGGCGCCGCTGGCCAGCGCCGCCTCGATGCGCTCCAGATTGGCGCGGATGCGCGGGCTGGACGGCGCCTTGGCGAGCGCGGCGCGGGCGTATCCGAGCGCCTGGCGCGGCCGGCCGAGCGACCAGGCTGCGAGCGCGGCGAGATCCTCGGCCACCACTCCCGGCGAGGTGTCGTCGCCGTAGAGGCGCGGGCCGGGCGCGAAGGCGATGGCGCGCTCGGCGGCGTCCAGGCACTGGGGCCAGGCCTGGCGGCGAAAACAGGCCCAGGCGAGTTCGACCCAGGCGCCGCGCAGCTGCGGCGCCTCGTCCACGGCGCGGCGGAACCCGGCCAGGGCGCCGGCCGCGTCGCCGAGGTTCTCGCGGCAATGGGCAAGCCAGCGCAGCGAGGCGTTGCGCTCGATCGCGGCGGCGGGAGCGCAAGGCAGCGCGAGCGCGCGCTCGAACTCGCGCGCCGCGGCGGCGTGACGGCCGAGTTCGAAGTATTCGCGCCCGAGGTAGTGGGCCGCCCGCGCGTCGTCCGGGGCCTCGCGCGCGCCCAGTTCCAGCAGCGGCAAATAGCCGGACCGCGGCTTGGCCGGATCAGGCGCATGCAGCACCTTCAGCCGCGGCTCGAGGCGAGCATGCTCCTGGGCGCCTCGCGGGACCAGGCACTCGTGGCAGGGATAGCGCCAGACGTAGCCGCGCCGCGAATGGATGCGGCTGTCGACGAAGGCAAGCTCGCCGCCGGCCCCGGCCTGATGGTGGACGAGGACGTAGTAGAGCCGATTGATCCCTTCGCGCCACCCGGCCTCCACCAGCGCCCGCCAGCCCGGCGCCAGCGTCTGATCCAGATCGAGCGAGATGCAGACATCGACGTCGCCGGGAAGGAGCTCGAGCGCGGCGTTGCGCGCGGCGTCGAAGCGCCAGGGATCGATGCGGATGCGGCGGACCTCGGCGCCGCGCTCGGCGAGGCGCCGGGCCGTGGCGTCGCGGGAGCCGGTGTCGGCGACGAGGACGAGGTCCGCGTCCCGGCACGAGGCCATGAACGGCTCGGCGTGCGCCGCCTCGTCGAGGGCGATGGCGTAGACGGCGATCTTCATCCGCGAGCCGCCGCCCCGGCGCAAGCGCCCGGCGTCAGGCCGGCTCGGGGGTCGCGCCCGGCGGAATGGCGGCCGGCGCGGGCCGCGGAGCGAGCGGCACCGACGCGCGCGGGCCGGGCGGCGCCTTCATCTCAGGCTCGTCGCGCCTGGGCGCGATCCCCTTGAGCACGCCGATGATCTCGTCGCCCGAGAGGGTCTCGTATTCCAGCAGCGCCCTGGCCAGGGTGTGCAGATCCTCGAGCTTCTCGTGCAGGATGCGCCGGGCTTCCTCGAGGCCCGCCTGGGTGAGCCGCTTCACCTCCGCGTCGATGAGCTTGGCGGTGTCTTCGGAGACGTTCTGGTTGCGCGCCACCGAGTGGCCGAGGAACACCTCCTCCTGGTTCTCGCCGTACTCGACGACCCCGAGGGTCTCGGAGTAGCCCCACTTGGTCACCATGGCGCGGGCGAGCTTGGTCGCCTGGCTGATGTCGTTGCTCGCGCCCGACGTAACCTTTTCCTTGCCGAAGATCAGCTCCTCGGCGACGCGGCCGCCGTAGCAGCTGGCGAGCTTCGAGGTCATCTGCTCGTAGGTCATGGAAAGCTTGTCGCGTTCCGGCAGCTGCATGACCATGCCGAGCGCCCGGCCGCGCGGGATGATGGTCGCCTTGTGCACCGGGTCTGAGGACGGCACGGTCAGCATCACCAGCGCGTGGCCGGCTTCGTGGTAGGCGGTCATGCGCTTCTCGTCCTCGGTCATCATCATGGACTTGCGCTCGGCGCCCATCATCACCTTGTCCTTGGCCTCCTCGAAGTCGGGATGGGTGACCATGCGGCGGTTCTTGCGCGCCGCCATCAGGGCGGCCTCGTTGACGAGGTTGGCGAGATCCGCGCCGGAGAAGCCGGGCGTGCCGCGGGCGATCACCTTGACGTCGACGTCGGCGGCGAGGGGCACGTTGCGCATGTGCACGCGCAGGATCCGCTCGCGGCCGACGATGTCGGGGTTGGGCACCACCACCTGACGGTCGAAGCGGCCCGGCCGCAGCAGCGCCGGATCGAGCACGTCGGGCCGGTTGGTGGAGGCGATGACGATGATGCCCTCGTTGGGATCGAAGCCGTCCATCTCGACGAGCAGCTGGTTGAGGGTCTGTTCGCGCTCGTCGTTGCCGCCGCCGAGGCCGGCGCCGCGGTGGCGACCCACCGCATCGATCTCGTCGATGAAGATGATGCAGGGCGCGTTCTTCTTGGCCTGCTCGAACATGTCGCGCACGCGGCTGGCGCCGACGCCCACGAACATCTCCACGAAGTCCGATCCGGAAATGTAGAAGAACGGCACGCCGGCCTCGCCGGCGACGGCGCGGCCGAGCAGGGTCTTGCCGGTGCCGGGCGGCCCCACCATCAGGGCGCCTTTCGGGATCTTGCCGCCCAGGCGCTGGAACTTGGCCGGATCCTTGAGGAAGTCGACGATCTCGGTCAGATCCTCCTTGGCCTCGTCGACGCCGGCGACGTCCTCGAAGGTGACGCGGTTCTTGTTCTCGGTGAGCAGGCGCGCCTTGGATTTGCCAAAGCCCATGGCCCCGCGCGCGCCGCCCTGCATCTGGCGCATGAAGAAGATGTAGACGCCGGCCAAGAGCAGGAACGGCAACAGGGTCTGCACCAGTATGGTGAAGAGCACGCTCTGGTTGGCGGCCTGGTAGCTCCAGGTCACCGCCGGCCCCTTGGCCTCCAGCGCCTTCTCCAGCTGCGGGTCGCTGTCGCCCGGTCCGACGATATGGTAGGGGTGGTTCTCCTTGTCCCAGGCGTCGATGTTGGCGCCATGGATCACCACCTTGGTGATGTCGCCCTGGTCGACCCTGGTGAGCAGGCTCGAATAGGGAATCTCAGCCGGCGGCGCGCCGGTGTGCGTCTGGCCTTGCATGACGCTGTAGATCACCGCGACGAACACGATGATGATGCCCCAGATCGCCAGGTTGCGCAGGTTCATGCCGTCGGCCTTCTTGAACTCAAGTCTCTCAATTTAGGCGCCCGCCGCGCGTTTCGCTACGCGCCCGATCGCCGCCTCGTCGGCGATTGCGCCCAGGGCGGCAAGAAGTCGCTGTCCGGCGAGCGGCGCCGCCGAGATCCCGGTCGGGCCGGGCTCCACGACCGGGCAGCGGGTGCGGCCGTCGGCCGTGGTGATCGCAGGAAGGCCCGGCCGCGCCGGCGCCGCAACCGCCCGCAGCCGCGCGCGCGCCGCCGCCGCCAGACGCCGGCTCTGGCCGGCCAAGGGGGCGATCAGGCTTCCCGGGGCGCTGGCGACGATGGAAAAGCGGCCGTCGAACACGCTCTCGCCCTGCGCCAGCGGCGCTGCGGAAGGTCCGCATCGCCGCAATTCCCCCGGCTCGCGGCAGAACAGCGCCTCGCCGGCGCCCGCCTCGATCCGAGCGCCCGCGAGACTCGAGACGAAGCCGCCAGGCGCCCGCATCCGCTCCAGCAGCCGCTGCAGCGCCGGCCCGCGCGGCGGGCGGGCGGTTCCCGAAGCGCTGAGGACGAGGGCGGCGAGCCAGCGGCGCGCCGCGGCGTCGTCCGCGTGGCTGAACGCCGCCCTGGGCGCGACCAGTTCGCCGCCGGGGCCTTCTCGCAGATCGGCCAGGAACGCCGGCGGCGCGGGCGCGGCGGCGGCCGCCGCCTCCCCACCCCCGGCCAGCCGCCGCCGCGCCCGCGCCCGGGCATAGGCTGCATCCTCGTTGGCCGGGTCCTCGATCCAGCGTTCGCCCAGGCTGGAGAGCCAATCGCGCAAGGCGGCGCGCCTGATCGCCAGCAGCGGCCGCAGCAGGAAGACGCCGCGCCCCTGCGGCCAGATCGGCGACGGCGACCACTCGCGCGGCGAGGGCAGGCTCGCGCCCCAGAGGCGCATGACCTGGACCTCGGCGAGGTCGTCCGCGGTGTGGCCCATCAGGATCACGCGCGCGCCGGCGGCGCGGGCCGCCTCGGCCAGCAGCCCATGGCGCGCCGCCCGCGCCGCCGCCGGGAGCCCGGTCGCCGGCCTGGCCCGGTCCCAGACCAGGGTGCGGTGCGGCAGACCGAGCCGGCGGGCGCGTTCGCCGACGAAGCCGGCCCAGCGCGCGCCGGCCGGCGCGAGCCGGTGATCCAGGGTGAGCACGATGAGAGGGCGACCGGCGCGGGCGCTCCAGTCGGCCGCCATCAGCAGCAGCGCCAGGGAGTCGCCGCCGCCCGAGACCGCGACCGCCACGGGGCGCGCGTCGACCGCGTTCAGGCGGCCAAACGCCTCGTCGCCCAGGGGCGGCGCCGCGGCCACGCTCGATCGCGAGGCGTTCAGTCGCACCGCGCCTCGCGCCGGGCGGCGGCGGCATGCGCGCGCACCGCCGGCGCCGCACGCGGATAGCGGCGCTGCAGCTCCGCCAGGGTCTGGCAGGCGTCGCCGGGTTTTCCCAGCGCGATCAGCGAGCGCGACAGCTCGAGCACGGCGTCGGGCGCCCAGCTCGTCTGCGGCCACAGGCGGATCGCGGCGACCTCGGCGGCGGCCGCGCCGGCATAATCCTGTCGCTCCATCAGGGCGCGCCCGAGGAAGTAGCGCGCCAGCGGCGCACGGGGGGTATCGCCGAAGCGCTCGACGTAGTCCCTGAACCCGTTCGCCGCACCGGCGAAGTCGCGGGCGTCGAAAGCCCGGCGCGCCGCATCGAACGTGCTCGCCGGGTCCGGCGCGGCCGCCGCCGCGTTCGGGGCCTCGTCCGGCGCCGCCGCGTCGCCGGATGATTGCGGGATCCCGTCAGGGGCGGCGTTGGCGGCCGGCGCGGCGGCGGCGCCGAGCGCATCGACCTTCTGCTCGAGCCGGGTCAGGCGGTCCTTGAGCGCCCCGTTCTCTTCGCGCAGAGAATCGGCCTCGTGCTGGGCCTGGTCCAGGGCGTGGCCGGTGACGTCGAGCTGGTCGTTGATGCGGGTCAGGGCTTTCTGGAGGTCGTTCAGCTTATCGTTGATGGCCCCGAGCTGGGCGTCGGTGTCGGCCGGCTCGACCACCACCGGCTGGCCGGTCTCGCGGCCCTGGAAGACGATCGCCCGGATCTCCTTCAGCGCCTTTTCCATCCGGTCCAGCCGTCTGGCGGAGTGCTCGTCGAGACCGCCCAGCGGCGTCTGGGCAAGCACCGGAGCCGCGGCGAGGAGCGCCAGAGCCAGAACCAGGGGGCGGAGGGGTTTCATGGCCGGCATCTCTCGAGGTCTAGCGTCCCGCAGCGGCCGGAAGATGCATCTTCCGTCTGTGGTTCGCGGCGCCAATCTAGTGGTTTGTGTTCCGATTGAGCAATCGGATGCTGCAGCATCCGTTCGCGTCGAACCCTAGCATCGGGATTGCGGCGACGACGGGGCCGCCCTGGCGCGCCGGAATATCGAGCCGCCGGCCGCTGGCTTGCGCGGCCGGCCCGTTTCCAACAGGATGATCGGCGCATCGCGGGTTCATGTCCGACGTTTTCATTTCCTATGCCCGGGAGACCGAGGCCCGGGCGCTCCAGGTCGCCGAGGCTTTGCGGACGCTGGGCTATGGCGTCTGGCGCGACGATGAGATTCCAGCCCATCGCGCCTTCGGGGACGTGATCGAAGAACAGCTGCGCGCCGCCAGGGCCGTGGTGGTGCTATGGTCGGCGCAGGCCGCCAGGTCCGAATGGGTGCGCTCCGAGGCAGAGCGCGGGCGCATCGAGCGCAAGCTCATCCAGATCACCTTGGACCGGACCGAGCTTCCGATGCCGTTCGAGCAGATCCAGTGCGCCGACCTCAGCGACTGGACCGGCGACGCCGAAGCGCCGGCCTGGCTGAAGGTGGTCGCCAGCCTCGCCGCCTTGACCGGGCGCGCCGGCCCGCCCACGGGCGGCGCGACCCAGCGCCGGCTGCGGCGGGACCGGCCGTCGATCTGCGTCCTGCCCTTCGTGAACATGAGCGGCGACCCCGAGCAGGACTATTTCAGCGACGGCATCAGCGAGGACATCATCACCGACCTCTCCAAGGTCTCGGCGCTTTCGGTGGCGTCGCGCAACACCGCCTTCAGCTACAAGGGCCGGCGCATCAACGTCGCGGAGGTCGCCCGCGCCCTGTCGGTTTCGCACGTGCTCGAAGGCAGCGTGCGCCGGGCCGGCGGCCGGGTGCGGATCACCGGCCAGCTGATCGAGGGTTCGAGCGACAGCCACGTCTGGGCCGAGCGCTACGACCGCGACCTCAATGACATCTTCGCGCTCCAGGACGAGATCTCCGAAGCCATCGTGACGGCGCTGAAGCTGAAGCTGCTGCCGCAGGAGAAGACGGCCATCGCGCGGCGCGGCACGACCAGCGTGGAAGCCTACGACCTCTACCTGATGGCGCGGCAATATCTGGAGACCGGAAACCAGGGCGATCCGCGGCGGGACGAGGCGATCGCCCGCCTTTGCCGCCGCGCCACGGAGATCGATGCCGGCTATGCCCGGGCCTGGGCGCTCATGGGCCACGCCCAGTCGACCCTGGCGCTGGTGCACGGGCGGGCGCACGAAGATGGACTGACGGCGGCGGAGCGGGCGCTGGCGCTGGATCCCGACCTGGCCGAAGCGCACTCGGTGCGAGCCAGGGTGCTCCAGGCCCAGGCTCGTCACGACGAGGCCTTCGCCGAGATCGAGCTCGCCCTTGGCCTCGACCCGCAGTCGATGGAGGTGAACATCAGGGCGGCGAACATGTACCTCGGCGCCCGGCGCTTCGCGCAGGCCATCGGCCGCTACAGCAAGGTGGCCGAGCTGGCCGAGGGCAACTTCTCCGCCACCGGAATGCAGATCGGCGCCTACGAGGCGCTTGGAGATGCCGATGGCGTCCGCCGCGCCGCGCAGATGACCTTGGAGCGGGTGGAGAAGGTGATCGCCCGCGACCCCGGCAACGGCGCCGCGATGGGCTTCGGGGTCACCGCCCTGATGGCGCTGGGCGAGACCGAGCGCGCCAAGACATGGATCGCTCGCGCCTTGCTGATCGATCCCGAGAACCTGCCGATGCGCTATAATTTCGCCTGTGCGCTCGCCAGGGGCCGCGACGCCGATGCGGCGATGGAGCTGCTCGCCCCGGTGTTCGCGACCTGCTCGGCCTGGCTGCCGAACCTGGCCAGGAGCGATCCCAGTCTCGATCCGATCCGCGACGATCCGCGTTTGGCGGCGATGCTCGCCGACGCCGAGGCGCGGCTGGCCGACGGCGGCGATGCGGCTACGCGGGCCGCCTCTTGAGCCGCCGTGCGGCGCCATGGCGTCAGTGCAGCAGCGGCGACCACGCCGGGTCGGAGCCCGCCATCGGATAGGGCGTCTGGCGCAGGAAATGCCCAGAGACGTCGACGGTCCACAGCCTCGACGGGCCGCTGACCACCTTGCGCTCGAACATGATCACCCGCCCGTTCGGCGACCAGCACGGCTCGTCGGCGAAGTAGCTCGACGCCAGGATCCGCTCGCCCGAGCCGTCCGGATTCATCACCCCGATGTCGAAGACTTCGCCCTGCTGCTTGACGAACGCGATCAGCCCGCCGGTGGGGCTCCAGACCGGCGCCGTGTAGCGGCCCGATCCGAACGAGATCCGGTGCGCATCCGAGCCGTCCGCATTCATCACGTAGAGCTGCGGCGAGCCGTCGCGGTCGGAGTTGAAGACGATCTGCGATCCGTCCGGCGAGAACGAGGGCGAGGTGTCGATGGCCAGATCCGACGTCAGCCGCCTCGTCGTATGGTTGGTGAGGTTCATCACGTAGATGTCGGTCATGCCGTTGCGCTCGGCGGCGAAGGCGACCTTGCTGTCGTCCGGCGAAAAGCGCGGCGCCATGGTCATGCCGCGGAAATGCCCCAGCACCTCCTCGCGGCCGGTATCCAGGTTCTTCAGATAGATGGACGACCCGGTCGGCCGCAGCACCATGTAGGTGATCTCCTGGCGCTTGGCCGAAAAGCGCGGCGAGAACACCATGGTCGAGCCGTCGGTCAGGTAGCTGGGGTTCGCGCCGTCCTGGTCCATGATGGCGAGCCGGGTGATCTTCCGGGTCCGGCTCCCGCTCTCGGCGACGAACACGACGCGGGTGTCGAAATAGCCCTTTTCGCCGGTAAGCTTCTCATAGACGGCGTCGGCGATCTGGTGGGCGATGGTGCGCCATGAATCCGGCGTCGCGGTGAGCCGCGTGGCCAGGAGCTGCTGGCCCGCATAGACGTCCCACAGCCGGAAATCGACGTTCAGTCGTCCGTCCGCCCCGGTCGATACCTGGCCGACCAGCAGCCCCTGGGCGCCGACCGAGCGCCAGGGATCGAAGGGCGGCTGCACGCCGACGCTGAGCGCGACGGCCGGATAGGTCGCCGGGGCCAGGGCGCGGAAGTAGCCGGTGCCGTCGAGGTCGGCGGTGATCACCTGGGCGATCTGCGCGCCGACCGGCGAGCCGGCGAAGTCCGGGATCGCCAGCGGCATCGGCTGCAGGTTGGCCTGGTCGACGTCGATGGCGATGTCGGCGCGCGCCGGCCCGGCGCCGATCATCAGCCCCGCGGCGCAGAAGACGGCGATGGCGAGGACGGCGGCTCGAAAGGCGTTCATGTCGGCTCCCTACCCGCTCGCGCAGGCGCGCTTGGAATCGAAGGTGATGGTGAAGAGTTCGCCGAACAGGTGGCTCGGCACGCGCGGCGCGAAGGCGTAGGCGGCCGCGCGCGCCCGGATCGCCGCGGCGGCCTTCACCGGATCGGCGGACCGGTCGAGGCCGCCCAGATCGACGCTGGTCGCGTGCCCGTCCGGCGCCAGCCTCATGGCGACCTTGATGAACAGCGACTCGGCGCCGGGGACGCCGCAGGCCGGATGCCAGTACTGCTGGATCAGGCCCGCCAGCGCCTGCTGGTCGGCCTGGGTCAGCGCCACGCCGGCGCCGACGCGAGGGCTCGGCGAGGTCTCGAGCCGCGCCGCGCCGCGCTGGGCGCTGGAGGCGGCCGGGCCGCCGGCGCGCCGGCTCGAGCCGATGTCCTTCAGGAGCCGGTTGAAGTTGAAGTGGTCGGCGGCCTGCGGCTGCGGCTGCACGGAAGGCCGGGACGCCGGGGCCGCCGCCTGCCGCCGCGCCGGCGCGGGACTGAACGCCGGCGGCGCCGGCTCGGCTGCGGGCGGCTGCGGCGGCGCGGCCGGGATGGGAGCCGGAGCGGCCGCGGTCTGGACCCGAGGCGCCTCCACCGCCGCCCGCGCGGCGGCGAGCTGGGCCGAGGAAACGATATTGATCGGCACCGACGAGCCGATCGGCAGCATGGCCGCGGGCGCCGGATAGAAGATCACCAGGGCGAGCAGGCCCGCGTGCAGCGCCGCCGCGGCGATCAGCGCCGGCACGCGGCTGTCGCGCCCATGCAGGTCCGCCGTGCTCACGGCCGCGGGTCCTGCGCCCCAGGCGCCGGCCTGGCGCCCGAAGACGGTCCGCCGGTATCGGTGATGAGATTGATGCGGGTGAACCCCGACGACGACAGCGCCGCCATCACCTGGGCGACGATGGCGTAGGCGGCGCGGCCGTCGGCGCGCACGTAGATCGGCCGCTTCATCCCTGCGCCCGCCAGGTCGCCCAGCGCCGGCGAAAGCTCGGCGAAGGGCACCCTGGTCTGACCCAGGAAAATGGTCCCGTCCGCCTTCACCGATACGGTGAGCGGCTTCCTCTGGTCCTGCATCGCGCCGGCCTCGGTCTTGGGCAGCTGCAGCGGGACGCCCACGGTCAAGAGCGGCGCGGAGATCATGAAGATGATCAGCAGCACCAGCATCACGTCCACCAGCGGCGTGACGTTGATCTCGGAGAGCGCGCTGCGCCGCGCCCGGCGCCCGCGCCGGCGCGCCTGGAACGGATCGTGGATCGACAGCGCCATCGGCTCAGCTCGAGCGCTCGGCCAGTCGCCGCTGGATGGCGGTGACGAGCTCGTCGGCGAAACCTTCCAGGCGCGAGGCGAACTTGCCGGCGTCGGTGGAGAACTTGTTGTAGGCGATATAGGCCGGGATGGCGGCGACCAGTCCGATGGCGGTGGCGAAGAGCGCCTGGGCGATGGCCGGCGCCACCACCGACAGATTGGTGTTCTTCTGGATGGCGATCGACTGGAAGGCGTGCATGATTCCCCACACCGTGCCGAAGAGACCGATGAAGGGCGAGGCCGTGGCCACGATGGCGAGGCTCCCGAGGCCGTCCTCGACCCTCTGGCTTTCGCGCGCGATCACCGAGCCCAGCACCCGATCGATGCGTCCGACCAGGGCGGCGGTCTGGCTCTCGGCCTGACCGCCGGTGAGCAGGCCCTTGGTCCTGGCGTCGCGCCATTCGCGCAGGGCCGCCTGGAGCATCCGTGGCAGCACGTGGCTCGGCCGCTCGCCCGCCGCGGCGGCCACGTCCTCCAGCGCCCGCCCGGAGCCCACCTCGTCCTCGAAACGCTCCGCCTGGCTGTTCAGCACCGTGAAGCGGACGAGCTTGTCGATGATCACCGCCCAGGACCAGAGCGAGGCGAGGGCCAGGAAGGTCAGCACCAGCTTCACCACCCAGTCGGCCGACAGGAACAGATGCACGATCGAGAAGGTCTCGGGCGTGATCGACTGCGATGCGTCCATGAGGCTCCCTAGCTCGCGATCGGCAGGCGCCCGCCGATGGCGCCCGCGGGTGGTGAAACTATGGCGCGCGCCGCGCCGGACGCGGCCACGGACGGCTCGTCAGCCTTCCGCGCCGAACAGCCCCGGCTGAGGCGCGGGCGCGGTCGGCTCGGGCAGGCCGAGGTGGAGATAGGCCTTGGCGCAGGCGAGGCGACCGCGCGGGGTGCGCTGGATGAAGCCCTGCTGGAGCAGGAAGGGCTCGATCACGTCCTCGACCGCGTCGCGGGCCTCGGCGATGGCGTAGGCGAGGGTCTCCACGCCCGCCGGGCCGCCGCCGTAGTGCTCGACGAGGGCGGCCAGATAGCGGCGGTCGAGGCCGTCGAGCCCCGCCTCGTCGACCTCGAGCCGGGCGAGCGCGGCGGCGGCGGCGGCGCGGTCGATCACCGCGCAGGCGTCGGCGGCGGCGAAGTCGCGCACCCGGCGCAGCAGCCGGCCGGCGACCCGCGGAGTGCCGCGCGCGCGCGCGGCGATCTCGGCCGCGCCGTCGGGGCGCAGCTCGCATCCCATCTTGCGCGCGGCGGCCTCCAGCACCTGCTGCAGCTCCGCCGGCGAATAGAAGTCGAGCCGCAGCGGGATGCCGAAGCGGTCGCGCAGCGGCGTCGCCAGCAATCCGGCCCGGGTGGTGGCGGCGACGAGGGTGAAAGGCGCGAGGTCGATGCGGATGGACCTGGCCGACGGCCCCTCGCCGATGATGAGATCGAGGGCGTGATCCTCCATGGCCGGATAGAGGATTTCCTCGACGTTGGGCGCGAGGCGATGGATCTCGTCGATGAAGAGCACGTCGCGCGGCTCGAGATTGGTGAGGATGGCGGCGAGATCGCCGGCCTTGACCAGCACCGGCCCGGAGGTCGCCCGGAAACCCACGCCAAGCTCGCGGGCGATGATCTGGGCGAGCGTGGTCTTGCCGAGCCCCGGCGGGCCGAAGAGCAGGACGTGGTCCAGCGCCTCGCCACGCGCGCGCGCCGCCTCGATGAAGATCTTCAGGTTGCCCTTGGCCTTCGCCTGGCCGACGAACTCGGCCAGGGTCTGGGGTCGAAGGGCGCGATCCGCCGCCTCGAAGCCGCCCGCCTCGCCCGAGACGATCCGGTCGCCGGGCGCAGCGGGGTGGGCCACGACCGGGGCCTGCGCGCGGCTCACCGGCCCAGCTCCTGCAGCGCCGCCTTGATCAGGGCCGGCTCGGCGGCGTCTTCGCCGAGGCGGATCGCCGCCTGATCGACCACCCGGCGCGCCGCCGCCTCGACGACGCCGAGCCCCATCAGCGCCGCGACCGCCTCGCCGGCCGGGGAGGCGGGCGCCGATTGGGACGCGCCATGGACCCCGGCCGCCGCCTCGCCGGCGATGGGCTTGTCCTTCAGCTCGGTGACGATCCGCAACGCGAGCTTGGGGCCGACGCCCGCGGCGCGCGCCACCGCCGCCCGATCGCCGGCCCTCGCCGCCGCCGCGAGTTCTCCTGGCGCGAGGACATCGAGCACGCCCAGCGCCGCCTTGGGTCCGACGCCCTGGATCTGCTGCAGGGCGACGAAGGCGCGCCGTTCGTCGCGGGCGAGAAAGCCGTAGAGCCGCAGGCCGCTCTGGTCGGCCCACTGGGTTTCCACGTGCAGCAGCGCCTCGTCGCCCGGCTGCGGCAACCGGGCGAGGGTGCGCGCGCCGCAGCGGACCTGATAGCCGACGCCGCCGACGTCGATCAGCGCCTCCTCCTCGCCGATCTCGGCGACGATGCCGCGCAGGCGGCCGATCATGCGGCGGCTCCGAGGCGGCGCGCCGAGCGCGCATGGGCGTGGCAGACCGCGACGGCGAGGGCGTCGGCCGCGTCGGCCGTGGTCGGGCCGGCGGCGGGCAGCAGCCGCGCGATCATGAAGGCGACCTGGCCCTTCTCGGCCGAGCCGGTCCCGACCACCGCCTTCTTGACCACCTTGGCGGCGTATTCGGCGACGTCCAGTCCGGTCTCGGCGGCCGCGATCATGGCCGCGGCGCGGGCGTGGCCGAGCTTCAAGGTCGAGGCGCCGTTGGCCGTGGCGAAGGTCTCTTCGATGGCGGCCTCGTCGGGCGCATGCGCCGCGATGACCTCGCGGACGGCGCGATAGAGCCAGATCAGCCGCTCGGCGAGGGCGCCGCTCTGGGGCGGCGCGACGACTCCGTGGCCGACGTGGCTCAGCCGCGCCCCGTCCAGGACGACGACGCCCCAGCCGGTGCGGCGGAGGCCGGGATCGAGGCCCAGGATGCGAATCGCGTTCGGCATGTGTTCCGGAAGATCGCGCGCGGCGGCGCAAAGGAAAAGCCGAACTCGGGGTTAACGGCCGATTACCAACCGACCCGCGCCTGCGCCGCCGCAGCCGAGGCGGACGATCCGCGTCACCCCGCCAGGCGCTGCAGCTCGGCGTCGTCGATGGCGTAGTTGCCAAAGACGTTCTGGACGTCGTCGTCGTCGTCGAGGGCGTCGATGAGCTTCAGCAGCGCCGCGGCGGCGTCGCCCCTGACCGGAACCTGGCTCTTCGGGCGCCAGACGACGGCGGCGGACCTGGCCGGGCCCAGCGAGGCTTCCAGCGCCTCGGCCACGGCGCCGAGATCGGCGAAGGCGGTATAGATGGCATGGCCCTCGGCGTCCGACTCCACGTCCTCGGCACCCGCCTCGATGGCCGCCTCCATCACCTCCTCGTCGGAGCCGGCGTCGCGCGCGTAGGCGATCTCGCCCGCCCGGTCGAACATGAAGGAGACCGCGCCGGTCTCGCCGAGATTGCCGCCCGCCTTGGCGAAGATGGCGCGGACGTTGCCGGCGGCGCGGTTGCGGTTGTCGGTGAGCACCTCGACGATCAGGCCGACGCCGCCCGGGCCGAAGCCCTCGTAGCGGATCTCCTCCATCAGGTCCGCGTCGGAGCCCTGCGCCTTCCTGATCGCCCGTTCGATGTTGTCCTTGGGCATGGACTCGGCCTTAGCGCTGGCGATGGCGAGGCGCAGGCGCGAATTGGCGCCCGGGTCGGGGGCCCCGTGCCTGGCGGCGATGGTGATGTCGCGCGAGAGCTTGGAGAACAGCTTGGAGCGGATGCGGTCCTGCCGATCCTTGCGGAACTGGATGTTCTTGAACTTCGAGTGGCCGGCCATGGCGGCGGCTTCTAGCTCCGCGCGGCCGCTGACGGAAGCGGCGGCGCCTCGATGCGCTCGATGCGGCCGCCCTGGAGGCGGAACAAGGCGTCCTGCGGCCGGTCCAGCGCCCGGATCTGGTCGAGCGTCAGGCCCAGATAGAGACCGCGCAAGGTGCGGATCACGCCGGCATGGCTGACGGCGACGAAGCGCTTCCAAGGCGCGGCCTCCGCTTCGGCGAGCCAGGCGCCGGCGCGCGCGCCCAGCGCCTCGAAGCTCTCGCCCCCCGGCGCCCGCCCGAAGACGCTCTCCAGTCCGGCGAGCTCGGGCCAGGCCGCGTCCGCCTGGGCGCGCGTGAGCCCTTCGATCCGGCCATAGGAGACCTCGACCAGCCGCTCATCGACGACGGGCGCGCCAAGATCGAGCGCCCTCGTGATCGCCGCGGCGGTGCGGCGGGCGCGCCCCAGCGGGCTCGTCTGCACCTGCCATTCGCCCGGCTCGACCGCCGCGATGACGCGCAGCCGCTGGGCGATGGCCCGCGCCTGCGCGCGCCCAACCCCGGTCAACGGCGAATCCACGCGGCCCTGGTAGCGGCCCTCGCGGTTGAACCGGGTTTCGCCATGCCGGATGAGGTAGATCATGGCGCGTCGGGGCGGCGTCGTCCCCGGCCGGGCGCGGCGGCGCCGGCGGAACCGCCTCGAGGCGGGGCTGTTGAGCGCCAGAAAGGAAGCGACATGCCGATGCTGAACGATCCGGAGGACCCGCAGACCCTGCCCGAAGAGATCGTGCGCTGGCAACCCGGGCGCGGCCCGCTGGTGCAGGCCCACGTCGGGACCGTGGCGGCCGGCTCGGGCGCCGGGGCGGCCCTGGTCGGAGCGCTGGCGCTGGGGGCGATGGCGCTGGGCGCCCTGGCGATCGGGGCGCTGGCGATCGGCGCGCTGGGCGTCGGCCGGCTCGCGGTGCGCCGCGCCAGGCTCGGCCGCGTCGAAATCGACGAGCTGGTGGTGCGCCGCCTGACGGTGCTGGAGACGGATTAGACTGCGACCTTCGCGGTAACCTCCGGCGCCCACTGCGACAGGCGCCCGCCGAGCCTGATCGGCTCGACCCGGCGCGCCAGTCCCGTGGTCTCGTCGGTCTCCACATAGACGCCGCAGATCGTCGCCGGCCCCTCGGCCGGCCTGAAACGCCCCTGGGAGATGCGGGTGGTGAAGCGCCGCAGCGGCTCCTCCTTCTGGTTGCCGATGACGCTGTCGTAGTCGGCGCAGGCGCCGGCGTCGGTCTGGTAGGCGCAGCCGCCCGGCAGGATCTGGCAATCGGCGGTGGGCACGTGGCTGTGGGTGCCGACCACGAGGCTGGCGCGGCCGTCGCAGAAATGGCCCATGGCCATCTTCTCCGAGGTGGCCTCGGCGTGCATGTCGACGATGATCGCATCGGCCGCCGCGCCCAGGGGGCAGGCCTCCAGTTCATGGTCCACCGCCGCGAAGGGACAGTCGAGGGCGTCCATGTGGATGCGCCCCAGGACGTTGATCACCAGCACGTGGCGGCCGCGGTCGGTGGTGAAGAGCTGGGCGCCGCGTCCGGGCGCCTGCGAGAGCGGCGGATAGTTCACCGGGCGGATCAGGCGCGGCTCGCGCACGATGTAGGTCAGCGCCTCCTTCTGGTCCCAGGAATGGTTGCCCAGGGTCAGGCAGTCGGCGCCGGCGTCGTAGAGTTCGCGCGCGGTGTTCTCGGTGATCCCGAAGCCCGCGGCGGCGTTCTCGGCGTTGACCGCGACGAACTCCAGTCCGAGCCGCCGGCGCAGCGCCGGCAGATGCTCCTTGAGACCTTCGCGGCCCGAACGGCCGACGACGTCCCCGAAAAAGGCGAGGCGCACTGGCGCTTGTTTTCCTTACGTTGCGCCGATGATAACGCGCGGCGCGCCGATGCGCACGCACGCCTTGGGCGACACCGGCGGCTTTTTCGAGCGTGGCGGGCGAGGTGGCGGCGCCGCGAAGGACCGTGGAGGCGTTTTCAATCCCCTCGGACCTGGATAGCCAGGTGGGCGCCGTGTGCCCGAGCCCACGAGCCCGGCCAGGGACAGCTCCCTTCGAGGTGAATTAAGGTCCCCGGGATTGGATGCCTCCGACGCGAGCCGCAGCAAGACCCGCCGAGGCGCAAAGTAAGGCTCATGCCCGCGCCGCTCAAGGGCCGCGGTGGGCGGCCGCGGCGGGCCACTCTGGGCGCCCAGCTGGGCTATTCCGCCGCCAGGCCCTCGATCCGGGCGGCGGCGGTCTCCAGCGCGGCGACCGCGACGAGCTCGGCGCGGCCGACGTCGGCCCGGGCGAGGGCGAGTTCGGCGCGCAGCGCCTCGAGCTGGGCGCGCAATTCCGCCAGTTCGTCGGCCATGACGAGAGCGCCCATCAGGATGAGCCGGGTCTCGCCCAGAGGTCCGACGTCGCGGGCGACCTGGCGGATCTGGGCGTCGACGGTCCTGGCGAGCTCGGCCAGACGCCGTTCCTGGCCGTCCTCGCAACCGACCACGTAGGGCCGGCCGTTCACCTCGATGCTGACCTGGGCCACGGCCTTATCCCGCTTCCGGGGCCTGGCGGAGCGCGGCCGTGATTTCGGCGATGGCGCTCGCCAGGGCCGCCGACGCCGCCGCGCCGGCCTCCTCCAGCTCGCGCTCGCGCGCCCGGGACTGGTCGAGCTGGTGAGCCAGAGCGCCGCGATCGGCCTCGAAGGCCGCGCCCGCTCCGTCGCTGGCCTCGGCGATGCGCTGCGCCACGCGCTGCTCGAGCAGGGCCAGCGCCCGCTCCAGCCGGCGCGCCGCCAGCTCGAGCGCGCCGCCGCCCGCGTCAGCCGTCATGGTGGCCACCCATGCGCCACTCTATAGAACGCGTCGCGGCGATCCTTAAAGCGGCTTGCGGGCGCGCCACCGTGCGGCGTCAGACCAGCGCCGCCGGTTCGGCGCCAAGCTCCTTCAGGAAGGGCGCCGCATACTCGATGCGGCCGGTCATGGTCTTCGGATCGCCGGACGCCAGCCGGAACACCGCCTCGGCGATGTATTCGATCGGCTGCACCCGCTCGCGCGTCTGCTCGTTGACGAGGCCGTGCAGCAGGGTGCCGGGCGTCTCGACGAGGCCCGGCGAAACCACGTTGACCGCGATCCCGTCGTCGTGAACCTCCGAGGCGAGGCCCGTGGTGAAGCGCTCGAGCGCCGCCTTGCACATGCCATAGACCGTGCCGCCGCGGCCGCGCATCTGGAACGGCGCCTTGGGGTGAATGCCGGCGCCCGACGAGATGTTGACGATCCAGCCCTGATGGCGCTCGCGCATGGAGGGCAGCACCAGCTGGGCGAGATGGAACGGCGCATAGACCTGCACCTCCATCATCAGCTTGAAGCGCTTTTCCGGGAATTCGGCGACGGGCATGAAATAGGTGATCGCCGCATTGTTGACCAGGATGTCCACCGGGCCAAAGGTGGCCTGGGCGGTCTCGACCAGCCGTTCCCGGTCCGCGGCCTGAGCCAGATCGGCCTTGACGAAGGTGCACTCGCCGCCCGCCTTCTCGATGCGCGCGACGGTGTCGCGCAGCGTGCCGGAGAGCCGGCTCTCGCCCTCGTCGGCGGTGCGCGCCGAGGCCACCACCTTGGCCCCTTCCTGGGCGAGGCGCGCGGCGATGGCCGCGCCGATGCCGCGGCTGGCGCCTGTGACGATGGCGACCTTGCCGTTCAGTCTGCCGTCCTTATCGACCCGAGCCATGAGTTCCTCCTTATCGCCTTGAAGCAAAATGCGCGGAACTCATTGCGCCGGCGGCGCCGCGGCGCAAGCTCAGGATTGCGCCAGGGCCGCCTCCTCCTCCACCTCGCGCAGCCGGTCCTTGCCGAAGAAGAGCTGCCCAGCCACCAGGAAGCTCGGCGAGCCGAACGCGCCGTTGACCGCGGCGGCCTCGGTGTTGGCGGTGAGTTCGGCCTTGACCGCGGCGTCGGCCATCAAATCGATCAGCCGGCCGGCGGGCAGATCCGCAGTCTCCAGCACATCGCGGATCACCACGGGATCATCCATCTCGAGCCCCTGCGCCCACATCGCCCGATAGACCGCCTCGACGTAGGCGGTGAACACCCCCAGCCGCTGCGCCGCCACCGCGCCGCGCATGATCTGCAGCGTGTTCACCGGGAAGTGCGGATTGGCGGCAAAGTCGCCGATCCGGTGCTGCGCGATGAACCGCTGCGTCTGCCGGCGCTCGTAGGCGAGCTTGGCGGGCACGCCGGCGAAGGCGACCATCGGCGAAGCGTTGCCGGTGATCTTGAAGAGGCCACCCAGCAGGATCGGAGTGTAGACGAAGTGCGCCGCGCCGCGCCTCTCGATCTCGGGAATGATCCTGTGGGCGAGATAGGCGTTCGGACTGCCGAAGTCGAAGTAGAAGATCACGTCGGTCATGGCTCACCACCTTTCGCCGAAGGGACGGATTTCGAGTTCGTGCGTCCAGGCGTCGCGGCTCTGCGCGTGCAGCGCCCAATAAGCGTTCGCCACCGAGACCGGGTCCATCAGCTGGTCCGGCCCGATCGACGCAACCGCCGCTTCGCCGCCGCGCGCGCGGATGCGCTCGCGCACGAAGGCGGTGTCGACGCCGGCGTCGATGATCAGGTGGGCGACATGGAGACCCTTGGGCCCCAGTTCGCGGGCCATGGACTGGGCGACGGCCCGCAAGCCGAACTTGGCGCTGGCGAAGGCCGCATAGCCGACGCCGCCGCGCAAGGACGCCGTCGCGCCGGTGAAGAAGATCGAGCCCGCGCCGCGCGGCAGCATGCGCCTGGCCGCCTCGCGTCCGGTGAGAAAGCCGCCATAGCAGGCCATCTCCCAGACCTTGCGGAATACCCGCTCGGTCGTGTCCAGGATGGGGAAGTTGACGTTGGCGCCGGGATTGAAGATGCAGACCTCGATCGGCGCGGCGGCCTCGGCCTCGTCCAGGAAGCAGGTGATCTCGTCCTCCGAGCGCGCATCGAGGCCGCGCGCCTCGCAGCGGCCGCCGGCGGCTTCGATGCGGGCCTTCAGCGGGGCGAGCCTGTCGGCGCTGCGGCGCCCGGCGAACACCAGATAGCCTTCGGCGGCGAATCGCTCGGCGATGGCGGAGCCGATGAAGTCGCCGGCGCCGACGAGGGCGACACTGGCGTTGCGCGGCGTCATAGCTGGGCTCCCTGGCTCGGCGACAGTCAGTTTCCTTTAGCAATCCACGAGAGGCACGGCAATGTCGCGCGAACGGCTGAGGCGCATGATCGAGGCGGCGCGGCGGGTGGCGATCTTCACCGGCGCCGGCATCTCCACCGAATCCGGCATCCCCGACTTCCGCAGCCCCGGCGGCGTCTGGAGCCGGATGAGCCCGATCTACTTCCAGGAGTTCGTGACCAGCGAGGCCAGGCGCCGCGAAGCCTGGGAGCGCGCCTTCGCCGGCCGCGCCGGCTGGGTCGGCCGAGCGCCCAACGCCGGACACCACGCGGTGGCGCGCCTCGTGCAGGCCGGCAAGGCCGAGGCGGTGATCACCCAGAACGTCGACAACCTGCACCAGGACGCCGGCGTTGCGGCCGAGCGGGTGATCGAGCTGCACGGCAACGCCAGTTACGCGACCTGCCTGGAGTGCCAGCTGCGCCACGAACTGGCCGAGCTTAAGGCGCTCTACAGCGCCACCGGCGACCTGCCAGCGTGCCGCGCCTGCGGCGGCCTCGTCAAGACCGCCACCATCTCGTTCGGCCAGCCGATGCCACCCGGCCCGATGGCGCGCGCCGAAGCCGAGGCCCTGGCCTGCGACCTCTTCCTGGTGCTGGGCTCGTCCCTGGTGGTCTATCCGGCCGCGGGCTTTCCCGAGCTTGCCAAGAGCAGCGGCGCGCAGCTCGCCATCGTCAACCGCGAGCCCACCGACCAGGACGCGATCGCCGATCTGGTGCTCCACGACGAGATCGGCCCGGTGATGGCGTCCGTGGTCCCGGCAAACTGACGCAAGGCCCTACCCGGCGCGCGCCGCCTCGCGCCCCAAGACCGCCTCGACGCCGACATCAGGACGTAGAAGCGCGTGCGCGGCAGCGACTTCGGCAGACCCCGCATGAAGCCGGCGGTGAGCAGGTAATTGCCGCCGCTGTTGAAGCGCATGTCCATGATCACGAACCGAGGCGCTGCGGCGACGAGCGCCTTGGCCGTCGCGCGCGCGAACGTGCGGATATGCACGCCGCCGTCGTCGTCGTTCTGGTCGAACCGGACGTAATAGCCGCGCCCGCCGAGGAGAGGCGTTCGATAGAATGGCGCTGGACGGCCCCGGAACATCAGCATGTCCGATCGACCCGCCAGGGCGGCGATCCATCCGGCGCCGTTCGCGCCTCGGGGCGAAGGTTGTGACACGGCGTCGTCGCCGCGCCATCCTGGCGGGCCGCAATGGCGTTCAGGGTCAGCGACCGCCGCACGCCGCGGCGATCCTCGACCTCGAGGGTTTCGCTGGTGGCCGACGCGCCGTAGCCAGCCGAAGCCTCAGCGGGCTGCGGAACCGCTCCCGACCGGGCGCTTGCGCGCCGGCGCATAGGTGAAGGCGCCTTCGAAAATCCGCACCGCCGCCGCGCGCGCGCTGTCCTCGCCGATCGAGAGGGCGGTCGGATCGCCCAGCCGGGTCTTGGCCAGCCAGGCGATGGCTTCCATCGCTCCGCGCGCCAGCGCCTCGGCTTCGGCGCGGCCGGCCGCGCCGGCCAGGCCGCGCCTGGCGACCCAGGCGACCAGGCCGCGCATCAGCTTCTCGCGAACCTCCTGATCGAAGATCTCCGCCAGTTCAGGCGTCTCGTGGGCGCACCGGTCGAGCAGCCGCACGATCGGGGCGCGGCGGGAGATGGAGTCATAGAGCTGGCCGGCGATGGCGCGCGCCTCGGCGCGCACGTCGGCCGGCGCGGGGGCGGCGACCGCGTCCTCGAGCCTCGACCACAGCCGGTCGCTCCTGCCCGCCGCGCGAATGCGTTCGGCGGTCTCGCCCAGGCCGGAGACGCTCAGCGGCAGCGCCAGCCGATCCGGCAGCTCGCCCAGCGCCTCGAGCACCGCAAGATGGAACAGCGCATCCTTGCTCTGGACGTACCGGTAGATGGATCCCACCGAGACGCCCATGCGCTCGCTCACCTGGGCGATCTGCGTCAGCCGATAGCCGCCGGCGCAGAAGCAGGCCAGCGCCGTCCGGGCGACATCGCGCGTGCGATCGGCGCCGCGGCGGCCCCTGGCGGCGGTGCTTGGCTCGGTCATGAGCCGCTTCTTCTCGGCGATTTCGGAGTGCGCAGTCCCGAGCGGCGCCATCCGCCCGATCTCCACAAGTGAACCATCCATTCAGTTCTAGCCCGGGCGCCGGCGCGTGAGAAGGGCTCGCGCTAAGGCAGGACCAGTCCCCAGGCCCGCCGCGCCGTCTCGATGCGGGCCAGCTTGGCCTCGAACGGCGTCCAGTCGTCGCGTTCGGCGATGGCGGCCCAGATCGCCTCGATCTCGTCGTAGAGCAGCTCCTCAGGCTCGGGGCCCGCGAAGAACGGCGCCTGCAGGCGCTCGGGCCGATCGGCCTGGTAGCGGCGCAGGCGAGCGCGGAAGTCGGCGAAGGCTTCGCCGCCGTAGAGTCCGGCGCGCGGGCCGGCGAGGGCGCGCGGCTCCGAGACGAGGCCGCCGAACCAATCGAAGAAGAACGGCTCCCACCTGAGCTGCGGCCCGCCCTCGGCGAGGGCCCGGAACGCCGCGTTCACCAGCTCCACGTCCTCGTCGGCCGCGCTAGACTTCAGGGCGAGGCGGTTCAGCATCGCCGCGGCGAGCTCCTGCCGATACAGGGCCGAGAAGCCGTTCAGCGCCTGTGTCAGCGGCTCCGGGGCCGAAACCAGGGTGAGCGCTCCGGCGAGCTGGCGCAGGTTCCAGAACACCGCCTCCGGCTGACGGCCGAATGCGTAGAGCCCCGACTCGTCGAAATAGGCGGCGACGAAGTTGGGATCGTTGCGCGGCAGGAAGCGGTAGGGTCCGTAGTCGAAGCTCTCGCCGGTGATGTTCATGTTGTCGGTGTTGAGCACGCCGTGCACGAAGCCGGCGGCCATCCAGCGCCCGACCAGATGCGCCGCGCGCCCGAGCACGGCCTCGAACAGGGCGACGGTCCGGTTCTCGGCGCCTCCCAGTTGCGGGTAATAGATCTCGATCACATGGTCGAGCAGCGTCGCGATCAGGTCCGGCCGGTCGAAATAGGCGTGGCGCTGGAAACTGCCGAAGCGGACGTGGCTCAGCGACAGCCGCGTCAGCACCGCCGAGCGGGTGGGGCTCGGCTCATCGCTGCGCTGCAGCGCCTCGCCGGTCTCGATCAGCGAGAAGGAACGCGAGGTCGGCACGCCCAGCGCCTCCAGCATCGCCGTCGCCAGCACCTCGCGCACGCCGCCCTTCAGCGTCAGGCGCCCGTCGCCGAAACGCGAATAGGGGGTCTGCCCCGAGCCCTTGGTCCCCAGATCCAGCAGACGGCCGGCCGAGGCCGTCGCGTGCCCGGTCTCGCGGGCCTGGGCGAAGAGGAAGCCGCGGCCGTCGCCGAGGTCAGGGTTGTAAACCCTGAACTGGTGGCCGTGGTAGCGCATGGCCAGCGGTCGGGTCTGATTGGCCGGCAAGGGCTCGAAACCGGCGAAATGGGCGCGCCACTCGGCGTCGGTGAGATCCGCCAGGCCGATGCTGGCCGCGGCCCGGTCGTTGCGATAGCGAAGCTGAGCCCGCGGGAACGCCGCCGCCACCACCGGGTCGGCGAACTCGGCCCCGAGGCGCTCGAAGGCGGGATCGGGTCGATAGGAGGGCGAGAGCGGCATCGGCCCGCCACATGCGCCGCCGCCCGGCGTCCCGCAAGGCGGGCGGCTTCGTCCCCGCCGCGCGCCCGTGCTAACCACGATGTCGATGCGCCGAGTGACCCTGGACTATCTGAGGACCGAGACCGGCTCGGGCCTGATCCTGATCGGCGCGGCGGCCGCGGCGATCGCGCTGGCCAATTCGCCCTGGTCGCACGCCTACCAGGCCGCGCTGGCGACGCCGCTCGAGGTGCGGATTGGCGGGTTCGCCCAGAGTTCGAGCCTCGCCGGCTGGGCGAGATCGGGCCTGATGGCGGTGTTCTTCCTGGTGCTCGGCATGGAGCTGAAGTTCGAGCTGCTGCGTGGCGAGCTGGCGGGGCCGCGCCGCTTCGCCCTGCCGGCGTTCGCCGCCGTGGGCGGCATCGTCGGTCCGGCGCTGGTCTACATGGCCATCGATCCTGGGGGGAGCGCCTGGCCGGCGGCCTGCGCCACCGACGATGCGGTCGTGCTGGCCCTCCTCGGCGTCGCCGCGCCGGGCCTCGGGGCGCCGCTGCGCGTGCTGCTGATGAGCCTCGCCCTCGCCGACAACCTGGCGGCCGCGGTGATCGCCGCCCTCGTCGCCCCCGGCGCCGTGCACGCGCCGATGCTGGTGGGCGCCCTGACCGTGCTGGCGCTGTTGGCGCTGCTCTCGCGCTGGCGGCGCGCCCCGTTCCTCTTCTATGCGGCGGGGATCGTGCTCGTCTGGGGCTTCGCGCTGAAATCGGGGCTCGACCCGGCGCTGGCCGGCGCCGCCGCCGCGCTCACCGTGCCCGTCGGAGCGCGCCGCCCCGGCCAGGAGAGCACGCTGAAATACTTCATGGAGAGCCTGCACCCCTACGTCGCCTTCGTCATCCTGCCGCTCTTCGTCTTCAGCGCCGCCGGATTCACCCTGGCCGGATCGTGGCCGCGCGCCGGGATGGCGGCGCCGGTGCTCGGCCTCGTCCTGGCGCTCTGGCTCGGCAAGCCGCTCGGGGTGTTCGGCATGGCGGCGCTGGGCGTCGCCCTGCGCCTGGCGCGCCGTCCGAGCGGGGCGCACTGGGTCGAGATCGCCGGCGTGGCGCTGATGAGCGGGGCGGGCTTCACCATCAGCTTCTACGTGATCGGCGACGGCCCCGGCGCGGCGCCGCTTCGGCTGGCGGCGACCGCCGCATCCCTGCTCTCGGCGGCCAGCGGCGCGGCGCTGCTCGCCTGGACGCAGGAGCGGCGCCGGCTCAGCGAGGCGGAGCTGGCTCCGTCCGGCCCAGCGCCTCGCCGATCGCCGCGCCGGTTTGCCTGGCCGCCGCGATCACGGCCGGCGAGACGTCGCCCATGATGAAGAAGTCGTGCACCAGAGTCGGATAGCTGACGTGCCGCGCCGCCACGCCCGCGGCCCGGAGCTGGGCGGCGTAGTCGCGGCCCTCGTGCTCCAGCGGATCATGGCCGGCGGTGACGATCACGGCCGGCGGCGCGCCGGCCAGATCGGCCACTCTCGCCGGCGCCGCGCGCAGCGCCTGCGGGTGGCCGGCGAAGGCCAGCGCCGTCTCGAAGAACGCCATCGCCGCCTTGGAGAGCACCGGGCCGTCGCGCTCGCGCCGCGAGAGCGTCTCCTCGGCGGGCCAGGTGGCCGGATAGAGCAGCAGCTGCAGCCTCAGCCGCCGGCCCGCGTCGCCGCGCAGATCCAGGGCCACCGACGCGGCCAGATTGCCCCCGGCGCTGTCGCCGCCGACGCCGATCCGGTCCGGATCGAAGCCGATCTCGGCGGCATGATCGAACGCCCACCGCGTCGCCGCCAGCGCATCGTCGTGAGCGGCCGGAAACGGATGTTCCGGCGCCAGCCGGTAGTCGACGGCGAGCACGCGCTGGCCCGAATAAAGCGCCAGGCGCCGGCAGTGGGCGTCGTGGGTGTCCAGATCGCCGATCACGAAGCCGCCGCCGTGGAAATAGACGAGGCCGCCGCAGCGGCTCGCGGCGTCCGGCGGCGCATAGAGCCTGGCCGGGAGCGGACCGGCCGCGCCGCCGACCCGCAGATCGCGCGCCTGCACCTCGGCGGGCGAAGTCAGGGCGTTCTGGCCGGTGCGCTGGGCGCGGTAGCCGGCGCGGACCATCTCGGGCGGGACCTCGCTGAGCGGCGGCATCGGCTGGGCGTCGCGCGCCGCGGCCGCCAGCATCGCCTCGAAGTGCGCATCGAGCGCGCCGCTCATCAGCCGACCATTCTTTCGCGGCCTTCCCAGTAGGGTTTGCGAAGCTCGCGCCGCAGCACCTTGCCGGACGGATTGCGCGGCAGCGCTTCGACGAAGTCCACCGACTTCGGCAGCTTGTAGCCGCCGATCCGCTCGCGGCAGTGGGCGATGATGCCGGGCGGATCGGCCGCGGCGCCGGCCTTCAGCACCACGATCGCCTTCACCGCCTCGCCCCAGCGCTCGTCCGGCACGCCGATGACGGCGGCGTCGGCCACGGCGGGATGCGAGAAGAGGGCGTTCTCCACCTCGGCCGGATAGACGTTCTCCCCGCCCGAGACGATCATGTCCTTCACCCGGTCGTGCACGTAGAGATAGCCGTCCGCGTCGAAATAGCCCGCGTCGCCGGAGCGGAACCAGCCGTCGGCGTCGATGGCCTCGGCCGTCGCCTCCGGCCGGTTCCAGTAGCCCTTCATCACGCAGGGTCCACGGATCTGGATCTCGCCGACTTCGCGCACCGCGGCCGGATGGTCGTGCGCCCAGACGCGCACTTCGACCCCCGCCGAGGCGACGCCGCAGGCGCGCAGCCGCCCTTCCGCGTGCGCCTGGGGCGACAGGTTGGTGGCGACGCCGCTGGTCTCGGTCAGGCCATAGAGCTGGGTGAAGTCGGCGCGGAACACCGACTGGGCGCGGCGCAGCACCTCCTCGGATATCGGCGAGGCGCCGTAGTAGACCTGCTCCACCGAGGAGAAGTCGGCGCCGGCCGCCGACGGATGCTGCAGCACCATGTTGATCAGCGCCGGCACCAGAAACAGCTGGCGGATGCGGTGCTGCTCCAGATTGGCGATGATCGCACCAGCCTCGGCCTCGCGCATCACGATGGCCTTGGCGCCCTGTTGCAGCGCCAGCATGCCGATATTGGCGCCGGCCACGTGAAAGAGCGGCATGGCGACCAGCACCGCGTCGCCCGGTTCGTACCTGGCCCATTGCGCGGCCGCCGATGCGAAGGTGGCCGCATAGTTCGCCTCGGTGAGTTGCACCCCCTTGGGCAGGCCGGTGGTGCCCGAGGTGTAGAGCTGAATCACGTCGTCGTCCGCGGCGGCGGGGCGGCCGGGATCCTCGGCGGGATAGCTGCCGATCCAGCTCATGAAGTCCGTCCAGGATGCGTGGCCGGGTTCGAACTGGATGACGGTCTTCAGGTCGGGGCAGTCACCGAGGATGCGCTGCACGGCCGGCGCGAAATCGTCGCCGCAGACGAGCAGCCGCACGCCGGCGTCCTTCAGCACGAAGCCGATTTCGGGCGGCGCCAGGCGCCAGTTGACCGGATTGAGGCAGGCGCCGGCTTTCAGCGCCCCGAACCACAGCACGTAGAAGAGGTCGTCGCCCTTGGCGAGCACGCCGATCCGCTCGCCGGGCTTCACCCCGGCGGCGATCAGCGCCTGGGCGCACTGGGAGGAGCGCCGGTCGAGTTCGGCGTAGGTGGTCTCGCGTCCCTGGAACCACAGCGCGATGCCGTTCGGCCGCTCCCGGGCCTGCCGACGGACGACGTCGGCCACGCATGCGTCGATCATCGCGCCCTCGCGTGCCTGGCTCCCTCCCCTTTTCGACGAGGAGGGAGCGAGGCCGTGCCTATTCCGCCGCCTGCTTGGGCGTGTAGCCGAGCACCGCCTTCACCTCGAGATACTCCTCGAAGCCGAAGTCGCCCCACTCGCGCCCGTTGCCGCTCTTCTTGTAGCCGCCGAAGGGCGCCATCGGATCGCCTCCGGCGCCGTTGACGGAGACCTGGCCGGCCCTGAGCCGCGAGGCCACCTCGCGCAGCTTGCCCATGTCCGTGCCGTTGATATAGGCGGCGAGGCCGTATTCGGTGTCGTTGCCGACCGCGACGGCCTCCTCGACGTTCTGGTAACCGAGGATCGACACCACCGGCCCGAAGATTTCCTCCTTGGCGATCGACATGTCGCTCTTGACGTTGGCGAACACCGTCGGCTTCACATAGTAGCCCTTGTCGAGCCCCTCCGGCCGGCCGGCGCCGCCGGTGACCAGCGTCGCGCCCTCGTCGATGCCGGCCTTGATCAGGCGCTGGATCTTCTCCCACTGGGTCTTGTTGACCACCGGGCCGATCTGGAAGTTGCCGTTGGGATCGCCCACCGTGGTGGTCTCGGCGGCGTCCTTGGCGATGGCGATGACCTCGTCCATCTTCTGCTGCGGCACCAGCATGCGGGTCGGCGCATTGCAGGACTGGCCGGAGTTCTGCATCACGTGGCGCACGCCGCGCGTCACCGCCGACTTCATGTCCGCGTCCGGCATCATGATGTTGGGGCTCTTGCCGCCCAGCTCCTGGGCGACGCGCTTGACGCCGGGCGCGGCGGCCTTGGCCACCTCGATGCCGGCGCGGGTCGAGCCGGTGAAGGAGACCATGTCGATGCCCGGATGGCCGGCGATCGCCGCGCCGACCTCGGCGCCCGTGCCGTTGATCATGTTGAAGACCCCGGCCGGCACGCCGGCGGCGTCCATGATCTCGCTCCAGATGTAGGCCGAGAACGGCGCCTCCTCGGAGGGCTTCAGCACCATGGTGCAGCCGGCGGCGAGCGCCGGAACCACCTTGCAGGCGATCTGATTGATCGGCCAGTTCCACGGCGTGATCATGCCGCAGACGCCGATCGGCTCCTTGGCGATGCGCGTCGCGCCGCGATCCTCCTCGAACCGGTAGTTCTTCAGCACCTCGATGCCGGTGGAGATGTGCAGCATGCCGACCGGCGCCTGGGCCTGCTGGGCGAGGCTGGCCGGCGCGCCCATCTCCTCGGTGATGGCGTGGGCGATGTCGCCGAAGCGCTTCTGGTACTCGGCGAGGATGCGCTGCAGCAGCTCGACGCGCTCTTCGCGCGAGGTGCGCGAGAAGGTCTCGAAGGCCCGCCGCGCCGCCGCCACGGCGCGATCGACGTCGGCGCCGGCGCCGGCGGAGATGTGGCCGGCGACCGCCTCGGTGGCCGGATTGATGACGTCCATCTGCCTGGGCGTGACGGGGTCGACCCATTTGCCGTCGATGTAGAACTTCAGATATTCGCGCATGCGATCCTCCTTGGGCGCTCCCGCCCGGGCCCCGAAGTCGCCTGCAGGGCCCGGCGCGGCCATATTAGTGATCGCGCTCCCGAGGGAAAGGGGGACGCGAGGGAAAGCGCGCGGGGCGCGCCGGGAGAGCCCTCGCCTCAGCCCAGCTTCGCCTCGGCGGCTGCGAGGGCGGCGCGCAGGACGTCCGGATGGTTCTGCGCGGCGAGGGCGTCGGCGAGCGCGGTGAGGCACAGTCGCACGTGCCAGGGGCTCGCCGAGGCGCCCATCAGGCCGATCCGCCAGATCTTGCCGCGCAAGGGGCCGAGCCCGGCGCCGATCTCGAGGTCGTACCTGGCCAGCATGCGCGCGCGGACCTGGGCCTCGTCGATCCCGTCGGGCACGCAGACCGTGTTCAGCTGCGGCAGCCGATGCGACGGCGCCACCAGGAAGCGGAGCCCGGCCGCCTCGATCCCGGCGGCGAACGCCTCGTGCAGGCGCCGGTGCCGGGCGTGCGCCGCCTCCAGCCCTTCCTCGAACAGCGCGGCCAGCGCCTCGTGCAGCCCATAGAGGGCGTTGATCGGGGCGGTGTGATGATAGGTCCGGCCACCCTCCCCGCTCCAGTAGCCCATCAGCAGCCCGACATCGAGCAGCCAGCTCCGCGGCTTTTCCTTCCGGTCCGCGATCGCCTGGCGCGCCCTGGGGCTGACGGCGAGCGGCGCGAGCCCCGGCGGCGCCGAAAGGCATTTCTGGGTTCCGGAATAGATCACGTCGGCGCCCCAGCCCTGCGCATCGACCGGGATGCCGCCGAGCGAAGTCACGCAATCGACGAGGCTGAGGGCGCCGGCCGCGCTGGCGAGTTCGCACAAAGGCCCCGGATCGGTCATCGCGCCGGTCGAGGTCTCGGCGTGGACGAATGCGAGAAGCTTGACCGCCCGCCCGCGCAGCGCCGCCCGGACGCGCTCCGGGTCGACCGGCATTCCCCAGTCGTGATCGACGCGCAGCACCTCGGCGCCGGCCCGTCCGGCCATGTCGATCATGCGTTCGCCGAACTGGCCGTTGACGGCGACGACGGCGAGGTCCCCCGGCTCGAGCAGGTTCATCAGCCCCGCTTCCATGCCGGCGGTGCCGGGCGCAGGCAGAGGCACGCAGGCGTAGCCGGGCGCCTGCATGGCGCGGGCGAGCGCCGCCTGGATCTCCTCCATCAGCGCCTGGAAGGCCGGATCGAGGTGGCCGATCGTGGGGCGCGCCAGCGCCGCCAGCACCCGGGGCGAGACGTCGGACGGCCCCGGCCCCATCAGGATCCGCCGCGGCGGCTCGAAGCTATGCAACAGTAACCCTTCCCCTCACGTCCATATGATTCGCCCGTGTCCGCGCGAAGGCGCACACTCTCCCTGGATTTGAGGTCCAAGGTCCCCTTGCCGCCCGTCGCGGGTTCGCCCGCGGCGGGCGCTTCTTTGCCGGACGGAGGCGGCCCTGCGCCTAATCCAGCAGCCGCGCTTCTAGCGCCTCGGCGAGGGCGGCGTCGACCCCGATCGCCTCGCGCAGATAGGCGTCCACCGAGCCGTGCCCCGCCTCGATGGCGCCAAGCGCTTGCGCCAGGTACTCGGCCTCGACGCCGATGGCGGCCCGGATCGCCGCGTCGGTGGCGGTGCGGCCGGTGGCCTCCTGGATCATGCGGGCGACCGTGGGGGCGCGCGCGGCGATGCGCTCGGCATCGTTGGTGAGCAGGTAGTCGGCGAGGATGTCGTCCTCGTGCACCCCGACGAGATGATGGGTGAGCGCCGCGAGCACCCCGGTGCGGTCCTTGCCCGCCGCGCAATGGATCAGCACCGGGCCGTCCGCCCCGGCCAGCGCTCGGAAGTAGCGCGAGAAGAGGTCGATGTGGCGCGGAGCGTAGGGGGCGGCGCGATAGTAGTTCAGCAGATAGCCGCGGAAGGCGGCCGCGCTGAGGTCGCAGCTCCTGACGAAGGCCCACCAGGGGTCCTCGCCGGCGCTTTCGCCCTCGTCGTTGACGATCACCTGGCCGCTGAACCCCGCCGGGCGCCGCGCCGGGTCGCGCTCGCGCTCGCCCGGCCGGCGCAGGTCGACGACCACCGCGAGGCCGAGCCGGTCGATGGCGTCGAGGTCGGCGTCGGTGGCGCGTCCGTGCGAGGCCGAGCGATAGAGCCGCCCCGGCTTCAGCCTGCGCCCCGCCGCCGTCGCGTAATCGCCGAAGTCGCGGAAGTTCTCGACCGCCTCCAGGCGCAGATGTCTGGTCATGGCCGCCAGATAGCGGCCCTGGGCGACGATGGCGAGACCCCCTGGATCTGCTCGCCGTCTGCGGCAGGCTCAGCGGAACGGCGGCTCGTCGAAGCTCCTGAGCTTGCGCGAATGCAGGCGCGGCCCCTCCTCGCGGATCAGATCCATGGCGGCGATGCCGATGCGCAGGTGCTGGGAGATGGCGCGCTCGTAGAAGGCGTTGGCCTGGCCGGGCAGCTTGATCTCGCCGTGCAGCGGCTTGTCGGAGATGCACAGGAGCGCGCCGTAGGGCGTGCGGAAGCGATAGCCCTGGGCCGAGATGGTGGCGCACTCCATGTCGATGGCCACCGCGCGCGACTGATTGAAGCGCAGGGCGCTGCGGGAATACTGCAGTTCCCAGTTGCGATCGTCGGTGGTGACCACGGTGCCGGTGCGCAGCCGCGCCTTCAGGGCGTCGCCGCTCTCGCCGGTGACGATCTCGGCGGCCCGATTCAGCGCCACCTGCACCTCGGCGATCGGCGGGATCGGGATCTCCGGCGGCAGGATGTCGTCGAGCACGTGGTCGTCGCGCAGATAGGCGTGGGCGAGCACGTAGTCGCCGATGGTCTGGGTGGCGCGGAGCCCGCCGCAGTGGCCGATCATCAGCCAGGCTTCCGGACGCAGCACCGCCAGATGGTCGGTGATGGTCTTGGCGTTGGAAGGCCCGACGCCGATGTTGATCAGCGAGACGCCGCGGCGGCCCGGCGCGGTGAGATGGTAGGCCGGCATCTGGCGCCCGCGCCAGGGCGAAGCGGCGACGGCGGCTTCCGGATCGGCGGTGGTCCGATCGATCACCACGCCGCCGGCGCAGGAGAGGCTCAGATAGGGACTGGCGCCGCTGCGCAGCTCCGCGCACGCCCAGCTGACGAACTCGTCGACGTAGCGGTGGTAATTGGTGAACAGCACATAGGCCTGGACGTCCGCGGCCGGCGTGCCGGTGTAGTGGGCGAGCCTTGCCAGCGAGAAGTCCGTGCGCAGCGCGTCGAACAGCGCCAGCGGCCGCGGTTCGCCCGCGCCGCCGGCCCAGAAGCCGTCCGCCACCTCGTCGCCGATGAAGGCGAGTTCGGCCGCCGGGAACGAGCGGGCGATGTCGCGGGCGCTGACGTCCGCCAGATCCATCTCGGCGGCGTCGAGCACATAGGGGAACGGGATCTCCTGGCTGGAACGGCGGACCTGGGCCGTCACCTCGAAGTCGCCCAGGATCAGGGCGAGCTGTTCGGTGAGATAGTCGCGGAAGAGTTCGGGCCGGGTGATCGAGACGGCGTAGGTCCCGGGCTGGCTGAAGCGGGCGTAGGAGCGGGCGAGCCTGGGCGCAGGCGCGGTGGGGGCGTAGGTGAGCACCAGCTCCGGATAGGCGAAGGCGCCCGAGCGCCGCAGCGCCGGATCGGGCGCAGCGCCGGTGGCCAGGAACGCCTTCAGCGCGCCCTCCAGCCTGCCTACCGATCGGCGGTACTCGGCCTCCAGCGTGGCCACGAGGGCGGCCGCTTCGGTGCGCCCGGTCATGCGGCAGCGCCGCCCAGCGCCTCCAGGAAGAACTCCACCGCCAGGGCGTGGGCGCGGGCGGCGGCGGCGGCGTCATAGGCCATGAGGACAAAGCCGCCGGCGCCGCGATGGCTGGCCGGATCGGGCGCCTGGCGCGCCTCGCCCGGCATGTCGAAGCCGTGGTGGGCGCCGGCCATGACCTCGCAGCGCACCTTGGCGCGGTCCGACGGCGAGAGGCTGGCGACCAGCTTCGGGCCGGCCTGCGGGTCGTCGTCGTAGCCGTCGAGCGCGCCGGTGACGATCATCAGCGGCGCGTCCACGAGATCGCCGAACTCGAAGCCGGGGGCGCGATTGTAGAGGTGGCAGATCGGATAGAGCGCCATCAGGGCGGCGAAGGGCGTCCCGCCAGGGGCGCCGGCGTGGCGGGCGCGCGTCGCCGCCAGCATGGCGGCGACGGCGCCGAAGGAGAATCCCAGCACGCCGATCGCGCCTGGGTCCACTTCGCTGCGTGCGCCCAGCCAGGCGCGCGCGCCGTAGAGATCCGGCAACGTCTCGGCCACGGTGCGTGGCCGCCCCGAGGCGCCGCCGCCCAGGCCGCGCGCCGACCATTGGTCCAGCTCGAGCGTGACCAGGCCGGCCTGGTTCAGCGGCCGGGCATAGCCGTCCTCGCGTTCGGAAGGGCCCGCCGAGCCGTGCAGCAGGATCACCGCCCCCCGTGGCGCGCCGCCCTGCGGAACCCGCAGGCGCGCGGCGATGGTCAGCGGCGGCTGGTGCAGCGAGGCGAAGGCGACGTAGTGGAGGCTGGTCATCACCGCCCGGTCCGATCACGCCCGCTGCGGCTGATAGCGCGGATCGCCGGTGCGCCAGAGGATGAAGGCGAGGATGTCGGCGGTCTCGCGGTCGCGCTGCAGCAGGGTGGAGCCGATGCCATGGCCGGCGTCGGTCTGCACGCGCAGGATCACCGGGTTGGCCGAGGCCGTCGCCGCCTGAAGCCGCGCCGTCATCTTGGTGGGCTCCCAGGACGAGACGCGCGGATCGTTGAGCCCGGTGGTCAGCAGCACCGAAGGGTAGTTCACGCCGTCGCGCACGTGCTGATAGGCGTCCATCTCGTATAGGCCCTTGAAGCCGATCGGGTTGGTCACCGTGCCGAACTCCGGGATGTTGGGAGGGCCGTTGGGGGAGAACTCGCTGCGCAGCGGGTTGGAGACTCCGACCTCGTCGATCACCACGGCGGCCAGGCCCGGGTCCTCGGTCATGAAGCGCCCGACGGTGATCCCCCCGGCCGAACCGCCGATGATCGCCAGCCTGGGCCTCGAGGTGTAGCGCGCCCGGATCAGGTAGCGCGCCGCGTCGATCATGTCGCGCCAGGTGTTGGGCTTGGTCAGCTTCTGGCCGGCGAGGTGCCAGTCCTCGCCCAGCTCGCCGCCGCCGCGCACGTGGGCGACGGCGAACACGCCGCCCCGGTCCAGCAGCGGGAACCAGCGCGAGATGAACGCCGGATCCTCGGTGATCCCATAGGCGCCATAGGCCCACAGCAGCAGCGGCGCGCGCCCGTCGCGCCGCAGCCCCTTGCGATGGATGATCGACAGCGGCACGCGCACCCCGTCCCTCGCGGTGAAGAAGAGTTCCTCGGACGTGTAGGGCGCGACATCGATCGGCGGCTTGGGGGCGATGTCGGTCTCCACGACGCGGCCATCCGGCCCGACGTAGCAGAGCACCGAAGGCCGCACCCACCCCTGCAGCAGGAACCAGGCGCCGTCGTGGGCGGTGTCGGCGTAGAGCGCATCGATGGAGCCGGCGAACGGCAGGGCGATGGCGCTTATCGTCCCGTCGTGGGCCATGCGCCGAAGTCCGCCGAGGCCGGCGTTCAGATCCTGGACGTAGAGGCCGTCGCGGGCGGCGGCGATGCCGCGGATCACCGAAGCGCTCTCGGGCACGACGAGGCTGGCGCGCGCCACCTCGGGCGCGGCGGCGGTGGTCTTCAGGACTTTGTAGCGCGAGGCGCCCTGGTGGCTCAGCAGATAGATGCTCTCGCCGCGGACCGCGGCGGCGGTCACCATATCGGCGGGCGAACACACCTCGCGCCACCGTGGCGCGCCGGCCCGCGCGGCGGCGGCGGGCGAGGCGTAGACGGCGATCTCGTTCTGCACGCCCGAGATCACCAGCCCCAGGTCCACCGGCGAGCCGGGCGTGGCGACCACCACGGGAAAGTCGATGGCGGCGATCGTCGGGACCGGGCTCGTGCCCTTGCCCAGCACCTCGGCGTCGGTGGCGGGATCGGTTCCCAGGCGGTGGAACCAGCAGGCGCTGAACTTGTAGCGGTCCTCGCTGGTCGGCGTCACGCCGGGCTGCAGCCGGTTGTAGAAGAAGCCCGCGCCGTCGTCGGCCCAGCTCGGACTGGCGTCCTGGGTCCGATCGATGCGCTCGGGCAGCAGCGCGCCGCTGGCGGTGACCATGACGTGGGCGACCGAGTTCTCCGACCCTCCGGGAGAGATCCCGAACACCACGTGGGCGCCGTCGGGCGAACACGCCCACCAGTCGAGCGACGCATGCGAGCCGGCGGGCGCGTAGGTATCCGGGTCGACCAGCAGCCGGTCCTCGCCATGCAGGCCGTCGCGCACGAAGAGCTTGAAGGTGTTGGCGCCGACCGGCCGCACCTCGGTGAAGATCGCCTCGCCGCCGACCTGGACGGCGCTGACCGCGACCTCGGTCTCGGTATAGCGCTCCACGTCCGCCAGCAGGGCGGCGCGGCCGGGAATCTCGGCCAGCAGGCGCCGGGCGTAGTCGCCCTCGGCCTGGGCATAGGCCTTCCACTGCGGCCCCTCCGCCTCCATCCAGCGATAGGGATCGGTGATGCGGGTCCCCCACAGATCCTCGGTCACCGGCCGGACCGGGGCGACCGGCGGTCGCGTCGCAGGCGCATCGGCGGCGGCGCGTTTCGGCGCCGCGAGGGCCGCGGCCAGCGCCGCGGCGGAGGCGAGCAAGGCGCGCCGGTGCATGGCGTCGGTCATTCAGCGTCCCTCCAGGCGCACGCGCCGGGCGCAATCGCCGCTGGCGCGCGGCATCATCGGGGGGACGAGCCGCCCTGTCGAGCTTTAGCCTTCGTCCTTTAGCCTTCGTCGGCCTCGGCGGGGGCGGCGGTCGGACTGGCCTCGAAAGCGCGCGGCGCCCGGCGCCGGCGCGGGCGGCGCGCTTCGGCGGGCTCCTCGGTCTCGCTCCGCGGCTCGGCGACGCGCGACTGGAGGAAGGCCGGAGCCTGGCTGACGGCGCCATCCTCGCCGCGCAGCATGCCCGCGCGCGGCTGCTCCCGCGACGCCTCGTAGGCCGCCGCTGGCGCCGGCGTCAGCGGCGCGGCCGCCTGCGGCTCGACCACGCCCAGGGGATCGCGGTCCGGACGGGCGTCCCGCTCCGGACGACGGTCGTCCCGGAACCGCGCCTGGCGCTCGTCGCGGCCGAAGCGCTCGCGCCGGTCGTCACGGAAGCGATCGTCCTTCTGGCGGAAGTCGCCCTGATCGCGCTCCTCGCGCGCACGCGCCTCGCCCGGCTGGCGCTCTTCACGGGGGCCGCGATCGTCGCGCGGGCGGGCGTCGTTCTGCTGCCGATAGCCGCCCTGCTGGCGGTACTCCTCGCGCGGACGCCATTCGCCCTGCGGCCGATCATCCCGGGGCTCCCTGGCGTCCCTGGGATTGTCCCGCTGGCGATCGTCGCGCGCCCAGGGGCGATCCTCGCGGCGGCCGTCGGCGGCGTCGCCGTCGGCCTCGCCGGCCTCGGTCCCGTCTTCCCGAGGCTCCTCCTCGAAGTCGAGATCGTAGCCGGAGACGAACTGGTCGCGCCCGAGGATTTCGCCGACGGAACGCTGCGGCTGCATGGTGCGCAACAGGCGGAAATAGTGCTCGGCGTGCTGGAGGTAGTTCTCCGCCAGCACCCGGTCGCCGCCGGAGCCGGCGTCGCGGGCGAGCTGCTGATACCTCTCGAAGATGTGCTGGGCGGCGCCGCGCACCTTCACCCCGTCCGGCCCATTGGAGTCGAAGGCGCGGTTGGCGTTGTGCTGCGGCTTGCCCCCGCCGCCGCTGTTGCCGCCGCCACCGCCGCCGCGACCGCGGTTGCGCTGACGCTTCATCCCCTTGAAATCTCTCATCTTGGCCGACCTTTGTGGATCGCCGTCGCCGGCTGGGGGGAGAGCCCGTCCGGTCGCACTCGCGGCTTTCCGTCTGAGTTTCGGGCGATCCCGCCCGGTTGAGTGTCCGAAAACGCCTAAGGTTCCCTTATCCCCCCGCGAGGCTCGAGGCGCCCCGTCACGACGCCCCGTTCGCCGCGCCTGCCGGAGGCGACTGCGCGCCGGGCTTCATCCGAGCCTGGCGCCTCTGACTCCGGCATCCTTCAAGAGGAGATGCCAGTGATCTAGCGATTCAGCGGCGCATTTCCAAGGGCTTTCTTGGCGGCGCGCGCCGGGGCGGCTCGCCGGACGCCGGCGACGACCCGCTCGCGCCCGCCCAGATCGGGGTGCACGGCGACCTGGGCCGCTCCGGCCCGCCTCAGCAGCGCCGAGACCGCGGCGCCCTGGCCCGGGCCGATCTCGAGGGCGAAGACGGCGCCCGGCTTCAGCACCCGCAGGATCTCCGGCGCCAGCCGGCGATAGGCGCCGAGCCCGTCGGCGCCGCCGTCGAGGGCCAGGCGCGGTTCGTGATCGCGCACCTCGGGCGCCAGCCGGGCGATCTCGGCCGTCGCGACATAGGGCGGATTGGCGAGCACGAGATCGAAGCTCCCGCTCGCCAGCCCGGCCGTCCAGTCGCCTCTCACGAACGCCGCGCGGGCCGCGAGGCCGAGCGTGGCGGCGTTGTCGCGGGCCACCGCCAGCGCCGCCCCGGAGATGTCGACGCCCAGCCCCGTGGCCCCGGGGCGCTCGGCCAGGATGGCGAGCAGGATCGCTCCGGAGCCGACGCCGAGGTCGAGCATTGCGAAGGCCCGGTCCGGCGCAAACGCGGCCAGGGCGACCTCGACCAGGGTCTCGGTCTCCGGCCGCGGAGTGAGCACCTCGCGGCTCACCTTCAGCACGATGTTCCAGAAGCCGCGCCGCCCGAGGATCTGGCTCACCGGTTCGCGCGCCTCGCGCCGGGCGACGAAGGCTTCGAGCCGCCGGGCCGCCGCGGCCCCGAGCGCACGCTGCGGGTCGGCGAGGATGTCGGCCCGGCTCACCTGCGCGGCCGCTTCGAGCAGCAGGCGCGCGTCGATCGCCGGGCTGTCCGCGCCGGCCGCCTGCAACCGCTGGCGCGCCTGCCCCCAGGCCGAGACGAGGGTGGTCATGAACCGCGGCGCCGCGGCCCTGCGCGGGCGGCGCGACGGGCGGACGCCAGGACGGCGGCTAGGCCCGCACGCCCTTCAGCGGCGAGGAGCCGAAGGCGCCGGCCTTGACCGAGCCCTCCATGGCGTCGCCGTTGACGGTGACGTTGAACTCCAGATCGATCGGGAACGGCTGGGTCAGCTTCGCGCCCCAGGTGAGGGTGTCGCCGTCGACCTTGCCGGAGATGTCCTGCGTTCCCTGGGCGCCGGCCATCTTGCCGGAGAAGGTGGCGCCGCTGGTGGCGATGGTGAGCGTGCCTTCCTGCACCCCCATCGGCGAGTTGATCGTGGTCTTCCAGGCGCCGTCTGCAGACATGGTCTCTAGCTCCAATGGTGGAGCGCGGAGCTAATCAGGCCAGGGTGAACTATGCAAGAGTGACGCACGCGTCACCGATGCACGACAGCGATCGGGACCTCGGCTTGCGAGCGCCTACTGCGCCGCCTGCAAGGCGCCGGCGTTGGCCGCCTCGATCTCCCGCGCCCGGGCCTCCACCAGTTCGACGATGTGGTCGACCATGCGCTCGTTGTCCATCTTGTGGTCGGCCTTGCCGGCCATGTAGACCATGCCCGCGCCCTTGCCGCCGCCGGTGAAGCCGAGATCGGTGAGCAGCGCCTCGCCGGGGCCGTTGACGACGCAGCCGATGATCGAAAGGCTCATCGGCGTGGCGACATGGGCCAGCCGCTCCTCGAGCTTGCCCACCGTATCGATGACGTTGAAGCCCTGCCGGGCGCACGACGGACAGGCGATGATGTTGACGCCGCGGTGGCGCAGGCCGAGCGACTTCAGCATGTCGAACCCGGCCTTGATCTCCTCGACCGGATCGGCGGCCAGGGAAACGCGGATGGTGTCGCCGATCCCGGCCCAGAGCAGCGCGCCCATGCCGATGGCCGACTTGATCGTGCCGGTGCGCAGCGCCCCGGCCTCGGTGATGCCCACGTGCAGCGGACAGTCGACGGCGTCGGCGAGCAGCTGATAGGCGGCGACGGCCAGGAAGACGTCGGAGGCCTTCACGCTGATCTTGAATTCATGGAAATCGTTGTCCTGGAGGATGCGGGCGTGGTCGAGGGCGCTCTCGACCATGGCCTCCGGACAGGGCTCGCCGTACTTTTCCAGCAGGTGCGGCTCGAGCGAGCCGGCGTTGACGCCGATGCGCATCGAGCAGCCGTGGTCGCGCGCGGCGGCGATCACCTCGCGCACCCGCGCCGCCGAGCCGATGTTGCCCGGATTGATGCGCAGGCACGCCGCCCCCGCCTCGGCGGCCTCGATGGCGCGCTTGTAGTGAAAGTGGATGTCGGCGACGAGCGGCACCCGCGCCGCCGCGGCGATCTGCCTGAACGCCGCGGTGGAGGCCTGGTCCGGGCATGAGACCCGGACGATGTCGGCGCCCGCGTCCTCCAGCTGACGGATCTGGTCGATGGTGGCGCCGGCGTCCGCGGTCAGGGTATTGGTCATCGACTGGACCGAGATCGGGGCGTCGCCCCCTACGGCCACCGAGCCGACGTAGATCTGGCGCGACTTGCGCCGATCGATCGCCCGCCATGGGCGCACGCGCGTGTGGTTCTCAACGGTCATGACCGTCGGAACATAGGAGCTAACGGCGCGCCTAGCCAGCCTGGCCCGGCGGCGGCCGGGCCGAAATCTGCTGGCCCGGAACCGGTTGGCCGGGAATCGGTTGGCCCGGACTCGCCTGACCCGGAACCGGTTGGCCGGGAATCGCCTGGCCCGGAAGCTTCAGCGCCGTCTGCGGCGCCGCGAGGACGCCCTTGGAGAGGCCTCCCTCGAAGAGCTCGGCGTCGGCCGGATCGGAGACCTCGGCGGTGAGGCCGGGGATGTTCGGCACCCGGTAGGCCTCTCCGGCCGCGAGCTCGCGGGCGAAATAGACCGCGCCGGCGGCGCTGCGGATCTCCAGCGAGATCGGCTGCTTCGCCTGGATGACGAGGCCGGACGCGGCGGCGGCGGCGGGGCCGTAAACGGCGCCCTGGGCGACGAACGGCCGGGGCGGCCCGGCGACGGCCGGCGCGAGCGCGGCCTGGGCGGCGGTCGCCTTGGCGGCGGCGTCGGCGGCGTCGGCCGAGCCGCCGGCGGCGGCGGCGGCTTCGAGCCCGGGGGTCCGGTACGGCGCGGGAATGCTGGCTTCCGGCGGCGCGGGCAGCGGCGTCTCGACCTGGAACACGCCGAGGCCGGCGCCGCCGGCCGGCTGGGCGCCGGCGAGCCGCATCGGCGCCGAGCCGGGCGGGGCCGGCGGATTGGCCACGGCGTGCAGGGCGATGTTCCAGCCGACCACGGCGGCGATGGCGAGAGCGGCGACGATGGTCAGGGCGCGACTGGGCCGCGCCCGTTCATGGGCGACGCCCACGGGCGAGTGCAGCTCGTCGTCCGGGCTCGGATTCTCGGCGCGGAAGCGCTGGGCGGTCTGATCGGCGTCGAGGCCGAGCGCCTTGGCGTAGGCGCGCACGTAGCCGATGGTGAAGGGACGCGATGGCAGCTGATCGAAGGCGCGCGCCTCCAGCGCCGCGAGGTGCCGGCTCTTCACCCGGGTGGCCTCGGCGACCTCGTCGAGGCTGAGGCCCAGCCGCTGGCGCGCCGCGCCGAGCGCCGCCCCGACGTCGACGCCGGGATCCAGCACGGGCCTCGCGCGCCGGGCCGGCCGCGGCGGCGGCGCCTGATCCGAAAATGCGCCCGTATCGAGAGGCATGCCCTCTTAAACCCCCGAGCTGCACCGTGTTCCGTGCGGCGCAGCCCACTGAGCGCAGGCTAGGGCTGCGCTCGTTAACGCTTCGTTGTAAATAAGCGTCAGGAGGCGTGATTCCAATGGCCGAAATGCGGCGCTATACTGCGACATAGAGTTTTCGGGCCAGGGTCTCCAGTTCATTGCGCACCGAGCCCTGCGTCGCCTTCAGCAGCGAGCCGGCGCCGCGCCGAGCCGCCTCGCGATCGCAGCTCAGCACCATCTGCTTGACGGGGCCGATCCCGGCCGGCGGCATCGAGAGAGCCTCGTAGCCCAGGGCGACGAGGGCGAAGGCCTCCAGCGGCCGGCCCGCCATCTCGCCGCAGACCGACACCGGCGTGCCGCTCTCGGCGCAGGCCTCCTGGATGCGCTGCAGCACCCGCAGCGCCGGCGGCGACAGGGGATCGTAGCGCGTGGCGACGCGCGGATTGCCCCGGTCCGCGGCGAACAGGTACTGCATCAGGTCGTTGGTGCCCACCGAGACGAAATCGGTCATCGGCAACAGCGCGTCGAGGTGCCAGATCAGCGCCGGCACCTCGATCATCGCGCCGACCTCGAGCCGCGCCGGCGCAGAGCGGCCGCGTCGCTGCGCCCAGGCGACCTCGAGGTCGACCAGGGTGCGGGCGGCGCGGAACTCGTCCACGCTCGCCACCAGCGGGAACATGATCCGCAGCGGCCGCCCCCGCGCCGCCGCGATCAGGGCGCGCAGCTGCAGCTTCAGGAACGCCGGCCGGTCGAGGCCCATGCGGATCGCGCGCCAGCCGAGCGCGGGATTGTCCTCGCGCTCGGCCTCCAGATAGGGCAGCACCTTGTCGCCGCCGAGGTCGAGGGTGCGGAAGGTGACCGGCAGGTCGCCGGCGGCGTCGAGGACGCGGGCGTAGAGGGCGGCCTGGGCGTTGATGCGCGGCAGGTCCTCGGAGACCATGAACTGGAACTCGGTGCGGAAGAGCCCGATGCCCTCGGCCCCGGTCTCGCCCAGGATCTCCAGGTCGACGGCGAGGCCGGCGTTCATCAGAAGGGAGATCTTGGCGCCGTCGCGGGTGAAGGCGGGGGTGTCGCGCAGCCTGGCGAATTCGGCGCGGCGCTGGTCGCGCACGCCCAGGCGCGTCTGCAGGGCGGCGACGACGTCGGCGCGCGGACGCAGATAGGCCTCGCCGGTCTCGGCGTCGACGATCACCGGGTCGCCCTCGCTGACCTTGTCGCGCAGGCCCGGCAGGCGCCCCACGGAGGGGATGTCGAGGGCGCGCGCCACGATCGCGGCGTGGCTGGCGGGCGAGCCGTCCTCGAGCAGCAGCCCGCGCAGCTTGGTGCGGTCGTATTCCAGCAGGTCCGCCGGCCCCAGGCTGCGGGCGATCAGGATGGCGTTGTCGGGCAGAAGGCGCGCCTTGCCGCCGTCGCCGGAAAGGTGACGCAGCAGCCGGTCGTTGAGATCCTCGAGGTCGTGCACGCGCTCGCGCAGGTAGGGATCGCGCGCCTGTCCGATCCCGGCGCGGTGTTCGGAGCGCACCCGCTCCACCGCCGCCTCGGCGGTGAGGCCCGAGCGCACCGCCTCCACCAGGGAATGGCGCCAGCTGCGGCTCTGCGAGAGCTGCTTGTAGATCTCCAGCAGGTCGTAGCTGGGCCCCAGCAGCGCCTGGTGGCCCTCCAGCATCTCGTCGATCTGGGCCTGCAGCGCCACGATCGCCGCGCCCAGCCGCGCCTCCTCGGCGGCCGGATCGTCGCTGAGCAGCCTGCCGGCGGCCACCGGCGCCTCGTGCAGGACGGCGACGCCCAGGGCGAGCCCCTCGGCCAGGGTCTGGCCCTTGAGCCGCTCGGGCCGCTGCGGCGCGATCTCCACGTCCTTGAGCTGGACCAGGTCGACGACCTCGCCGGAAGCGACCATCTCGGCCAGCACCATGGCGATGATCTGCAGATCCTCGACCTCGTCCTCGCCATAGGTGCGGCTGGTGCGGTTCTGCACCACCAGCACGCCGATGGGGCGGCCGCCGCGCAGCAGCGGCGCGCCCAGCAGGGCGTGGAACGGGTCCTCGCCGGTTTCTGGACGGTAGGAGAAGGCCGGGTGGCTCGGAGCGTCCGAGAGATTGAGCGGCCGACCGTGGCGCATGATGTCGCCCACCAGGCCCTCGCCCGGCTTCAGACGGGTGACGTGCACCGCGCCCGGATCGAGGCCCTCGGTGGCGAAGAGCTCCATCTCGCCGGACTTGCGCGCCAGATAGAGCGAGCAGACCTCGGCCACCATCGAGACGGCGATGATCCGCACCACCAGGTCGAGCTTGGCCTGCGCCGGGCGCGCGCCCGCCATGGCCTCGCGGATCTGGCGAAGCAGGCTGCGCGGTCCGCGAATGGCGACGCCGGGCGCGGCTGGCATGGCGCTGGACGATCTCTCCCGTTCTCGCCGCGCCCTATAGCAGGCTTTCATGCCCGTTGGGTGACGCGAACGGCGGGCCGGGGACGGTGGGCGGGCTAGCTGGGCCGAGCGGCGAGGGCCACTTCGGAGACGAGCCGGCGGTGAGCGCCGCCGCCTATGGGCTGGGCGCGGTGATCATCGCCGTCAATGCCTGGCTGCTCGTCCAGATGGTGCTCCTCTGACGGGGCTCGCCTCTGCGGGCAAGTCGCCGAATGACCGAGGCGCGAAAGCCGCCTCGGGCGCCCCGCGCCTGGAGCCCGGTTCCGAACGGCCGCGCCCAAGGCCCAGGCTTCCGTGCGCACACCGTTGACGACGATGCGAATACTTGTATATTTGTCTGGTATCGAAACCGCCCAAGCCCCTGCGTTTCCTTGGCGATTCTCACGAGGTTCTAACCACCTTCCCGGAGGACGCGAGACGTGGCGCGGGGTTCGCGCTGTCCATGGTGCAAATCGGACGCGACCCTGACGACTGGAAACCGATGCCGACGATCGGCCCCGGCGTTCGCGAAATTCGCGTAAGGGACGAAGCCGGCGCGTTTCGGCTGATCTACATCGCAAAGTTTCTGGAGCCGGTTTACGTCCTCCACTGCTTTAGTAAGAAATCACGGCAGACGGCGGCAAGAGACGTCGAACTAAGTCGCGTGCGACTTAAAGAACTATTGGCGGAAATATGTTCATGACTGTTGCCCGAAAGACGTTCGCCACGGCTTGGGATGCGATCGCCGACACGCCTGAAGAGGCGGCCGTCCTGAAGGCCAGGGCTGATCTCATGATCGCTTTGGTCGATCACATCAAGGCGCAAGGCTGGACCCAGGCCGAGGCGGCGAAGCGCCTGGGCGTGACGCAGCCGCGCATTTCCGATCTGGTGCGCGGCAAGTTCAACCTGTTCGGACTGGATCACCTGGCGTTGATGCTGGCCAGGGCAGGGCGGCGGGTCGAGATTCGCGTGAGGAAGGCCGCCCCGCGTAAGCAAGCGGCTTGACCGTTGCGTGGGCTGGGCGCGGTGATCAGCGCCGCAAATGTTTGGCTGCTCGTCGAGACGCTGCTCCTCTGACGGGGCTCGCTGTCTCCCGGGCGTCCCTGATCTGGAGTCGAAGCGCGGCATGGCCTCCAGGCTGTGGATCGGCGGGGCGACGGATGCGGGCAAGACCACCGCGGCCCGACGGCTCGCCTTGATCCACACCCTGGCGCTCTACGAGTGCGACCGGACCGATCGGGCCCACCACGAGCAGCTCGCGACCAGCTTGCCGGCGTATCGCGACATGCTGGACCAGAGCCTCGACGAGCGCTGGGTGGAAACGACGCCCCAGGCGCTGCTGCAGCGCGCCCTGGAGAGCTTCGCCGACCGTTTCGCCCTGATCCTCGGCGATCTGGAGCGCCTGGCGCGCCGCGGCCGGCCGGTGCTCGCCGAGGGCTTCTGCCTCACCCCCGACCTGGTGGCGCCGCACCTCGAGGACGCGCGTCGGGCGATATGGCTGATCCCCACCGAGACGTTCAAGCACCGGTCGTGGCAGCGCCGCGGCAAGCCGAGCTGGCGCGACGAGGTCAGCGATCCGGCGCGCGGCGCCGACAATCTCTTCACGCGCGACCTGCTGCTCGGCCAGGAAATCGCCCGGCAGGCGCAGGCGCACGGGTTTGCGACCTTGACCGTCGATGCGGCCGTCGCGGAGGATACGCTGACGGCGCAACTCCAAGAACGGTTCGGCCCCTTCCTGGAGTCCGGCTGATAGGGTCCGCGTCAAAATTCCGCCCAAGCCCGGCTGTTTTTGGCGGGCGGCGTCAGGCGCGGGCGGGAGGCAGAGCGACAGGGGTGGGCGGCTTTCTTCGTCCGGCGGCGCGGCGGCGCGTGCTCCGCGCATTGGTGGCGGCAACCCTGATCGTGGGTCTCGCCGACTGCCGGCGCGCGTCCACGCCGCCGCCGCCCTCGGCCGGGCCGGCGCTGGCGCTTCGCTTCGAGGCGCCGCTGGCGGCAGGGACCGAGGCGGCGCTGAAGCGAATCTATCTGCAGAGCGAGGCCCGCGGCATGGTGCTGGCGCTCGTCGACGGCGACGAGGTCGCGGTGCGCGGCTATGGGCGCATGGGACCGGCCGATCCGCGCCGGCCGGACGGCGCCACCCTGGTGCGGCTGGAATCGCTCTCCAAGCTGTTCGCCGCGGACCTGCTGGCGCGCTTCGTCGCCGACGGCCGGGTGCGGCTCGGCGATCCATTGCAGGCGCACGCGCCCCCTGGCGGGCGCGTGCCGCAGACGCCGAACGGGCCGCCGATCACGCTCCTCGATCTGGCCACCCACACCGCCGGGCTCTCCCGCAACCTCCCGACGGGAGAGGACGAGCTGACGGCGACCGAAGCCGACCGCTGGGCCTGGCTCTCGAAGCAGAGGCGCCTGCCGGTTCCGGGGCGCTATGCGCACTATTCCAACTTCGGCTTCGACCTTCTGGGCGACGCGCTGGGCGATGCGGCCGGCGAGCCCTATGGGGCGGCGCTGAAGTCTCGGATCACCGGACCCCTTGGTCTGACGGACACCACGGCGCGGCCGACCGGGGCGCAGTGCGCCCGCATGATGACGAGCGATCCGCGACGGCGCGACTGGCCCTGCGTCGACCAGAGCGGCGAGGCGGCGAGCGGCGGCCTCTACTCCACCGCGGACGACATGGCGCTGTGGCTGGAGCATGAACTCGCCGCCGGCCCGCCGGGCGCGAGGCGGCGCATCAGCCAGGCGCTCTACCTGCGGCGCGGCGCCCTGGCCAGCTCCGAGGGGCTCGACAATGCCGGTCCGGCCGACGCCCTCGGCCTCGCCTGGGTCGGACACGCCGCCACCGCGGCGCGGCCGGCGATCCTGGAGAAGACCGGCGGCGGCGACGGGTTTCTCAGCTATGTCGTCATCGCGCCGCAGAGCCGCGTCGGCGTCTTCGTCGCCTTCAACAACGCCAGCGGCCACCGCCTGCGCCCGGTGGCCGAGGCGGCCGACGAGGTGGTGGCGCAACTGGCGGCGGCAAGACGGCGACCGTCTGACCGCTGAACCGGCTCCGGGCGCCGCCAGAACCCTGCCGGGCCGGCGGATGTTGACGCGGGACGGGTGAACGGCCCCAAGGAGACCCATGTCAGGCTCGGCGCCGTCTCCCGCCCCCGAAACGGACGCGCCGCAGCCGCGGCAGGCGCCGTCGAACGAGGCGGAAGGAACGGCGCCCGACGGCCTGCCGCCGCCGCGGCGCTGGCAGGCGGCGGTCGCGGTGTGGCTCGCCATCTCCATGACTGTGCTCGACAGCGCCATCGCCAACGTCGCCCTGCCCACGATCGCGCGCGACTTCGGCGCGCTGCCGGCCGATTCGATCTGGATCATCAACGCCTATCAGCTCGCCATCGTCGTCAGCCTGCTGCCGCTGGCGGCGCTGGGCGAGAAGATCGGCTACCGCACCATCTACCGCGGCGGCCTGGCCCTGTTCATCGCCGCGTCGCTGATGTGCACCCTGTCGCACTCGCTTCCCATGCTGACCGCGGCGCGCACCGTGCAGGGGCTCGGCGCGGCAGGGGTGATGAGCGTCAACGGCGCCCTGGTGCGCTTCATCTATCCCCAGGCCTCGCTGGGCCGCGGCGTCGGACTGAACGCCATGGTAGTGTCGGCGTCCTCGGCCGTCGGGCCTACCGTCGCCGCGGCCATCCTCGCGGTCGGCCCGTGGCCGTGGCTGTTCGCCATCAACATTCCCATCGGCCTCGCCGCCCTGGCGGTGGGCTGGACGAGCCTGCCGCTCAATCCGCTGTCGGGGCGGAGGTTCGACTGGGTGTCGGCCGGGCTCAACGCGCTGACCTTCGGGCTCGTGATCACCGGCATCGACGTGCTCACCCGCACCCGCGCCCGGCTGCTGGGCGCCCTGGAGACGCTCGGCGGGCTCGTCATCGGCGCGCTGCTGGTGCTGCGCGAGCTGGGCCGGCCGCGGCCGCTGGTGCCGGTGGACCTGATGGCCGACCGCCTGTTCGCGCTCTCGGTGGCGACCTCGGTGGCCTCCTTCACCGCCCAGATGCTCGCCTTCGTGGCCCTGCCCTTCCACTTCGAGAACAGCCTGCATTTCAGCCAGGTCGAGACCGGACTGCTGCTGACGCCCTGGCCGGCGGCGGTGGGCGTGACCGCGCCGCTGGCCGGCTGGCTTTCCGACAAGCTGTCCACGGCGGTGCTCTGCGCCGTCGGCCTGGCGATCTTCAGCGGCGGCCTCGTGGCGATGGCCATGCTGCCAGGCGCCCCGACCGCGATCGACATCGGCTGGCGCATGGCCCTGTGCGGCGTCGGCTTCGGCCTCTTCCAGTCGCCCAACAACCGCATGATGCTGAGCTCCGCGCCGCGCGAGCGGGCCGGAGCGGCCGGCGGCATGCTGGCCACCGCCCGCCTGACCGGCCAGACCTTCGGCGCGGTGATCACCGCGGTAATGCTCTATCTCTTCGGTGATCGCGGCGAGGTGATCGGCCTATGGACCGCCGCCGGCTTCGCCCTCGCCGCCGCCGCCGTCAGCCTGTCGCGCGGCGCAGGCGCAGGCGTCGCGCCTCAGAGCTTGTCCAGTCCGTAGGCGGCGTGCAGGGCGCGCACCGCCAGTTCGGTGTAGGCGGCGTCGATGAGGACGCTGATCTTGATCTCGGAGGTCGAGATCACCTGGATGTTGACGCCCTTCTCGCCGAGCGCCCTGAACATGGTCTGGGCGACGCCGGCGTGGCTGCGCATGCCGACGCCGATCACCGAGACCTTGGCGACGTTGTCGTCGAGGGCGAAGCCTTCGAAGCCGATGGCCTCCTTCACCGCCGCGACCAGCTCCATCGCCCGCGCCGCATCGCGCTTGCCGACGGTGAACTCCATATTGGCCGCGCCGGCCTGGCGCGAGTGGCTCTGGACGATCATGTCGACGTTGACGTTGGCCTCGGTGAGCCGGCCGAAGATCTCCGAGGAGACGCCCGGATGGTCGGGCAGGCCATAGAGGCTGATCTTGGCCTCGTCGCGGCTGTAGGCGACGCCGCTGACGATGCGCTTTTCCATGATCTCCTCCTCGTCGCAGACGATGGTGCCGGCATTGTCGGCGGCGCCCGGCTCGAAGAAACTGGACAATACCCGCAGCGGCACCCGCTGGGCCATCGCCAGCTCCACCGAGCGGCTCTGCAGCACCCGCGCGCCCAGCGAGGCCATCTCCAGCATCTCCTCGTAGGAAATGCTGGCCAGCCGCCGCGCCCGCGCCTCGATGCGCGGATCGGTGGTGTAGACTCCGTCGACGTCGGTGTAGATGTCGCAGCGGTCGGCCCGCAGCGCCGCCGCTACGGCCACGGCTGAAAGGTCCCCCGCGCCGCGGCCGAGCGTCGCCAGCCGTCCCTGCCGGTCGACGCCCTGGAAGCCCGCGACCACCGGAATCTCCCCCGCCGCGAGCGCCGCCTCCAGCTTCTCCGGCGCCACCTCGTCGATCCGCGCCTTGCCGTGCGCGTCGTCGGTGACGATGGGAATCTGCCAGCCGAGCCAGGAGCGGGCGTTGAGGCCAAGATTGCGCAAGGTCATCGCCAGCAGGCCCGCCGACACCTGTTCGCCCGAGGCCACCACCACGTCGTACTCGTCGTCGCAGGCGGGCAGGCCGGGGGCCGCGGCGCCGGCGCCGTCGGTCCAGGCGACGAGCTCGTTGGTCCGCCCCGCCATGGCCGAGACCACCACCGCGACCTGGCATCCGGCCTCGACCTGCGCCACGACCAGGCGACCGACGCGGCGGATGCGCTCCAGGTCGGCCACCGAGGTGCCGCCGAATTTCATCACGACGCGGGGCAAGGGGATCTGGCGCAGCTCTCGAGGCGAAGGCGCCCTTCTAGCGGCGGGCGCCGGAGCGGACAAGGTTGACGCGGTGGCCGAAACAACCTACCTACTTGACTGCCTAATGGAGTTTGATCATGACCGCTGACGCCGAGCGGCTGCGCGCGATCGCGGCGCCGCATGCCACCGTGGCGGACCAGATCCGGGCGCTCGCCGCGGCGGGTGTCGCGCGCGCCGACATCGCCCGCTTTCTCGGCAAGCGCTACCAGCACGTGCGCAACGTGCTCGAGGGCGACGCGGCGAGCGGCGGCTATGTGGTCGGGCGGGCGGACCTCTCGGGGGTTCGGGAAGCCCCGGCGTCCTACAGGGATGGCGACGACGCTGCGCTGATCGAACCCCGAGGGCGCGGAGTTTACTGGCTGCGGGTAAGGCCGGACGGCAGCGTCATGCTGCCCGACGAGTTCGTCGAAGCGTTGGGCGCCACGCCGGGGCGTCGTGTCTATTCACGTTTGAAGGATGGCGAGGTGACGGTTCTCGGTGCGGAAACGGCCATGGAGCACGCTCGGGCCATCGTTCGCCGCATCGTCCCGCCCGAGGTCGACCTGGTGGAGAGCTTCCTTGCCGATAAGCGCGCCGAGGTCGCGCGCGAGGAAGCCAATGACTGACGTGATCCTCGACTCCTCCGCCGTGCTCGCGCATCTGCGCAACGAGCCTGGCGGCGAGATGGTCCAGTCCGCATTTGCAGCCTCCGCCGTCTCCGCGGTCAACTTTGCAGAAATCATCACGAAGCTGATCGAGTGGAACGCGCGGCCTGAAGAGGCCGAGAATCTGGTCGGATTCCTGGGGTACGCCGTCTTGCCGGCGGACCGGCTGCGAGCCCTGGCGGCCGGGCTTCTGCACGCCAGGACGCGGGGAACTGGCGTCTCCCTCGGCGACCGCTTCTGCCTGGCCCTGGCGCGGGAACTCGGCCTGCCGGTGCTGACGGCCGACCGCCGCTGGAAGGGTCTGGACATCGGGGTCGAGATCAATCTGATCCGTTGACGGGCGCCGGCGGCGGGTTCAGCACTCGGCCGATGCACCCCCCCGCCGCCAGCGTCGATCCGCAGGAGGTCGCCCGTTTCTCGGCATTGGCGGCCGAGTGGTGGAACCCGAAGGGCAGGTTTGCGCCGCTGCATCGCCTCAATCCGTTGCGCCTCGCCTTCATCCGCGAGGCGGCGCTGGCCCGTTTCGGGCGCGATCCGGGGGCGCGCCGGCCGTTCGAGGGCCTCGGATTGCTCGACATCGGCTGCGGCGGCGGCCTGCTGTGCGAGCCGATGGCGCGGCTCGGCTTTGCGGTCGCCGGCATCGACGCCTCGGAGCCCGGCGTCGGCGCCGCCCGGGCGCACGCCGGCGAAACCGGGCTTGCAATCGACTACCGGTGCGCCGCCGCCGAGGACCTGCTCGCCGAGGCCGGCGACCCATTCGACCTGATCCTCGCCATGGAGGTGATCGAGCACGCCGCCGATCCCGGCGCGTTCCTGCGCGCTGCCGCCGGCCTGCTCGCGCCGGGCGGCCTGATGATCCTCTCCACCCTCAACCGCACCCTGAAATCGCTGGCGCTGGCCAAGATCGGCGCCGAATATTTGTTGCGCTGGATTCCGGCGGGCACGCACGATTGGCGCAAGTTCCTGAAACCGGGCGAGATTCGCGCCTTCCTCGCCGACGAGCCCTTCGAGGTCCAGGGCCCCTACGGCGTCGGCTTCGATCCGGTCCGGGGGCGCTGGGCGCGCTGCGACGACGCCGGCGTCAACTATCTGATGACCGTGGCCGCTCCGCCCCGGCCGACCTGACGAAACCTTCACGCATCGCGGCCGCGTCGGGGCCGCATCGGGTCTTGCCCCGCGGCCGGCGAGGCGACAGCATGGGCGAGGGGCGCGAGCGGACGTCCGCGGCGGAGGCCGCCTTTTTGGATAACGAGCGCCCCGCCACCCGCCTGCCGCTGTCGTCGATCCTCTCGATCTCGGCGCCCAACCTGCCGCTCAGCACCCTCAGCGTGGCGCTGGTCGTCTATCTGCCCAACTATTTCGCCGGCAACCTCGAGGTCGACATGACCATGGTCGGCCTGGTGTGGATGGCGATCCGCTTCATCGACATCCCCTTCGACGTCGTCATCGCCATGGCCATGGACCGCACCCGCACGCGCCTTGGCCGCTACCGGCCGTGGCTGGTCGCGAGCGCGCCGATCCTTATGCTGGCGGCCCTGCGGCTCTTCATGGCGCCGGTGGGGTTCTCCGCGGGCTATCTGCTGGTCTGGCTGCTGGTGCTCTATCTCGGCAACTCGATGAGCGGCATCTCGCTCTCGGCGTGGAGCGCCACGCTCGCCACCCGCTACCATGAACGCTCGCGGCTTTTCTCGGTGCAGAACGCCGTCGGCGTGGTCGGCAACCTGGCGGCGCTGGCGATGGTCATCCTGCCCCTCGGACTCAGCTACGCCGGCGGCGTCGAGGCCATGGGCTGGCTGGTCATCGCCCTGGTTCCGGCGGCGATCCTGGTCGCCGCCCTGCTCACCCCGGAGCGCATCGCCCCGGAGCTGAAGCATCGCTTCCGGCTCGGCGACTATCTCCGGACCCTGACCAAGCCCGATCTCGCCCGCCTGTTCGCGGCCCAGATCGCCCTGACCCTCGGACCGGGCTGGATGAGCGCCATCTATCTCTTCTACTTCAAGGACGTGCGCGGGTTCAGCGAACAGCAGTCCTCGATCCTGCTGCTGACCTATATCGTCGCCCAGATCCCCGGGGCCTTCCTGGCGGCGGCCCTGGCGCGGCGGATCGGCAAGCATCGGGCGCTGATGGTCGCCACCACCGGCTTCTCGCTGGGCCTGCTCTCGGTCTTCGTCATTCCCAGGGGCGACCTCCTCGTCGCCCTGCCGCCGCTGGCCTGGACCGGGGTGATGGCCTCCGGCTTTGGCCTGATGATCAGCGCCATGCTGGCCGACGTCGGCGACGAGGTTCGGCTGGAGCAGGGCAGGCAGAGGATCAGCCTGATCTACGCCGTCAATGGCCTGGCGGTGAAGATCGCCGCCGCGCTCTCCATCGGCATCACCTTTCCCCTGCTCGCCTGGCTGGGCTACCACCCCGCCGAGGGGCCGGCGAACACCCCGCAGGCGCTGCAGAACCTCCAGATCGCCTTTCTCGCCGGGCCATTCTTCTTCGTGCTGCTCGGCGGCGCCTGCGTGATCGGCTGGCGGCTCGACGCCCGGCGCCACGGCGAGATCCGCCAGGCGCTCGACGCGCGCGATGCCGAGCTCGAGGCGCTGGGCGCCGGCGCCTGGCCGCAGCTCGCGCCGGGGGCGGCGCACGAGCCGGCGCAATAGAGCCGGCCGCGGCGTGCAGCGCCGCCGCGGGGCATGAGCGCGGCGCCGGATCGGCCTATATGTGCGCCAGCATGCCCGACGATGTCTCTTCGCCGCCCCTGACCGGCGCCGCCCTCATCAGGGACGAGGTGCGCCGCCTGCCCGATGCGCCCGGCGTCTACCGCATGTTCGGCGAGGCCGGCGAGGCGCTCTACGTGGGCAAGGCGCGCAGCCTGAAGAAGCGCGTCGTCCAGTACGCGCAGGGCCGCTTCCACACCCAGCGCATCGCCCTGATGGTCGAACTCACCCGCTCGATGGAGTTCACCACCACCCGCACCGAGACCGACGCCCTGCTGCTGGAGATCAACCTGATCAAGCAGCTGAAGCCACGCTTCAACGTACTGCTGCGCGACGACAAGAGCTTTCCAGAGATCGTCATCCGCCGCGAGCATCCGGCGGCGCAACTGAAGAAGCATCGCGGCGCCCACTCCATCAGGGGCGACTATTTCGGCCCCTTCGCCAGCGCCTGGGCGGTGAACCGCACCCTCGACACCCTGCAGAAGGCCTTCCTGCTGCGTTCGTGCTCGGACAGCGTCTACGAGAGCCGCACCCGGCCGTGCATGCTGCACCAGATTCGCCGCTGCTCGGCGCCGTGCACCGGCCTCGTCGCGCTCGAGGACTATGCCAGGCTGGTGGACGAGGCCGAGGCCTTCCTGCGCGGCAGGAGCCGCGCGGTGATGGGGCGGATGGCGGCCGAGATGCAAGGCGCCGCCGAGGCGCTGGAGTTCGAGCGCGCCGCGCGGCTCAGGGACCGCATCCGCGCCCTCGCGTCGGTGGCCCAGGAAACCCAGGTCAACCCCGAGACCGTCGACGAGGCCGACGTCTTCGCCCTCCACGCCGAGGGCGGCCAGGCCTGCGTGCAGGTGTTCTTCTTCCGCGCCGGCCAGAACTGGGGCAACCGCGCCTATTTCCCGCGCATCGACAGCAGCAACACCGACGCCGAGGTGATGGCGGCCTTCCTCGGCCAGTTCTACGACGAACGGCCGATCCCGCGGCTGATCCTGGTCAGCCTCCAGCCCGAGGAGCGCGAACTCATCGCCGAGGCGTTCTGCCTGAAGGCCGGGCGCAAGGTCGAGATCGCCCGGCCGCAGCGGGGGGAAAAGCGCGACCTCGTCGCCCACGCCCTCGTCAACGCCCGCGAGGCGCTGGGGCGCAAGATGGCGGAGAACTCGGCGCAGGGGCGCCTGCTCGCCGGGGTGTGCGAGACCTTCGCCCTCGAGGCCAGCCCGGAGCGCATCGAGGTCTACGACAATTCCCACATCATGGGCACGAACGCCGTGGGCGCGATGATCGTCGCCGGTCCCGAGGGCTTCCAGAAGAACCAGTACCGCAAGTTCAACATCAAGAGCGCCGAACTCACCCCCGGCGACGACTACGCCATGATGAAGGAGGTGCTGCGCCGCCGCTTCGCGCGCCTCGCCAGGGAAGAGGAGGCCGGCGAGACCCCGCCGCGCCCCGACCTGGTGCTGATCGACGGCGGCCCCGGCCAGCTCGCCGCGACGTCGGAGGTGATGGCCGATCTGGGCGTGGACGACATTCCCGTGGTGGGCGTCGCCAAGGGCCCCGACCGCGACGCCGGGCTGGAGCGCTTCTTCCAGAACGGCAAGGCCCCGTTCATGCTCGAGCCCAAGAGCCCGGTTCTCTACTATCTGCAGCGCTTGCGCGACGAGGCGCACCGCTTCGCCATCGGCACGCACCGCACCCGCCGCGCCATGGAGATGCGTCGCAACCCGCTCGACGAGATCGAAGGCGTCGGCCCCGCCCGCAAGCGCGCCCTGCTGCACGCGTTCGGCTCCGCCCGCGGCGTCTCACGGTCCTCGGCCGAGGACCTGGCCAAGGTGGAGGGCGTGAGCCAGGCTCTGGCGCAGCGGATCTCCGACCATTTCAGGAAGGCGTAGCCGGCCTGATCGTGGAGGTTGCGGAACACCGGACGCGAACAGTCGTTGGCGACGGATGAAGCACCCACGCGTGTTCGTCGCGCTGGCCTCGATGGCAAGCTTCGGAGCGGCGGGACTGGCGTAGTTCGCCGTCCGAAACCGGATGCCGATCGGAAACCGATCGACGCCCGAACCTTCCAGGCCGGTGTCGCTGCAGCGCGACCTTGGTCTCTGGTACGAAATCGGCCGATACGAGAACGGGTTCGAGCGCGGCCTCGAAGCGGTGACCGCCGACTATGGCGAACGCCCGGATCGAACGATTCGAATCGTCAACAAGGGGCGAGTAGGGTCGCCTGCGGGCCGTACGCGGATGGCGGAAGGTCGAGCCAAGGTGGTCGGCGGCAGCGCGAACGCCAAGCTGAAGGTCTCGTTCTTCGGCCCGTTCTTCATCGGCGACTACTGGGTGATGGACCACGCCGAGAACTACGCCTGGTCCATCGTCGGCGAACCCTCCGGTCGCTACCTCTGGCTGCTCAGTCGAACGCCCGCGCCGTCGGCCGAGACGAGAGCCGCGATCGAGCTGCGGGCGCGGGAGTTGGGCTATGACACCAAGCTCATCCGCGTCACGCAACAGGGGGTTGCGGGGGCGCGGTAGGAGCACGTCCCTGATCCAGGGCGGACGAGCGGCGTGCCGGATCGCTTGCACGCCGCCAGAAAGGCGATGGCGCGCGCGTGAGCGGGCGAGCTCGACAGCCCCTCGGCAAGGACACCGATGTCCTTTAGGCTCCCGAGATGACATCTCCGCAGCCGCCTCCCGCGATCCAGTCGCGCGTGGCAAGAATCGTGGGCTGGCCGCCGCAGGCTTGGCGGCCCGTGACCGGCGGCTACACGCCCGCGGCGCGCTTCATCGCGGCGGCAGCCGACAAGAGCGCCTTCGTCAAGATCGCGACGACGCCACTCACCGCCAGCATGCTCCGCCGCGAAGCGCTGGCGTATCAACGCCTCGTCGGGCAATTCATGCCGCGTCTGCTGGGCTGGGAAGATCATGAGACCTCGCCGATCCTCGTCGTCGAGGATCTGAGCGAAGCGCGGTGGCCCCCGCCATGGGACCGCCCGCTGATCGACACCGTTCTCGCGGGCCTGGCGGATATGCATGCGGGTTCGGCCGAGCTGCCGTCCTTTCATCGGGTTCATGGCGCCGCGGCGCTGAATGGCTGGTCGACAATTGCCGCAGCGCCGGAGCCGTTCCTCGCATTGCGACTGGTCACGCCGGCAGGGCTCGATCAGGCTCTGCCAACGCTCGTCGAGGCGGAGGCTCGCTGCGTCGCGACGGATCGGCCGTGACCCATTTCGACCTGCGCAGCGACAATCTCTGCCTCTCCGCTGGGGGGCTGAAGCTCGTCGACTGGCCCGCAGCGTGCCTCGGCAATCCGCAACTCGACCTGGGATTCTGGCTGCCCAGCCTGCAATCCGAGGGCGGCCCGGCGCCCGAGACGATCCTCCAGGACGCGCCGGAGATCGCCGCCGGCGTCTCGGGCTATTTCGCGTCCAGAGCCGGGCTGCCCGGCGTGCCGGACGCGCCGCTGGTTCGCCGCGTCCAGAAGGAGCAGCTGCTCGCCAGCCTGCCCTGGACCTGCCGTGCCCTGGGACTGCGGCCGCCGAGAGTCTGATCAGGCGTCCCAGATCAGCCGCGGTCGGGGCCGCTGCGTCGCGTCCGGGACGGAGGCGGCGTAACCGAGGCAGATCGCCGCCACGGGGTTCAGGTCCGGGGGGATGCGAAGCTCGGCCTTGGCTTGCGGCGTCCGCAGCCAGAGCATCGGAGCGCCCACCCAGCAGGCGCCGAGGCCGCGAGCGTGCGCGGCTGGCGCCTCACGCGGGATCGGCCAAAAGATCGGCCACTTGCAGGCTAAGCCTTCTGGAAAGCTCTTTCCTTTCGGGCTACTAGACCGCAGGTGGACCTGCACGAATTCGGCCAGCCATGATTCTGGAATCCCCCAGCCGGATCGAACCGGCAATGCTCGAGGCGCCCACGGTCGAGATCGCCGACGTGATCGCCGAGCTGACCGCCGCGTCGGCGACGCTGGGACAGGCCCTGCACCCCAGGACCGCGGCCAGCCTCGCCAATGTCGTGCGCCTGATGAACACCTACTACAGCAACCTCATCGAGGGCCATGACACCCGCCCGCGCGACATCGAACGGGCTCTGGCCGGTGAGTTGGACAAGGAGGAGGGCCGCCGCAACCTGCAACTCGAGGCCGCGGCCCACGTACGCGTCCAGGCCGAGGTAGACCGGCTGGTGGACGCGGGCGCTCTGCCGGCCCCGGCGTCCACCGAGTTCCTGCGATGGCTGCACCGCGCCTTCTACGCAGGCGCTCCCGAGGCCATGCTGATCCTCGAGACCGGGGATCGCCGCATCCGCATGACGCCGGGGGAGTGGCGAAGCCGTCCCGAGGAGGACATGGCGGTGGGGCGGCATCTGCCACCCTCCAGCACGCGCGTAGAGGCCTTCATGCGGCATTTCGAGGAACGGTTCCGCTTCGAGCGGATGGGCACGGCCGCCCGGATCATGGCGATCGCGGCCGCCCACCACCGCTTCAACTATGTTCATCCCTTCCCGGACGGGAACGGTCGGGTCAGCCGGCTCATGAGCCACGCCATGGCCCAGGCGGCCGGAATCGGCGCCCACGGCCTCTGGTCGGTCTCTCGCGGCCTGGCGCGGGGCCTCGCAAGCCGCGGCGACTACAAGCGCATGATGGACCACGCCGATGCGCCTCGGCAGGGCGACCTCGACGGCCGCGGCAATCTCTCCGAAAAGGCTCTCGCGGAGTTCACCCTGTGGTTCTTGCAGGCGTGCCTGGATCAGGTGACCTTCATGTCGGGCCTCTTCGATCTGAATGGCCTGGCCCGGCGCCTGCGGGCCTATGTGGAGCGCGATGCCGCTCTGAAGCCGCAGGCGGCCCGGCTCCTGGAGGAAGCGCTGATCCGGGGTGAGTTCGAGCGCGGCGACATCGGGCGCATCACCGCTCTGGCGGAGCGCACCGCGCGGCGAGAACTGGCGCGGCTGATCGACCTCGGCCTCTTGGCGTCCGATACGCCGAAGGGCAAGGTGTCGCTGCGATTTCCGGCGCATGCGCTGGAAGATCTCCTCCCGAGGCTCTATCCGCAGAGTTGAGCGCCGTCTGGCGGCGTGAAGTTTCGGGCGCATTCGACCGCCTGAGAGGCTCGCCAGGGCGCAGATCGAATGCGACAAGGCGTCTCGTTTCTGTTCGAGCGGCTAGCGCAGAGGAGGCGCGACGATGAGCGAAGTCGTGAAGGTGGCCGACGCGGGCCACGTCCGCACCATCACCCTCGACCGGCCGCAGAAGAAGAACGCCCTCGACAACGAGCTTGCCTGGGGCGTCATCGGCGCGGTGGACGCGGCGGCCAAGGACGATCAGGTCTGGGTGGTGGCGATCACCGGCGTCGGCGACGCCTTCTGCGCCGGGCTGGATCTTTCCGGCTCGGAGCGGTTCCATCCGGGCTCGGCGCAGAGCGCCCAGCTCGACGACATCTCCTGGGTCGGCAACTTCCTGCTGGCGATCCGCAAGCGCTGCGACAAGCCGGTGGTGGGCGGGATCAACGGCGTCGCGGTGGGCGCGGGCCTCGGCCTCGCCATGGCCACCGACGTGCGCCTGGTCGCCCGCAGCGCGCGGCTGATGGCCGGCTACACCCGCATCGGCGGCTCGCCGGACGCCGGGCTCACCATCACCTTGCCCCAGGCGATGGGCTATGAGCGCGCCATGCGCTTCATGATGGAGAACCGGACGGCGAACGGCGAGGAGGCGGTGGCCTGGGGCATGGCCGGCGAGGTGGTGGACGACGCGGCGTTCGCGGACCGGCTCGCCGCCTATTGCCGCCAGCTCTGCGAGTGGTCGCCGATCACGCTGCGGCTGCTGAAGCGCGGCATGGTCAAGTCGCTGGAGACCACCGACATGGAGCAGCAGCTGCGCTACGAGGTCGGCAACATCCGCATGGCCTTCGCCAGCGCGGACGCCAAGGAGGCGCGCCAGGCGTTCTTCGAAAAGCGCAAGCCGGTGTTCGCCGGCCGCTGAGCGCGCCCGCACCGGGGATCGCACCGGCGCCGCGCCGCGTTCGCCCGCAGCAGCCATGAAGCACCTTCCCAACCTTCTCACCGGCTTGCGCCTGGCGCTGGCGCTGTTCGTGTTCGTGGCGCTGGTGGCGGCCGGCGGCGACGTCGGGCGCCTGGGCGCATGGACGAGCCGCACCGGCGCCTTCGCCCTGGAGCGCTGGGCCCTCTTCGCCTTCGTGCTCGCCGCGGCGAGCGACTTCTTCGACGGCTGGCTGGCGCGACGCCTGGGCGCAACCAGCCTCTGGGGCGCGATCCTCGACCCCATCGCCGACAAGGTGCTGGTCTGCGCCGCCGTGCTTGGGCTGCTGGCGCTGCGGGACGGCTGGGTGGCGCTGCCCGGCGGTCTCATACTGTTCCGCGAGTTCGCCGTCAGCGCGCTGCGCGAAGTCCTCGCCGGCAAGGGGCTGAGGCTGCCGGTGACCATACTGGCCAAGTGGAAGACGACGATCCAGCTCGCCGCCCTCGCCGCCGCACTCTTCGCGGCGAACCCACCGGCCTTCGGCGTCGCCGGCGGCGCAATGGCGAGCGCCCTGGGCGCCGGCGCCCTGGCGCTGCTCTGGCTGGCCGCCGTCCTCACCCTCGTCACGGGGGCGCAGTATCTGGCCCAGGCGTGCAGGGCGCTTTCCGCGCCATGACCCTCGCCGGCGCCGCCCGGATCCAAACCCAGCGCCTGACGCTTCGGCGTGCGGCGCCTGGCGACGCCGTCGCGCTTCACGCCATCTTCAGCGACGCGCGCGCGATGCGGTACTGGTCGACTCCACCGCACCGGTATCTGCAACAGACCCGGGCATGGCTGGACGCCATGATCTCGCCGGCAGACGAGGGCGACGACTTCATCGTCGAGCATCGCGGGCGCGTGATCGGCAAGGCCGGCTGCTGGCGCCTGCCGGAGATCGGCTACATCCTGCATCCAGAGTACTGGAGACAGGGCTTGGCCCACGAAGCCTTGGCCGCCGTCATCGCGCACGTCTTCGCCGCCCACGCAATCCCAGCGGTCACGGCGGACGTCGATCCGCGCAACGAGGCGTCGCTGAAGCTCCTGAAGCGACTGGGTTTCGAGGAGACCGGAAAAGCCGCCGCGACCTATGAGGTCGCAGGCGAACTCTGCGACAGCGTCTATCTCGCGCTTTCGCGCCCGCGGCGTGCGCCCTGATCCGAGGTTTGCAGCAGCCGCGCTATATCTCGACCCGGGCCGACGACGTGGAGAATCTCGATGGGTGGCTCATCGCCGCGGTAGATGATCGTGTAGCGCCCCATGACGGTCCAGAACCGGACCGGCCGGTCGGTGAGATCGTCGCGTCTGTGGCCCATGCCAGGGCGCCGAGCCAGCTTCTCGGCGGCTCGCGAGAGCGCAAGCCGAATGCGATGAGCGCCCGACGGGCTTCTATCGCTGATATAGTCGATGATCGCATAGAGTTCTCCTCGACCTGCGGCGAGAACTCATAAGACTTCACCCGTGGGCCCGCTTGGATGCCTTGGATTCGATCAGCCGATCGAGTTCTTCGAACACCATCTCGCCGTCGATGCCTTCACCGCGATCAAGCGATGCACTCGCCTCGTCGAGTTCAGCATTGAACCCGGCGAGTAGTCGCTCATGCTCCTGGTCTGGCTCGAACAGCCGTCGCAACGCATCGCGCACGACTTCACTGGCGGTGGAATAGAGGCCGGAGTCAACCTTCGCGGCGATCCGGCGCTCGAACTCGGGGGTGAGGGAGATGTTCATGCGCGTAGCAGATTAGGCGCAGGATTGGCTATGACATCGGGTTCGCCGGCGGCGGCGGATCGTCGGGCAGGGGGATGAATTCTCCCGAATCCAGGTCGGGCAGCTTCATCCGGCCGGCGCGCCAGTCGGCCTTGGCTCCGTCGATGCGCTGCTTCGACGAGGAGACGAAGTTCCACTCGACGAAGCGAGGGCCGATCGGCTCGCCGCCGAGCAGCATCACCGTCGCGTCGGTCACCGCCTCGAACGATACCGGCGCGCCGGGCGCGAACACCAGCATCCGCCCATGGGCGAAGCGGCGGCCATCCACCTCGACCTCGCCCGACGCCACATAGGCGGCGCGCTCCGGATACTGGGCGCCGAGCTCCGCCCTGGCGCCGGCGGCGAGCCGCCAGTGGACGTAGAACATCGGCGAATGGGTCTTCACCTTGGCGCTGGCGCCGAAGGCCGCGCCGGCGATCAGCCGCGCCCAGAGGCCGTCGCCCTCGTAGGTGGGCAGATCCTCGGGGCCGTGATGGGCGAAGCTGGGCTCGGTCTCCTCGTCGTTTTCGGGCAGGCCGACCCAGGCCTGGACGCCGTGCATGGCCCCGCCGTCGCGGCGCAGGCGCTCGAAGCGCTCGGAGTGGGTGATGCCGCGCCCGGCGGTCATCCAGTTCATCTCGCCCGGCGCGATGGCGACCTCGGAACCGACGCTGTCGCGGTGGGTGATCTCGCCCTCGAAGAGGTAGGTCACCGTGGCGAGGCCGATGTGCGGGTGCGGGCGCACGTCGACGCTCCTGGGAAAGCCGGGCGCGAAGTCGATCGGACCCATGTGGTCGAAAAAGACGAACGGTCCCACCATCCGGCGCTGCGGATGCGGCAGCACCCGGCCGACCTCGAAGCCGCCGAGATCGCGCCGCCTGGCTTCGATGACGAGGTCGATCATTCGATGGCTCCGGCTCAGGCGCGCACGCCCACGTGGGGGCTGACGAGGCCCAGGGGAATGGTGGTCGAGGATTTCACCGAGCGGATCACGATGCGGCTTTCGATGTTGGAGACGAGGCCGAGCGACAGGATTCGCTCGCGCAGGAACTCGTCGAAGGCGTGCATGTCGCGGGTGACGATGCGAAGCTCGTAGTCGGCCGCGCCGGTGACGGTGGCGCACTGCACCACCTCGGGCCAGCGCTTCACCGACTGCTCGAAGGTCTCGAGATTGTCCTTGGTGGGCAGGGAGAGCTTGACGGTGCAATAGACCTCGAAATCGAGGCCGAGGCGTTCGCGGTCGAGAATGGTCACCCGCCGCTGGATGATCCCGTCGTCCTCCAGCCGCTTGATGCGGCGCCAGCAAGGGCTGGAAGACAGACCCACCCGCTCGGCGATCTCGGCCACCGAAAGGCTGGCGTCGTGCTGGATCAGATCGAGAATCCGCGCATCGACGGAATCCAGGGTCTCGGACACCATTTACCCCCTGTCCAGCCACAGCCTAGAACAATCTGCCGGATTCCAGCGATTTCAGGGCACGGCTTTGGCAAGCGTTTCGCCCGGCCTTATATATTCTTGCGACTTGCGCCGAAAGTGCGGCCGGAAAGAAAGTCTCATGCGCCACGCCGAAGTTGCCCTGGACGACAAATATCTGCTCCAGGACGGTCGCGCCTTCATCACCGGCGTGCAGGCGCTGGTGCGCGTGCTCCTCGATCGGCGCCGGCTCGACCGGCGCGAGGGGCTCAGGTCAGCCGGTTTTCTCTCGGGCTATCGCGGCTCGCCCCTCGGCGGCCTCGACCAGCAGGCCCACCGAGCCGCCGAGCACCTGAAGGCGGCGGACGTGGTCTTCAAGGAAGGTCTCAACGAGGATCTGGCGGCGACGGCGGTCTGGGGCAGCCAGCAGGCGAACCTCTTTCCCGGCGCCCGGTACGACGGCGTCTTCGGCATGTGGTACGGCAAGGCGCCGGGCGTCGACCGCACCGGCGACGCCTTCAGGCACGCCAATTTCGCCGGGACCTGGCCAAGGGGGGGCGTGGTGGCGGTGGCCGGCGACGACCATTCCTGCAAGTCCTCCACCCTGCCCTCCCAGTCCGAGTTCGCCTTCCAGGATTTCGAGATGCCGGTGCTCGCCCCGGCCGACGTGCAGGAGGTGCTGGACTACGGCCTGATCGGCTATGCGCTGTCCAGGTTCTCGGGGCTGTGGGTCGGGCTGATCGCGCTCGCCGACACCATGGATTCCGGGGCCACCATCGACGTCACCCTGGATCGCCATGTCCATCGCCTGCCCGAGGGCTTCGCAATGCCTGCCGGCGGCCTCGGCATCCGCCTGAAGGACCAGCCGATGGACAAGGAGCGGCGGCTGCGGCTGCACAAGCTCCCGGCCGCCCTCGCCTTCGCCCGCGCCAACCGGATCGACCACGCCGTCCTCGGGGGACCCCGGCGGCGCCTCGGCATCGCGGCGCACGGCCAGGCGTACAAGGACGTGATGGAGGCGCTCTCGGCCATGGGTCTGGGCCTTGCGCAAGCGGCGGACCTGGGGCTGGCCGTCTACAAGGTGGGGATGCCGTGGCCGCTGGAGCCGTCGGGGATGCGCGCCTTCGCCCGCGGCCTCGAGACCCTGATGGTGGTCGAGCACAAGCGGCCGCTCCTGGAAGCCCAGGCGCGCGCCGCCCTCTATGACCTGCCGGCCCACGCCCAGCCCAGGGTGATCGGCAAGGTCGACGAGAAGGGCCACCCGCTGCTCTCCGAGCTGGGATCGCTCTCGGTGGCCGAGGTGGCGCTCGCCATCGCCGACCGGCTGCCGCCGGGTCCGCACATGCAGCGGGTGCACGCCTTCCTCGACCGGGTCTCGGCCTCGGGCATGGCGGCGGTGACGCTGGGCGCCGATCAGGTGCGCCGGCCGTTCTTCTGCTCGGGGTGTCCGCACAACACCTCGACGCGTCTGCCCGAAGGCTCGCGGGCGCTGGCCGGCATTGGCTGCCACTACATGGCGAGCTTCTCCGACCCGGCCACCGATCTCACCAGTCACATGGGCGGCGAGGGCCTCGCCTGGGCCGGCGCCAGCCCGTTCACCTCCGAGCCGCACGTCTTCGTCAATCTCGGCGACGGCACCTACAACCACTCCGGCTCGCTCGCCATCCGCGCCTCGGTGGCCATGGGCAGCCACGTCACCTACAAGCTGCTCTACAACGACGCCGTCGCCATGACCGGCGGCCAGCGGCCCGAGAGCGGCTTCTCGGTGGCCCAGATCACCCGCCAGCTCGCCGCCGAGGGCGTCGCCCGGACGGTGGTCGTGGCCGAGGACCCGAGCCGCTATGCGCGCGCCCGCGATCTCGCGCCGGGCGTAAAGGTGCATCCGCGCCGCAACCTGATGGCGGTGCAGCGCGCCCTCCGCGCCGAGCCGGGCGTCACGGTGCTGATCTACGATCAGGTCTGCGCCAACGAGAAGCGCCGCCGGCGCAAGCGCGGCGCCATGCCGGCGGCGCCGAAGCGGGTGTTCATCAATCCGCTGGTCTGCGAAGGCTGCGGCGACTGCTCCAGAGCCTCCAACTGCGTCTCCATCGAGCCGCTCGACACCGAGTTCGGCCGCAAGCGCCGGATCGACCAGTCGACCTGCAACCAGGACTATTCCTGCGTCGACGGCTTCTGCCCCTCGTTCGTGACCGTCGAGGGCGCCGCCAACGCGCAGGCGCGGCCGCTGCCGGCGCTCACCGCCGAGTCGACCCCCTTGCCCGAAATCGCCGCGGTCGAGGGCGTGCGCAACATCGTCTTCACCGGCATCGGCGGCACGGGCGTCACCACCACCGCCTCGATCCTGGCCATGGCGGCCCACATCGATGGCATGGCCGCGTCAGTGGTGGACATGACCGGCCTCGCCCAGAAGGGCGGCGCCGTCTTCAGCCACGTACGGATCGGCGAGAGCGAGACGACGTCGGTCGGCGGCCGCGTGCCGGCGGCCAGCGCCGATGTGCTGATCGCCTGCGATCTTTTGGTGGCCGCCGGCCCCGAGGCGCTGGCGCTCTACGCCAGGGACCGCACCCAGGCTTGCGGCAACGCCGATTTCCAGCCCACCGCCGATTTCGTCACCGACCGCGAGGCCCGCTTCGACGGCGCGGCGATGCAGCGGCGCATCGGCGCGGCCACCAGGGCCTACGACGGCTGCCCGGCCGTGGCGCTGGCCGAACAGCGCCTCGGCGACGCCATCTACGCGAACATGATCATGCTGGGATTTGCCTGGCAGAAGGGCCTGGCGCCAGTCTCGGCGCGGGCGCTCTACCGCGCCATCCGCCTCAATGGCGTCGAGACCGAGACCAACCTCCAGGCCTTCGAGATCGGCCGCATCGCCGCGGCCGACCCCGCCAGGCTCGGCCCTGGCGAGACGGCGGCGACCACGCCAGAGCAGATGTCGCTGGACCAACTCGTCGACCACCGCGCCGGCGAACTGGAGGCCTATCAGAACCGCGCCTACGCCGAGCGCTATCGCCGGCGCATCGCCCAGATGCGCGCAGCCGAGACGCCGCTGGCCAGCGAGGCGCTTTCGCGCGCCGCGGCGCTGAACCTCTTCCGGCTGATGGCCCGCAAGGACGAGTACGAGGTCGCCCGGCTCTACACCGACGGCCGCTTCGATGCGGCCCTGAAGGAGACCTTCTCGGGCGGCAGCGCCAAGGTCTGGCTCGCGCCGCCGATCCTCGCCCTGAAGGACGCCGAGGGACGGCCGAAGAAGGTCGCGTTCGGCGGCTGGATGCTGCGCTTCGGCTTTCCGCTGCTGGCCAGGCTGAAGGGCCTGCGCGGCGGCCCGTTCGACCTCTTCGCCCACTCCGAGGATCGCAGGCTGGAGCGCCGCCTGCTCGCCGACTACGAGGCCGGGCTCGACCGGCTGGCCGCCGGCCTCGACGCTGCACGCCTGCCGCTCGCCATCGCGATCGCCGAACTCGCCGACCAGATCCGCGGCTTCGGCCACGTCAGGGCCGCCGCGGCGAAGACGGCGCAGGCAAAGGCCGCCGCCCTCTGGGCGGCCTGGGAGGCGGCATCGAAGCCTTGACGGGCGCCGGCCGGCGGCCCAGCGATGGCGCAAACGGAACCGGGAGCCGCCGATGTCCGGGCCTGCGCCTTTCACGGTCGATTGGGACGGCGCCGCCGTGGGCGCGGTGCTGGACCAGATCAGGGCCTATCCCTGGCCGCCCGCGCCCGCCGTTCCCGACGGCTGGGCCTATGGCTGCGACGCCGCCTTCCTGAGGCGCCTGTGCGCCCATTGGCTCGATGGCTACGACTGGCGGGGCGCGGTGGCCGAGCTGAACCGCTATCCGCAGTTCACCGCACGCGTCGAGGATTTCGACCTCCACTTCGTCCACGTGGTCGGCGAGGCGCAAGGACGCCGGCCGCTGCTGCTGAGCCATGGCTGGCCGGGCAGCCACTATGAATTCTGGGGCGCCGCGGACCGGCTCGCCTGGCCTTCGCGCCACGGCGGCTCGGCCGCCGACGCCTTCGATCTGGTGATCCCGTCCCTGCCGGGGTTCGGCTTCTCCTCCAAGCCGCAGCGGCCGTTCGGCCAGCGCGCGACGGCGCGGCTCTTCAACACCCTGATGACGAAGACCCTGGGCTACGACCGCTACCTCGCCCAGGGCGGCGACTGGGGCGCGCTGGTCACCTCCTGCCTCGGCTACGATCACGCCCGGCACGTCAGGGCGATCCATCTCAACATGAGCGCCTTTCGCCCGCCCGGCGGCCCCAAGAGCCCCGAGGAAGTCGCCTGGGCCACCGGTCAGGGTCGGATGATGGACCTGCTGGGCGCCTATTTCCGCCTGCAGATGTCCAAGCCGCAGTCGCTCGCCTGGCTCGGGGCCGGCAATCCGGTGGGTCAGGCCGCCTGGATCGTCGAGCGGTTCTACGACTGGTGCGACCGGCGCGCCAAGCCGTTCGAGGCGGTGTTCAGCCTCGACCAGCTGATCACCAACGCGATGATCTATGTCATGACCGGCAGCTTTGCGACCGGCGCCTGGTACTATCGCGCCCTCATCGAGGAGGAGGGCGTCGCGCTCAAGGAAGGCGAGCGCTGCGAGACCCCGACCGCCTTCGCCAATTTCCCCGGCGAGGCGCTCTATTCGGCCCCGCCGCGCAGCTTCGCCGAACGCGCCTACAACATCGTCCGCTGGACCGACCAGCCGCGCGGCGGCCACTTCGCCGCCATGGAGGAGCCGGACCTCTTCGTCGATGACGTCCGCGCCTGGGCGCGCGAGTGCGGCTGAGAAGCCATCTCGAGGCGGGGGCGCGGCCTATCGGGACTTGACTGTGGCCCGAGTCGGGAGCGGTCGCCGCGAGCCGCGAGGCGGGTTCTCGGGTGGCGGATCGCCAGGACGCGCCTCGCCCGGACGGCGTTCGGCGAGCTGCTTTTCGGCTTGCGCCAATCCTCGATCGATGGCGTCCAGGACTTCTCGAGCGGTCAAGTTGGTCATGGCCTTGCACCTTGGACGGCGGCCCAGCGCACCGGATCGCGCAGGATCAACCCGGACTCAGGCGTTTTTTCCGCGATCGACACGCGCCCTTTGTCTGAGTTGTCATATATGGCCGCGATGTCGGCCAGCGGCAGATAAAAGCGGCGCAGGTTCTTCAATCCAGCCCAGTAGCGTCGGACCACGATTTCAGGCGCGACACCATGGCCGCCCCCGGCCACCCGCGTCGCCACTCTCTCCAACGCATCTTCGGGTGTTGGAAGCCACAGGTAAAGAAGCGTGATGCGCCAACCCTCCATCTGGCTCTGGCGAAGCCAGTGGAGGTGGGTCCGCCCAGAACAGGTGGTTTCGAATGCGAAGCTCTCCCCGAACTCCCTGAAGTAGCGTATCCGCTCAATCATCAGCCGACCGGCGGTGGTCGCGGCCGCGTCGGCGTTGAACGGCGAGAGTCCCCTCGCGATTTCATCGGCGTTGACGAACTCGCGTATCCCGAGTTGGCGCGGAACGACCGCAGGCGCAGCCGTCGTCTTGCCCGCGCCATTGGGGCCTGCGATGATGACGATATCCTTCAGGTCTCGGACCGACCCAGAGCGCGCAATTTGGAACCGTTCGGGCCTGTTTCCAGCCGCGTCAACGGCCGCGCAGGCAGCATTCCTCGCATCTACTTGCCGCCCTTCGCCGTCCAGGCGCGGCTCTCGTCGCCGACGATGTCGACGAGGTTGCCCATGAAGAGGTTGGCGTCGATCAGGTGCAGGCCCCAGTTCTTCTGCACCATGCCGCCGAAGATCAGGTCGCCGGGGATGTCCTGCGCCCGCGGGCCTGCGGCCGGAATGATCCGGATCGCCAGCAGGTGGAACGGACCGGAGTGGACGCAGGTCGCGGTCAGCATGCCCACCGGCTCGACGAAGGGGGTGGCGATGGTCTTGCCCTTCACCCATTGGAACCGCTGCGCCTGGCCCGCGATCGGGGCGACGCCGAAATAGGGCTTGGCGAGGCCCGCGCCGCCGGCGAGGCTCGCCGGATTGACGCACGCCGCCTCGAGCCCCGCCCCGTCTTTCCGGGGGCGTCCGAAGAAGGTGTTGGCCGGCGGCGGCAGGTCGGTGGCGCGGAACGACGAATAGGCGATGGCGCAGCCGGTCTGGGCGTCCGAACGGCACAGGGGGATCGACTTGAAGTCGCCGCCCACCGCCTTGCCCGCCGGCACGTTCAGCGTCGCGCCCATCAGGATCGCCGAGACCAGGCGCCGCTGCGCCGGCTTGGCGTCGATCTCGTTCCGGATCAGCTCGGCCAGCAGGCCCGAGCCCTGCGAGTGGCCGACCAGCACCACGCCGCGGCCATGGTTCTCGTGCGCCAGATAGTAGTTCCAGGCGTCGCGGACGTCGTCGTAGTTGAGCGCCGGCGCGGGCGGCGGCGGCGCGGCGCCCGGCGCGCGCCGATGGGTCTGGTAATAGATCAGCGCCGTCAGCGTGCCCTGGCGGTACATGGGCGCAAAGAGCCGGCAGTGGGCGCGCAGCCGCGCCGCCTGCTGGATGACGACGTTGGTCTCCTGCGGCTGGATCTTCATGTCGCTGAACCGGGTCGGCTCGGTGGAGACCGTCGGATAGACGTAGAAGCAGTCGATCGCCGGATGCGGATCGGGCCGGAAGCGCTGGATGCGCGTGGCGCCGTCGGGCGCCACCTGGGTGGCGGTGAGGTCGCTGGCGCAGGCGTCGTCGCGGCCGGGCCAGCAGAGCCAGTTCGCCCGGTTTGCGTAGTCGTTCGGCGCCGTCGAAGCCGGCATCGGCGGCGGTCTGGCGGCCGGGGACGCCGCGGCGGCAGGCTGGGCCAGCGCCGGCGCGGCGGTCAGCGCCAGGGCCGCGGCAAGAAAGCTCGCGGCAAGACCGAACGTCCTGAACATGTCGCCCCCGCCCAATGGTCCTGGTTCAATGGAGCGACCATAGACTTGGCCGATGCGCGGGCAAGCCCTCGCAGCGCCCCCTCTCAGCCCGCGCCGGCGCCGCGCTGCAGCTGGACGTCCTCGCGGCTGCCCAGGCGCGAGACGAAGAGGCTGTTGCTCCAGCGGTCGAACGCCAGCAGCACCTGCCCGGCGTCGTCGGTCAGCGCCATGCCGTCGCCGGTCGGGGTCCAGCCGGCGACGCCGCTCGGCAGCGCCCCGGCGCAGCCGCCCGGGGCGTGGGCGGCGAAGCCGGCCGAGCCCGCCTTGCGGCGGAAGAGCTCGACGCGGCAGATCGAGTGTCCGCCCGACTCCAGGGTCCAGGGGCCGGCCGCCTCGGCGGGGGAGAGCGGCACGCCGGCTTCGTGGACCCGGGCCTGCGCCGCGCCCGCGCCCAGCGTCAGCGCGGCCGCCGCGCCCAGGCAGGCAATTTTGGTCAAGGTCATGGTCTCGTCTCCATCGGCCCCAGATGTCGAAACGCCGGCGCCGCGGCGCCGGTTGCCGGCTGCGGCGCCGCCCGGGCTCGCCCCCCCGCGGCTTTTCCGATAGAGGGCGCCGATGATTTGGCTCTGGATCGCCGCCGCGCTGGTCTCGGCCGCCGCGGCGGCCCTGATCGTCCAGCGCGCCGCCGCCGGCGCACGCCGCAAGGGCGGGGAAAGCCGCGAACTGGCCATCTATCGGCGCCAGATGAGCGAACTCGACGATCTGGCGGCGCGCGGCCTGCTGGCCGAGACCGACAAGCGCGCCGTCCGCGCCGAGACCGGCCGGCGGCTGCTGGCCGCCGCCGCGCGGGGCGAGGCGCCGCTGCGCGCCGCGCCGCCGCTGGCCATCCTCGCCGTCGCCGCGCTGGCGCCGCTCGCCGCCCTGGCGGCCTATGTCGGCCTCGGCGCGCCGACCTTCCGCGACCAGCCGTTCGCCAGGCGTCTCGGCGCCTGGGAGAGCATCGCCACCCAGGCGCCCGACCGGCTGAACCCGCTGCAGCTCGCCGCGATCTGGCGCGCCATCTCCGACCACAACCCGCGCGATGCGACGCCGCTGCGCGAACTGGCCATCTACGAACTCGATTCGGACCAGCCCACCGAGGCGCTCCAGGCGCTGCAGCGCGCCGTCGCCATCGCGCCCGGCCGCGCCGACCTCTGGAAGCTGCTGGGAGAGGTCGCGGTGGTGCGCGCCCAGGGCGACGTCGGCCAGGTCGCGACGGACGCTTTCCGCCATGCCCTCGCCCTCGATCCGCGTTCGGCGACGGCCGGCTATTATCTGGCGCGCGCCCGCATCGCCGGCGGCGACGTCGCCGGCGGCCTCGCCCAATGGCGCGCCCTGGAAGCCGGCCTCGCCCCCGCCGATCCGCGCCGCGCCAGCCTTGCGGCCGACATCCGGGCGGTGGCGACCACCGGCCGGCTGGCGCCGCTGCGGGCGCCCGCTCAGCCCGGCGTGACCCAGCCGCAGATCCAGGCCATGGTCGCGGGCCTGGCGGCGCGGCTGGCGGCGCATCCGGACGATCCGGCCGGCTGGGCGCGGCTGGTGCGCGCCTATACGGTGCTCGGCGATGCGCGACGCCGCGACGCCGCGCTCGCCCAGGCCCGGCGCCGCTACGCCGCCGACCCGCAGGAACTGCAGGCGCTGCAGGCGGCGACTGAGCCCCCCTCCAGCGCCGGCGCGGACGGCGCCCGATCGAGCCCCCAATCGAGCCTTGACGGCGATGGGCGCGCGGCGCGAGTAGCGCCAGGCTGAAGAAGCGTCGATGTCATTGCTTCCGCGTTCCCGGACCGCTCGCCGCCGCCTGATGACCCTGGCGGCCGCCGCCCCCGTGCTGCTGGTCGCCGTCGGCGTGGGGCTCTACGCCATGCGCGGCTCGATCTCGTTCTTCTACACGCCCTCCCAGGCCTTCGCCGCACACGTGCCGCCGGGCCGGGCGATCCAGCTCGGCGGGCTGGTGCGCACCGGCAGCGTCGTCAAGCGGCCGGACGGCGAGGTCGACTTCGTCGTCGCCGACGCCCGCTCGAGCTCGCCGGTGGTGTTTCGCGGCGAGCTGCCGGACCTGTTCCGCGCCGGCCAGGGCGTCGTCGCCATCGGCGCCTATGGCCCCGGCGGCGTGTTCACCGCCAGCCAGATCCTCGCCAAGCACGACGCGCGCTACATGCCGCCCCAGCTCGTCCAGGCGCTGAGGAAAGAGGGAGAGTGGCGCGGCGGGAGCGGCGGCCAGTCATGATAGACGAACTCGGCTCCTTCGCCCTCGTCCTGGCGCTGGCGCTCAGCCTGGCGCAGTGCGGGTTCTCGGCCCTGGGCCGGCTGCGCCGCGACGGCGCCCTCGCCGGCGCCGGCGAGGGCGCGGCCATCGGGGCGTTCGCGGCGCTGCTGGTCGGCTTCCTCGCCCTCATCCACGCCTTCGTCGTTTCCGACTTCTCGGTGATCAACGTCGCCGAGAACTCGCACACCGCCAAGCCGCTGATCTACAAGATCGCCGGCGCCTGGGGCAGCCACGAAGGCTCGATCCTGCTCTGGTGCCTCATCCTCGCGGGCTATGGCGCGGCGATGGCGGCGAGCCGGCGGCTGCCGTTCGGACTGAAGGCGAGCGCGGTGGCGACGCAGGGGGCGCTGGGCGTGCTCTTCATCGCCTACATGGTGTTCGCCTCCAATCCGCTGCTGCGCATCGGCCCGCTCGGCCATCCGCCGATGCAGATTCCGGTGCAGGGCAATTCCCTCAATCCGCTGTTGCAGGACCCGGCGCTGGCGGCCCATCCGCCCTGCCTCTACGCCGGCTACGTCGGCTTTTCCGTCGTCTTCTCCCTGGCGGTCGCGGCCCTGGTGGAGGGCCGCGCCGATCCGGCCTGGGCCCGCTGGATCCGCCCCTGGACCCTGGCGGCCTGGAGCCTGCTCACCATCGGCATCACCCTCGGCTCGTTCTGGGCCTATTACGAGCTCGGCTGGGGCGGCTGGTGGGCCTGGGACCCGGTGGAGAACGCCAGCTTCATGCCCTGGCTGCTGGGCACGGCGCTGCTGCACTCGGCGGCGGTGACCGAAAAGCGCGGCGCCCTGGCCAGCTGGACCGTGCTCATGGCCCTGGGCGCCTTCATCCTCTCGATGATGGGGGCCTTCCTGGTCCGTTCGGGCGTGCTGACCTCGGTGCACGCCTTCGCCATCGATCCGCAGCGCGGCGTGCTGCTGCTGATCATCCTGGGCATCGCCGCCGGCGGCGCCCTGGCGCTCTACGCCTGGCGCGCGCCGAGCCTGAGCGAGGGGGCGGCGTTCGCGCCGATCAGCCGCGAGAGCGCCCTCTTCGTCAACAACGTGCTCCTCGCCGCGGCCACCGCGACGGTGCTGATCGGCACCCTGCTGCCCCTCATCCGCCAGGCCATCGACGGCGTGCCGATCTCGGTCGGCGCGCCCTATTTCAATCTGGCCTTCACCGCCCTGGTCGCCCCGGCGCTGATCCTCCTGCCGGTGGGGCCACTGATCGCCTGGAAGCGCGGCGACTTCGCCGGCGCGGCGGTCAGGCTCTGGGGCGCGGCCCTGGCGGCGGGCGCAGCCGGCCTGGCGACGCTGTGGCTGGTCGAGCCGCGCAGCGCCCTGGCGGCGGCGGGGATCGCACTGGGCGCCTGGGTGATCGCCGGCGCCCTCGTCGAAGCGGCCGAACGCATCCGCGCCTTCCGCGCCCCCTGGCCGGAGGTGGCGCGCCGGCTGGGCGGGCTGCCGCGCGGCGCCTGGGGCATGACGCTGGCCCACGTCGGCCTTGGCCTCTTCGCGCTGGGCGCCTCCTTCGAGACCGCCTGGCGCACCGAGGCCGCCCAGGCCCTGACGCTCGGCCAGAGCATGAAGCTGGCCGGATTCGAGCTCCGGCTCGATCACGCGGGCCTCGTCTCGGGCCCCAACTACGAGGCGCAGCGGGCGCTGATCCGCGTCACCGACGCCCGCTCCGGCGCCCTCGTCTGCGAGGCGGCGCCGGAGCGGCGCGTCTATGCCGCCAACGGCCAGAGCGTCTCGCACGTGGCCATCTGCCCGCGGCTGCTCGACGACGTCTACGTGGTGGTCGGCGACCGGCGCCAGGCGCCGGACGGCGCGGCGGCCTGGCTGGTCGACGCGCATTGGAACCCCTGGGTGCGCTTCGTCTTCCTGGGGCCCCTCGTCATGGCGCTGGGCGGCCTCGTCTCGCTCTCCGACCAGAAGCTGCGCTTCGCCGTCACCGCCCGCGCCCGCGCCGCGCCGGCCGCGGCGCCGGTCGCGGCGGAGTAGGGCGTCGTGCGCGCCCTCGCCCGCGTCGCCCTCGCCGCCTGCGCCTGGATGGTGCTCTGCGCCGCCGCCGCAGACGATCCGGCCGAGCGCCTCGCCAACCCGCACCAGGAGGCGCGCGCCCGCGCTCTCTTCCGCGACGTGCGCTGCCTCGTCTGCCAGAGCGAATCCATCGACCAGTCCGACGCGCCGCTGGCCAACGACCTGCGCCAGCTCATCCGCCGCCGCATCGCCGCGGGCCGCACCGACGGCCAGATCCGCGCCTTCCTGGTCAGCCGCTACGGCCAGTTCGTGCTGCTGACGCCGAGGCTCTCGGCAGGCAACGCGGTGCTCTGGGCCGGCCCGGCGGCGGTGGTCGCCGGCGGCCTCGCCGCCCTCGCCCTGCGCCGGCGTTCCGACCCGCAGCGCGAGCCGGCGCCGCTCAGCGCCGAGGAAGAAGCCGACCTCGACGCGCTGACGCGGGGCGAGCCGGTCTGAGGCCGCGGTCGAGACCCCGATCCGGCGCCCGATCGGCGCCAGGGCGCCGCAGAGTCGCGGCAATGGCGCGCAACGGGACAAACCCGACGCAACACCGGTAGCGCCGATTGAGCCGCGGCACTAAATTGTCAGACGCCCCGGGCCTCGCGATACCTTCCGGGTCAGGGATGGTCTCAATGCCAGTCAAGAAGTCAGCCTATTTCGTCGGCGCCCTGGCCGGGGGCGGCATCGCCGTGGCCGCGTTCGCCGCCGGCGCCGGGATGAAGCTCCCGGCCGTGCAGGCGCACGGCGCCGGCCTCGTGCCGGTCTCGGCGCCGATGTTCTCGCCGCCGCCCGGAGCGCCGATGTCGTTCGCCGACATCTTCGCGCGGGTCTCGCCGGCGGTGGTCTCCATCCACGTCACCTCGCCGATGAACATCCAGGCGCTGCGCAAGGCGATCCCCGGCCTGCAGAACTTCCCCTTCGATCTCGTGCCCAAGGGCCAGGACGGGAACGGCGACGAGCAGCCGGCGCCGAAGCAGGAATCCTCCGGCTCGGGCTTCTTCATCTCGCCGGACGGCTACATCGTCACCAACAACCACGTCGTCGACGGCGCCCAGGACATCAAGGTGGTGACCAAGGACGGGACCGAGCTCAAGGCCACCGTGGTCGGGCGCGACGAGGGCACGGATCTGGCCGTGCTCAAGGTCGAGGGCCACGACTTCCCGTTCGTCTCCTTCGAGACCCAGGTCAAGCCGCGCGTGGGCGACTGGGTGGTGGCGGTCGGCAACCCCTTCGACCTCGAGGGCACGGCGACGGCCGGGATCGTCTCGGCCTACAACCGCGACCTCAACGACAACTTCGTCGACTACATCCAGATCGACGCCCCCATCAACCGCGGCAATTCCGGCGGCCCGACCTTCGACGTCTATGGCCGGGTGATCGGCGTCAATTCGGAGATCTATTCGCCCAACGGCGGCTCCATCGGCATCGGCTTCGCCATCCCGGCCGACATCGCCGATCAGGTGGCGCACCAGCTGATCGCCCATGGCAAGGTGGTGCGCGGCTACATCGGCGCGACCATCCAGAACCTCTCGGGCGACCTTGCCGAATCCTGGGGCATGGCCGGGCGCAAGGGCGCCCAGGTCACCGATCTGGTGCCTGGCGGTCCGGCCCAGCGCGCCGGCCTGCTGCCCGGCGACGTGGTGGTCGCGGTGGACGGCTCGCCGGTGAAGACCAACCTCGAGATGACCCGCGACGTCGCCAAGGCCCAGGCCGGCGACATCATCCGGCTGGACGTTTTCCGCGACGGCAAGGAGCGCACCATCGACATCCGCTCCGGAACCCGCCCGCCCGAGGATCAGCTCGCCCTGAACGGCGCGCCGGGATCGGGGGACGAGGGTCAGGGCGGGACCGGCGCCGCCCATCCCGCCGCCGGCCCGGCGGTGCTGGGCATGCAGCTCGCGCCGCTCACCGCGGCGACGCGCGGGCTCTACAGCATCCCCGACAACGTCAAGACCGGCGTGGTCGTGCAGAGCGCCAAGGACACCTGCGACGTCGGCGGCGACAACTGCCTGCAGCGCGGCGACGTCATCGTCCAGGCCGGCGACAGGCAAGTCGCCAGCACCGCCGACGTCGCCGCGGCGGTGGCCGAGTGGCGCAAGGCCGGGCGCGTCTCGATCCCGCTGGGCGTGCGCCGCGCCGGCCAGACCACCGCCTTCGTGCCGATCAAGATCGAGGGCTGATTCCCGGCGCCGGCTTGGACAAAAAGGGGGGCGCATGCGGCTGCTCATCGTCGAGGACGACCTGGAGGCCAGCCAGGCCATGGCGCGCGGCCTCGCCGAGGCCGGCCACGAGTGCGCCGCCGCCGCGGACGGCGAGCGCGGCCTGGCGCTGGCGCGCGACGGGCGCTTCGACGTGCTCATCGTCGACCGCATGCTGCCCAGGCTCGACGGGGTCGCCATGGTCGAGCGGCTGCGCGGCGACGGCGATCAGACGCCGGTGCTGTTCCTGTCGGCGCTCGGCGAAATCTCGCACCGGGTCGAGGGGCTGAAGGCCGGCGGCGACGACTACCTCGTCAAGCCCTACGCCTTCGCCGAGCTGATCGCCCGCGTCGAGGCCCTGGCCCGGCGCCGCGAGACCGGCTCGGTGCAGACGCTGCTCAGGGTCGGCGAACTGGAGATGGACCTGATCGGGCGCGAGGTGCGCCGCGACGGCCGCGAGATCGACCTGCAGCCGCGCGAGTTCCAGCTGCTGGAGTTCCTGATGCGCCACGCGGGGCAGTCGGTCACCCGCACCATGCTCCTGGAAAAGGTCTGGGAGTACCATTTCGACCCGCAGACCAACGTCATCGACGTCCACATCTCGCGGCTGAGGTCGAAGATCGACAAGGGCTTCGAGCGGCCCATGCTGCAGACCGTGCGCGGGGCCGGCTACCGCCTGGACGCCTGAAGCGACCCACGGGCCGACGCAAGGTGCGCCCCCTCCAAATTCCGCTCCTCGCGGCCAGGCGGCGCCGATGAGGCTGCCGCGGCTGGTGCGCACGACGCCGTTCCGGCTGACGCTGCTGTTTTTGGCGCTGTTCGCCGGCGCCGCCAGCGCCTTCCTCGGCTACATCTACATCGCAACCGCCGGCGAGGCCGCCCGCGCCGCCGACGCCCAGATCCTGCGCGAGGCGCACTCGCTGGAGGCGATCTACCGCAAGGGCGGCTTTGCGGCGCTGAACGAGGCGGTGATCGAGCGCACCAGCACCACGCCCACCTTCCTCTATCTGGTGATGAGCCGCTCCGGCGCGCCGATCTCGGGCGGCATCGCCAAGTCGCCGATCGTCGATCCGGGGCCGGGCCGCACCTGGGCGAGCTTTCGCCTCACCGAGACCACCGCCGCGGGCGCCGTGGCGCGCCAGCCGGCCCGCGGCATGGAGGAGCGCCTGGCCGGCGGCGAGCTGCTGTTCGTCGGCGCCGACGTGGGCGAGGCCCAGTCCTACGTGGTGAAGATCCTCAACGCGCTGTGGGGCGCCGCGGCGCTGGTGATCGTGCTCGGCCTCGCCGGCGGCGTCCTCGTCGCCCGCGACGTCAGCCGCAACATGAGCGCGCTCACCGGGGTGATCAGCGCCGCGCGGCTGGGCGACCTCGCCGCCCGGGCCAAGGTGCGCGGCGCCGGCGACGAGCTGGACGAGCTGGCGGCGGGGCTCAACGACATGCTGGAGCGCCTGGAGCGATCGATCGCCGGCCTGCGCCACGCCGGCGACGCCATCGCCCACGACCTGCGCTCGCCGCTCACCCGCCTGCGCACCCGCATGGAGAGCGCCCTGATCGAGGTCGAGGCCGGGCGCGGCGACGCCAGGAGCGCCCTGCGCCAGGCCCTCGACGACGCCGACGGGGTGCTGAAGACGTTCGGCGCGGTGCTGGCCATCGCCCGCCTCGAGGCCGCCGCGGCCGCGCCGGAGCAGGCCCGCTTCGATCCGGCCGGGCTCGCCGCCGACGTCGCCGAGCTCTACGAGCCGGTCAGCGAGGAAAAGGGGCTCGACTTCGCCACCGAACTCGCCGCCGGCCTGCAGGCGCGCGGCAACCGCGAGTTCATCGCCCAGGCGCTCGCCAACCTCCTCGACAATGCGCTGAAATACACCCCCCCCGGCGGCGCGGTGATGCTGCGGGTGCGCCGCCGCTCGTCGGGCGAGATCGAGCTTTCGGTCACCGACACCGGCCCGGGCGTCGCGCCGGCGGACCGCGAGCGCGTGGTGGAGCGGTTCGTGCGCCTGGAGAACAGCCGCAACGAGCCCGGCGCCGGCCTCGGCCTCTCCCTCGTCGCCGCCGTGGCCCGCGCCCATGGCGGGCGCCTGGAGCTGGACGAGGGACCCGGCGCCGTCGACGGCCGCGGCCCGGGCCTGCGCGCCGCCCTGGTGCTGCCGGCCGGGTGAGCGCCGCTCCCGCGGCATCTAGCCCGCCAGCCTTGCCGGTTGACCCTGTCGCGCGACCAGCGAGACCGACCTTCTGTCGAAGGAGATGAAGGTCTCGCCGCCAAGCCGCCTGCCCTCGTAGGCGACCAAGCCGTCGGCGAAATCGCCCCCGGCCCTGAAAACGGCCAGTCCAGCCTCGGCGGCCGGCCGGTCGACGGCGACGTTGGCCGCCTCCAGCAGCGCCTCGACTGCGGCGGAAATGTCGTTCTGCATCACGCCGTAGACCCGACGCAGCACCCAGACGAACTCGCACAGGCAAGGCAGGGAGACGGCGATAGTCTCGGCGTCCTGGAGGAGCGCCGCCGCGGCCTCGGCCTGCTGTTCGTCGTCGCGAACGACGGCGCGGACCAGAATGTTCGTGTCGACCGTGAGTTTCATTCCCGGCCGGCCCAGCCGGCCGCTGCTGCGTCGTCGATCTCCTCGAGAGTGGCGATCTTCCCGGTCTTTCCGGCCAGCAATCCCAGGAACCCGCCAATCGAGCCGGTCGGGCGCGCCGCCCTCAGCTCCACCCGGCCACCCGGCAGCTTGTCCAGTTCGATCTTCTGCCCCGGCTGGATTCCCAGATGCCGCAGCACGTCCCTGCGGAAGGTGACCTGCCCCCGGGCAGTTACGGTCAAGGTTGTCATCGCGCGCGCCTTTTGCCGCAGCATAGATGGATAATGCAAAATCGCATTACAACCCGACAGAACCTTCGGGAAGCTGCCTGGCGCCCTGCGCCCGGTTCCCCGACTGCCGCGGCGAAGAGCGGATAGGGGGCTGGACATTATCCCCGCTCTTCCCTTCGCGGCAACGAGCGGAGGGGGCGGGGGAAACCTCAGCGCTGCACGAGCTGGGTCAGCACGCCGCCGGTCTCGGAGGGGTGCACGAACACCTGGCCCTTGACCGGATTGCCCGCCCCGGGATCCCCCACCAGCCGCACGCCCTTGCCGCGCAGCTCGGTCAGGGTCTTTTCCAGGTCGTCGACCTTCAGCGCCACCAGGTGCACGCCCTCGCCGCGCTCGGCCAGGCGCCGCGCGATCGGGCCCTCCTCGCCAAGATTGGAGACCAGCTCGATGAAGCTGTCGCCCATCTGGAAGAAGGCCATCTTCATGCCGGCGGCGGCGGCCTCGCGACGCTCGCTCGCCTTGGCGCCCAGGATCGCCTCGTAGCGGCCGACCGCCGCGTCCAGGTCCTTCACCGCCACCACGACGTGGTCCAGGCCCTTGAACATGCGGCGCTCCCTCCGAGCTTTTCGGCAAGCGCCACTGCTATCAGGCGGGGCAGGCGCGGGCAATCTGCCGCTCCAGGCGTTCGAGCGCCCGCGTCATGGCGTCGTAGTGGCGCGCGCACTCGTCGAGGTGGCGGCGCAGGCCTTCCTCGGCGCGGATCGCCCGCTCGGCGGTCTGCCGCGCTTCGGCCGCCAGCGCGTCGAGTTCGGCGTGCTGGGCGGCGCCGCGGCTCTGCGCCGCGCCGTCCAGCCGGCCGCGCAGATAGAGCCCGGTCAGCCCCAGGATGGCGAGCTGGGCGGCGACGGCGAAGACGTCGAGATAGCCGACGCCGGCGGTCACGGCGCGCCCGCCCGCGAGCCGCGCCAGACCTCCAGCGCCAGCTCGATCTCCAGCATCACGCCCTCGACGAGGGCGCTCTCGTCGCCATGGGCCAGCTCGCCCTTGGCGACGAAGCCGGCCACGGCCTTCTGCACCGCGCCGCGGATGAAGCCGAGGGCGATGTCGCCGACGAGGGTGTCGAGGCCCGCCATCGCCTCAGCCCGCGCTCGGCGCCGGCCGCGGCCGGAACGCCCTGACGACGGCGACGAGGGCCTGCACGATCTCGGCGTCGAGTTCCTGGAACAGGGTCACGCCCAGGGCCTGCGCCTTGTTGAGCACGCTGGTCTCGAGGTCGGCGAGACTGCCTGCGCCGACGTCCTCGATGGCCTGGACGATGATCGGGACCGCCTGGGTCCAGGCGATCGGCGCCAGCGCCTGCACGAACGGCAGCACGAAGCTCCAGGCGGTGACGGCCGCGCCTTCGACGAAATGGACTCCGTCGCCGGCCCAGATCTCCAGATCCTTCTCGGCGGCGTGGACGAACGATTGCAGACTCATGGACGTGCTCCTGGTTTTCAAGGCTGGGGGCCGCTCGGCCCCTTTGGGGAAAGATTGAGGGCGCCGAGGCATCCGGTCAGCGCCAGTCCGGCGGTGGTCCACTCGCCGCGCAGCGCGGCGACGACGCCGATCGCGCCCACCACCGCGATCAGGGCCAGTTCCTGGAAGGGCGTCCGCGTCATGGCAGGCGCACGCCGCTGGAGAGCTGCAGCGCCAGACGCCGCGCCCTGCACCCCACCTGGCGCGCCCAGTCGGTGGCGAGCAGATCGAGGCCGGCGCGGGCGTAGTGCCCCTGCTTCACCAGCGCGAGGAAGCTGGCGAAGCTCGCCAGGCCGGCGACGCCCAGATTGAAGGCCATGTTGGCGAGGACGTCGGCGCGCGCCGGATCGAGGCCGAGCCACCACGGCAGGCGTCCGTCGAGTTCCGCCAGGGTGTTCTCGACGTCGGCGGCCAGGGCCAGGTCGGCCTGGCGCCGGGTCCAGGCGAGGCCCTCGCGCACCTCGGGCCCGGTGTGGCCGTAGCCGATGGTCCAGGGCGCGGCGCCGGAACGCGGGTCGGGATAGGCCTTCAGCCTCAGGCCCTCGTCGCGCTTCAGGTCGCCGATCAGATGGGCGCTGGTCATTGCCAGCCTCCGCGCGCCAGCAGCGCCAGCAGCGGCGCGGGAGCCGCGGCGGGGCCGGCGGGGCTGAGCAGGCTCGCCAGCGTCTGCGGGTCGAGTTGGGCGCCGGCGACCGCGGGGGCGCCCGCAACGGCGGCGCCGGCCGGGACCGCGCCGGGCGCGGCGCCGTTCGCGCCTGGCGCAGCGCTCGCCTGCAGGGCGGCGTCGGCGCGGCGCGAGCTCCACTGGTCGAGCGCGTCGGCGAGCAGATTGGCCCCGAGCGCCGCCGGCGTGCGCAGGGTCTGGGCGCCGGTCTGGCCGATCTGGCGCAGGGCGTCGGCCAGATAGGCCGAGCGCTGCACCAGCGGCAGGCTCTGCGGGCTCGCGCCGGCCAGCGCCCGCGCCGCGAGCTGCTGGGTCAGCGCCTGGTTCAGGGAAACATCGTCGGCCATGGGTCAGGCTCCGCGGTGAAGGTGGTGGGCGCAGGCGCGGCTCATCCGAAGGCTCCGATGGCCGCCTTGCCGAGGTTGAAGAGGCCGCCCAGGCCGCTCTGGTAGTTCTGCATCTGCTGGGCGTAGCTGGCTTGCAGCGCCTGCTGCTGCAGGGCGTAGGCGCCGGTGACGTCGGTGGGCGAGACGCTGGCGGCGGCGAACTGGCCGGCCTGAGGCGCGGTCACCTGGCCCGACGACATCAGCGCGTCGAACTGGTTGATCGGCAGCGCCTGGGCATAGGCCGCGTTCTGGAAGCCGGCCTGCGCCGCCGCGTTCCAGAGCGCCGCGTTCGCCTGGCCCTGGCCGAATCCCTGCTGCTGGGCGCCGTTGTAGAAGCTGGCGGCGCCCTGGTTCTGGGCGTTGGCCTGGCCTTGCGCCGCATTGGCGAAGGCCGCCGCGCCCTGGTTCTGCGCATAGGCCTGGGCGGCGGCGGCGTCGTAGGCCTGCATGGCCGACTGGTTCTGGCCGAAAGCCTGCGCGGCGGCGGCGTTGGCGAACTGGCCCTGCGCCAGCGACTGTCCGAACCCCTGCTGCTGGGCGGCGTTGGCGGCGGCGTTCTCGGCCTGGTTCTGCGCGAAGCTCTGCGCCTGGGCGGCGTTGGCCGCAGCGAGCTGGGCCTGGTTCTGGCTGAACTGCTGCGCCTGGGCCGCCTGGGCGAACTGGCCGCCCTGCAGCGCCTCGCCGAACTGCGCCTGCTGGGCGGCGTTGGCGAACGCGGCCTGGGCGGCGAGCTGCGCGGCGCCCTGGCCCTGCGCCTGGTTGGCGAACTGGGCCGACGAGAGATTCTGCCCATAGGCCTGAGCCTGGGCGGCGTTGGCCGCGGCGAGCTGGGCCTGGTTCTGGCCGAAGGCCTGCGCCTGGCCGGCCTGGGCGAACTGGCCCGACGAGAGCGCCTGGCCATAGGCCTGCGCCTGGGCGGCGTTGGCGAACTGGCCGGCGCTCGCCCCCTGGCCGAAGAGGACGTTCTGCTCCTGGTCTCCGGCCCCGATCGCCGAATAGAGCGCCTGATTGTAGGCGTTCGTCTGCGAATTGTTGAACAGCGTCATCGAGTTCTGCCAGGCGGCGTCGTTGGGGTTCAGCCCCTGGGCGACGAGCTGGGCCTGCTGCTGCTCGGCGTTCTGCGCCCACTGCGGGTCGAGCTGCGAGCGCGCCTGGCCATAGGCGCCGCCGATCGCCGCCTGCACCGCCGCATCGCCCATGGAGGCGCCCGCGAGCCCGGCCTGGATCGGACCGGCCGCCGGCGCCTGGGCCGAGACCGCGCCCGCGCCGGCGATGCGGTTCTGGATCGGACCGGCGTTCCGGACCTGGCCCTGGATCGGGCCGTCCGGGCCATAGCCGCCGGCGAGCGGGCCGGCGCCGGGCAGCGAAGCCGGGACCGTCCCGGCGCCGGGCGCCGCGGTCTGCACCGGACCGCCCGGAGCAAAGCCGGCCTGGATCGGGCCGGCGGCGATCTCGCCCTGCACGGGCTGGCCGGAGGCGAAGCCGAACTGCAGCGCCGGACCCGGATCGAACCCCGGCGCGATCGCCCCGCCGCTGGCATAGCCCATGGCGGGCGCGCCCGCGCCGACGCCGGTGGCCAGGGTGGGCGCCGTCAGCCTCTGGGCGAGCGCGCCGCCCACCGCGCCGAGCTGGGTGTTGGCGAGGCCGAGCGCACTCGCCTGCGCCTGGGTCTGCTGGTCGAAGATGCTCTGCTCGGCCGGGCTGAGGGCGCTCGCCTGGGTCCACTGGTTGGTGGCCGGGTCATAGCTGTTGGTCACCGAGCCGTAGGGGCCGGAGCTGTTCCCGTTGGCGAGCTGCGACTGGTAGAGCGCGCTCGCCTGGTTCGACTGGGTCTGGGCCTGGGCCACCACCTCGGGGTTGGGGGCCGGCGGCGGGGTGGGAGCGGACTTGCCCATGGCTCAGCCCCTCCGGTCCGAAGCGCCCGCGCCGCCAGTCGCTGGCGAGGAGGCCGTGAATGATCGCCGTGCCGAATCTGCCGAAGCCAAGGCGTGCTGCTCCTTCGCGCTGGAAGCCGAGTTTCTCGAGGAGCCGCCGTGCGTCGGCCGCGGTGGCCGGGGTGACTGCGGTGATCCGCAGACAATCTAACTGCATGAAAGGGTACGCTAAGATGCAGCTAGCGATGCGACGGCTAAGCCAGCGCCGCTGGGCCGAGGCCGCGGAAATCTCGATCGAGCCCAGGAACGGCTGGTAGTTGCTGAACACCACCGCGCCCAGCGCCCGCCCGTCCGCGCCGGCGACGCCGATGGCCGCGCACGGCCCGAACCCCTGCGGCCCCATCCAGGCGATCCGCCCCGCCACCCACGCCGCCACCGCGGCGTCCTCGCCATAGACCAGCCGCATCGGCTTCGACCCTTCCCGTTCCGCCCCAGTCTGGACCCGGCCAGAGCCGCGCTAAGCCCGGCTTCACGACAAAGGCCCCTCACCCGGTCGAGCGCTGACGCGCTCGCTCGACCTCTCCCCGCTGCGCGGGGCGAGGGCTACGAGCCTCCGCAGGCATCGGGCGGGAGCCGCCGCTAGCCTCGGTATCCATCTCCCCTCGGGCGAGGGCCAGCCTCCGTAGCCCTCTCCCCCCGGGGGGAGATATGTACTTGACGGAACAGGCGGCCCAACTCACCCTAGCCGAGCGTGACAGGCCGGCGCCCGACGTTCGCAATTTGCGAACTTTCGGCGATACAGAGTGTGACGGGGGGAGTTAGTGTCTGAGTCGGCCGGGCAATGAGGGCTACGACGGCAACCCTCACCGGCACCCGTAAGGCGCGCCAACACCGAACACCTCGCGTGGGAACTTGAGGCGATGAGATGGTTCAGGGGCTCGAACCCCCTGAACCGAATCACCCCGTCGCACGGTGCAGGGTTGAGAGATCACTTTGTTGTCGCAAGTTGGAGTCCGAACTGCCGAACGTACTCCTTTCGTTCTTAGAGCGACCACAGATTGATGACGAA
>DATKRO010000011.1:0-2254 GCA_035532115.1 Caulobacteraceae bacterium | reverse complement strand
CAGCGTTCATCATCGATCCGCAACCATCTAGGCTTGGGCGGCGATCATCGGCGCGTCAGACCTGCCGAAGCCGGCATCGCCGAGATGATGGTCGATCTCTACAAGCAGGGGGGATGTCCCGAGGAATGTTGAAATAGGCGGGGGGTCGGCGTTGCCCGCCTTGAGCCGGTAGGCTCGGGGTGCTGATTCCACGAAGGAAGGCAACGCCATGAAGAGGACTACCACGAGGCCGCTCGCCGGTGCGACGGCGATGATGCAAGAGGCTTTCCAGGAGATCGAGGAGAGCTTCGAGCGGTTCTGCCTGAAGGCGGGGCTGGCGACGTTGACGCAGATGCTGGAGGCGGACGCCTCGGCTCTGTGTGGTCCACGCCATGGTCGCTCGCCGGAACGGGCCGGCCATCGCTGGGGGCGGACCCGGGGCAAGATCGGCTTCCACGGCGGCCGGGTCGATGTGGAGCGCCCTCGGGTGCGCTCTCTGGGCGGGGGCGAGGTTCCGCTGCCGAGCTGGGAGGCGGCCGAGAGCGAGGACTGGCTGGGCCGGTGGGCGCTGAACCTGATGCTGATCAACGTCTCGACGCGCAAATTCGGCCGAGCGGTTCGCCTTCCCGAGGGCGACGTGCCCGCGCCGCCGGGCGACGGCCGCTCGAAATCGGCGGTGTCGCGGCGGTTCGTGGAGCTGTCGGCCGAGCGCATGGCCGCATGGATGGCCTCGGATCTGTCCAAACTCGACCTGCTGGCGATCCAGATCGACGGGCTGCACCTCGGCGAGAACCTGGTGCTGCTGGCGGCCGTGGGCGTCGACGGCGACGGCGCCAAGCACCCGCTGGGGGTGATCGAGGGCGCCACCGAGAACGCCGCCACGGTTCAGGCCCTGCTGGACAATCTGATCGATCGCGGCCTCGACCCGGCGGTCTGCCGCCTCTACATCGTCGATGGCGCCAAGGCGCTGACCAAGGCGATCCGGCGCACCTTCGGGCGCCAGGCGCCGATCCAGCGCTGTCAGGTGCACAAAGGCCGAAACATCATCGAGCGTCTGCCGAAACGCCTGCATGTCCAGGTCAGGGCGGCGCTGCGCCAGGCCTGGGAGCTGGACGACGCCGACAAGGCCGAGCGCCTGATCAGGAACCTGGCCAGAACGCTCGAGCGAGAGGCGCCGGGCGTGGTCGGGAGCATCCTCGAAGGGCTGGACGAGATCCTCACCGTCAGCCGCCTGGGCCTGCCCGTCGAGCTGCGCCGCTCCCTGGCCTGCACCAACATCATCGAGAACATGAACGGGACCGTCCGGCGCGTCAGCCGCAACGTCAAACGCTGGCGCGACGCCGGCATGGCCCTGCGTTGGACCGCCGCCGGCATGATGGAGGCCGCCAAGGGCTTCAGGCGGCTGAAGGCCTGCAAGCAGCTCCCCGCGCTCCGAGCGGCCCTGAACGCCCACCACGCCAAGCATACCTCGCTTGAGGAGGCGTCCGAGGCCGCGTAACACTCAATCCAGGCAACGCCGCCCGCACAAGTTCAACAACGAGCGGGACATCCCCGCCGCATCGCCGCAGGTAGGGTTACGTCTGGCGCTGGCCAACAGCCGATCACTAGGGTGAGTCGTCCCGCCGCCGGCCCGGCCCAATGTCGCGTCCGGAGGTCCAACGGAAGGCGCGTCCAACGCGCGGCCCCGCATGTCCAATGCGTCAACGCACCATGTCGGCCGGAGCGACGTTCGGCCAATTCGCGGATCCCACCGTCGCGCGCAGGCGATTCAACTGCGGCCGCCGCCCCGCCCGCCGGCGTCGATCTTCACGCTGGCGCGGGCCCTTGCGCGTCTGCAGGTTGCGCTAGAGAATCAGCGGAACATCGACTCAACATTCGAGCCCCCGTAATGCGCGCTGCTCTCTACGCCCGTTACTCCACCGACAATCAGAGCGACACCTCGGTGGAGGACCAGCTGGTGCTCTGCCGGCGTTTCGCCGAGAAAGTCGGCGCACGCGTCGTCCGCGAATATTCCGACGCGGCCATCTCAGGCCAGGCGATCGGCAACCGCCCAGGCGTCCGCGGGCTGGTCGAGGCGGCGCGCCGGGGGGAGTGCGACCTCGTCATCGCCGAGCACACTGATCGGCTCTCGCGCGCGGGCAGCGGCGGTTGGGAGATCTACGAGGATCTGAAGGCGCTCGGCGTGCGCTACGTCACCGTCAACCAGGGCGAGATCACCGCCATGCACGTCGGCATGTCCGGCACCATGAGCGTGGTGATGATCGAGGAAGGCGCT
>DATKRO010000010.1:0-57167 GCA_035532115.1 Caulobacteraceae bacterium | reverse complement strand
CCGCGGCGATGATGGCGCTTCGCCCGGGCGCCAGCACACCGCCCACTTCTGCCACAGTCCGGTCACGGGCGGTGGGGCGCGCATGCGAGTCGCCGCCCGCAGCCCCCTCCGCCGCCCGGCGCTGCCGCGCCGGGCGCCACCTCCCCCGTTTCACGGGTGAGGAGGAAGTCCCTTCATCCTGCCCCGCGAAGCGGGGGGACCGCCGCGCCGCCAGGCGCGGGGGTGGAAGGGGCGCGAAGAGGCTAGTCGCCGGAGCGGCCGCCGCCGAGCTGGAGTTCGTCCAGGAACCGGAAGCTCCGGCCCCGGCTGGCGCTGCGCTTGGATTCGCCGGCCGGCCTCAGGGCTCCTCGCTCTCGGAGACGATCCCCTCGGCCTCCCCGTCCGCTCCATCGACCTCAATGCGCTCCACCGAGACCACGTGCTCGTCGCCGGCCTTGCGGAAGATGGTGACCCCTTGGGTATTGCGTCCGGCGATGCGGATTTCGCCGACGGGGACGCGGATCAGCTGGCCCTGGTCGCTGACCAGCAGCAGCTGGTCGCTCTCCTCGACCGGGAACGACGCCACCAGCCGCCCGCCGCGCCGGGTCAGGTCGTGCGCGATCAGGCCCTGGCCGCCGCGCCCGGTGCGGCGATAGTCGTAGGCCGAAGTGCGCTTGCCGAATCCCTCGGAAGAGACGGTGAGCACCAGCTCCTCGGCCGCGCCGAGCTCGGCCAGCCGTTCGAGGCCGAGGTTGACCTGCCCGGCCGCGGGCTCGGCGTCCTCCTCGGCCGGCGCCGGCTCCTCGGCTTCGGCGCCTTCGGCCCCGGCGGCGGCGCGCACGGCGCTGGCGTGCTTGAGATAGGCTTCGCGTTCGGCGGGGCTCGCCTCGACGGCGCGCAGGATCGCCATGGAGATGACGCTGTCGCCGTCGGCGAGGCGCATCCCCCGAACCCCGGTGGACTCGCGCCCGGCGAACACGCGCACGTCATCGACGGGAAAGCGGATGCAGCGCCCCAGCGCGCTGGTCAGGAGCACGTCGTCAGCCTGCGTGCACAGCGCGATGCCGACGATGGAGTCGCCGTCGTCGAGCTTCATGGCGATCTTGCCCGACTTGTTCACCTGCACGAAATCCGAGAGCCGGTTGCGCCGCACGCTCCCCGATCGGGTGGCGAACATCACGTCCATGCCCGCCCAGACGCTCTCGTCCTCCGGCAGCGGCAGGATCGAGGTCATGGTCTCGCCGGGCTCGATCGGGAACAGGTTGACGAAGGCCTTGCCGCGGGCGGTCGGGGCGCCGACCGGCAGACGCCAGACCTTCAGGCGGTAGACCTTGCCGCCGGACGAGAAGAACAGCATCGGCGCATGCGTCGAGGCGGAGAAGACGCGGATCACCGCGTCCTCTTCCTTCGTCGACATGCCTGAGCGCCCCTTGCCGCCGCGGCGCTGGGTCCGATAGGTGGCGAGCGGGGTGCGCTTGACGTAGCCGCCGTGGGTGACGGTGATCACCATGTCCTCGCGGGTGATCAGGTCCTCGTCTTCGAGATCGGCCTCGCCCTCGGCGATCCGGGTGCGGCGCGGAACCGCGAAGGCGTCCTTCACCTCCGCCAGCTCGGCGCGCACCACCGCCATGATCCGCTCGTGCGATGAGAGCAGCTCCAGGTGCTGGCGGATGGTGTCGGCGAGCTGGCGCGCCTCGTCGAAGATCTCCTCGCGGCCGAGACCGGTGAGGCGCGACAGGGTCAGCGCCAGGATCGAGCGCGCCTGCTCGTCGGTGAGGCGCACGCTCGCCGCGTCCACCAGGATGGTGCGCGGATCGGCGATGAGTTCGATGAGCGGCAGCATGTCGCCGGTGGGCCAGGCGCGGCCGACCAGACGCTCGCGCGCCTCGGCCGGGTCCTTCGACGAGCGGATGATGTTGATGACCTCGTCGATATTGACGACCGCGATCGCCAGACCCACGAGCTGATGGCCGCGGTCGCGCGCCTTCTTCAGCTCGAAACGGGTGCGCCGCTCCACCACCTCCTGGCGAAAGGCGACGAAGGCGGCGACCATGTCGTGCAGGTTCATCAGCTGCGGGCGGCCATGGTGCAGGGCCAGGGCGTTGACCCCGAACGAGGTCTGCAGCGTCGTGAAGCGATAGAGCTGGTTCAGCACCACCTCGGCCGAAGCGTCGCGCTTCAGCTCGATGACCACCCGCATCCCCTGTCGGTCGCTTTCATCGCGAAGTTCCGCGATCCCCTCGATGCGCTTCTCGCGCGCGAGTTCGCCGATCCGCTCCACCAGCAGGGCCTTGTTCACCTGATAGGGCAAGGACGAGATGATGATGGCCTCGCGGCCGGCGCGCAGCTCCTGCACCTGGGCGACGCCGCGCAGAATCACCGGCCCGCGGCCGGTGAGCAACGCCTGGCGGGCGCCGGTGCGGCCGATGATCTCGCCGGCGGTGGGGAAATCCGGGCCCGGCACGATGTCCATCAGCGCCTCGATGGAGACCTGCGGATCGTCGATCATGGCCAGGCAGGCGTCCACGATCTCGCCCAGATTGTGCGGCGGGATGTTGGTGGCCATGCCGACGGCGATGCCGCCCGAGCCGTTCACCAGGAGGTTGGGGATCCGCGCCGGCAACACGGAGGGCTCGCGCTCCTTGCCGTCGTAGTTCTCCTTGAAGTCGACGGTGTCGGCGTCGAGGTCGGCCATCAGCGCTTCGGCCGCCCTGGTCAGGCGGCATTCGGTGTAGCGCATCTGGGCCGGCGGATCGTTGTCGACCGAACCGAAGTTGCCCTGGCCGTCGATGAGCACGAGCCCCATGGAGAAGGGCTGGGCCATGCGCACCAGGCTGTCGTAGATCGCCATGTCGCCGTGCGGGTGATACTTGCCCATGACGTCGCCGACCACGCGCGCGGACTTAACGTAGGACCGGTCGGAGGCATGGCCCTGCTCGTTCATCGAGTAGAGGATGCGCCGATGCACCGGTTTCAGCCCGTCGCGCGCGTCCGGCAGGGCGCGGGCGACGATGACGCTCATGGCGTAGGACAGGTAGGAGCGCTGCAGCTCCTCCTCGATGGCGATCGGCGCCACGGCGCCGCGCCGATCGTCGCCGGGCGGGATGGGGGGCTGGTCGGTCAATGTGGGGGGATCAGAGGATGGGAATCAGAGGCTTCATCTGGGCGGCAGATTAGCATTGCGCGCCCCCGAACGCCACTCCGGGCCGGGCCTTTGGCGCATTGACGGCGGCGCACGTGCGGCCCTACAGCGGGCGCGTCCCACCGGGCGGAGCGCCCTCGGTCCCTCATGCAGTCGGTCCTCGGCTATCTGATCGAGCCACCGCGGCTGGTGCTGCTCGCCCTGACGCTCTCGGCCACGTTCGTGAACCTGCGCGGGCGGGTGAGGCTGAAGTTCGGGCGCCAGCTCACCGATCACTCGACGTTCATGGCGCCCTACAACGCCCTGATCTACCTCTATTCCCGCGCCCCGACGCGCCCCTATCTCGACCCGGCCCTGTTTCCGGCGATGCGGAAGGTGACCGACAACTGGCGCGTCTTCCGCGACGAGGGCCTGAGGCTGATGGACGAGGGCAAGGTGCGCGCGGCCACCGGCGCCAACGACCTCGGCTTTCACACCTTTTTCAAGCGCGGCTGGAAACGGTTCTACCTGAAATGGTACGACCACCCGATCACCTCGGCCGAGACCCTGTGTCCGCAGAGCGCCGCGCTGCTGCGCTCGATCCCCGAGGTCAAGGGCGCGATGTTCGCGACCCTGCCGCCTGGCGGGCGGCTGGGGCGCCACCGCGACCCGTTCGCAGGCTCGGTGCGCTATCATCTGGGTCTGCGGACGCCCAACGCCGACGGCTGCTGGATCGAGGTCGACGGCGTGCGCAGGAGCTGGCGCGACGGCGAGGCCATGGTCTTCGACGAAACCTATGTGCACGAGGCGCTCAACGAGACCGACGTCACCCGGCTCATCCTCTTCTGCGACGTCGAGCGCCCCATGGCCGGGCTGATGGCGCCGATCAACCGCTGGTTCATGCGCCACGTCATGGGCGCCACCGGGACCCAGAACGAGGAAGGCGAACGGATTGGCGCGATCAACCGCTTCTACGCCCGCATCGCCGGCCTGCAGACCTGGTTCAAGGACCTGAAGGAGCGGCGCCGGCGGCTCTACTACGCCCAGAAATGGGCCGGCCTGGCCCTGATCCTCGGCCTTTTCCTGGCGCCGTACTGAGACCGAACCCCTTCGCGCGCAGCCGCCACCCGGGGCAAGCGCCATCGCTGCAGACTGGTCGGAACGCGCCCCTTCCACCCACGCAAGCGGGGAAGGAGTGAGGACGCAACCGCGCCTGGCCCTGGCGCGGCCGAAGTCGGCCTTCCGGTCGGATGAGGAACGCTAGAACGGGATCTCGTCGTCCAGATCGGCCGTGAAGTTCTCCTTCGGGCCGCTCGCCTGGGTCTTGGGACCGCTGGAGTAGCCGCCGAAATCGCCCTCCTCGCGCGCACCGCCTTCGCCGCGGCCCTCGAGCATGGTGAGTTCGCCGCGAAACTTCTGCAGCACCACCTCGGTGGAGTATTTCTCCTGGCCGGACTGGTCGGTGTACTTGCGCGACTGCAGCGATCCTTCGAGATAGATTTTCGAGCCCTTGCGCAGATAGTTCTCGGCGACCTTCACCAGGTTATCGTTGAAGATCACCACGCGGTGCCACTCGGTGCGCTCGCGCCGCTCGCCCGAAGTGCGGTCGCGCCACGTCTCCGAGGTGGCGAGGGAGAGATTGGCCACCTTGTCCCCGGAGTTCAGCGTCCGGATATCCGGATCACGCCCGAGATTGCCGACCAGGATGACCTTGTTGACGCTGCCCGACATGGGGTTCCTCCGCTCGCCCAGCGGCCCTGCGCGCTGGAATCCGTTGCCGACCCTAATGCATCAACGACGGCCGCGCAAGAATGATGTTCTTCTTATGTTCCTCACTGCGAGCCCGGCGGGACCAGGCGTCCGTCCGGCGTGCGGACCAGGAACGGATACTGGGCGCCGTCGTAGCTTTGCGAGGTGAAGACGCCCTGGGGCCCCAGGAACAGGAAGGCGCCCTGATAGGCGCCGGTGATGTCCTCCTGGCCGACGCCGAAACGCAGGAACCGCAGGCGCATCGCCTCGAGCTGGGCGGCGCAATGCTCCAGGTCCGGCACGTTCCTGGCCACGACGTTGAACTTGGGCCTGCCCGCCTCGAACGCCGCCAGATGGTAGCAGACCCCAACGTCTCCGGGCGGCTGGGGGCCGTGCGAGCACCCCGCGAGAACGACGGCGAACGCGGCGGCGGCGAGGGAAAGGCGGAGCATGGCCCTCTATAACGCGCAACCCTCGCCCGAGCGCCAGCCCGACCGTTCGCACCGGCCGCCGGCGTCAGCCTTCGGCGTCAACCTTCGGCGTCAACCTTCCGCGTCAGCCTTCCGCGTCTGGGCAACCGGACCAGGGATCGATCAGGCTGTGGAAATCGCGGTTGTCCGGCGAGATCTCGACCCGCCCGTCGGTGAGCCTCAAGGTGTCGGTTCCCCAGCGGCCGTAGAGCGCCTGGTTCCTTCCCTGGCACTGGCCGGCGTAGAGGGCCTGGACGCAGGCGCCGAGCGACAGGCCCCCCGGCAGCTCGCGCCAGCCGGCGCCGTAGCGCCAGCAATCCGCGGCGGTCGCCTGAGCCAGCCCCGACGCCGCCGAACCTTGGGCCAACGCCCCCGAAGCGATCGTCGGCGCCTCGATGACGGGCGGCTGCGACGGCTGCGCCTGCGATGGCGGCAACGGCGCGATGTCGGCGCTGACGCCGTTCGAGGCCGCCAGCGCCCCCGACCGGTCGATGCCGACGTCGAGCGCCCCGGTGGCGACGCCGTTGCGCTGCGCGCAGACGGCCAGCGGCAACTGGCCCACGAACTGACCGCCGACGAAGCAGCGCAGCGGCCGTCTCGGATCGAGCCTGAGGTTATCGTCGTGGCCGGTCTCGACCACCAGCCCGCCACGGGACGCGGGCGGCGGCGCGTTCGGCGCATGGTCGCGGTTCATGAACACGACGGCGACGCCCAGACCGGCGGCGAGCGCCAGAGCCGCGCCGCCCCCAAACACCACGCGCCGATCCACCTCGACTAGCCTCCGTTCGCGAACGGCTCCGCGCCCGCCGGTCCGGACCGGCCGCCTGGAAACCCGCGGACATTCATAGTCGGCGCCCGCCCGGACGCAAAACCTCTGTTCGCGCCGCCACGCCGGCCGGCCGGCGTCCAGTGGGCCGCCGCAGTCAATCTGGAGCGATGGCGCTTCGCGCCGGGTGAAGCGGGCGGCTAGCCGGCGAAGGGAGACGTGGCCGAGGTCTGGCCGGCGGTGAGGCGGGACAGCGCAGCCTGGTAGTTGGCGATCTGGTCGGTGATGTAGGCCGGGACCGCACCGCCGGTCGCCTGCGCCTTCTGCAGCGCCAGCACGTTGGCGGGGGTCGCGGCTGTCTTCAGATCCTGATAGGCGCCCTTGATCACCGAGATCGCCGCGGTCAGCACGGCCTTGGCGTGGCTGATGTCCGCGGCCGAGCGCAGGTCCAACGCCGAGGTGATGCCCAAGGCGTAGACCCTGTGGCCGCCGTCCGCTTCGAAGGTCTTGCCCGCGCTGGTGACCGCGTCGGCGACGATGCCCGGCTCGAGCCCGAGTTCGGCGAGCGCGTCGGCCCCCGGCGGCCCCGATCCGAGCGTGACGGCCGTCTGGGGCGTCAGCGGCTGGATCCGCAGCGAGGTGGCGCCGCCTGCCGATTGCGCCGTCACGCTTGCGGTGGAGGCGGTCGCCCGCATGATTTCCTGGGCGAGCGACGCCATGGTGTCGGCGGCGCCGACGGTGATGGTCACGGGGGCGTTCGATCCGGTGGCGATGGTGAAGCTGTCGCCGGCCTTGACGCTGGTGGCCGAGGTGACGAGGTCGGACACCGGGCCATCGACGACGCCCTGCGGCAGGCCGAGCTGGTCGAGGATGCTGGCGCCCGTCGGCGCGACGGCGATCGAGGTGGGATCGACCCGTCCATCGAGTCCGGTGAAGCGCTGAGACCAGGCGACGGACCCCGACGCGACGTTCAGCGCCGCCACGTAACCGTCCAGCGCGCCGATCGGCGGCTGGGCGCCTGGCAGCGATCCGGTCGACGAGCCGGTGATCCAGGCCTGGCCGCCGGAAACGGTGAGGCCGCTGACGTTGGTGTCGCCCGAACCGCCGTAATAGGCGATGGCGTCGGAGCTCGCCGGCGCAAGACCGGTCGAAAGCGTCGCGGCGAAGCCGCTGAGGCCTGGGCCGGCCATGGCGCTGGTGACGGTTCCGGCGCTGAGGCTGGCGTCGTGGGTGCTCCCGGCCAGGTACACCGTCCCGCCTTGCACCGCGATCCCCGCCACGCCGCCGCCCTGGAGGTTCCCGAGATCGCGGCTCGCCACCAGGCTCGGCGCCGAAGGGCTGCTCGCGTCGTACTCGCTGACGACGGCATGACCGTTCTGGACGCCGGCGAGGTAGACGTTGGCGCCGTCGATGGCGACGCCGGAGACGGTGTTCACGCCGCCGCTAGCGCCGAAGCGCGTCAGCGACTCCTGCGCACCGGCCGGCGAGTAGACCTGCAGATAGGCGTCGGACGGCGCGGTGGGCGAGGGCTGGCTGGCGATGACGCTCTGGGTCTGGCCGGCCACGTAGAGCGAGCCGTCCGCGCCGAAGGCGACGGCGCTCGCCTGGTTGGGCGCCAGCCCGTCCTGCTCCTGGCGCCACGTCTGATTGCCCTGCGAGTCATAGACGGCGACGAAGCTGTCCGGACCGCCCGGATTGTTCAGCGCCTGGCCCGCGACCAGCGGCCCGGTGATCGAGCCCGCCACGGCGACGTGCGATCCGTCGCCGGAAACCGCCAGGGAAAGACCGCCGGCGGCCGACGCCGAGCCGAGATCGCTCTGGAACAGCAGATGACCGGCCGAGTCGTACTTCAGCAGCGCCGCGTCCTGGCCTCCCGGCGCGGCGGCGCCGCTCGGCGTGGCGTTGACGTCGGCCAGCACATAGACCGAGCCGTCCGGGGCGGTCGCGGTGGACTGGACCGAGTTCACCGCGGCCCCCAGCGCATCGGTGAAGAGCTGGCCGGGCGCCGCGAACGCCGGCGGCTGCGGCGGCGTGATCGCAAGGCCGCCGGTCTGAAACTTGACCAGCTGGCTCTGGGCGTCGGATGCGACCGTGCTTCCGCCCGGCGCGATCGAGGAGGTCTGGTTGCCGACGATCTGCCCGAGATAGACCGCCGGCCCCGTCTGCGGCGCCGACAGGGTCACCGTCTCCAGCGGATCGGTCGCGAGCGCCAGGCCCCATTGCTCCTGACCGGCGGACACGGTCACGCTCTTGCCGCCGACGTTGATGGTGTCGGGCTGGGCCGGCATCGGATTGGCCGAGAAGGTGGCGATCGCGCCGGCCGCGGCCATCTGGCCGTTCAGATAGGCGAGCACATTGGCCATGGTCCGCGGCGTGGAACCCATGTTCGCGAGGTTGATCTGGATGGTGGTGTCCAGCCCCGGGTGCTGGACCTGCACGTCGAACGCCACCGCGCCCGAGAAGGCGGGCACGACAGCGCTGGAGTCGCCGCTGGTATTGAGGGCCGCCGTCCGATAGCTGGTCGCCTGTTCGGGCGTGGATGCGGCGCTGGTCTCGCTGGCGGCGGTGGTCCCGGTGGTGAGCCGCAGCTTGGAAAAGTCCGTCTGGCCCGCGAAAGCCTGGACCTGGGCGAGGCCGGTCTTGAAGGCCGCCGACAGCTGGTCGAGCTGAAAGCTGGAGACGTGGGCGCCCGAGGCCTGGTCCGCGACGGAATACAGCGTCTGGAGCCCCTGATACAGGGCAAAGAGGTTCCTGTAGTCGCCGCTCGCGCCCGCCAGATCGAGCTGGGCGGCGCTCGGATTGACGAACGGCTGGCCACGCAGCGCCGCCTGGACCCGCTGCGGCTCCTTGGGCTGCGTCACGCTCGCATCCCAGGGCGGCGTCGGCGCGTACTTCACCGGCGGGGCGGCGACGGCGGCCGTTCCGGTTCCGGCGTTCGTCGACGCCAGGCCGGTCCCCGACCCGCCGAAGAAGGACTGGTACCACCCGAGGAGCACGCTCGTGGGAATGGAGACGGTCAATGGGTATCCCTGGCCCCGCGGCCCCTGTCGCCTCGATGATGCCGCGCCGACGGCTGACAAGCCGTTAAGCGCTGGGAGGATTCTGGCTGGTGGGCCGCTTCAACCAGTCTGAAGCGATGGCGGGGCGCGCCTGCGAATCATCGCCCGCAGCCCCCTCCGCCGCCCGGCGCTGGCGCGCCGAGCGACACCTCCCCCGTTGCACGGGTGAGGAGGAAGGCCGCTTCATCCTTCCCCGCGGGCGGGGGGACCGCCGCGCCGCCAGGCGCGGGGGTGGAAGGGGCGCGACGAGGCTGTCCGGACGGTTCAGCCAATCTGCGGCGGCTCGGGTGAAGCGGGCGGCTAGCGGAACAGGGCCAGGATCGACTGCGGCGACTGGTTCGCCACGGGCGAGACCACGCCCGCCAGATCCTGCTGCACCTGCAGGGCCTGAAGCCGTGCGCCATCCTGGCCCATGCCCGAATCGAGGCCGCCCGCGACCGCTGGCGAGAGGGCGAGGCCGGCCTGGATCACGACGCCGAGGTGCGCCTGGATGGCCTGGCCCTGGGCGGCGATGAGGTCGACGGAGGACTGCGCCTTGCCGATCGCGACCGCGAGCGACTGCGCCTGGTTCGCCGCGGCGCTCGGATCGGAGATGTCGGCGCCCGCACCCAGCGCCAGCAGCGGGCCCGAGAGCGAGAGGTTGGTTGCGGTCAGCGTCGCCGCACCCGGCCCCGCGTCGGCGCCGAGTTGCAGATCGCCCTGCGCCGAGCCGTCGATCAGGTTGACGCCGCCGACGGACGCCTGGCTCGCCAGCCGGTCGATGCTGGCCATATCCGCCTGGAAGCTGGCGTTGAGTTCGATGCGCGCCTGCCCGCTGGAGGAAGGATCGGCGGCCGCCAGCGCGGCTTGCCGCATCCGGCCCAGGAGGCTGGTCACGGCGTCGCCCGCCGTGACGGCGGCGTCGGCGATGCTGGCGGCCCGAGCCAGGCTCGCGGTGGCGGCGCCGAGGCCGCCCGGCGCGGCGCCGACGTCGAGAATGGACGAAGGCTGCGGCCGGTTGGCGCCGAGCGGGACGGCGGCATCGCCGCCGCCGACCGCGCCGGTCCGGCTCTGGGCGTTCTGAAGGTTCTCGAGCGCCAGCAGCGCCGAGGCTGGAGTCTGTACGCTGATCGTCATCGGACGCCCCCGAACGGCCTTCTGGCCGCCATTGCTAGCGTCTCGAGGTTAGGAAGACTTGGTATGCTTATGGTTAATGGCGCCCGGCGCGCCGGGCGAAGCGGATCCCGAGGAGCGCCCGGGGCCGTCAGCCGCGCGAATCGACCACCGACCCCGGCTTGTAGCCCCAGGCTTCGCGCATCATCAGCAGTTGCTCGCGGGGGATCTGCGAGATCACCTTGCCGGTGACGGGGTCGATCGTCTTGTAGACGTAGGTGCCGGCAGCCTTGTCCTCCTCGATCACCAGGCGAAGGTCGGCCCGGTCGCCGCCCGCCGGATCAGGGGCCTGGCTGCTCGCCGGGCTCGCCGCGGCAGCGGCAGCGGGCCGGGCCGAGGCGTCGGTGACGACGGCAGGAATGGATTGGGTGCTCATCTCTCCTTGCGCCGGCCGTTCTGGCCGGCCCCTCTCTGAGCGGCCGCCGCCGGCGAGAGCCCGAGACTCTCGCCGGCGCGCAGGCAGGCGGGTGGGTCTCACCCGCCTGCGGACCGCCCCTAACGGAACAGACCCAGAAGCGCGGACGACGAAGAGTTCGCGATCGACAGGGCCTGGATGCCAAGCTGCTGCTTGGTCTGCAGGGCCTGCAAGGTCGCGCTCTCCTTGGCGAGGTCGGCGTTGACGAGGTTGCCGATGCCGACCGTCAGGGTGTCCTGGAGGTTGGAGATGAACGACAGGTGCGTCTGAAGCGCCCCGGCGGAGGTGCCGAGGGTGGCGAGCGCATTGTCGACGGCCGTGAGCGAGGTGCCGACGGTCGCGATCATGGTGGTCGCCGTGGTCACGGTGCCGATCGAGCCGGCCGACCCGACGGTGACGATCGAGCCTCCGAGCGACATGTTCTGCGCCAGCGTCGTCAGCACCGAGGTGCCATCGGCGTTGGCCAGGGAGGTGATCTTGGCGACCGAGCCGTTGAGCATGTTGACGCCGTTGAAATCGGCGTTCTGGATCGTCGTGGTGATCTGGTTGCGCAGGGCGATGAAGTCGCTGTTGAGCGCCGCGCGGCTGTTCGAATCGATCGAGGTGTCGGAAGCGGCGAGCGCCTTTTCCTTCATCTGGCTCAGGAGGTCGGAGACCGTCGAGCCGGCCGAGTTGGCGACATCGAGGATGGACTGGCCGGTCTGAAGCGAGGACTTGACCGCATCGAGCGAGGAGTTCGTGGCCCGCTCGTTCTGGGCGATGGCCCAGATGGCGCCATTGTCCTGGGCCGAAGAGACGGCCAGGCCCGTCGAGACGACCTGCTGGGCCTTCTGGAGCTGCTGGCTGGTGTTGTTGAGGTTCTCGAGGGCGATGAGGGCGCCCGCATTGGTGTTGACGCTAAGCATGTCGCTATCAGTTCCCTTTCGTGGTGTCCGGCGCCGTTCGATGGCTCCGGGGGCGTTTTGCCCACTGCGGACACAAGCAAGCGGCGGGCCATCGCCAGCGTCCGCGCCCGTCGGCTAAGATGCTGAAATAGCTGGGGCGCCCGCGCGCCGGCGCAGGTTTGCCCGGCAGAGTCTGCCGTCGGAGCCGCGCGCCCGGCAGATACTGCCGATCAGGCGCGCGCCGGCTCGGGCCTGGACGACAGCCCCTGCATCATCATGCGGTTGACCTCGATCAGCGCCTCGATGTCTTCCTGCCCGCGCATGACCTGGCTGGTGTAGCGACCGACCCAGAGGCTGAGCGAGATGATCCGCGCGCGCGTCGGCTCGGGCAGGGCGTTGTCGGCGCGCGCGCAATCGACCGCGAGCGCCGACCACATGCGGCGGTTCCAGTCGAGCGCATCCATCCAGGCGCCGAGTTGCTCGCGCGGGCGGGCGCTGACCTCGATCAGGGCGCGCGTCACCTGGGCGAACAGGCGATGCTCGGCGTCCCTGGGGGTCTCAGATCGCTGCGCGGCTTGCTGATATGCCCGAAGCGACATGCCCCAGCCTTTCATCCTCGTATTCGATCAGGCGCCGGCAGAGCATCAGCGCCTTGTAATAGTCCTTCGCCATCACGTGCCTGGAAATATTGACGCAATCGGTCAGAACGTCCGCATTGCGGACCGCGCCCATGAATTCGGACAACCGGCGCACGAACTCTTCCTGGTGACGCTCGCCGCTGGACTGATCCAGGTACATCATCATCACCGGGAAATAGATGCGGCGCGAGGGTGAGTTGGCCTCCTCGGACTGCATGATGTCCTTCTCCCGCAGCACCGAGGCCTTGTTCTGCAGCAGCAGCGCGCTGCGGCGATCGCCGTTCTGGACCACCGCGCCGTTGAGAACGAACTTCTCGCCCGGCTTCAACGACAGTTTCAGCGGCATGGGTTCGCGACTCCGGCGCCGGACGGGATGGCGGCAGCCCCGCCCGCCCCCTCCAAGCCGGCCGGAGGTCTAGGGCAGCGAAGCTTTCGGCACGCTAAAACGACATGGTTAACGCCGCCTTGCCCTGGATCGCCGTCGTGTCTTTACCCGCGCTTAAGCCAGGCGGGCGATCTCGTGGGGGGCGCGCCAGATGCAGGCGCGGCGATTCCCGGGCCGAGATGTCGCGCACCCCCGTCAAGACCTCCGCCTCGCCGAACGCCGCAGAGATGGCGCCGCCTTCGGGGCGACCGGTCGTGGACGATGCGGCCTCGCCCGCCGCGCTGTCGCGCCTGGCAGGGGCGATCGGCGAACTGAGGGCGCTCGCCGTCGCGCCGATGCTTCGCCAGGCGCTCGACTGCCTCAAGGCGGAGGACGCCAAGGCGGGATCGGAGTGGGCGCTGAAGGCCCTGGAGCTCGATCCTCGCTCGGGGATGGCCTGGTACGTGCTGGCGGTGGCGCGCGAGAAGGCGGGCGACTTCGGCGCTTCGCTCAAGGCCTATGAGTCGGCCCTGGCGCTGGCGCCGGACCGAACCGACGTGGCCAACGACCTGGGGCGGCTGGCCTTCAGAATGGGCCTGAAGGACGTGGCCGAGCAGCTGTTTCGCCGCTACCTCGAGGCCAACCCCGCCTCCTTCGAGGCGGCCAACAACCTCGCCTGCGCCCTGCGCGACCAGAGCCGCTCCGCCGAGGCGATCGATGTGCTCAAAGCGGCGATCAAGGCCAGTCCGAACGAGGCGCTGCTCTGGAACACCCTGGGCACGGTGGTCTGCGAGCAGGGAGAACTGCGCCAGTCAGTGATCTTCTTCGAGGAGGCGCTGCGGCTCGCGCCGGATTTCGCCAAGGCGCGCTACAACCACGGCAACGCGCTGCTGGGTCTGGGGGAGCTGGAGGCGGCCCTTTGCGACTGCCAGGGCGCGATGGCCCAGGCGGAGAGCGAGGACGACCGCCTGATGATGCAGCTCGCCCGCTCCACCATCCAGATCTGCCGCGGCCGCATCGGCGATGGCTGGGACGACTACGAGGCGCGGCTGCACCCTCGGTTCGCCGATTCGACCCGCTTCCTCGTCGACCGGCCGCGCTGGACCCCCGAGGCCGACCTCCAAGGCAAGACCCTGCTTCTCATGGGCGAGCAGGGCCTGGGCGACGAGGTGCTGTTCGCCAATCTCGTGCCGGACGTGCTCGACGCCCTGGGCCCCGGCGGGAAGCTGGTGCTGGCGCTCGAGCCACGCCTGGTCGAACTCTTCCGCCGCTCGTTCCCGGACGCGCAGATCGGCGCGCACGCCACCTGGCGGATCGACGGCCGCACCCTGCGCGGCGCGCCGTTCCTGGGTTCGGCCGACGAGATCGACCTGTGGGCGCCGCTCGCCTCGCCGCTGCGGCGCTTTCGGCGCAGCCTGGACGCCTTCCCCAGGCGCGAGCGGTTCCTGGTCGCCGATCCGGCCCGCGTGCGCCGCTGGCGCAAGATCCTGGCAAGCGCGCCGCCGGGGCGCAAGGTCGGCATCGTCTGGAAGAGCCTCAATCTCGACGGCGCCCGCTCGCGCTACTATTCACCCTTCGATCTGTGGGCGCCGGTGCTGAAGACGCCCGGCGTCAGCTTCGTCAACATCCAGTACGGCGACTGCGCCGCCGAACTGGAGTTCGCGCGGCGGCAGTTCGGCGTCGACATCTGGGAGCCGCCGGGGATCGACCTGAAGAACGACCTCGACGAAGTGGCCGCCCTGACCTGCGCCCTCGATCTCACGCTGGGATTCGCCAACGCCAGCAGCAACATCGCCGCGGCGTGCGGCGCCCCGACCTGGATCGTCTCGGTTCCGGGCGCCTGGACGCGCCTCGGGACGGACCAGATGCCCTGGTACCCGCAGGCGCGGGTGTTCCTGCCGAGCGGCTTTGGCCGATGGGGCGAAGCGATGGACGAGATCGCCGCGGCGCTGGCCAGGATCGACGGCCCGGGCGGAACGGGGCCGACTCCCATGGGTTGAACCCGCAGGCGCCCGAAGCGCCCGAGGGAGATCCCAATGCCCGAGCCCCGCGAGCCCGACGACGTCGAGGGCCAGGATCTGGCCGAGGTGTTCGACGAGGAGAACATAACCCCCGACGGCCGCGATATCGCGACCTCCGACATGCAGCGCGACGTCTATGACGCCACCACGGCCGCCGAGGACGCCGACATCGACGACGTGCTCGCGCCCGAGGCGGACTTCGATCCAGATGCGATGGACGAGGTCGAGTACGAGGAGATCGTGATGGCCGACGAGGATCTGGACGAGCCGCGCAGCTTCCGCGCCGACGACGCCGACCGGGTCCGCCAGGGCGACGCCCAGCCGGCGGATCTGGAGTCGGAACTGCTGGCGGACGACGACATCGAGGCGCTCGGCTACGACGACGAGCGCCGCCCTCCCGACCACGACCCGCACGTGGAGGCCCAGCTCGACCACGGCCTCGAAGAGACGTTCCCGGCGAGCGACCCCGTTTCGATCAACCCAGGCGCCGACTGAGCCGAGCCGGCGCACCCTGCGCGGCGGCCTCGCCGCGCAGGGGCGAGGCTGCGCCGCACGATTGCTCGACATTGGGCTGCGCCGCAGCGATGGTGCTTGAATGTCGCGCCCGACCCCCTCTAGGGTGGACTGGATTTGAACAACTGTTCGAGTGCTTGAGTCTCTCAGGCGCCGGGAGCGATGGATGAGCGCGCGATTCGAAGGCACGGCGGACTATGTCGCCACGGACGATCTGAAGGTGGCGGTGAACGCCTCGATCGCCCTGGAACGGCCGCTGCTGGTGAAGGGCGAACCGGGGACGGGCAAGACCGTGCTCGCCTACGAGGTCGCCAAGGCGCTCGATGCGCCGCTGATCACCTGGCACATCAAGTCCACCACCAAGGCGCTGCAGGGCCTCTACGAGTACGAGGCGGTGACGCGGCTGCGCGACTCCCAGCTCGGCGACGAGCGCGTCAAGGACGTGCGCAACTACATCAAGCGCGGCAAGCTCTGGGAGGCGTTCGACAGCGACGTGCGCCCGGTGCTGCTCATCGACGAAATCGACAAGGCCGACATCGAGTTCCCCAACGACCTGCTGCAAGAACTCGATAGGATGGAGTTCTACGTCTACGAGACTGACGAAACCATCCGCGCCAAGATCCGCCCGGTGGTGATGATCACCTCCAACAACGAGAAGGAGCTGCCGGACGCCTTCCTGCGCCGCTGCTTCTTCCACTACATCCGCTTCCCCGACGACGCGACCATGCGGCGGATCATCGATGTCCACTATCCAGGCGTGAAGCAGAAGCTGGTTGCCGAGGCCCTGCGCATCTTCTTCGACATGAGGAAGGTGCCCGGTCTCAAGAAGAAGCCGTCGACGTCAGAGTTGCTCGACTGGCTCAAGTTGCTGATGGTCGAGGACATCGACGAGAACGCGCTGAGAGAAAGGGATCCGACCAAGCTGATCCCGCCGCTCGCCGGCGCGCTGCTGAAGAACGAACAGGACGTGCAGCTGTTCGAGCGCCTCGCCTTCCTCGCGCGCCGCGAAGGCTCCGGGGCGCGTCCGGGGCAGATGTAGGGGGCGTCTTCGAGCTCGGCCTGACCCCGCCGATGCGATGCATCGGCGGGGCTGCGCACGGGCGCAGCCCCGGCCACTCTGTTCGATCCGCCCCAAATCTACGGCGCCGCTGAGACTTTCGCGGCGTCCGCATGGTTGTCGGTCCAGATGCTCTCGAAGGACCCCTGACCATGAAATATGCGTCACTGAAGGAACTGGAAGGCCTCGCGACGGTAGGGCCGGCAGCGGCCAGGCCGATGAGCCGGCGCGAGCGGCTGCTCCGCTGGGCGAGCCTGCTGGAGGCCGATCCGAGCCGGCGCCTGAAGCCGTTGCTGCGGGTCGAGCTCTACGCTCCGGCGCAGCGCGACCTGATGCGGCGCGACGACAGCCCGCTTTCGCTCGCCTATGCCGACCCGCTGCTGCGCGCCGAGGGCCTGGCGGGCGATCAGCTGGGCGACGGCCGCAGCTTCTTCGGTCTCTCGGACGGCGACATCCACGCCCTCGTCTGCGACTGCCGCTATGGGGGCGCCATGCGCGCCGGCGACGTGGCGCGGCGCACGCGCGCCCTGGCCCACCCCAATCCGCTGCGCCGGCTCTGGGCGCGAATCTGGCTCTGACGGGTGGCGCCCAGGCCGCCGCGCGGCGCGCTCACGCCGTCAGGGCGCCGAGCGGACTGGGGCCGAACCGGTTCGCGCCGGCTTCGCTGGGCATGACGCCCAGTTCGATGCCGGCCCAGACGAGGACCACGCCGAAGACGAAGCTGCCGAAGCCGTGCGGCCTGGGCCACACCGCCACCAGGGCGAAGAGCACCAGCGCCGCCCACCAGCCTGACCGCCCGCGATCGTGCAGACGCTTGGAAAGCACGCAGGCCCCTGAATAGATCAGCGCCGGATAGATGAACCAGCCGGTGAGCCAGTGCAGGGTCGGCCCCATGGCCGCCTCATAGATCGCCGCGATGGCGATCAACACCGCCGCCCCGATCAGGAACAGGGTGCGTCCCAACCGCCCCTGCGCCGACCAGAAGAGATCCGTCCAACCGACCTGGCCGTCCATGCCGGCTCCCGTTCACACGTGCATGGCGGCGTGGCTGGCGGCCGCGCCGAAAATGCCGAGGAGCACCACCCAGAACCACACCTTGACGACCAGCGCCAGGCCCGAGCAGACGACGCCCGCGACCGCCATGCCGCGGCCGTGCGCCTGTTGCAGGCCGACCAGGCCGAGGACCAGGCCGAGCAGCGCGGGGATCCAACCGAGGAACGGAATCCAGAACGTGAACACGGCGATGACGCCCAGCACCAGTGAGGCGACAGCCAGACCGTTGGCGGGCTGGGCGTAGGGCGCCTGGATGTTGATCGTCTGGCCCGGAGGCGGCGCGCCCGGTGGTGTCTCGCTGGTCATGGCGGAACGCGCCCCGATGCAGGTCGGAAGGGATGATGACAGTCCGCCGCACGCCGGTCAAACGCGGCCGTGCGAGCCGCTCACGCGAACCGGGCCAGGATCTCGTCGGCGCTGACGCTGTCGCCGATCTTGACGGCCACCTCGGCCAGGAGGCCGTCGCGCTCGGCGCGGATGATGTTCTGCATCTTCATGGCCTCGACGATGCACAGGGTCTCGCCCGCCTTGACCTCCTGGCCGGCGATCGCCTCCACCGCAACCACCAGACCCGGCATGGGCGAGAGCACCAGGCGCGAGGTGTCGGGCGCCCGGCGGGGCGGCAGACGGCGATGCAGCTCGGCCGAGACCGGGGTCAGCACCAGCACCCGCGCGCGGGCGGCGCGGTGGCGCAGCTGAAAGCCTTCGGCCGCCGCCGCCACCTCGAGCGCGAAGGGCTCGCCATCCAGGACGCCGGCGAGCAGCGGCTGGCCGGGCCGCCATTCGAGGGCCGCGAGGCGCAAGGTCCGGCCCTCGTCGCGCAGCTCCAACGCCAGTCCCTCGAGGGTGTCGGCGAGACGCACCGCCAGCATGGCCCCAGCGACGACGATCACCCAGTCCTGCCTCGGCGTGGCCTGGCGCAATCCGGTGGCGGCGTGGCCATTGCGCCGGCTCTGGAGGCGGTGCATGGCGCAGGCCGCCGCGACGAAGATGTCGATCTGGCGCGGCGTCGGCTCGAGCCCGTGGAAGCCCTGAGGGAACTCGTCGGCGATATAGGCGGTGGAGAGCGCGCCCGACCTGAACCTGGGCTGGTCCATCACCGCGCTCAGGAACGGCAGATTGTGAGCCGGTCCGCTGATGTGGAACCGCTCGAGCGCAGCGGCCATGCCGCCGATCACGCCCTCCCGGGTCGGGCCCCAGGCCGCGAGCTTGGCGATCATCGGATCGTAGTGGATCGAGATTTCGTCGCCCTCGCGCACTCCGGCGTCGTTGCGGATGACGAGGTCGCCCTGCGCGCCGTCGGGTGGCGGCCGGTAGCGGACGAGACGGCCGATCGACGGAAGGAAGTTGCGGTAGGGATCTTCCGCGTAGATGCGGCTCTCGACGGCCCAGCCCTTTATCGAGAGGTCCTCCTGGCCAAACCCGAGCGGCTCGCCCGCCGCCACGCGGATCATCTGCTCGACCAGATCGAGGCCGGTGATCAGTTCGGTTACCGGATGCTCCACCTGAAGACGGGTGTTCATCTCCAGGAAATAGAAAGACTTATCCTGACTTACGACAAACTCGACCGTCCCCGCCGAATCATAGCCCACGGCTCGCGCCAGCGCCGTCGCCTGCTCTCCCATGGCGGCGCGCACGCCCGCGTCCAGCAGCGGCGACGGCGCCTCCTCGATGACTTTCTGATTGCGCCGCTGGATCGAGCATTCGCGCTCGAAGAGATGGACGACGTGGCCGAGCTTGTCGCCGAGCACCTGCACCTCGATGTGGCGCGGCTCGGTGATGAATTTCTCGATGAAGACGCGATCGTCGCCGAACGCCCCCCTGGCTTCGGCCTGGACCGCGGCGAGCGCCCCGGCCATCTCCGCCTCGCCTTGCACGACGCGGATGCCCTTGCCGCCGCCGCCGGCCGACGCCTTCAGCATCACCGGATAGCCGATGCCGGCGGCGATCCGCGCGGCGTGGCCGGCGTCCTCGATCTGGCCGATGTGGCCGGGCACGCAGGCGACGCCGGCGGCCTGAGCGCAGCGCTTGGACGCGATCTTGTCGCCCATGGCCTCGATGGCCGCGGGGTTGGGGCCGATGAAGACGATGCCCGCGTCGGAGCAGGCCCTGGCGAAATCGGCCCGCTCCGAGAGAAACCCGAAGCCCGGATGCACGGCCTGCGCGCCCGTGCTGCGGCAGGCCTCGATGATCCTGTCGCCGACGAGATAGGACTGGGCGGCGGGCGCCGGTCCAATCGCGACCGCCTCGTCGGCCATCTGCACCGCCAGGCTGGCGGCGTCCGCCTCGGAATGGACGACCACCGTGGCGATGCCGAGCCGCCGGCAGGTGCGGATGATGCGCACCGCGACCTCGCCGCGGTTGGCGATGAGGATTTTCGCGAAAAGGCCGCTCGTCTTGGGCGGATTTGGCATTATCTTGCGCCGGTTAGCCGACGAAGGCGCAGCCTGACAACCCTCACGCTGCGTCAGCCCCCGTTCGACGGAAGGATCACGATGATGAGCGCAGTCGCCGAGGCCAAGACCAGATCCAGCTCCGGCTTCGATCTGACGCCCCCCTCCGCGGCGGAGCGGACGGCGCTGGAGGCGTCGCTGTCCGCCGAGGAGCGCGACGTGCTGCTGCGCCACGGCACCGAGGCGCCGTTCTGCGGCGGCCTGCTCGCCAACAAGGAGGACGGCGCGTACTGCTGCCGGCTGTGCGGCCTGCCGCTGTTTCGCGCCACGACCAAGTTCGAGAGCGGCACCGGCTGGCCGAGCTTCTACGCCCCCATCGACGAGGACCATGTGAGCGGCGTGCGCGACGCCAGTCACGGCATGGTGCGCATCGAGACCCGTTGCGCGCGCTGCGGCTCGCACCAGGGCCACGTGTTCCCGGATGGGCCGCGGCCCACCGGATTGCGCTACTGCATCAATTCGGCGTCGCTCCAGTTCGTCAAGGCGGGCGACCCCCTCCCCGACCCGCTCGGCCGAGGCGACGGGATCGCCTGAACCTCAGCGCGCCGGCTTCGAGGCTTCGCCCTGCGGCCGGCCCTCGCTGGCCGCCGCGACGCGCGGATCGGTGTGCGCGCCCAGCGCGCCGGGCGCCGGCGTCTGCACGATCCTGAGGTTGTTCTGCACCTGGCTCACGCCCGAGACGGCGTCGGCGCAGTCCTCGGCCCGGCGCTTGGCAAGACGGCTGTGCACGGTCCCGTTGAGCGTCACCTCGCCGCCGGACACCTCGACCTGAACCTCCGACGCATCGACGAAGGGATCGTCCGTCAGGCGATCGTTGACGTCCTCGCGGATGCGCTCGTCGGATCGCCTGTAGCCCTTGGGTCCGCGCCCACGGTGCTCGCCGCGGCCCATGGCGTCCCAGTCGCGGCGACGCTCGGCGTCCTCGTCGCCCGACCAGGTGCGCGCCTCGTCCGAGGCGCGAGCGGACCAGCTGCGCTCGCCGCGGCCGATCCCCTCGCGCGGATTGGGCGCATAGCCGCCGGTGCGCCGGGCGTAGTCGCGATAGCTCTCGCGTTCGCCATAGCTGCGGTAATTCCGCTCAGGCGCCGGCTCGGCGGCGTAGCGGCGCCCGGCTTCGCGCGCCCCGTCGCCCTCGCTCTCGCTCTCGTCGCGCCCGCTGGCGTGGGCAGGGCGCGGCGCATGGCGCGGATAGCCGCCGTAGCCGGCGTATTCGGCGCGCGCGTCGAAGTCCTCGTAATAGCGCCCGCTGGTTCCCCAGCCTCCGGCCGGATTGTGGGAGATCATGCCAGTCGGCCCGAGGCGCTGCGGGTCGCCATAGCTGCGCTGGTAGTCCATGCCTTCGCGGCGGCCACGCTCCTCCTCCTGGCGGTGGCGATCGGCCGGAGCGTCGAAGGCGCGCTGGCTGTAGTCGCGTTCGTCGTTGCGTCGATCCTGATCGGCCATGCGGCCTGCTCCATCGGTCTGGTTGGTCGGGTCAAAGGCCCCTGCCCTTCAAACCGGGCGCGAACGGCGGCGGTTCCGAGGCGCGGCTCGCAACTCGTCGCATCGTCGCAGGCGCTCTCGGCGCGGCGGCGCCGGGCGGCGGAGGGGGCTGCAGGCGATGATGCGCATGCGCGCGCCCCTTCCACCCCCGCTGGCGCGGAAGGCGTGAGGGACATCCTTCCGGCCCGCGTGCGCCTAGAGCGGAATGTTGTCGTGCTTCTTCCAGGGGTTGGCGAGCTGCTTGCCCTCGAGGCTCTTCAGCGCCCGGACGATGCGCCGGCGCGTGCCATGCGGCATGATCACGTCGTCGATGTAGCCGCGGGAGGCGGCGACGAAGGGGTTGGCGAAGTGGGCCTTGTATTCGCTTTCCCGCTCCGCGAGCTTGCGCGGATCGCCGATGTCGCCGCGAAAGATGATCTCGACGGCCTGCTTGGGTCCCATCACCGCGATCTCCGCCGTCGGCCAGGCGTAGTTGAAGTCGCCGCGGATGTTCTTCGAGCTCATCACGTCGAATGCGCCGCCATAGGCCTTGCGGGTGATCAGCGTAACCTTCGGCACGGTGGCCTCGGCATAGGCGAAGAGCAGTTTCGCGCCGTGCTTGATCAGGCCGCCGCCCTCCTGCCGGGTCCCTGGCATGAAGCCGGGGACGTCGACGAAGGTGACGATGGGGATGTTGAAGGCGTCGCAGAAGCGCACGAACCTGGCCGCCTTGCGGCTGGAATCGATGTCGAGCACGCCGGCGAGCACCTGCGGCTGGTTGGCGACGAAGCCGACGCTTTCGCCGTCCATGCGTCCGAACCCGGTGATGATGTTCTTGGCGAAATCCGGTGAAATCTCGAAGAAATCGGCCTCGTCGACGACCTTCAGGATCAGTTCCTTCATGTCGTAGGGCAGATTGGCGTTGGCGGGGACGAGGCTGTCGAGGGAAGCCTCGCCGCGATCCGGGTCGTCGAAGCTCTCCCGCCTCGGCGCCTTCTCGCGGTTCGAGCTTGGCAGAAAGTCGATGAGCCGCCGCACCTGGGCGAGCGCCTCGAGGTCGTTGTCGAAGGCGCCGTCGGCGACCCCGGATTTCAGCGCGTGGACGCGGTAGCCGCCCAGATCCTCGTGGCTGACCTCCTCGTTGATCACCGTCTTCACCACGTCCGGGCCGGTGACGTACATGTAGGCGGTGTCCTTCACCATGAAGATGAAGTCGGTCATGGCGGGCGAATAGACGTCGCCGCCGGCGCACGGGCCCATGATGACGCTGATCTGGGGGATGACCCCGGAGGCGAGCACGTTCTGCAGGAAGACGTCCGCATAGCCCGCCAGCGCGTCGACGCCCTCCTGGATGCGCGCGCCGGCCGCATCGAAGAGGCCGACGATGGGCGCGCCGTTGCGGGCCGCCATCTCCTGCACCTTGACGACCTTCTCGGCGTTCGCCTTGGAAAGCGATCCGCCGATGACCGTGAAATCCTTCGAGAACACGTAGACGACGCGGCCGTTGATCGTGCCCCAGCCGGTGATCACGCCATCGCCGGGGATGCGCTGGTCCTGCATGCCGAAATCGTGGCTGCGGTGTTCGACGAACATGTCGAACTCCTCGAAGGACTGCTCGTCGAGCAGCAGATCGATGCGTTCGCGCGCGGTGAGCTTGCCCTTGGCGTGCTGCGCGGCGATCCGCCGTTCGCCGCCGCCGGCCCGGGCCTGGGCGCGGCGCTTCTCGAGTTCGTCGAGGATGTGCTGCATCGCCCGGTCTCCGTCTGCGTCCAGGCAGGCGTACCGGCGGCTCGGCGGGCTGGCAAGTTGGCCGCGCGCGCGGGGCGTTCGCAGACGCTGCAAAAGCCCGGGGATCCGCGCCTCGCATCGAAAGGCAGCGACGGATGCGCGGCTTTGTTTACGTGCAACGCGCAACATCCGCCGTCTCGCGCAAGGAACGCCGCCGTTGGCCCTGGACAAAAACCTCGCCGCCGCCATCGCCGCGACCCGCTTTGGCCTGGGCGCCAAGCCCGGCCAACTCGAACGCATCGCCGCCGACCCGCGAGGCTGGCTCTCCAGCCAGATCACAGCCGCGGGCGCCGACCAGCCGCAGCCCGCCCCCCAGTCGTCGCAGGCGCGCCTGCTCGAGTTCCGCGCCTTCCAGCGGCAGCGCCAGCAGGCCAAGGCAGCCGGCGATCCAAAGTCCGATCCGGTCAAGATGGTGGCCAAGCTGCTGCGCCGCGAGACCGGCGGCGACTTCCTGGCCCGGGTCGGCCTGGCCACGACCACCGACGCCGACTTTCGCGAGCGCTGGGCGCTCTTCTGGTGCAATCATTTCACCGTCTCGGCCACCAAGCTGCAGACCGCGACCATCGTCGGGCCGTTCGAGGCCGAGGCGATCCGGCCCAACGTCTTTGGACCGTTCGAGCACCTGCTCGTGGCCTCCACCAGCCATCCGGCCATGCTGCTCTATCTCGACCAGGCGCAGTCCATCGGCCCGGACAGCCGAGCGGCGATGTTCCTGGACCGGCGCGGCAAGCGCAAGGCGGGCCTGAACGAGAACCTGGCGCGCGAGGCGATGGAACTGCACACCGTGGGAGTCGGGGCCGGCTACACCCAGGCCGACGTGACCGAGTTCGCCCGCGCCCTGACCGGCTGGAGCATCGGCGGCCTGAAGGCGCCGGACGACATCGCCGGCCGGTTCCTGTTCCGGCCGGGCGCCCACGAGCCTGGCGTGCGGACCATCATGGGCCGGCGCTACCCGCAAGGCGGCATGCAGCAGGGCCTGGCGGTGTTGAAGGATCTGGCCGCCAGCCCGCACACCGCCCATCATCTCGGTTTCGAGATCGCCCGGCACTTCGTGGCCGACGACCCGCCGCCGACGCTCGTCGCCAAGCTGGAGCGGACCTACCTCGACACCGGCGGCGATCTCGGCGACGTCGCCAGGACCCTGGTGGCGGCCCCCGAAGCCTGGCAGCCGGCGCAGCGCAAGTTCAAGACGCCGTACGAATTCCTGGTCTCGTCCTGGCGCGCCGCGAGCGTGAGCCCGCAGAGCCTGCGCGAAGTGGCGCCGGTGCTGAACGGCATGGGCCAGCGGCCGTTCAGCGCGCCATCGCCCAAGGGCTGGCCCGAAGCGGGCGAGACCTGGTGCGCTCCAGACGCGGTGATCAAGCGCGTCGTCTGGTCAGAGCAGCTGGCGGCCCGGTCCATGCGCGGCCGCGATCCCAACGAGCTCGCCCGCGAGGCGCTTGGCGCGCGCCTGACGCCGCTCGTCGCCAAGACCATCTCCCGCGCCGAGACCCGCGAGGAGGGCCTCGCCATCCTGCTCATGAGCCCGGAGTTTCAACGCCGATGACCCAAGCCCTCACGGCCCTGTCGCGCCGGCGCGCCCTGCTCGCCGGCCTCGGGTTTGGCCTCACCATAGACTTTCTCGGGCGAAGCGCCTTCGCCGCCGCCGCAGGGGTGGGGCGGCGCCGGCTGGTGGTGGTGATCTGCCGCGGCGGCATGGACGGTCTCTCGGTCTCGCCGCCGGTCGGCGATCCCGACTACGCTTCGCTGCGCGGCACGATCGCCATCCCGCCCTTCGGGGCGCCCGGCGGCGCCTTGAAGCTCGACGACACCTTCGGCCTGCATCCGGCGCTCGCCTCGGTCCACGCCCTGGCGCAGAAAGGCGAGGCGCGGATCGCCCCGGCGGTCGCCACGCCCGACCGCGAGCGCTCGCACTTCGAGGCGCAGGACGTGCTCGAGAACGGCGCGACCACGGCCTATGGCGCCGAGACCGGCTGGCTGAACCGGGCGCTGCAGGCCATAGGTCCGACCCAGGTCAAGGCGATCTCCGTCGGTCCCACGGCGCCCCTGATCCTGAGGGGTCCGATCGAGGCGGCGTCGTGGTCGCCCGGAACCGGCGCCGAGCGCGACCCGCGCCTGCCCGGCATCCTGCAGGACCTCTATGCCGACGATCCGATGCTGGGCAAGGCGCTGGCGAGCGGGCTCGCCACCGAGGCGATGGCCAAGGTCGCGACAGCCGATGCGCGCGAGGCCCTGGTCCAGCCGGACGCGATGAGCGGCGCCGACGGCGCCATGACGGCCCAGGCCGACGCCGGCGGCGCGCCGCTGCGGCCGGTGCTGCGCCAGGGGCTCCCCATCGCCCGCCGCCTCGGCGCGACGCTCGCCGGCTTCATGGTTCAGGAAGGCGGTCCTCAGGTCGCGGCCGTGTCGCTGGATGGCTTCGACACCCACGCCAACCAGGGTTCGAGCCAGGGCCAGCTCGCCACGCGCCTCGCCTATCTGGACGCCGTTCTCGGCGGCCTTGCCGAGGGGATGGGGCCTGTCTGGAAGCACACCGTCGTGGTCGCCGCCACCGAGTTCGGCCGCACCGCCCGCGTCAACGGCACCGCCGGCACCGACCACGGCACCGCCTCGACCGCCCTGCTGCTCGGCGGCGCGCTGCGACGCGGCGGCATCGTCGGCGACTGGCCGACGCTCGCGCCCGCGCGCCTGTTCGAGAACCGCGACACCTTTCCGACACTGGACATGCGGGGCCTCTTCAAGGGCCTCCTCGCCGGCCATCTCGGCCTCGACCGGCGCGCGCTCGACACCGCCGTCTTTCCCGGGACGGCTGCGGTTGCGCCGACCGCCGGCGTCGTCTGAACGATCCAGCGTCCCTCGCGAGACCCGCGGGGGTGCTCACCGGCGCGAAAGCCGATTGCCGAACGGCTCGGCGCCGGCCTCGGCTTCCTCGAAGCCGAATCGGAGAAAGCCGGCGCGCAGTTCGGGGCTGAGCGGCGCCTCGAGCGTCAGCACGCCGCCGGCGGGATGCGGCAGCACGATGCGCCGGGCGTGCAGCTGCAGCTTCAGTTCGCCCGCGAGTTCGACCGCGGCGGCGGTATGGTATTTCGGATCGCCGAGGATCGGATGGCCGATGGCGAGCAGGTGCGCCCGCAACTGATGGGTGCGCCCGGTCACCGGCCGCAGCGCCAGCCAGGCGACGCGCGCCCCGGCCCGTGAAACGGTGGCGAACTCGGTCAGCGCCGGCTCGGCCTTCGGGTCCTTCGGATCGGCCGGGGCCATCAGTTCGCGGTCGCCGAAGCCGCGCTTGGCCAGCGGCAGGTCGATCACGCCCTGGGGCGGCCTGGGCAGGCCGTCCACCAGCGCCCAGTATGTCTTCTGGGCGCGCCGGCGCGCGAAGGCGCCAGCAAGGCGCGCCGCCGCAGCGGGCGTCTTGCCCAGCACCAGGACGCCGGAGGTGTCGCGGTCGAGCCGATGCACCAGGCGCGGGCGGTTCGGCCCCTCGCCCCAGGCGTCCAGCAGGCGGTCGACATGGCGGAGGGTCTTGGTGCCGCCCTGCACCGCCAGACCGGCCGGCTTGTCGAGCGCCAGCACCTGGTCGTCCTCGTAGAGAACCAGGGCGCGCGCATAGGCCGCCTCCTCGGGCGAGAGCTTCTGGCGCGGCGCGGCCGGCGCGGCGTCCGGCAACGGGGGCACGCGCACCTGCGCCCCGGCCGAAAGCCGCGTCTGCGCCTTCGCCCGCGCCCCGTCGACGCGGATCTGGCCGCTGCGGGCGAGCTTCTCGATCTGGGCCTGGCTGAGCTGCGGCCAGCGCCGCCGGAACCAGCGATCGAGCCGCACGCCATCCTCGTCGGTCTCGACGAACCGGTGGCTGACCTCACCCACCGGCCTGCGCCTCGCCTTGGCTCAGGGCCGCCCGGCCTGCGCCTGGGCTGGCCGCGAGCCCGAGGCCGCGGACGAGCGCCGAGAAATCCTCGGGGACCTGCGCCTCGATGCGGCGCGCGCCGCCGGCCGGGTGCGGGAACTCGATCGCCGCGGCGTGCAGCATCAGGCGCTGCGCCGGAGCGCCAGCCAGAACCAGGGCGCCGCCGTAGCGGGCGTCGCCCGCGATCGGATGGCCGATGGCGGCCATGTGGGCGCGCAACTGGTGCATCCGCCCGGTATGGGGCCTCAGCTCGACGAGCGCCGCCTCGCCGCGGGTCGCCAGGGTGCGATAGCCGGTGTCGGCGCATTCGGCGTCGGGATGATCGGCCGCGCAGGGCGCCATGTGGACCTCCCGGCCCCGAGAGACGCGCCGCAGCGCCATGGCGATGCGCCCCTGCCGCGGCTCGGGATCGCCCGGCGCGACGATGGCGAGATAGGTCTTCTTGACGCGCCGGCCCATCAGCGCCTTGCCGAGAAAGGCGGCGGCGGGCCTGGTCACGGCCGCGAGGATGACGCCGGAGGTGTCGCGGTCGAGGCGGTGCACCAGGCGCGGACGCCTGCCGCCGCGCTCGAACGCGGCGAGCAGATCGTCGAGCGTCGCCGCCCTGATCCGGCCGCCCTGGCTGGAAAGCCCCGCCGGCTTGTCGAAGGCGATGATCTCGCCGTCCTGGCAGATCACCCGCGAGCGGATGAAAGCGATCTGATCGGCGCTGAGCGGTGCGGGCGTCACGCCCGACCCTTCTTCCCGGCTCGGGCGGCGGCCCATCGGTCGAGCCGTTGCTTGACCCGGGCCTCGGCGCCCTCGCCCCTGGGCGCATAGAAGCTGCGGCGCGCGACGCCGTCGGGGAAATAGTCCTGGCCGGAAAAGCCTTCCTCGGTGTCCGGATCGTAGGCGTAGCCCTTGCCGTAGCCGAGATCGCGCATCAGCCGGGTCGGGGCGTTGAGGATATGAGCCGGCGGGGCCAGGGATCCGGTCTCGCGCGCCATGCGGCCGGCGGCGCCGAAGGCCTTCAGGACGGCGTTCGACTTGGGCGCGCTGGCCATGTGGACGCAGACCTGCGCCAGCGCCAGTTCGCCCTCGGGCGTTCCCAGAAAATCGTAGGCGTCCTTGGCGGCGATCGCCAGGAGCAGCGACAGCGGATCGGCCTCGCCGATGTCTTCCACCGCCATGCGCACCAGCCGGCGGGCGAGATAGAGCGGGTCCTCGCCGCCCTCGAGCATCCGCGCCAGCCAGTAGAGCGCCGCGTCCGGATCCGAGCCGCGCACCGATTTGTGCAGCGCCGAGATCAGGTTGTAGTGCTCCTCGCGATTCTTGTCGTAGGCCGGGCTGCGCTTTTGCAGCGCCTTGGCGAGTTCGAGCGTCGAGAGCGGAGTCGCCGCCGCAATCTGCAGCAGCGTCTCGGCCAGCGAGAGCACGTAGCGACCGTCGCCGTCGGCCATGGCGAGCATCGCCGCGCGCGCCTCGGCCGTGAGCGGCAGCGTCCGGCCTTCGTACGCCTCGGCCCGGACGACGAGGCTCTCCAGCGCCGCATCGTCGAGGCGCTTCAGCACATAGACCTGGCAGCGCGACAAGAGCGCGCCGTTGAGTTCGAACGACGGATTTTCGGTAGTCGCGCCGATCAGGGTGACGACCCCCTCCTCGACGAAGGGCAGGAAGCCGTCCTGCTGGGCGCGGTTGAAGCGGTGAATCTCGTCGACGAAGAGCAGCGTCGCCTGCCCCGCCACGCGCCGCCCCCGCGCCGTCTCGAACGCCTTCTTCAGGTCCGCGACGCCGGAGAACACCGCCGACAGCTGCTGGAACTCGTAGCCGGCCTCCTTGGCGAGCAGGCGGGCGATGGTGGTCTTGCCGGTTCCAGGCGGTCCCCAGAGGATCGTCGAGGCCAGCCGCCGCGCCTGGGCCATGCGCCGGATCGGCCCCTCGGGACCGAGGAGATGATCCTGGCCGACGACCTCGTCGAGGCTCTGCGGCCGCAGGCGATCGGCGAGCGGGCGCGGCGCTTCCTTCTCCAGTCCTGCGGCTTGAAACAGGTCCGTCATGGCGGCAGGTTACCGCAACATCGCGCTCGAAGACACCTGACCTGGAGCCCGCAAGCCGTGCCGGACCTGCCGCCACCCACGCCCGTTGGCCTGACGCCCTATCTCACCATCCGCAACGGCCGCGGCCAGGAGGCCATGGACTTCTACGCCAGGGCCTTCGGGGAGACGGAACTCTTCCGCAACCTCGCCGACGACGGCAAGCGCCTGCTCCATTGCCGCCTCTCCATCAACGGCGCCCTGGTATTCTTCTCCGACGACTTCCCGGAGATGCGCGGCGGCGCCGAGGCGCCCGCGCCCGCGGGTCTCACCCTGCACCTTCAGGTCGACGACGCCGACGCCTGGTTCAGCCGCGCCCTCGCCGCGGGCGCCGAGGCGACCATGCCGCTCGCCGACATGTTCTGAGGCGACCGCTACGGCCAGCTCCGCGACCCGTTCGGCCATTCATGGTCGATCGGCGCATCGAAGCGGTAGATAGCCTCACCCATTGACTTGCGCGGTGATGGTCTGGCCGCCGCGCTGCAGCTGGATGGTCCAGGTGGAGGCGGGGTGGGCGAGGACTCCCATCAGCTGGGCGACGCTCGCCACCGGCTGGCCATTCACCTGGCGGATGAAGTCGCCGGGCTGGACGCCGAGATTGGCGGCGTAGCCGCCGCTGACGGCGGTCACCATGACGCCCTGCCCTGCGAAAGGATCGACTCCCAGCGCCTCGGCGGCGGCGGGCGAGACGTTGATCACCGTGGCGCCGTTCAGGGGGTTGGGGCCGGAGATGGCGCGCTGGTCCTTGGCGGGCGCGTCCGGCGGCGCCTCGAGGCGCACGTCGAGGGTGCGCTCGGCGCCGCCGGCCTTGCGAACCGCGAGCCTCGCCACCGCACCGGGGCTCTGCGTCGCCACCTGATAGTCGAGGCCGCCCGGGTCGTTCACCGCCTGGCCGTCGAAGGCGACGATCACGTCGCCGCGGGCGATGCCGGCGCGCGCGGCGGGGCCGCCCGGCCACACGTCCGAGACGATCACGCCCGCGGGCGCCGCCAGCCCCAGACTCTGGGCCATTTCGCCGGTGAGGCTCTGGGTCTTGACGCCCAGCCACGGCCGCACCACCGCGCTGGCGCCGCTGAGCGCCGTCGTCACCACCTGCTTGGCGAGCGCCGCCGGAATCGCGAAGCCAACGCCCGACGAGGTGCCCGAGCCGGAGAGGATCGCGGTGTCGACGCCGATGAGGTCGCCCTGCATGTCCACCAGCGGCCCCCCCGAGTTGCCCGGATTGATGGCCGCGTCGGTCTGGATGTAGGAGGCGAAGCCGCTGACGGCGACGTCGGAGCGGGCCAGCGCCGAGACGATGCCGTTGGTCACCGTCTGACCGACGCCGAAGGGATCGCCGATCGCCAGCACCAGGTCGCCGATCTGGGCGTCGCCGGACGCGTCGATGGCGATGGTGGGCAGGCGCTCGCCCTTGGTGTCGATCTTGAGCACCGCCAGATCGGCGCGCGGATCGTCGAGCAGCACCCGCGCCGGCCAGCGGCGTCGATCCTGGGTCACCACCATGATCTGCTGCGCCCCGGCGATGACGTGGTGATTGGTGAGGATCACCCCGTCGGCGCGCACGATCGAGCCGGACCCGAGCGACTGCTGCACCTGGCTCTGCGGGATGCCGCCGCCCAGGAAGAGCCCCCAGAACGGGTCCACCTGGGTGCGCACGACGCGGCGCGAATAGACGTTGACCACCGCCGGGGCGGCTTTCCTCACCACCGGCGCGAACGAGAGCCGCATCGCCGCGGCGTCCACGGGCGGGGCGCGCGGGCTGGGCGTGGGCAGGTTGGCGGGCTGCGACCTGGCGCAGGACGCCGCGCCGGTGGAGACGGCGACGACGAGAAGGAGCTGAGCGAGGGTTCGGCGGGACTGCATGGGCGGCGGCTTCATCCAGGGCTTCGGGCGCGGGGGGCGTCCGCATCATGCGCGGTCGAGCGCGCATCCCGCTATAACCGCCGGCGCCCGCTCAAGGCTACGGCTGGGCGCCTCGCGAGTTGGTTTGACAAATTGGGCGCGCGGGGGTGCTTAGTTCGGGTGGGGGGAGAAACCCGATCAGGAGGCGATGCCTTGAAAACCGAGACCGTGGGACTGTCGGCGGCGCGCCTGGCGCGGCTCGACGACGTGATGAAGCGCCGCTACGTCGACGGCGGCGACCTGCCCGGCCTGCTGACCATGGTCTATCGCCAGAGCAAGCTCGCCCACGTCGGCATGTCCGGCCACATGGATCTCGAACGCGGCAAGCCGATGCGCGAGGATGCGATCTTCCGCATCTATTCGATGTCCAAGCCGATCACGGCGGTGGCGCTGATGATGCTGGTCGAGGAGGGCATGCTCGGCCTCGACGATGCGGTGGCGACCCACATCCCTTCGTGGCGCAAGCTGGGCGTCTACCAGAGCGGCATGCCGACGCTGCTGGCCGGCTCGCCGCCGAGCTTCATCACCAGTCCGCCGGAGCGGCCCATGAAGGTGGTGGACCTGGTCACCCACACTTCCGGGCTCACCTACGGCTTCATGATGCGCACCAGCGTCGACGCGGCCTATCGCAAGGCCAAGATCGGCGAATTCTCCACGCCGGGCGGCCTGGAGGCCATGATCGAGCAGCTCGCCGCCGTGCCGCTGGAGTTCTCGCCGGGAACGGCGTGGAACTATTCGCTCTCTATCGACGTGATGGGCTATCTGGTCGAGAAGCTCTCGGGCGTCACGTTCGGCGAGTTCCTGCGCACCCGGCTCTTCGAACCGCTCGGCATGGTCGACACCGGCTTCTTCGTGCCGCCGGAGAAGCTCGACCGGTTCGCGTCCTGCTACCAGCCCAAGGGCGAGGGCGAGCGCGGCCTGAAACTGCAGGACGACGCCGGCAAGAGCCCCTATGCGACGCCGCCCAGCCTCGAATCGGGCGGCGGCGGCCTCGTCTCCACGGCGCACGACTACATGCGCTTCTGCCGCATGATGCTGGCGGGCGGCACGCTCGACGGGGTGCAGATCCTCAGCCCCAAGACCGTCGAGCTGTTCAGCCTCAACCATCTGCCGCACGACCAGGAACTGGCGGACATGGCCCCGCCGGGCCTGTTCAGCGAGGCCGGCTATTCGGGGATCGGCTTCTCGATCGGCTGCGGCGTCAACATCGACGTGGCCAAGACCCGCCTGCCTGGCACTCTGGGCGAATACTTCTGGGGCGGCGCGGCCTCCACCGCCTTCTGGATCGACCCCCACGAAGAGCTGGCGGTGGTGTTCATGACCCAGGTCATGGGCACCGACGCACGCCTGACGCTGCGGCGTGACCTGAGGACGCTGGTCTATTCGTCGATGACGGAGTCGTACGCGTAAGGGGCGCCGCGCCCTACTCCTCCAGGAGCGCATTCATGTGCTCGACGGCTTCGAGGAATTCGGCCTTGAATTCCTGGACCACCTGGCCCGCCGAGCGGATCTGATCGACGAGGCCGACGCCCTGGCCGACGAAATAGGTGACGAGGTCTCGGGCCTTCGGATTGCCGGCCTCGGCGGCGCGCTGGGCCGAGCGCAGGGCGTTCTCCGAGACGAGGCTCATCAGCGGCATCGGCAGCGCCCCGGGGCTCGCGGGGCTGCGTTCCCAGGCCTCGGTCCAGGCCGAGCGCAGCTGGCGCGCCGGCTTGCCGGTGCGGGTCCTGACGCGCACCGCATCGCGGCTGGAGGCCTCGATCATCTTCTCGCGGAAGATCTGCGAGGTCTCGCTCTCGCGCGTCGCCAGCCAGACCGAGCCGGTCCAGGCGCCTGCCGCCCCCATCGCCATGCAGGCGGCCATCTGGCGCCCGTTCATGATCCCGCCCGCGGCCAGCACGGGCACGTCGCGGATCGGCGCGATCGCCTTCAGCACCTCGGGCACCAGCACCAGGGTGGTGACTTCGCCGCAGTGGCCGCCCGCCTCGGTGCCCTGGACCACCAGGATATCGACGCCGGCGTTCACCTGGCGGATGGCGTGCTCCTTGGCGCCCACCAGGGCGGCTACCGGCACCCCGTGCGCCTTGCCCATCTCGATCATCTGCGGCGGCGGCACGCCCAGGGCATTGGCGATCAGCTTGATCGGATGCTGGAACGCGGCTTCGAGGGTGCGCAGCGCCGTCTCCGGATCGAAGGGCTGGGGCCGGTCGTCCGGAACCTCGACGGCGAACGGCTCGACGCCGGCGGTCGCCAGGAGCTGGGCGGCGAAATCCCGGTGCTCCTGGGGAATGCGGCTCTGCAGCGAATTGTAGGTCACGCCGCGCTCGCCGGCCGTGGCCATGTTCTCGGGGACCAGCACGTCGAGGCCATAGGGCTTGCCGCCGACGTGCTCGTCGATCCACTTCAGCTCGGTGTGGATCGAGGCGGGGTTGTGGCCGGTCGCGCCCAGCACCCCGAAGCCGCCGGCGCGGCTGACGGCGGCCACCACGTCGCGGCAGTGGCTGAAGGCGAACAGCGGGAACTCGATTCCCAGCGCGTCGCAGATCCTGGATTTCATGGTCGCCTCGCCTTTGCGCAATGTGCCGCCGCCACGCCGAGGCTGACGCCCTCTTTCAGTGCGGCGCAAGTCCTTCCAGGCGCGCGAGCTTGGACGCCTCGCCGCGCGCATCCCCCTCCGGACTCCCGGCGGCCAGCTGGCGGGCGAAGGCGAAGGCGAGCCCCACGTCTGCAACCAGCAGCGCCGCGCCCACGAACATCGACAGGCCCGGAAGGTGCACGGCCGCGCGCGCCCCGAAGGCGAAGATGTTGGTGAAGGCGAGCGGGCCGACGAGCGCGGTGAGGCCGAAACAGATCGCCAGCGCCCCCTGCAGCTGGCCCTGCTCGTCCACCCCTACCCGGGACGACAGCAGCGACATCAGGCTGGGACCGGCGATCCCGGACAGGATCAACGGCGCCAGCGCCATCCAGAAGAGCGGCGCCGTCGGCGCCAGGCCCATGGCGAGATAGCCCGGGACGTTGAGCGCCAGACCCAGGATCACCACCCAGCGTTCGCCCAGGCGCCTGGCGGCCCAGCCGGCCAGGAAGCTCTGCACCACGATGGCGCCGCCGCTCAGCACCATCAGCAGCGCGCCGATCTGGGCCGGACCCCAGCCGTAGCGCAGGTGGGTGTAGAACTGAAACACGCTGTTGAACGAAAAGGCGGCGAACTGGACGACGATGACGATGCTGGCGAGGCCGAGCAGCCCGGGCCGGCCGACGAGCAGCCTGGCCGCGCCCAGCGGATTGGCCCTCGACCAGCGGAACGGCGAGCGACGCTCGTGGCTGAGCGACTCCGGGATGATGAACAGCCCATAAAGCCCGTTGGCGAAGGCGAGGCCCGCGGCGATCCAGAACGGCGCGCGCGGATTGATCGCCCCCAGGGCGCCGATGAGCGGGCCAAGGAAGATGCCGGTGTTGAGCGCCGCCTGGAAGCGGCCGAAGTTGCGCGCCCGGTTCTCCTCGGTGGAAACGTCGGCGACATAGGCGCCGGCGGCCGAGCCGCTGGACGAGGTGATGCCCGAGATCAGCCGCCCGACGAAGAGCCAGGCGATATTGGGCGCCAGCGCCATGATCACGTAGTCGAGCGCAAGGCCGAACATCGAGACCAGCAGCACCGGGCGACGGCCGAAACGGTCCGAGAGGTTGCCGAACACCGGCGCGAAGATCAGCTGCATCACCGACCAGGCGGCGGCGAAGACGCCCAGGATCAGGGCCGCGCCGGCGTCGCCCTGGCCGGTGAGGCTCTTCACCAGCACCGGAAAGACCGGGATGATCACGCCCTGCGAGACCATGTTGGTGGCCACGGCGGCGTAGATGAAGCCCAGCGCGGCCGGACGCCGGCCGGCGGGAAGCTTCGAGGCTGGAGTCCGCCGCATCGGGCGCGCTCCTCTCTCTCTCTGCTTCACCGCCGCGAGGCGGCCCACTAGCACGTCCCGCGCAGCGCCTGAACCGGGCGCGCCCGGTTACCGCAGGCGCGTGGCCGCGGCGCCTCAGTCCGGGCTGGCGTCCGTCTGCGCCACGCCCTGCATGCGTGCGACCTCGGCCCCGAGCTTGTCGAGGGTGGTGCGCCAGCCTTCGGAGGCGCCCGCCACCATGGGCGCGGCAAGGCGGGGATCGAGGAAGGTGTAGGTCTGCACCACGTCCAGGCGCGTACCGCCGGGCACGTCGACGAAATCAACTTCGGTGCAGGCGCGAAACAGCGCGGCGCCGGCGCTGTCGGCGGTGTGCATATCGATGACCAGGCGCGTATGCGGCGCGACCTCGACGAAGACGCCGCGGCTCCAGTGCTCTTCGCCGGCGGGCGAGCGCATGCAGACCTCGAAGGCGCCGCCGACGCGCATCTCCACCTTGGCGTCCGGGACGGTGTAGGTTTGCGGCGAGAACCAGCGCTTGACGTGGTCCGCCGAACTCCAGGCGCGGAACACCGTCTCGCGCGGGGCATGCAACACCCGCGACAGCCGCAGCGGCGGCGGTTGCTGCACGGCGGTGCTCTCGTTCGCATCAATCGCTCGAGCCATCGTCGTCTTCTCCTTCGCTTCCCAGGGTCTTCAGATAGGCGTCCAGCCGGTCGAGCCGGCGCTCCCACTCGATCCGACGCTCGTTGATCCAGCGTTCGGCGAGCGAGAGCGCCTCCGGTTCGATGGCGCAGGTGCGGACCCGACCGAGCTTTGCCGAGCGCACCAGGCCCGCGCTTTCAAGCACGCCCAGATGCTGCATGGCGGCGGGCAGCGACATCGGCAACGGCCGCGCCAGTTCGCTCACCGGCGCCGGGCCCCGACTTAGCCGCTCCATCATGGCGCGGCGCGCAGGGTCGGCGAGGGCGTGGAACAGGCGATCGAGTTCGACGGATTGGTTAAGCATGTACCGAAGTATCATGCCGCAAACGGTTAGGCAATGACCTTAGTGATGCACCCGACGCACCCGACCGTTCGCGCCGGCCGGCCGGCTTCCAGCGGGCCGCTCCGACCAATCTGCAGCGATGGCGCTTCGCCGACTTCCGCCGCGCCCAGGCCATGGGCGGTGGGGCGCGCATGCGACTCATCGCCCGCGGCCCCCTCCGCCGCCCGGCGCTGGCGCGCCGGGCGCCACCTCCCCCGTTGCACGGGTGAGGAGGAAGCCTGCTTCACTCCTAGCCCGCTTGCGGGGGGGACCGCCGCGCCGCCAGGTGCGGGGGTGGAAGGGGCGCGAAGCGGGCGGCTACGCCAGGGCGACACCGTTCTTCGCGAAATCGCCGACGATCTGCAGCAGCAGGGCGCTGCGGACGCGGTAGGCGTCCCTGGGATTGGCGACGTAGAAATGGCAGTTGAAGCTCAGGCCGCCGCCCGCGGCCAGAGAGTCGACGTAGATGGCCGGCTCGGGGTCCTCGAGGATTTCGGGTTTGGCGCGGGCGGCGCCCATGATCAGGTCCTGCGCCGTCTGGGCGTCCGCCGCCTTGGCGATGGCGAGCTGCAACTGGATGCGGCCACGCGGCGAGCCCCGGGTCTTGTTCTGCACGTTCGAGGTGATCAGGCTCGAGTTCGGCACGATCACCGTCGAGCGATCGAAGGTCTCGATCTCGGTGGCCCGCACCCGGATGCGCCGGATGTCTCCCTCCACGCCGCCGACGTTCACCCAGTCGCCCACCTTCACCGGTCGCTCGATCAGCAGGATGATGCCGGAGACGAAGTTCTGCACCACCTGCTGCAGCCCGAAGCCGATGCCGACCGAGAGCGCGCTGGCGATGAGGGCGATCTGCTGGAATCCCAGCCCCATGACGGTGAGGGCGCTGACGAGGGTGATCGCGAAGCCGACATAGCCGACGCCGGTGCTGATCGAGTTGCGGACGCCCGAATCCCACCCCGTCACCGGCAGGTAGCGGCGAACCACCCAGGCGCGGACGAGATGCACGATGCCGATGCCTATGGCGAAGGCGCCGAAGCCGGCGGCGATCGCGCCGGGCGAGATCACCGCCTTGCCGATGCGGATGGCGCCGCCGAGGCGGCCGATGTTCGAAATGAGCAGCTCGCCGCTCTGGCCGAACGGGGTCAGGGCCAGAGTCAGGGCCGCGACGAGGACGGCGACCTGCAGCGCGGCGCAGACCAGCAGCCCGGCCTGGGCGATGGTCGAGCTGCGCACGCCGAAGAGCGCGCCGAGGGTGAGGCTGGCGCGTCCGCCCCGGCGCAGCAGCGCCGTGAACAGGTCGTCGATCAGCCGCAGCAGCAGAAACGTCATGCACGCGATCAGGCTGAGCCAGAACATCTGGCCGGAGATCAGCGAGGCCAGGGTGGTGTAGCCGGCGAAGACGGCCACCACCGTCGCGGCGATGGCGACGGTCAGGGCCAGGGAAATCAGCGTCCAGGCGGGCGAACGCGCGGACATCGGCGCATCGATGTCGCCGGCGGCCCGTCCGGCGCCGCCCCCATAGCTGAGCAGCATCAGCCCGCCCCCCGCCGCATAGGCCAGCGACAATCCGCAGTTGGTGGCGATCGTGGCCGCGACGCTGGCGCCGATGATGAAATTGAGCGACCGGACGACGAAGCCCGCCGCCGACACGATGGCCACCGCCCAGAGCGCGAGGCCGATCCGCGACGCGTCGTCGTCCGTGACCTTCAGGAAGCGCCGCTCCGGCGCCTTGTCTGCGGCCAGAACCCGACCGATGGCGAGGATGGCCGCCGCCCAGGCGACGGCGCGCACGACCGCGCCAGACAGGGCGTTGGCGTTGCCGGAGAGCAGGTCGCCCCATTGAGCGCTCAGCTGGATGACGATGGCGGCGAGCGTCGGCGAGCCGACGTCGACCACCACGGTCCATGCCGCGGCCAGGGTGGACCGGGCGGTGGGGGCGCCGCCGGCCGGACGGCGCCTGCGCCGCACGAGCCCCTCCAGCCATAGACGCACCGGCACGAGCAGGATGAGGGCCGCGACGACGCCGCCGGCGAAGCGCAGCGGCCCCTGGGGAAAGGGCGCGCGCTCGGCGAAGGCGAGGCTGCGGTCGGCCAGGGAATCGAGCCGGGCCCAGTCGCGGCCGATGGAGGTCTGGAGCGAGGTCCAGAACGTCGGCGACAATGGCGATGGCGAGCGCTGCAGAACGCGGGCGCTGAAGCCCTCGCGCCGGCGCTGCGCGACCAAGCTGTAGGCGCGCCCAGCCTCGGAGGCGAGCGCCCGGGCCGGGCCGGTCTGGGCGAGCAGGCCCGCGCGCTGCGCCTCGAGGGCTTGCCAGTCCTGCTTTTCCTCGCCCCTGAGCCTGCGGACCCGCCAGATGGGATAGCGCCGCAGCGATCTTTCCACCTGGGCAAGGGCGCCGGCGTGGGCGGCGACGATCTTCTCCGCCTGCGCCTCGATGGCGGCGGCCTGCGTCTCCATGTCGAGGAGCTGCCGGTCGCTGGCCGTGGTCGGCCGCTGGCGCTCGATCTGGGCCAGAGTTCGCGCCGCCGCCGCGGCGTCGAACGCCGGAGTTGGCGTCGGGCCCGCGGCGGGAGCGGCCGCAGGCGTTGGGGCAGGCGCACTCGCCGAGGCGGGGGGCGTGGCGGACGCAGCGCTCGCGGACGCCGCCGGCGCCGGCGCCGAGAACGCCGCCGGCCCCAGGCCGAGCGCACACGCCGAGACGAGCGCCATGGCCACGCCGCGACGCATCGCGCCGAGCAATCGGCGCCGCCTCGCCGCAGGTGCATTGCGGTTCTGCATCAAGCGCCTCTTCGATCCCCTCGCGGCGCTAACGCGCGACAGGACCATTGGGAGGTCGACAGGTCCAAAGTTGGGCCGCGACCCGGCAGCCGGACGCTCACGCTTCGGCCGAAGCCGCCGCGCCCAGACCCGCGCCGGTTCGCGCGAAGCGCAGGCTGAGCGCCATGGCCGCGGCGAGGAGGGCGGCGGCGATCAGGATCGGCAGACCCGGCAGCGCGGGCAGTCGCCGCAGGGCGAAGGCGAAGCTCAGAGGAAATACGGTCGGGCCGAGGATCGCGGCGATGCCGCCGGTGGACTGGTTCGCGCCTTGCAGCTGTCCCTGTTCGGAGCCCGAGACGTGGCGGGTCATCAGGCCTTGCAGACCGGGCTGCATCAGGCCCATCAGGGCAAACACCGGCATGCCGATGAAATAGACCGCCGAGGTGGGCGCCAGGGCATAGATCACGAAGCCGGCGAGCCCCGACGCCGCGCCCAGGATCACCGCGCCCCGCTCGCCGACCCGCGCCACCACCGGCGCCACGACGAACGACTGCACCAGGATGCCGAGGATCCCGGTGATGGCGAAGGTCACGCCGAGGAACCCCAGGCTCCAATGGTAGCGCAAGGTGGTGTAGAGCACGAAGATGTTGGGCAGCACCTGCTGGGCGAGCTGGCCCAGGAAGTTCACGCTCGCCAGCGGCAGCAGATCCTGATACGAGCGCAGCAGCGAAAGGCTCGCCATGGGATTGGCGCGCCGCCAGTTGAAGCGCGCGATGCGGCGCTCCGGGGTCAGCGATTCGGGCAATACGAGAAGGCCGTAGACCCAGTTGACCGCGCACAGCGCCGCAGCGACGAGGAAAGGCGTGCGCAAAGGGTCGAGCCGGAACGAGCCGAAATGGACGGCGTGGGTGGCGAGGAACCCGCCGGCGGCGGGGCCGACCAGGAAGCCGACGCTGAAGGCCGCGCTCATCCAGCCGAAGTTCTTGGCCCGCTCCGCCGGCGCGCTGATGTCGGCGACATAGGCGTTGGCGGTGGAGAAGCTGGCGGCGGTCGCGCCGTTGAGCACCCGGCCTAGCAGCAGCCAGGCGAGCGTCGGGGCGAAAGCCATGACCAGGAAGTCGAGCGAAAGCCCGAAGATCGAGATCAGCATCACCGGCCGCCGTCCGAAGCGGTCGGACAGCATGCCGAGGATCGGCCCGGAGAAGAACTGCATGGCGCCCCAGGTGACGCCGAAGACGAACTGCCAGTCGGCCGCCGACGCCGTGCTCGCTGCGTTGGTGGCGCCGAAGAACGAGCGGATCAGGTTGGGCAGCACCGGAATCATCAGGCCAAACGACAGCGAGTTCATCACCGCGGCGGCGAAGATGAACCCGAACGCGGCCTGACGGCGCCCCGGCGCACGCGGTGTCGCGCGTCCGGCCATCGCCGCGATGTCGTCCTCGGCGGCCAACTTCACGTCTACCGTTCGACGGCGCTCTTGTACGACGCCAGCAGCGCGCGCCACCACTCCCCATGGCGGACCAGGAATATCCGGTCCGGGAAGCCATGGCGGGCGGCATGAGCAGCCGGCACGCTGTCCCAGCCGGTGTGCTCGACGGTGACGCGGGTCTCCTCGCCGAGCGGCTCGAACCGCACCTCGACTTCGGTATTCTGGCCGGCGGCGAAGCTCGCCTGGCGCCAGTCGAACACCAGCCGGCGCGGCGGCTCCCAGGCGCGGATCCTGCCGATCTCGAACACCTTGCCCGCGGCGAGCGTCTCGATGAGCCGTCCGCCGGGACCCGGCTCGAAGGCGATCACGCCCGGATCGCGCGGCGTGAAGGCGAAGAGCCCGTTCGGCCGCCACCACGCGCCGATGTCGCGCGTGAACGCCTCGAACGCCCGTTCGGGGCTCGCCGCGACGCGCAAGGCGACCAGCACGCGCGAGCCGGTCACTGCGCCGCCTCGTCCAGGTGCGCCTTGAAAGCGGCGAGCTGCTCGACCCACATGCGCTCGGTGTCCTCCAGCCAGCGTTTCAGCTCCAGCATCGGCGCCGGTCTCAGAGCGTAGACGCGCACGCGCGCATCGAAGTCAGGATGGGATTCCTCCACGAGCCCCGAGCGGCGCAGGGTGCGCAGGTGGCGGCTCATGGCCGGCGCCGAGAGCCCGACCGCCCTGGCGATCTCGCCGGCCGGCCGTGCGCCGGTGCGCAGCAGGTCGACCACCTGGCGACGGTGCGGATCGGCCAGCGCCGCCAGGATGGTGTCCAGTCCGGTGGCGGCGGCCGCCCGGGGCGCGGACGCGGTCATGCCGCCGCAGCCGCGTCGAACTGCTTGACCAGCCGCTTCGGGGCCACGGCCCTGTAGCTCTGGACGATCCAGGCCTCGATGGTCCCGAAGTCGATCTCATCGCCGGACCTCTGCGTCAGCTGCGCCCAGCCGCCTTTCCACAGTCCGTGGCCCGCCGGCCGCATGAACGGCAGCGAGAGCGCCATCTCGTACGACACCGGCAGCTTCACCGTAACGGAAAGGACGTCGGGCGCGGACGCGGCGCCGCCGAAGAAGACGAAGATCTTCTGGCCCACCTTCATCACCGTATGGTCCCAAGGGTGGTCCTCCCAGGCGCCCGGCATCGAGGCGGCGAAGGCGATGAGCCGGGTCTCCGCCTCCCTGGCGGCGAACCGGTCCATCTCAGCGGGCGTCCGGCGAAGTTGCGATCTTTCGGCCCGTCGCCGTGGCCATCTCGCCCGCCGTCGTCGCCGGTAACGTCTGGCCGAAAGACCAGCTATGGCCCTCGGGGTCGAGACAGGTGAAGACCCGGTCGCCATAGGGCTGGTCGGCCGGCTCGCGCTCGATCCTGGCCCCCGCAGTCCGGGCCCGCTCGCACAGGGCGTCCAGGCCGTCCTTCACCCGGACGTGCACCGAGCCGGTGCGCCGCCCATCCAGGTCGGCGGGCGAGGCCCACATGCCGCTCGGCGGCCCCGACACCATGACCACGTGACCATCGAAGCAGCTCTCGGAATGGATGACGCCGCCCTCGCCGTCCTCCACCAGCAACCGGATCTCGAAGCCAAAGGCGCGCTCCAGAAAATCCAGGGCAGCCTTGGCGTCGCGATAGAAGATCAGCGGCGAAATCGGGGGAACACCCATGGCGCAGCTCCTTCAGAGCGAGGTCTTGATGGTGAGGCCGCTCGCCTTCTCCATGTCGGCCGGCGAAACCTCGGAGACTTTCTGCTCGAAGCACCAGACGTGGCCCTCGAGGTCGAGGGCGCGATAGACACGCGCCCCATAGAACTGATCGGCGGGCCGCTGGGTGATGCGTGCGCCAGCAGCCTCGGCGTGGGCGCAATGATCATCGACGCCATCGGCGAGTTCGACGCGGATGAACTGGGTGCCCATCGCGTCCAGCGAGGCGGGGCTGCGCATGCGCGCCGGCCCGATGAGGTCGCTGGCTCCCCATTCGGCGGCGACGCCGATGTGTCCATCGCCGAACGTCATCTCGGCATGGCCGACCGCGCCGGCCGCATCGGTGACGAGAAGGCTGGTCTCGAAGCCAAACGCCGCCTCGAGCCAGCGCAGCGCCGCCAACGGGTCGCGGTAGAAGACGACGGGAGTGAACGGCGACGCCATGGCGCGGCTCCATCTCTGCATGAATGAGAAATATTCAACGCATATGACAACTATCGTGTCAAGCGGATGTCGCGGGAGCGAGCGGCGACAGCGAGCCGCTTGCCGCGGCGGCCAGTCCCCGAGCGCGCCTCAGGCCAATTGCACTTCCAGGTCGCTCAGCACCCGATGCGCCCGATCGAGATAACCTCGCCCGATGGCAGGAGCATGCATCCTCAGCGACCATTCTACCTGCCGAAGCACGACGTGCGCCATGTAGACCGAGAAGACGGATGCCGGCCGGAGTTCCCGCGAGCGCCGCCACAGCGCCGTGCGCGCCTCCGCCGCGTCATAGGTGTAGAAGAGCATGGTGGCGAGATCGAAGGCGTGATCCCCCGCGCGGACGCCCTCCCAATCGACGACACCGCTCACCCCGCCGGAGTCCACCAGAATATTCGCCGGATTGAAGTCATAGTGCATGATGTCGCGCGCGCCCGGGAGCGACGCTCGATTGGCGAAGACGAGAGACTGAAGCGCGTCCAGCAGGTCCGACGACTCCCGCGAGTGGCCCCGCATCGTCTCGAGAAGACAATATCCGGCGCCGCCGGATAGAACCGGCGCCACGACGGATTCGGGCCATAAACCCGGCGCGAGACCGGCTGCCTCGGCCGCGTCGCGGTGCAAGTCCAGCAGCGACAGGAGTCGTCCGACGTGTCGGCCGCCGTCCTCGGGCGTCATCGATGCTCCCGGCAGGCATGTGCGCAAAGCGAAGGCGTGGTCCGACAGGATGCCCATCGCCACCGTGCGAGGCGCCGGATAGCCGGCTGCGCTCAGATACTCGCAGGTTCTGGCCGCGTTCCGATGGGCTTGCGTGCGCGAGGCGGGCTCAAGCTTAAGCACCAGCCGCTCGTCGCCCGCGCGCACCATGAACGTCGTTTGGCTCTCGCCCAGGATGGTTCGCTCGACTGGTCCATAACGAAGGCCGGTAGAGCGGCCGATCTGCTCAAGAACCACGACGGCCAGTTCCTCGAGCAACGCGACTCCTTCCTGCGCGGCCGCGCCCGGCGCAAGATTCCTCGATGCGGCCGAGCCGCCAACGGACCGAGGTTCGCCCGCCGTCTACACCTCGGCGGCCTGGACGGGACCGCTGTCCTTGCCCTTCTCGGCCACGTCACGATCGACGAACTCGATCACCGCCATCGGCGCATTGTCGCCATGGCGATAGCCGGCCTTGAGCACGCGGATATAGCCGCCGTTGCGGGCCTGGTAGCGGGGTCCGAGCGTGGCGAACAGCTTGCCGACCTGACCCACGTCGCGCACCCGCGAAATGGCGAGGCGCCGGGCGGCGAGGTCGCCCTTCTTGGCGAGCGTCACCAACCGCTCGACGAACGGCCGCAATTCCTTGGCCTTGGGCAGGGTGGTGACGATCTGCTCGTGCTTGATCAGCGCGGCGGCCATGTTGGCGAACATGGCGGTGCGGTGGCTCGTCGTGCGGCCCAGCTTGCGGTGCGCGTAACCGTGGCGCATGGCGATGTTTCCTCTCTGCTCGGCCTGCCCCGCAACCGGCGGGAACCGGCGCGCCTCAGACCTGGTCTTCGAATTTCTTGGCCAGCTCTTCGATGTTTTCCGGCGGCCAGTCAGGCGCGTCCATGCCCAGGTGCAGCCCCATGTTCGCCAGAACTTCCTTGATCTCGTTCAGCGACTTGCGGCCGAAGTTGGGAGTGCGAAGCATCTCCGACTCGGTCTTCTGGATGAGGTCGCCTATGTAGACGATGTTGTCGTTCTTCAGGCAATTGGCCGAGCGGACCGAGAGCTCCAGCTCGTCGACCTTCTTGAGCAGCGCCGGGTTGAACGGCAGCTCCGGCTTGGCTTCGCCGTCGAGCTTCTTCTTCGGCTCCTCGAACGTGATGAAGACCTGCAGCTGGTCCTGGAGGATGCGCGCGGCGTAGGCGACGGCGTCCACGGGCGTCACCGCGCCGTTGGTCTCCACCTCCATCACCAGCTTGTCGTAGTCCAGGCTCTGGCCCTGGCGGGTCGGCTCGACGCGATAGGCGACGCGGCGCACCGGCGAGTAGACGGCGTCCACCGAAATGAGGCCGATGGGCGCGTCCTCCGGCCGGTTGCGCTCGGCCGACACATAGCCCTTGCCGGTCTGGACGGTGAACTCGATCCGGATCGAGGCGCCGTCGTCCAGAGTACAGAGCACGTGGTCGCCGTTCAGGATCACGATGTCGGAGGGCGCCTCGATCTGCCGCGCCGTGACCGCGCCCGGACCGGTGGCGCGCAGGGTCATCCGCTTGGGGCCGTCGGAATGCATCCGCAGCGCCAGCTGCTTGATGTTGAGGACGATGTCGACCACGTCCTCGCGCACGCCCTCGAGCGGCGAGAACTCATGCACGACGCCGTCGATCTGGATGGCGATGACGGCGGCGCCCTGCAGCGAGGAGAGCAGCACGCGGCGCAACGAGTTGCCCAGCGTCACGCCGAAGCCCCGCTCCAGCGGTTCGGCGACGATGCGCGCCTTCCGCGCCGCGTCGCCGCCCGACTCGATCAGCGGCTTCTCGGGGCGGATGAGCTCGTTCCAGTTTCTCTCGATCACGATGGGATATCCCTGAACGGGGAGTCGCCGGCCGCATCGGCGGCGGCCGGCGAAGGGGAAAGGTCGGTTCTGCTCGTACTCTAGACGCGCCGGCGCTTAGGCGGCCGGCAGCCATTGTGCGGAATGGGCGTGACGTCCCGGATGGTGGTGATGGTCATGCCGGCCGCCTGAAGCGCGCGAAGCGCGCTCTCGCGGCCGGAGCCGGGACCCGAGACATTGACTTCCAGGGTGCGCACGCCGTGCTCGGCGGCCTTCTTGCCCGCGTCCTCGGCCGCCATCTGGGCGGCGTAGGGGGTCGATTTGCGCGAGCCCTTGAAGCCCATCATGCCGGCGCTGGACCAGGAGATGGTGTTGCCTTGGGCGTCGGTGATGGTGATCATGGTGTTGTTGAACGAGGCGTTCACGTGCGCCACGCCCGAGGTGATGTTCTTGCGCTCGCGTTTCTTGACGCGCGCCGGTTCCTTGGCCATCGGGCCCCTCTTATTTCTTCTTGCCGGCGATCGGCTTGGCCGGGCCCTTGCGGGTGCGGGCGTTGGTGTGGGTGCGCTGGCCCCGGACCGGCAGGCCCTTGCGGTGACGCAGGCCGCGATAGCACGCCAGATCCATCAGCCGCTTGATGTTGACCGCCGTCTCGCGCCGCAGGTCCCCCTCGACCTGATAGTCGCGGTCGATGGCCTCGCGGATATGCAGCACTTCCTGGTCGGTGAGCTGATTGACGCGCCGGGCGTCGTCGATGCTCGCCTTGCCCATGATCTCGCGGGCTTTGGCCGGGCCGATGCCGTGGATGTATTGAAGCGCGATGACGACGCGCTTGTTGGTGGGAATGTTGACGCCTGCGATACGGGCCACGCGCGCTCTTCTCCTGGTCACGCCAAGAAGCGCGAGGAACGCCTCCGGCCCCCGCACCGATCACCAGGCGCGGCGCCGGCGCGGTCGTCGCGCCCTTTCGCGGAAGCGCTCCCATATAGGGGTCGAGGGGGCGCCGTCAATGGCGATCCGGGTCAGCGACTGCGCTGACCGGCCGGCCGGCCGGTCAGTCAGAAGCGCGGCCCGTCGATCGCCGCGTCGATGGCCGCCGCGACCTCGTCGATGGGCTGCATGCCATCGACCTCCACCAGCTTGTTGTGGGACTGGTAGTAGGGGAGCAGCGGCGCGGTCTGATCGTTGTAGGCGGCCAGGCGCACCTTGAAGCTCTCCGGATTGTCGTCCGGCCGGCCGCTCTCGGCGAAACGTCCGGCGACGCGCTCGATCAGCACCGCGTCGGTGACCTTCAGCCGGATGACGAGATCGATGGGACGGCGGCGCCGGTCGAGCATGGCGTCCAGCGCCTGCGCCTGGGCCAGGGTGCGCGGGAAGCCGTCGAAGATCGCGCCGCCCGCGCCCTCCGCCCGAGGCAGCCGCTCCTCGACCAGCTCGATGACGATCTCGTCCGACACCAGCTCGCCGCGCTCCATGATGCCGCCGACGCGCCGGCCCAGCGCCGAGCCGGAGGCGATGGCGGCGCGCAGCATGTCGCCGGTGGAGAGCTGCACCATGCAGCGGGTTGCAACGAGACGCTGGGCTTGAGTGCCCTTGCCGGCCGCTGGCGGGCCGAACAGGATCAGGTTCATCTACCCCCCTAAAGGTAGGTCGTTTCTTTCGGTTCTCGAGCCCGACGGCGGCTCAGCGCCGGGCGCCGCGCAGCTTCGACTTCTTGATCAGGCCCTCGTACTGGTGGGCCAGGAGATGCGACTGGATCTGGGCGACGGTGTCCATGGTCACCGAGACCACGATGAGGATCGAGGTTCCGCCGAAGTAGTAGGTGTTCATCGTGCCGTTCGCCATCAGCCACTCCGGCAGCAGGCAGACCGCCGCGATGTAGGCGGCGCCCACGACGGTGAGCCTGGTCAGCACATAGTCGATGTACTCCGCGGTGCGCTTGCCCGGCCTGATGCCCGGCAGGAAGCCCCCGTACTTGCGCAGGTTCTCGGCCGTCTCGTCCGGATTGAACACCACCGACGTGTAGAAGAAGGTGAAGAACACGATCATCAGCCCATAGAGGACCATGAAGGCGGGACGCCCGTGCTGGAGCTGGCCGATCGCCAGCGGCGCCCAGCTCGCCCAGCTGGGCAGGTTGGCGGTGGAGAGGAAGTTCAGAACCGTCGTCGGCAGCAGCAGCAGCGAGGAGGCGAAAATCGGCGGGATGACGCCCGAGACATTGACCTTCAGCGGCAGGAAGCTGGTGTCGCCGCCGGTCATGCGGTTGCCGACCTGGCGCTTCGGATACTGGACGAGGAGGCGCCGCTGGGCGCGCTCCATGAAGACGATGAAGATGATCACTCCGATGGCGAGAGCCAGGAAGAACAGCAGCATGGCGCCGCTCATCTGCCCCGTGCGCGTCTGGGCGAACAGCTGGTAGACCGCCGTCGGCAGCCGCGCCACGATGCCGGCGAAGATGATCAGGGAGACGCCGTTGCCGACCCCGCGGCTGGTGATCTGCTCGCCGAGCCACATCAGGAACATGGTGCCGGTGGAGAGGATCACCACGGTCTCGAGCACGAACAGCGGACCGGGGCTATAGACCACCTTGCTGCTCTGCAGGCCGATGGCGATCCCCGTCGATTGAAACACCGCCAGCACGACGGTGAGATAGCGGGTGTACTGGTTGAGCTGCTTCCTGCCCGCCTCGCCGCCTTCCTTGCGCAGCTTTTCCCACGGCGGATACACCGTGCCCAGGAGCTGAACGATGATCGAGGCCGAGATGTAGGGCATCACGTTCAGCGCGAAGATCGCCATGTTCCGCACGGCGCCGCCGGAGAACATGTTGAACATGCCGAAGATGCCGTTCGACTGCTGGTCGAAGATGTGGGCGAACGCCGCCACGTCGACGCCGGGAATCGGGATGAAGGCCCCGATCCGGTAGACGATCATCGCGCCCAGGGTGAAGAGGAGGCGCTTGTGGAGTTCCGTGGCCTTCTGAAAGGCGCCGAAATCCATGTTGGCGGCGAGCTGCTCGGCCGCAGAGGCCATCTTCAATCCTCTTCCACGATGCGGCCCCACACATAGGGCCTCGCCCCCGCTCCGTCATCCCGCGCCGCGGGCGCCGGCGAGCCTGCGGCGAATGACCTCGGGACCGGCGGCTACGCCTCGGCTTCGACGACGGGCGCGGGACGGGTGAGCGTCAGCACGCCGCCCGCCTTTTCCACCGCAGCCTTCGCCGCTGCGGAAGCGGCGTAGACGGTGATTTCGAGCCTCGACTTCAGCTCGCCCGCGCCGAGCAGCTTCACCCCGTCCTTGACGCGCTTCAGCACGCCGGCGGCGACGAGCGCCTCGCCATCGACGACCTTGGCCGCGTCGAGCTTGCCGGCCGCGATCGCCTGTTCGATGCGCCACAGGTTCACCTCGGTGAACTGCTTGGCGAAGGGCTTCTTGAAGCCGCGCTTGGGCATGCGCATGTGCAGCGGCATCTGGCCGCCCTCGAATCCGGCGATGGCGACGCCCGAGCGCGCCTTCTGGCCCTTCTCGCCGCGCCCCGCGGTCTTGCCCTTGCCCGATCCCGGGCCGCGCCCGACGCGCATGCGGTTCTTGGTCGATCCTGGCCGCGGGGCCAGTTGGTTGAGCCTGGTCATCGCCTTCTCCTTCCAGAGTTGTCGCCGGGCGAGGCGCCCGACTCGGCTTTTCCCTCCCCTGGCGGGAGGAGACGTTGCGCTAAAGGGGCAGGCCCCGCGCCCGGCTTTGGCGGGAGTTCCGGGGCGGGCGCGAAGCTAGTCCACCACCTCGATCAGGTGCGCGACCTTGGCGATCATGCCGCGGGTCTGGGCCGTATCCTCCAGGGTGGAGGTGCGACCCAGGCGGTTGAGGCCCAGGCCGACCAGCGTCGCGCGCTGGTCGGCGCGGCGGCGGATGGGACTGCCGGTCTGGCGAACGGTCACCTTGGCCATCGTCTCACGCCTCCGCCGCTTCGCCACCGGCCGCGTCGGACCGGCGCCCGACGATGTCGGAGACCTTCTTGCCGCGCTTGGACGCCACCTGCCGGGGCGAGGCCTGTTCCTTCAGCGCCTCGAAGGTGGCGCGCACCATGTTGTAGGGGTTCGACGAGCCCATACGCTTGCCGACCACGTCGTGGACGCCCAGGGCTTCGAGCACCGCGCGCATCGGACCTCCGGCGATGACGCCGGTGCCGGGCGGGGCCGCGCGCATCATGATCTTGCCCGCGCCCCAGCGACCGGCGCCGTCGTGGTGCAGCGTGCGGCTCTCGCGCAGCGGCACCCGGATCATCGACTTCTTGGCTTCCTCGGTCGCCTTGCGGATGGCTTCGGGCACCTCGCGGGCCTTGCCGTGACCGAAGCCGACGCGGCCCTTCTGGTCGCCGACCACCATGAGGGCCGCGAACGAGAAACGCCGGCCGCCCTTCACCGTGGCGGCGACGCGGTTGATGTAGACGAGCTTCTCGACGATGTCGGAATCGCCGCGGTCGTCAGGATTGCCGCGATCGCGCCGGTCGCGCCTGTCGCGATTTTCCGGTCCACGAGCCATTGGTCCACGAGCCATGCGCTTATCCTAGAAGTTGAGCCCGGCTTCGCGGGCGGCGTCGGCGAGCGCCTTCACCCGGCCGTGATAAAGATAGCCGCCCCGGTCGAAGACGACCTCCGAGACGCCCTTGTCGAGGGCGCGGCGGGCGACGAGCGCGCCGACGCGGGCTGCGGCGTTCCTGTCGGACCCCTTCTCCCCCGTCGCCTCGAGCGTCGAGGCATGCGCCAAGGTCACGCCGCGGGCGTCGTCGATCACCTGCGCATAGATGTTCTTGGCGGAACGGAAGACCGACAGCCGCGGCCGGCCCGAGCCCACGGCCTTCAGGCGCCGGCGCACGCGCCGGGTGCGCTGGTTGGCGGATTTGCGATGCGAAAGCGCCATGGTCCCTACTTCTTCTTGCCTTCCTTGCGGCGGACCTTCTCGCCGGCATAGCGCACGCCCTTGCCCTTGTAGGGCTCGGGCGGCCGAATCTTGCGGATGCGCGCGGCGGTCTCGCCGACGAGCTGCTTGTCGATGCCGCTGATCCGGATCTCGGTCTGCCGGGGCGTCGCGAAGCTGACGCCCTCGGGCGCGGGGATGTCCACCTCGTGCGAGAAGCCGAGCTGCATGGAGAGCGCCCCGCCCTTCATGGCGGCGCGATAGCCGACGCCCACCAGCTCCAGGGTGCGCTCGTAGCCTTGCGTCACCCCATGGACCATGTTGGCCACCAGCGTGCGCGAGAGCCCCCACATGGCGCGGCTGCGCGCGCTGTCGCCACGCGGACTGAAGCTGAGCGCTCCGTGCGCCTCGGCCACGGCGATCTCGTCGGCGACGGTCCAGGAGAGTTCGCCTCTGGGTCCCTTGATCGAGACCTTCTGTCCGTCGAGGCTCACCGTGACGCCGGCGGGAATCTGGATCGGAGCTTTACCGATGCGTGACATGGATGAACTGTGCTCCCCCAGCCTAATAGACGCGGCAGAGCACTTCGCCGCCGACGTTGGCGTCGCGCGCGGCGGTGTCGGACATGACGCCCTTGGACGTCGACAGGATCGAGATGCCGAGCCCGTTCTTCACCGGCTTCAGGTCGTCGATGGAGGAATAGACGCGCCGGCCAGGCTTGGAGACCCGGGCTATCTCGGCGATCACCGGCTCGTTGTCGAAATACTTCAGCTCGATCTCGAAATGCGGGAAGCCACGCTCCGAGGTCTTGGCCGTGTAGCCGCGGATGTAGCCCTCGGCCTGCAGCACGTCGAGGACGCGCTGGCGAAGCCGCGAGGCCGGCGTGGTCACGCGCGCGCGCTTGCGCTCGCCGGCGTTCTTGATGCGGGCGATCATGTCGCCGACGGGGTCGCTCACGGGCATATGACCCTCCTCACCAGCTCGACTTCACGAGCCCCGGGATCTGACCCCGGGAGCCCAGGTCGCGCAATGCGATCCGGCTCATCTTCAGCTTGCGGTAGAAGGCGCGCGGACGCCCGGTCACCTCGCAACGGTTGCGGATGCGGGTCGCCGAGGAGTTACGCGGCATGGCCGCCAGCTTCAGGCGCGCCTCGTAACGCTCTTCGAGGCTGAGGTTCTCGTCGTTGGCGACCGCCTTCAGGGCGGCGCGCTTGGCCGCCTTGGCTTTCACCAGGCGCCTGACGTTCTCGTTGCGATTGATGGCGCTCTTCTTGGCCATGTCCCTTGTCTCTTCTCCCGTCTCTGGCTCAGGCGTTGAACGGGAACTGGAATTCTCGGAGGAGTTCGCGCGCCTCGTCGTTGGTGTGGGCGGTGGTGCAGACGATGATGTCCATGCCCCAGACCTGGTCGATCTGATCATAGTTGATCTCGGGGAAGACGATGTGCTCGCGCAGCCCGAGCGCATAGTTGCCGCGACCGTCGAAACTGGTGGGCTTCAGCCCGCGAAAGTCCTTCACCCGCGGCAGGGCGATGGTGATCAGCCGGTCGAGGAACTCGTACATCCGATCCTTGCGCAAGGTCACCTTCGCGCCCACCACCATGCCTTCGCGCAGTTTGAAGGTGGCGATGGACTTGCGGGCCTTGGTCGCCTGCGGCTTCTGGCCGGTGATGGTGGCGAGATCCTTCATCGCCGCCTGCGCCTTCTTGGAGTCGGCCACCGCCTCGCCGATGCCCATGTTGACCACGACCTTGTCGAGGCGGGGAATCTGCATCTCGTTCGAATAGGCGAACTTCGCCTTCATCGCCGGGCGGATGCGGGCGCGATAGTCGGCCTTCAGGCGCGGCTCGTAGTTCTGGGCTTCAGCCATTGATCACCTCGCCGGTCGTCTTGGCGATCCGGACCTTCTTGCCGTCGCGAACCTCGAAGCCGACGCGGGTCGGCCGGCCGCCGGAGTCGACGATCGCGACATTGGAGAGGTGCAGCGAGGCTTCCTTGTGCTTGATGCCCCCTTGAGGATCGCTCTGGGAGGCGGCGGTGTGGCGTTGCACCATGTTGACGCCCGAGACCAGCACGCGGTCGGCCTTCGGCAGCACGCGGGCGACGTTGCCGGTGCGCCCCTTGTCCTTGCCCGCGAGCACCATGACGCGGTCGCCCTTCTTGATCTTGGCGGCCATGTCAGAGCACCTCCGGCGCGAGCGAGATGATCTTCATATGGTTCTTGGCGCGCAGTTCGCGCGGCACCGGGCCGAAGATGCGGGTGCCGATCGGCTCGGACTGCTTGTTGACGATCACCGCCGCATTCTTGTCGAAGCGGATCACCGAACCGTCCTTGCGCTTGATCGCCTGGCTGGTGCGCACCACGATCGCCTGCAGCACCTCGCCCTTCTTCACCCGGCCGCGCGGGATCGCTTCCTTCACCGACACCACGATGCGGTCGCCGACCGAGGCGTAGCGCCGCCCCGCCCCGCCCAGCACCTTGATGCACATGACGCGACGCGCGCCTGAGTTGTCGGCCACTTCGAGATTGGTCTGCATCTGGATCATCGCAGCGCCCTCACGCCTTGGCCCGGGCGCCGGCGCCCTGGCCGGCCTTGGGCAGGACTTCCCAGGTCTTCAGCTTGGACTTGGGGGCGCATTCGACGATGCGGGCGACCTCGCCATCCCTGTAGGAATTGGCTTCGTCGTGGGCGTGATATTTCTTGGAGCGGCGCACGGTCTTCTTCAGCAGCGGGTGCAGGAAGGTGCGCTCGACCTTCACCACCACCGTCTTGTCCCCCTTGTCGGAGACCACCACGCCTTCGAGAATTCGCTTGGGCATCTTCCAGTTTCTTCCTCAGGCGCTCGGCGCCTTGGCGCGCAGCACGGTCTTGATGCGGGCGATGTCCTTGCGGACCTCGTCGACGCGGTGAGTCTTCTCCAGCTGGCTGGTGGCGGCCTGGAAGCGCAGGTTGAACTGCTCCTTCTTCAGCTGCAGCAGCTGCTCGCCGAGCTGATCGGAGGTCAGGCGGCGGATTTCCTCGATCTTCATGGTCAATGATGCTCCGCGCCCGCATCGAGACGCGTGACGATGCGGGTGCGCACCGGCAGCTTGGCCGCGCCGAGGCGCAGCGCCTCGCGCGCGACGTCGTCGGCCACGCCATCGACCTCGAACATGATCCGCCCGGGCGCCACGCGCGCGGCCCAGTATTCCACCGCACCCTTGCCGGAGCCCATGCGCACCTCGGCGGGCTTGGTGGTCACCGGCACGTCGGGGAAGACACGGATCCACACCCGCCCCTGACGCTTCATCTCGCGGGTGATGGCGCGCCGGGCCGCCTCGATCTGCCGGGCCGTGACCCGCTCGGGGTCCACCGACTTCAGTCCATGCGACCCGAAGTTCAATGCATAGCCGGCCTTCGAGGCGCCATGGATGCGTCCCTTGAACTGCTTGCGGTACTTGGTTTTCTTCGGCGACATCATGGCCAGGCAACCCTACGCATTGGCCTCGGCGCGACGGTCGCGACCGCGCGGGCCGCGTCCTTCGCGATCCGGACGGTCGCGCTCGCCACGCCCGGCGCCGTCGCCGGCGGGTCCGGATTCGCCGGCCAGGCGCTTGTCCTGCGCCATCGGATCGTGCTCGAGCACCTCGCCCTTGAAGATCCAGCACTTCACCCCGATGGTCCCATAGGTGGTGTGGGCCTCGGCGAAGCCATAGTCGAGGTCGGCGCGCAGCGTGTGCAGGGGCACCCGACCTTCCTTGTACGACTCCGTCCGCGCGATCTCGGCCCCGCCGAGGCGGCCCGACACCTCGACCTTGAACCCCTTGGCGCCCAGGCGCATGGCGCTCTGCAACGAGCGCTTCATGGCCCGGCGGAACGCGATGCGGCGCTCGAGCTGCTGGGCGATGTTCTCCGCCACCAGCTGGGCGTCGGTCTCGGGCTTGCGCACCTCGACGATGTTGAGCGACACATCGCCCTCGGTCATCGCGGCGACGTCCTTGCGCAGCTTGTCGATGTCCGCGCCCTTCTTGCCGATGATGACGCCCGGCCGGGCCGCGTAGATGGTGACCCGGCACTGCTTGTGCGGGCGCTCGATGATGATGCGCGAGACGCCGGCCTGTCCGAGGCGCCGCTTCAGCACCTCGCGCATGTGGATGTCCTCGTGCAGCAGTCGCGCATAGTCGCCCTTGCGCGCGAACCAGCGCGAGTCCCAGGTGCGATTGACGCCCAGGCGCAGCCCGACGGGATTGACCTTCTGACCCATGACCTCAAGCAGCCTCGCCCACTTCGCGCACCACGATGGTGATCTCGGAAAACGGCTTCTCGATCCGTGACGCCCGGCCGCGCGCTCTCGCGGCGAAGCGCTTCATCACCAGGTTCTTGCCCACGAACGCCTCGGCGACGACGAGGCTGTCGATGTCGAGGCTGTGGTTGTTCTCGGCGTTGGAGATCGCCGAATAGAGCGCCTTGCGGACATCCTTGGCGATCCGCCGCGGACTGAACTCGAGCTCGTTCAAGGCGCGCTGCACCTTCAGGCCGCGGATCGACTGGGCCACCAGGTTGAGCTTGCGGGCGCTGGTGCGCAGAGTGCGCACCTTGGCCATGGCCTCGGTGAGCGGCAGGCGCCGCGGCTTGGCTTGCTTGCCCATGCTCAAGCCTTCCTCTTCGCCTTGCGGTCGGCCGCGTGACCGCTGAAGTAGCGGGTGGGCGCAAACTCGCCGAGCTTCATGCCCACCATGTCCTCGCTGACCAGCACCGGGACATGCTTCTGGCCGTTGTGCACGCCGAAGGTCAGACCGACGAACTGGGGAATCACCGTCGAGCGGCGCGACCAGGTCTTGATGACGTCCTTGCGCCCCGACGCTTGCACGCTCTCCGCCTTCTTCAGCAGGTAGCCGTCGACGAAGGGACCTTTCCAAACCGAGCGCGACATCGTCTAGCGGGCCTTCTTCACGTGGCGGCTGCGGATGATGTATTTGTCCGAGGCCTTGTTGGTGCGGGTCTTGTGGCCCTTGGTGGGCTGGCCCCAGGGCGTCACCGGGTGACGGCCGCCCGAACTCTTGCCCTCGCCGCCGCCGTGCGGGTGGTCGACCGGGTTCATGGCCACGCCCCGGACGTGGGGGCGGCGCCCCATGTGGCGCACGCGCCCGGCCTTGCCGAGAACCTCGTTCATGTGATCGGGGTTGGAGACCGCGCCGACAGTCGCCATGCAGCCGTCGGGCACCATGCGCAGTTCGCCCGAGCCGAGGCGGATCTGGGCGTAGCCGGCGTCGCGTCCGACCAGCTGAGCGTAAGCGCCGGCGGAGCGGGCGATCTGGCCGCCCTTGCCGGGCTTCAGCTCGATGTTGTGGATCACCGCGCCGATGGGCATGGCGCGCAGGGGCGAAGCGTTCCCGGGCTTCAGGTCGACCTTCTCGCCGGCGATCACCTCGTCGCCGCTGCGCAAGCGCTGCGGCGCCAGAATGTAGGCGAGTTCGCCGTCGGCGTATCTGACGAGGGCGATGAAGGCGGTGCGGTTCGGATCATATTCCAGCCGCTCGACCCGGGCCGCGACGTTCCACTTGCGCCGCTTGAAGTCGACGTTGCGGTAGAGCCGCTTGGCGCCGCCGCCGCGGAAACGCACCGCGATGCGCCCGCCGCCGCCGCGCCCGCCGGACTTGGTGAGGCCTTCGACGAGACTCTTCTCCGGCTTGCCCTTGTGCAGCTCGCCCCGGTCCACCAGCACGAGGCTGCGACGGCCGGGCGAGGTTGGATTGAATTGCTTCAGCGCCATGGCGTCAGAGCCCCGTCGTGATGTCGATGGACTGGCCCTCGGCCAGGGTGACGATGGCCTTCTTCACGTCCGAGCGCCGTCCGACGCGGCCGCGGAAGCGCTTGGTCTTGCCCTTCACGTTGATGGTGTTGACCTTGACGACGTTGACCTTGAAGAGGCTCTCGACCGCCTCGGCGATCTCGACCTTGCTGGCGTCGGTGGCGACACGGAAGACCACCTTGCTCTGCTCGGAGAGCATGGTCGCCTTCTCGGTGATCACCGGCGCGAGGATGGTGTCGTAGTGGCGGGCGGCGGCGGCCATCACGCAGCCTCCTCGATCTCGAAGCGGACGCTGATCGCCTCGATGGCGGCCCTGGTCAGGACCAGAGTCTGCCGGCGCAGCACGTCATAGACGTTCAGCCCGGCGTTCGGCAGCACGTCGAGGTTGGGAATGTTCCGGGCCGCCAGCCTGAAGGCGCCGTCGACCTCGGGCCCGGCGATGACGAGCGCGTTGCTGACGCCGAGCCTGGCGAGGCTGGCTCTCAGCGACGCCGTCTTGGCCTCCTGGAGCGTGGCGGCGTCGAGCACCACCAGCGCGCCGGCCCTGGCCTTCGAGGAAAGCGCGTGCTTCAGCGCCAGGGCGCGCACCTTCTTGGGCAGGTCGATCGCGTGGCTGCGCACCACCGGCCCGTGGGCCTTGGCGCCGCCGACGAACTGCGCCGCCCGCCGCGAGCCGTGCCGCGCGCCGCCGGTGCCCTTCTGACGATACATCTTCTTGCCGGTGCGCGAGACTTCGTTGCGGACCTGGATCTTGTGGGTGCCGGCGCGGCGCTTGGCGAGCTGCCAGGTCACGCACCGCTGCAGGATGTCGGCGCGAATCGCCTCGATGCCGAAGATCGCGTCCGGCAGGTCGACGGAGCCGGCCTCGCCGCCGTCCAGAGTGATCACGTCGACCTTCATCGTGCTTCGCCCCCCGCTTCGCCGCCGCCCTCGCCTGCGGGCTCCGGCTGGACCTCGCCCCGGCTCGCGGCCATGCGGATCGAGCCCGGCGTCGGAGCCTGCTTCGGCGCCGGATGCTTGAGGGCATCGCGGATCTTCACATAGCCGCCCTCCGCGCCCGGAACCGCCCCCTTCAAAAGGATGAGACCGCGCTCCACGTCGACGCGGAACACGGTCAGATTGAGGGTGGTCACGTTGTCCTGGCCCATGTGACCGGCCATCTTCTTGTTCTTGAACACCTTGCCAGGGTCCTGGCGCTGGCCGGTCGAACCGTGCGCGCGGTGCGACACCGACACGCCGTGGGTGGCGCGCATGCCGCCGAAGTTCCATCGCTTGATCGCGCCGGCGAAGCCCTTGCCGATGCTGAGGCCGCAGACGTCCACCTTCTGACCGGCGACGAAGTGGTCGGCGACGAACTCGGCCCCCACCTCGATCAGATTGTCCTCGGAAACGCGGAATTCGGCGACGCGGCGCTTCGGCTCGACCAGCGCCTTGGCGAAATGTCCGCGTTCGGCCTTGCTGGTGTTCTTGGCCTTCTTCGCGCCGGCGCCGAGCTGGAGGGCGAAATAGCCGTCCCGCGCCTTGGTCCGCTGGCCGGTGACCTGGCAACCGTCGAGGGCGAGCACGGTCACCGGCACGTGCATGCCCTCTTCGTCGAAGAGGCGGGTCATGCCCAGTTTCTTGGCGATCACGCCGGTTCGCATGCCGATCGCCTCTAGAGCTTGATCTCGACGTCCACCCCGGCCGACAGCGCCAGCTTCATCAGCGCATCGACGGTCTGGGGGGTGGGATCGACGATGTCGAGCACGCGCTTGTGCGTGCGGATCTCGAACTGCTCGCGCGACTTCTTGTCGATGTGCGGCGAGCGG
>DATKRO010000009.1:0-2506 GCA_035532115.1 Caulobacteraceae bacterium | reverse complement strand
CGCGCGGCGTAGAGGCCGAGCGCCTTAAGATCCCGCGCCAGCACCTCCATCGCCGCGATCCCGCCGGCCTCCATGGCGGCGACGAATTCCTGCCGTGTTGCGAACGGGAAATCGGCGCCGCCCCAGAGGCCGAGCCGCTGTGCATAGGCGAGGTTCTGCACCGAGGTCGCGCCGGTCGCGGAGACATAGAGCACCCGCGCGTCGGGCAGCGCGTGTTGCAGGCGAAGCCCGGCGCGGCCCTGCTGGGACGGCCCGCGCTCGCCGCGTTCGGAGGTATCGCCGGCGGCGTTGGCCATGGCATGCGCCTCGTCGAACACGATCACCCCGTCGAAATCCCGCCCCAGCCAGTCGATGATCTGATCGAGGCGCGACGCCTTGCCCTCCCGCTCGGCCGACCGCAGCGTCGCGTAGGTGGTGAACAGGATACCCTGGTCGAGACGGATCGGCGTGCCCTGCCGGAAGCGCGAGAGCGGCGTGATCAACAGCCGCTCCTGTCCGAGGGCGGACCAGTCGCGCTGGGCGTCCTCGATCAGCTTGTCGGACTTCGAAACCCAGAGCGCTCGGCGGCGGCCCTTCAGCCAGTTGTCGAGCATGACCCCGGCCACCTGCCGCCCTTTGCCGGCGCCGGTGCCGTCGCCGAGGAACCAGCCGCGGCGGAAGCGCACCGCACCCTCGGCATCGTCGGGGGCGGCGGAGACCTGGTCGTAGGTCGAGTCGACCAGCCAGGCGCCGGCGAGATGCCCGGCATGGGCTTCGCCCGCGTAGATGACGCTCTCGATCTGCGCATCCGACAGCAGGCCGGACGACACAATCACCGGCGGTAGATGCGGCCGGTAGCTTGGGCGCGGCGGCGCGACCGAGGCCATGGCGGCGGATTGCACGAGCTTCGTCGGATGCGGCTGCGCGCCAGGGATGGCGATGGTCTGGACGGCATAGCTCTCGTAGAGCGCATCGCTGATCCGGCCATGCTCGGGCGGCGGTTCGTCGCGGACTTCATAGGCGAGCGCGATTCCGGGATCGATCGGCAGTTCGGGGTGAGGGATCGGGATGGGACGCAGGCGCGGGACGATCGCGCGCGGGGGCGCCGGGCAGGCGGCCGGAGTCGGGACTGGGGACGAGGACAGGGCCGGGCGGGGCGGCACGAGGCGCGTCACCCATTCCAGCAGCGTCGCCGTGTCGGGGGCGATGCCGGAGCATGGGGGGAAGACGGTCGGGTCCTCGGCCGGCACGCGGTCGATGACGGTCAGCCGCGTTTCGACCGCGGTGCCGTAGCGGGCATAGAGGCGCCGATCGATCCCGGCCGAGAACACCACCCGCCCGCGCGCCTGAAGCCGGACGAAATCCTCCCGCCAGGACGGGTTGTCCGGCGCGAGCGAGATGCCGGTGATGGCGACCAGCCGCCCGCCCGGGACCAGCCGCGCCAGCGCCGAGGCGACATGGCGGAAGGCGGCGTCTGCCATACGCCCCTCGACATGCGCCGCGACCGAGAAGGGCGGGTTCATCAGCACCACCGAGGGTGCGATGGCCGGATCCAGATAATCGCGGATCTGCGCCGCATCGTGCCGACTGACGAAGGCGCCAGGGAACAGATGGGCGAGCAGGTCGGCGCGGGTCTCGGCGAGCTCGTTCAGCACCAGGACGCCGTCGGCGAGGGCGGCAAAGACGGCCAGCAGCCCGGTGCCGGCGGACGGTTCCAGCACCAGGTCCCGCGGCGTGATCGCGGCGGCGAGGCTGGCCGCGAAGCCGAGCGCGATCGGCGTCGAGAATTGCTGGAGCGCCTCGCTCTCCTCGGAGCGGCGCGTATGCGTCGGCGCCAGCGCGGCCAGCAGGGCCAGCATGGCGAGCATCCCCGCCGGGCTGCCGGCGCGGGCGCGCATGGCCGGCCCGTGCCGGCGCAGGAACAAGACCTGCGCGGCCTCGCAGGCCTCGTAGGCGTCCTTCCACACCCAGGTGCCAGCCGCGTCGGAGGCGCCGAACGCCGCCTCCATGGCGGCACGCAGCATGGCGGCATCGAGGACCTGGCCCCGCTCCAGCGCGGGCAGTAGCCAACGGGCGGCGTGGAGGATGGCGGACGCCCGAACGGGCGCCGCGGGCGCGGACGGCGATGCGAACATGGCCGACCGCTCGGCCATTGCTGGGACAATCACTGTCATGGGGGGATTCCGGAGAGCGGGGTTCAGACGCCGGCGGGCGCTCTCTCGACCCCACCCGGCTCACCCCGTCCCGGCCACCCTCTCGCTCTTGCGCCTCGCCACGGTCTCGTCGATGGTCGGCGCCACCGGCAGCGGCACCTCGAGGCCGCCGGAATCGGCATGGGCATCCCCACTTTGTCCCGAGGCGGGATAATGGCGCAGTCTGAATGTCCGTTATGAGGAGAGCTCGCCATTCGACCGACCGCGATGCGACGGCTCAATTGCGCCCATCTCGGTCGTTTTGGCCGTGGCTGCGTCCGCTAACAGCGGACATCGCCAGTGACCACCCGGACGACGCATTCGCGCGCAGAGCT
>DATKRO010000008.1:0-5021 GCA_035532115.1 Caulobacteraceae bacterium | reverse complement strand
CTCCGTCTGAGGCGTGCACGTCGCCGCCAGCGCCACCGAAGGCGTGAACGCGGTCAGGGCCATGCCCCCGGCGCCGGCCAGCACCGTGCTGGCGACGAAGGACGAAGAGGCGAGCAGGGAAATGCGGCGTGCGGAGTGGCGATACATCGAATAAGCCCCCTTCGCGGGCCGCCCCAGTCGGCACCCGCGTGATTCTAGCTGCGCAGACTGCTACGTAACGGCCCCGACCGCCAGCGGCGTTCTTCGTTCTTTGCGCGGCGTTGCATCCGTGCATCAAGGCATGCCTGCCCGGAAGGCCGTTCGGGCGCAGCCCTGTTTCGAAGTGGCGGATGGGGTGGGATTCGAACCCACGGTGGGCGCGAACCCACGACGATTTTCAAGACCGCTGCCTTCAACCACTCGGCCACCCATCCGGCGTTCGCGCATATAGCAGCGCGGCCCGGCGCCCGGAACCGGCCCGGGCCGCAAGGCTTAAAGCCGGCATGAGCCGCGAGCCGTCCGCCACGCGCGTCGAGCCCGACGACCGGACCTCCGAGGCGGAGGCCTTCTACGCCGAGAGCCTGAAGCTGCTCCTCGAGGCGCGCATCCCCTTCCTGCTCTCGGGCTCCTATGCCGTGCGCGCCTATACCGGAATCCAGCGCCCGACCAAGGATCTGGACGTGTTCTGCAAGCCTGGCGACTATCCGCGCATCCTGGGGTTCTTCCGCGGTCGCGGCTACCTCACCGAGGTGGAGGACGAGCGCTGGATCGCCAAGGTGCGCGCCGGGACCCACTTCTTCGACGTGATCTTCGCCATGTCGAACGCCACCGCGCCGATCAGCGACGTCTGGTTCGCCGGCGATCACGTCACCTCGGTGTTTGGCCAGGAGGTGAAGATCACCCCGCCCACCGAACTCGTCTGGTCCAAGGTGTTCGTCCAGGACCGCTATCGCTACGACGGCGCCGACATCGCCCATGTGATCCTGAGGAAGCACGCCGAGATCGACTGGCGGCGGCTGCTGTCCTACATGGAGCCCTACTGGGAAGCGTTGCTGGCGCACCTGCTCAACTTCCGCTTCAGCTATCCCACGGAGCGCGAGTGCGTGCCGCGCTGGCTGATGGGAGAGCTGATCGGACGCCTCGGCGCCCAGCTCGAGCTGCCCTCGGCCAAGGTGAAGGTGTGCCGCGGCCGGCTGTTCTCGCCCAGGGATTACGTGATCGACATCACCGAGTGGGGCTTTGCCGACGTGGTCGGCAAGGGACTGGAAGAGCGGCATGAACCGATCGCCTGAACCGCTGAGGCTGGCCGCGATCGGCGACCTGCACGTGGCCGAGGACATGGCCGCGCCCTATCGCGACCTCTTCGCCGAAATATCCGGCTGCGCCGACGCGCTCGCGCTCTGCGGCGACCTGACCAATTTCGGCAGGCCGGCGGAGGCCGAACTCCTCGCCGCCGGGCTCTCGGCCTGCCGCATCCCCATGGTGGGCGTGCTCGGCAACCACGACTGCGAGTCCGGCGCGGCGGGCGATGTCGCGCGCATCCTGGAGGGCGCGGGCGTCCGGCTGCTGGACGGCGAGGCCACCGAGATCGCCGGCGTAGGCTTCGCCGGCGTCAAGGGCTTCATCGGCGGCTTTGGCCGCGGCCTGCTGGCGGCGTTCGGCGAGCCGGCGCTGAAGGCGGTGGTGCAGGCCTCGCTCGAAGAATCGCTGAAGCTCGAACGGGCGCTGCAGATGCTGCGCACCGAGCGAATCGTCGTCGTGCTGCACTATTCGCCCGTCGCCGCGACCCTGATCGGCGAACCTCCGGAGATCTACCCCTTCCTCGGCAACTCGCGCCTGGCCGAGACCATCGACCGGTTCCCCGCCGTCCGCGCCGTGACCCACGGCCACGCCCATCGCGGCCGCCACCTCGGACGCACGCCCGGTGGCGCCCCGGTCTACAACGTGGCGCGCATGGTGGCGCAGGCCGAACTCGGCCGCCCCTTCGCCCTGATCGAGATCTGAGAACCGGCCATGCCGGCGCGCGGCCTTCGCCGCCATGGGTCTGGGTGCGCGTGGGCCGGGCGAGCGAGCCCAGGGCGTTCCTGTGACCCTGAAACATGCGGAACCAGTCGTTCAGACGCCCGTTGCCTTGGAAGCTCGATCTCATGGGACTTTACATGGCCGCTCACGACTTCGACCCGCCGCGTCCAGAACCTCGGGGCGCCAACACTTCCGAGACGCCGATGCTGCACAATCCGGTGCTCATCCGCGGTCGCGGCGCCCACAAGGGCGGCGTGCGCCCCTGGGCGCTGCTGATCCCCCTGGTCTTCATCGCGGCGGTGGGCCTGTTCGCCTGGGCGTTCACCCGAGCGCCGCGGACGCCCGCCGGCGCCAACAATGGCCCCGCCGCCGCCACCGAGGCCCAGACCGCCGCGATGGCTCAGGCCCAGAACACGCCGACGCCGTCCCAGGCCGCGGCGCCGATCGCCGCAGCCCCCGCCGCGCCCCCGGCCGCGATGGCGGCTGCGACGCCTCGGCCGAGGGCGAGGCCGGCTCGGCGCTATGCCGCGGCCCGGGCGCCCCGACGCTACGCCGAGACCGCGCGGCGGGCGCGCCGAGAGGCGGCGCAGCGCCGCGAGCATCTGGCCGCCCGCCATCACGCCCGCACCGCGACGAGCCAGGGCGCCAACGCCAGCGCGACCGTCGCGCCGGCGCCCGTTCCCACGATCGCGCCCGCGCCGCCCCCCGCGCCGTCCGCCCCGCCGCAGATCACGCCGCCGCCCCCCGCGTCCTGAAGCGTGGCCCGGGCCGCGCGCCGAGGCCATTGACCCGGCGCCGGACGCACGGCAACGCAATCAGATGGATGCCAGCGATCCCCTGCTCGTCGACGCCCGCGGCCACCGCTGTCCGACGCCGACGCTGAGACTGCGCCGGGCGCTGGCGACGGCGCCGGCGGGGACACCGATCCGGCTCATTGCCGACGATCCGATGGCGCGCATCGACGTGCCGCATTTCCTTGCCGAGGTCGGCGCCCGGCTTGTAAGTCTTGGTGACGAGGCCGGTAAGCTCAGCTTTCTGGTGGTCAAGGATTGAGCGGCGCCCGGAGGCGGAAGGTCGCGGCGCGCCGCGTAGAGGGGACGGCGCGCCGCCAGGATGACCTTGTCTTCGTCCTGATCAATCCACCGCCGCCACGAGGGACGGGAGAGCGCGGCAGCCAACTGATGCCTGCGATACTGTGTCTGCCCGCCTGAACACAGTCTGAACAAAGCTGAGCCGGTGCGTCCATTAAAGGCCGCGCCGCCGGTGCGGCGAACTCCGTCGCCCTCAGCCCGCCGCCTCAAGCTCGCGGAGCGCGTCGGCAGGAAGCCCCCAGTCGGCGAAGACCTCGCGCGTATGCGCGCCGATCGCCGGCGGCGGGCGCTGCACCGCGCCGGGGGTGGCCGAAAAGCGCGGCGCCGGCGCCGGCTGGGTCACGCCCTCGACGTCGATGAAGGCGGCGCGGGCGAGATTGTGCGGATGGCTGGGCGCTTCGGCGAGGGTGAGCACCGGCGCGAAGCAGACGTCGCTGCCTTCCATGATCTGGCGCCACTCGTCGCGGGTTCTGGCGGCGATCACCCGTTCGAGCTTTGCCTTCAGCTGCGGCCACTCGGCCCGGTTCATCTGCGCCCGGAACGCCGGATCTTCGATCCCGGTCTTCTCCAGCAGGAGGGCGTAGAACTGCGGCTCGATGGAGCCGAGGGCGATGAATTCGCCGTCGGCGCATTCGTAGACGTCGTAGAACGGCGCGCCGCCGTCCAGCATGTTGGCGCGGCGCTGGTCGGTCCAGACGCCCGCGGCCTTCATGCCGTAGAACATCGACATCAGCGAGGCCGCGCCCTCGGTCATGGCGCAGTCGACCACCTGGCCCTGGCCCGAAGCCCTGGCGTGGATCACCGCGGCCAGGAGGCCGAACGCGAGGTAGAGCGCGCCGCCGCCGAAATCCCCCACCAGGTTCAAGGGCGGCGCCGGGCGCTCCGCCGTCCCGATCGCGCCCAGCGCCCCGGAGATGGCGATGTAGTTGATGTCGTGGCCGGCGGCCTGGGCCAGCGGCCCCGACTGACCCCAGCCGGTCATCCGCCCGTAGACCAGCTTGGGATTGCGCTTCAGGGCGACCTGCGGCCCCAGCCCCAGGCGCTCCATTACGCCTGGGCGGAAGCCCTCGAAGAGGGCGTCGGCCCGCTCGATGAGTTGCAGGCACGCCTCCACGGCGGCGGGCGACTTCAGGTCGAGCGCGACCGAACGGCGTCCGCGCGCGGTGATGTCGGTCCTGGCCCCGCCGCGACCGCCCTGCCTGTCGATCCGCACCACGTCCGCCCCCAGATCGGAAAGCAGCATGCCGCAGAAAGGACCGGGGCCGATCCCCGCGAACTCGATGACCTTCAGGCCCGAGAGCGGTCCTTGACTCATGGCGCAGCTCCTTGAAGACGAGCCGCGAGCTTGAGGCGCTGACGGCGCGTCAGGCAAGCCGGCTTTCTCCAAGCTCGACAGGGAATTGGTTCTGGCGCACCCGGAGATGGCGAGCGGGGCCAAGCATGCCTCGCGCTCCGGGATAGGGCTGGCGGGCGCGCTCGACGAAGATGAGCACTATGCCTGCGCCATATCTCTATGACGAGGGCCAACGACAAAGTAATTGCTCACCCCCTCTCGGCGGGCAGGCAGCGGAGCGCGGCGCCCGTTCGCCGTGAAATCGTGGGGCGGCGGCCCCGTCAGGGCGGGATTGGGATGGGCGCGTCGGCGAGGGTGAGGCGGATGGCGTCGAGAGCGCTGACGCAGGGCCGGCGTCCGGTCTCGACCACGCTTCGGGTGTCGGCGTAGAGCGCGGCGGCCCATTCGCTGCGGAAGCCGTTGGTGACCTTGCGGTAGATGGTGCAGGGGCGCACGGCGCGCTCGGAGCCGTTGTTGGTGGCGCTGATGTCGCGGTGGGTGACGAAGACGAAGAGGTGGCGGCGGATCTTCTTCAGGATGGTCCGCAGCGTGTGGCCGGCCGGCGCGGTGGGGACGAGGTCCATGAGGCGGTCGAG
>DATKRO010000007.1:0-12178 GCA_035532115.1 Caulobacteraceae bacterium | reverse complement strand
AGAGTTCGGGCTGACGAGACGCTCATCATCGCCGTCACCCCGGCCAAGCGCAGCGCGAGCCGGGGCCGGACGGGCCGCGGCCAAGCTGGAATTCGTCTTGGAAGCGGCGGGTCCGGCCCCGGATCGCCCTTTCAGGCCGTCCGGGGAGACGGCGATGATGGTCAAACCTCCGCGAATTAGCCCTTTCGCAATCCGACCGCATCGCCGTGACTGCGCCATGGCCGTTGACAAACCGCCCCGCAGCCAGCTCCAAACGCCCCTCTGTCGGCTGGGGCGATGGCGAGGGGCATGAGCGCGGGACCGCTTTCGGATCTGAGGGTGATCGAACTCGGCTCGCTGATCGCCGGTCCGTTCTGTGGCCAGATCCTGGCCGACTTCGGCGCCGAGGTGATCAAGCTCGAGGATCCGGGCGGCGGCGATCCGATGCGCCAGTGGGGCCGCAGCCTGCCCAAGGGGTTGTCGCCCTGGTGGCCGGTGATCGGCCGGGGCAAGAAGTCGGTGACCCTCGACCTGCGCGCCCCGCAAGGGCGCAAGCTCGCCCGCGCCCTGATCGCGACGGCCGATGTCGTGGTCGAGAACTTCCGGCCGGGCACGATGGAGAAGTGGGGCCTGGGCTACGACAGCCTCGCGGCCGGCAATCCGCGGCTGATCATGGCGCGCGTCTCCGGCTTCGGCCAGACCGGCCCCTACGCCGGCCGCGCCGGCTATGGACTGATCGGCGAGGCCATGGGCGGGCTTCGCCATATCACCGGCGAGGCCGATCGCCCCCCCGCCCGCGCCGGCGTCTCCATCGGCGACAGCCTCGCCGCCGTGCACGCGGCCATGGGCGTGATGATGGCGCTGCACGCATGCGAGCGCAGCGGCCAGGGCCAGGTGGTCGATGCGGCCATCTACGAGAGCGTGCTGGCGATGATGGAGAACCTCGTCACCGAATACGACCTGACCGGCTATGTGCGCGAGCGCTCCGGCGCCGTGCTGCCGGGGATCGCCCCTTCCAACGCCTATCCCACCCGCGACGGCCTGATCCTCATCGGCGGCAACGGCGACACCGTTTTCGCCCGCCTTTGCGACGCCATGGGCGAGCCGCAGCTGAAGGACGATCCGCGCTATCGCGACCACGCCGCGCGCGGCGCCAACCAGGGCGAACTCGACGCGCACATCGCCGCCTGGACCGGCGAGCGGGACCTGGACGAGCTGCTGGTTCTGCTCGAGGCCCACGGCGTGCCGTGCGGGCGCGTCTACCGCGCCCCCGACATGCTGGCCGATCCGCAGTTCGCCGCCCGCGAGGCGATCGTCTCGGTCGAGCATCCGGTGTTCGGGCCGATCCGGATGCAGAATGTCTTCCCCAGGCTCAGCGCCACCCCGGGCGAGGTCCGCTGGCCCGGCCCGGCGCTGGGCGAGCACACAGCCGAGGTGCTGGGCGCCCTGCCCGGCCACGGCCCCGACGAACTCGCCGCCCTCAGGGCCGATGGCGTGATTTGACTGCGGGCGCCGACCAGATCGCGGCGCGGCTGGAGCGCCTGCCGCCCTCGCGCGAGGTCTGGCGCTGGGTGATGCTGCTCTCGGCGGGCGGCTGTTTCGAATTCTACGACCTGATGATGACCGCCTACATCTCGCCGACCCTGGTGCGGGCCGGCGTGTTCCACGTCGGCAGCGCCGGCCTCTTCGGCGTCTCCGACCAGGCGAGCTTCGCGGCGGCGACCTTCGCGGGGCTCTTCATCGGCACGATCGGCGTCTCGCGCCTCGCCGACCGGTTCGGGCGCCGGGCGATCTTCACCGCGTCCCTGCTCTGGTACACCGCCGCCGCCGTCGCCATGGCCGCGCAGCAGAACGCCCTGGGCGTCGACCTCTGGCGGCTGATCGCCGGCATCGGCATCGGCGTCGAGCTGGTCACCATCGACGCCTACATCGCCGAACTGGTCCCCGCCGGGGTGCGCGGCAAGGCCTTCGCGCTCAACCAGTCGGTCCAGTTTCTCGCCGTGCCCATCGTCGCCCTCGCCGCCTGGCGCCTGGGGCCGGCGACCATCGCCGGCGTCGCCGGCTGGCGCTGGGTGGTGCTGCTGGGCGCGGCCGCCGCCGTCGGGGTCTGGTTCATCCGCCGCGGCGTGCCGGAATCGCCGCGCTGGCTGGCCGAGCACGGCCGCTGGGGCGAGGCCGACGCCATCGTCTCGCGCCTGGAGGCCAGGATCGCCGCCCGGACCGGCCGGCCGCTGCCGGCGCCCGCGGCGCGCGCCGGCGCCGCCGACGGCCACGGCCGTCTGGGCGAGATCTTCGCGCCGCCGCTGATCGGCCGCACGGTGCTACTGGTGGTGCTGAACGTGTTCCAGGCGGTGGGCTTCTACGGCTTCACCAATTGGGCGCCGGCCTTTCTCGCCGCGCGCGGCGCCGGCTTCGCCCAGAGCCTGCAATATTCGTTCATCATCGCCGTCGCCTATCCCGTCGGCCCGCTGCTCTGGAGCGCCATCGCCGAGCGCGTCGAGCGCAAGTGGCTGGTGGTGGCGGCCGCGGCGGGAACGGGAGCGCTCGGCCTCGTCTTCGCCCTGGCGCGGGCGCCGGCGGCGCTGATCGCGCTCGGCATCGCGATCAACTTCTCCAACAACCTCTTGTCGTTCTCGTACCATGCCTATCAGGCGGAGCTCTATCCGACCCGGATCCGCGCGAGCGCGGTGGGCTTCGTCTATTCGTGGAGCCGGCTCTCCACGGCGCTTTCCAGCTACGCCATCGCCTGGCTGCTCGGCCTCGCCGGCGCCCTGGGCGCCTTCGGCTTCATCGCCGCGGCCATGCTGGTGGTGGTGGTCTCGGTCGGCCTCTTCGGGCCGCCGACCCGCGGCCGGGCGCTGGAGGAGATCGCGCGCTGAGGGGTATCGCGTTCTATGTCTCGCCAATATTCCGGACATAGCATTCAAGCAGAGGCGCGGATGATCAGCCCGCACGAATTGGGGACGACGGTGGTCGACGGAACCGAGTCGGCCACGACGGTCCGTCGCAGCCCAGGACGCTTCTTCGCGCATTCCGTGAAAAACAAAGGTCCTGAAGCGTGGGAGCCACTGGACAGGCATCTTCTGGATACCGCAAAGCGAGCCTCCAAATTCGCCGCCTCATTCGGCTACGGCGAATTCGGCTACGCCGCCGGGCTGCTTCATGATCTCGGCAAGTATCAGGCGGCGTTCCAGGCCAGGCTGCACGGCGGCGTGGCAAAGGTGGATCACGCGGCTCATGGAGCTTGCCACGCCCGACGCGTCTATTACCCGCTCGGCGGCTTGATCGCACATGGCATCGCCGGCCATCACGCGGGGCTCGTCGATGGCTTGTTCGATTCTGAAGGCCGGTTGGCCAAGATGGTTGCGACGCTGGACCGGATCGTTGCGGCCGCCGAAGGCGACGGCCTCGCCATTCCTGCCCGCCCAACGCCTGTTCCGCTGAAAGCTTCCATGCACGCCGGCTTTCAGATCGCATTTCTGATCCGGATGCTGTTCTCCTGCCTGGTCGATGCCGACTACTTGGCGACGGAGGACTTCTATGCCCGAGCCGAAGGCCGCGGTGTCCCGTTGCGGGGGCCCGCGGCCACCCTGTCGGAACTCGCCACCGCACTAGACGGCTACCTGAGCCGATTCAAAGCTCCAGTTCCGGGCAGTCTCAACGGACGGCGGGCGGAGATTCTGACCCATGCCCGATCCCTGTCGAATGCTTCGCCGGGCGTGTTCACGCTCACCGTCCCTACCGGTGGTGGCAAGAGTCTCACCTCGCTGGCCTTCGCGCTCGACCACGCCCGGCACAACGGACTGGAGCGGGTGGTGTTCGGCATCCCGTTCACCTCGGTGATCGAGCAGACGGCTCAGGTCTATCGCCAGGCGTTGGCGCCTCACGCCGACGCGGTCTTGGAGCATCACTCGGCCTTCGACCAGAGCGTTATCGACGGCAAGGAGGCGCGTTCCAAGCTGGATCTGGCCATGGAAACCTGGGACCAGCCGCTGATCGTCACCACCGCGGTGCGGCTGTTCGAAAGCCTGTTCTCGAATCGACCGTCCCAGTGCCGAAAGCTGCACAACCTGGCCCGCAGCGTCATCGTGCTCGACGAGGTCCAGACCCTGCCGCTGGAACTGTTGCGGCCCTGCGTCACCGCGCTGAAGGAATTGGCCGCCAATTACGGTTGTTCTATTGTCTTGTGCACCGCGACGCAGCCAGCCCTGCTCGCGGCGCCGTCCAATGGCGGGCGGCCGTTCATCGACGGCTTCGAGAACGTGACCGAGCTGGCCCCGGACCCGCCCAAGCTGTTCGAGACGCTTCGCAGAGTTCGGGTGGAAGTGATCGAGGCCCCTCAGACCGATGCGGATATCGCGGAGCGTCTGGCGGCGGCGCCTCAGGCCCTCTGTATCGTCAATCGACGGTTCCACGCTCAGGCGCTCTGTCAGGCCATCGGCCATCTCCCAGGCGCGCGGCACCTATCGACGCTGATGTGCCCGGCGCACCGGCGTGCAGTGCTGGCGGATATTCGGGAGGATCTGAGGCGCGGACGGCCGTGCCGGGTTGTCTCCACCTCCCTGGTCGAGGCCGGGGTCGATGTCGACTTCCCGCTGGTCCTGAGGGCCGAGGCGGGGCTTGACTCGATCCTGCAGGCGGCGGGGCGCTGCAACCGCGAAGGATACCGCGACGCGGACTCTAGCTACACGCTCGTCTTCCGCCCGGCTGGTCGCAAGCGTTTGCAGTCGATGCGCGTACGCATCGAGACCAGCGAGGACATCTTTCGGCGCTTTCGGGATGTGACGGCCTTGCCGGCCGTCGCGGCCTATTTCGACAAGCTCTTCGACCGCGAGGGTGACGCGGCGTTCGACTCCAAATTCATTCTGAAGAGCTGTAAGGATCGACTCGCAAGCTGGGATTTCCCATTCGCCACCATCGCCAGGGATTTCCAGATGATAGACGACTACAACCACCCCTTGATCATCGAGTTCGACGCCGACGCGCGCCACGCAGTGCGCGACCTTCGCCATCTTCCCGATGCCCTTACGCCGCGAAAGCTCGCGCGGCGCCTGCAATCCTATACCGTCGGCGTGCCACCCCAGGCGCGTGCCAAACTGATCGCCACGGGCGCGGCGGAGAGAATCCTGCCCAAGCGCTACGACGATCAGTTCGTCGTGCTGCTCAACCACAGCCTCTACCGCGCCGACACTGGCCTTACCTGGGTTGACGCCACGCTGATCGAACCGGAGCGGTTGGTGATCGACTGACCTTGCCGGGTTCCGTTTATTGGGGACTTGGTGTTCATCTATCAGGACTTGACTCAGCGACGGAACCATGGGCGTTTGGCAAAGTCGCTCGTGCTCGCCCTCTGTCGCCCGGAGATCGAAGTGAGGAATCTGGTCGGTACGCTGAACTTCCGCGCCCCGCCCTGTGGCGGCGGCCCGGCGGTGGCGGAAAACAGCGAGCGCGGATCGAAACCGCTTATTGGCGGACTTGGGTGTTCCATCGAGCGACACACGGCTTCCGGCAAACTGCCGGAAGCCGACTCGGCGTTGGGCGTCTCGACAATCATAGGTCGTCAACGCAGGCTCGATGTCGGGCGCCGTCAACGGCGGATACGGCAATGACGCAGGGTGTAGTGCTGCACGTCTGGGGTGAGCGGGCCTGTTTCACCCGCCCGGAAATGAAGGTTGAGCGCGTCTCATATGACGTGATCACCCCTTCCGCGGCGCGGGGGATTCTCGAAGCGGTGCATTGGAAGCCGGCATTCGCCTGGAGGGTCGAGCGGCTGCGGGTGCTTGAGCCTATCACGTTCGAGACTATCCGCCGCAACGAGGTCGCCAGCCGCATCCCAGGCCTGAACGTCAGGAAGGCGATGAACGCCGGTTCCACGGAAGGCTTGGCGTTGTACGTCGACGAAGACCGCCAGCAGCGCGCAGCCACCATCCTGAAAGACGTGGCCTATGTCATCGAGGCGCGCATCGAGTTGAGGAATCCGGGGGACGCCGAGGAGCCGATCGGCAAACATCTGGACATTTTCAATCGCCGGGCGCGCAAGGGGCAGTGCTTCCACCGCCCCTGCCTGGGCACGCGGGAGTTCGCCGCCGAGTTCGCCCTCATCGAGGGCGAGCCGCCAACGCCGCACGAAAGTCTGCTGGGCGAGCGCGATCTGGGATGGATGGCGCTGGACATCGATTTCGCGCGCGGTAACCGGCCGATGTTCTTCAGGGCCAAGATGCGGGACGGGGTGATCGAGGTGCCGCTCCCGGACAGCGCTGCGGTGCGCACATGAGCGAATTCCGGACCAGCCTCGGCCCGCTCGCGGCTCTCGCCGCCCGATATGAACGCCTTGCCGCCTGTGGCGCCGCTCCCGTCCCCGGCTTCGCGCCGGCTCAGATCGCTTTCGTGCTGGTGTTGGACCGCGCCGGGCGAGTGATTGCCGTGCACGACGAGCGCACCGGCGACGGCAAGAGGAAACGGCCCAAGGTGGTCGAGGCGCCGCAGCAGGCCAAGCGAACCAGTGGGGTGGTCAGCGGCGTCCTGTGGGACAAGACTTCCTACGTGCTCGGCGTCGACCGGCTCGATCCCGAGGCCGACGAGGACAACCAAGCCAAAGCCCGGAAGCGCACGGGCAAGGAGCATGAGGCGTTCAGGGGGCACAACGCGACCCTGCTGGCCGGGACCGAGGACGAGGGTGGCCGCGCGCTGCTTGCCTTCCTGGCTCGCTGGACCCCCGAAGGCCACGCTGGTCTGGACTATGCCGACGAGATGCTTGGCCAGAATCTGGCCTTTCAGCTGGATGGGGACCGGGTATTGCTCCACGACCGCCCGGCCATGCGCGCGCTGGTCGCCGGGCAGGACGCGCCGCGCGGCGCGCAGGCGGGTCAATGCCTGATCACCGGCGAGACCGCGCCGATCGCCCGCCTGCATCCCTCGATCAAGGGGGTGCCTGGGGCGCAGTCGTCCGGCGCCAGCCTCGTGTCGTTCAATGAGGGCGCGTTCACGTCTTACGGCAAGGTTCAGGGCGACAACGCGCCGACTTCGGAACTCGCCGCCTTCGGCTACGCCACGGCGCTGAACGAGCTGCTTTCGGCCAGTGACGGTCAGGAAGCGAACGGCCGTCCGCGCTATCGCAATCGCGTCCAGATCGGCGACGCCACCACGGTCTTCTGGGCGGAAGCTCACGGCGACGAGGCGGACGAGGGCGAGGCGCTGCTGAACATGATGTTCAGCGGCGCGCCAGTGCTGGCGCCGGCGGACGCCGAGAGCGGGCGGACCGCCACCGTCCGAGACCTGATGGTGAAGCTAGAGGCCGGGCGCCCGCTTCGAGACGTGAACGCGGAGCTCGAGGGATTGCGCGTCTATGTTCTAGGTCTCAGCCCCAATGCCGCCCGCCTGTCGGTGCGTTTCTGGTACATTGGGGCGCTCGGTGAACTGGCGGACCACTTTCAGCAGCATTGGCAGGATCTGCGCCTCGAACCCTCGCGCACGGGCCGACCGCCCGCCTTGTGGCGCCTGCTTCGGCAACTGGCGGCCCAGGGCGAAGCCAAGAACATTCCGCCCAACTTGGCGGGCGAGGTCACCCGCGCCGTCATTACCGGCGGCCGCTACCCGCGCGCGCTGTTGACTCAGACCCTCATGCGCATCCGCGCCGATCAGGGGGACGACAAAGTCCACGAATTGCGGGTGGCCCTGCTCAAGGCTGTCATCGCTCGCGATTTTCGCAAGTCCATCATTCAGGAGGACGCATCCGTGTCGCTCGATCTCACCGAGCTCAATCCCGGCTACAGGCTGGGGCGCCTGTTCGCGATCATGGAGGCGGCTCAGGCTCAGGCCATCCAGGGCGTCGGCGCTTCCATCCGCGACCGCTTCTACGGTGCGGCCTCGGCCACGCCAGGGCACGTATTTCCGCTGCTACTGCGCGGCGTACAGGATCATTTGTCCAAGATCCGCAAATCCAAGCCCGGCCTCGCGGTCAAGTACGAGAAAGCGCTCGCGGACGTGGCTGACGGCCTGACCAGCATTTTGCCAGCGACCCTCGATATGCAGAACCAGGGCCGCTTTGCTATCGGCTATTACCACCAGCGCGGCGCCCTCTACGCCAAGCGCGTCGATGGCGAGGCTGCCCTGGACGAGACCCTTACCGCCCCTGAAGACGAGGCCCACCAATGACCGCGATCAACAACCGCTACGACTTCGTCTATTTGTTCGACGTGAAGGATGGCAACCCCAATGGCGATCCCGACGCGGGCAATCTTCCGCGCCTCGATCCCGAAACCGGCCTTGGCTTGGTCACCGACGTGGCCCTCAAGCGCAAGATCAGGAACTACGTCGCCTTGGCCAAGGGCGAGACGGCCGGCTGCGACATCTACATGCAGGAGCGGGCGGTGCTGAACCGCGCCCACCTGCGGGCCTATGAGGCCAAGGGCCTGAAATCAGAGTCGAAGAAACTGCCCAGGGACCAGGCCGAGGCGCAGGGGCTGACCCGCTGGATGTGCGACAACTTCTTCGATATCCGCACGTTCGGCGCGGTAATGTCGACGGAAGTCAACGCCGGTCAGGTGCGCGGCCCCGTGCAGCTTACTTTTGCGCGCAGCCAGGATCCCATCGTTCCCCTCGAGATCACCATCACCCGCAGCTCGGTCACCAACGAGAAGGACGCCCTGTTGAACGACCGCACCATGGGTCGCAAGCACATCGTGCCCTACGGCCTCTACCGCGCCCACGGTTTCGTTTCCGGTCGCCTGGCCAACGACGCCAAGAAGGGCACCGGCTTCTCCGAGGATGATCTGACCCTCCTATGGGATGCGCTGAAGTATATGTTCGAGCACGACCGCGCCGCCGCTCGCGGCATGATGACGGCGCGCGGCCTGATCGTTTTCAAACATGAAAGCGATCTGGGTAACGCAACTGCCGACTCTCTGTTCAGGCGCGTCACCATTACGCGGGCCGAGGGCAATATCACCGCGCCCCGCAGCTTCCAGGACTATGTGGTCAGCGTCGATGAAAACAGCCTGCCGACGGGCATCACCATTCAGCGCAAAATCTGAACCATGGTCGCCGCGCCCGTGGACCCGGCGACCGAAGACGCGCTGATTCCCTTGTCCGCGCTGCAGCACCACCTGTTCTGCCCGCGTCAGTGCGCGCTGATCCACGTCGAAGGGCTGTGGGCGGAAGACGCGGCGACGGCGGAAGGGCGAATATTGCATGAGCGGGTCGACTCCGGCGAGCGGGAGACCCGCCCCGGCGTGCGAACCGCGCGCGGGCTGGCGATCCGCTCACTGGCCCTTGGCGTGGCCGGGAGGGCCGACGTGGTGGAGTTCCAAGGCAAGCCACCGCGACCGTTTCCAGTGGAATACAAGCGCGGCAGGCCCAAGGCCCACCGGGCCGATGAAGTTCAGTTGTGCGCCCAGGCCATATGCCTGGAGGAGATGTGCGGCGGCGAGGTGCCCCATGGTGCGCTCTTCTATGGCGCCACGCGGCGGCGGTTGACGGTGACCTTCGATACGGAACTGCGTGCCTTGACCGCCCAGGTGGCCAGCGAAGCGCGCGCCAACATCGCCGCCTGTCGCACCCCGCCGCCTGTTTTCACCCCCGCCTGCCGCCGCTGCTCCCTGTTCGACCTGTGCCAACCAAGCCGACTGGAAAAGTCGCCAAAGGTCGCCCGCTGGCTGGCCGCGCAACTGGCGGATTGAAAGCAGACCCATGCGACGGATGCTGAACACCCTCTACGTCACCAGCGAAGGCGCCTGGCTGCGCAAAGATGGGGCGAACCTCGTAGTCGAGGTGGACGGCGCCGAGCGTGGGCGTGCGCCGCTACACCTGCTGGACGGCGTGGTCTGCTTCGGCCGCCCGGGCGGCTCGCCCGCGATGATGAACGCCTGCGCCGAGGCTGGCGTCGCGGTGTCCTACTTGAATCCGAACGGCCGGTTCCTCGCGCGCGTGGAGGGGCCCAGGAGCGGCAACGTCCTGTTGCGGCGCATCCAGTTCCGCATTGCCGATGATCCGGGGCGCGCCACGCCCATCGTGCGTGGCATCGTGGCCGCAAAGACAGCCAACCAGCGCACCGTGTTGCGGCGCGCGCTGAGAGACCATTCCGAAGCTATGCCCATAGCGGCGGCGGAGCGTCTGTCGGCAGCCGAACAACGTCTGGGCGATGTTGCCCGCCGCACCTTGGTTACGGCGGATGTCGATGGTCTGCGCGGCTTGGAAGGCGAAGCCGCGGCGACGTATTTCGGGGTCTTCGACAGCTTGATCCGAACGCCCGATCCCGCGCTCCGGTTCGGCGGTCGATCGCGTCGCCCGCCTCTGGACCGCATCAACGCCCTGCTTTCCTTTCTTTACGCCATGCTGGGTCACGACTGCCGTTCGGCGCTGGAGGCGCATGGCCTGGACCCGCAGGTCGGCTTCCTTCACGCCGACCGGCCCGGCCGCGCCAGCTTGGCGCTGGACCTTATGGAGGAACTGCGCCCGGTGCTCGCGGACCGACTGGCGCTGAGCCTGGTCAACCGGGGACAGTTGAACCCCGAAGACTTTATCGTCGAAGAGGCTGGCGGCGTGCGCCTCGCCGATGAAGCGCGCAAACGGGTCCTCATCGCCTGGCAAGAACGCAAGCGCGACGAACTGCGTCATCCATTCCTCGGCGAGACGGCGCCCCTGGGTCTGCTGGCGCATCTGCAGGCGCAACTCCTCGCGCGTCATCTGCGCGGCGATCTCGACGGCTATCCCGGTTTCATATGGAAGTGAGGCGAGGCCGTGCTGATGCTCGTGGCCTATGACGTGAACACCGAGACGCTTGCCGGCCGCCGCCGCCTGCGCCGCGTGGCCCGCGCATGTCTCGACTTCGGCCAAAGAGTCCAAAACTCCGTCTTCGAATGCGAGGTCGATCCCGCGCAATGGACGGCGTTGAGGGCCCGATTGGCGGTGGAGATCGACCCCAAGATCGACAGCCTGCGTTTCTACCGCCTCGGCGCCGACGGCCGCAAACGGGTCGAACACATCGGAGCCAAACCGACCCCGGATTTGAACGGACCGCTGCTTTTCTAGAATTCCAGTGAACGCGGTGCGCGAATCGGGAGCGGCCATGCGACGAGCCGACGATTCGCGCGGGACAAATCAGCTTGTAAATCAAGGCGCCTGCGGCAGCCGGAGTAGGCAGCCCCGGCCATTGGCCCAGAACTTCGGCTGGCTCGCGCTAACGCGCCGCTTATCTGCATCCATTCAATGCGCTAGACCGCAAGATGTCGCCCCCTCACGGGGGCGCGGATCGAAACCAGGAGGGCCGCAATGGCGTCGCGCTGAGCCGGGTCGCCCCCTCACGGGGGCGCGGATCGAAACTTCCTCGCCGACTGACCCTCTCAAGGAGACCCCAGTCGCCCCCTCACGGGGGCGCGGATCGAAACGACACGCCCTCGAAGTGGCCGATCAACGTCTGGTCGCCCCCTCACGGGGGCGCGGATCGAAACTAGGAACTGCGCATGACCATCGCCCATTACCAGGGTCGCCCCCTCACGGGGGCGCGGATCGAAACCTCGGCCTTGGGCGTGTCGGGATACTCGGTCGCGTCGCCCCCTCACGGGGGCGCGGATCGAAACTGAAAATCCAGAGCATTAGGGTCCTGGTTCAGCAGTCGCCCCCTCACGGGGGCGCGGATCGAAACTCCCAGTGGTCGCGTGAGCCGCAGCAGCGCCTCGTCGCCCCCTCACGGGGGCGCGGATCGAAACCTGGCGAGACCTGCCAGCACTGCCGTCCAGTTCGCGTCGCCCCCTCACGGGGGCGCGGATCGAAACGCGCTCGCCTCGGCCACGGCGCACCTGCGCGGCTGTCGCCCCCTCACGGGGGCGCGGATCGAAACCGGCGCGAACTCGGGAAATTGCTGGGATGAGGCACGGGTCGCCCCCTCACGGGGGCGCGGATCGAAACCTCCCACGCGTCCTTGAACAGTTCGGCGCTGCCGCGTCGCCCCCTCACGGGGGCGCGGATCGAAACGCGCCGACCGTGGGCAACTGCGGCGGCGCCGGCGGGTCGCCCCCTCACGGGGGCGCGGATCGAAACACCGCAGGGTGGCTGCAAATGATCTGCTCCACCAGGTCGCCCCCTCACGGGGGCGCGGATCGAAACGTTCGCGCCGCCAGGGATGGGGACAAGGATGCGGGGTCGCCCCCTCACGGGGGCGCGGATCGAAACTTGAAGTCGGCCTTGACCTCATCGGTCTGAG
>DATKRO010000006.1:0-96704 GCA_035532115.1 Caulobacteraceae bacterium | reverse complement strand
CGGGAGACGATTCCCCCCTCAGGACCTGGTTCCTCCAGGAGAGGCCCGCAAGCTGGCCTACCCAAAGGTCACCGACCCCGCGGCGCCGCCGATCCGGCCCGAGCGCCACATCCCAGACTCCATCGCCACCATGCGCCGCCGCCTCATCGTCGCCCTCGTCAAACGACTGCCGCGATGTCCCTGCTACGGCCAGAAAACCCGCCAAAACACTCCCCACCCACGAATATGACGCAGTAAGACTAGAGCGCGTTCCGCAAAAGTGGAACCGGCCTTGCGACCCGAACGCGCTCCAGGGTTTTGAATCTAGAGCACGATTCAGCGATCAGACGATTCCGTCCGATCGCATCGTGCTCTAGGCCCGCGCCGCGAGCAGGGGCGCGCCTCGGCTCGGAGACCGAGTTCAGGCCCGGCAAGAAAAAGGGGCGGCGCCTTGCGGCGCCGCCCCTAGCAGTCCCGGGCTGGACTTCTTGGCCTAGAAGTCCATGTCGCCCATGCCGCCGCCGCCGGGCATGGCGGGCGCCGCGGAGTTCTTCTTCGGCGCTTCGACCACGGCCGCTTCGGTGGTGATCATCATGCCGGCCACCGAGGCGGCGTCCTGCAGGGCGATGCGCACGACCTTGGTGGGATCGATGATGCCGGCGGCCACGAGGTCGCCGTACTCTTCGGTCTGGGCGTTGAAGCCGAACACCGTGGAGGGGTTGTCCAGCACCTTGCCGACCACGATCGAGCCTTCGACGCCGGCGTTCTCGGCGATCTGGCGGATCGGGGCCTGCAGGGCGCGCTTGACGATCTGGATGCCGGCATCCTGGTCGTCGTTGTCGCCCTTCAGGCTTTCCAGCGCCTTGGACGCCTTGAGCAGCGCCACGCCGCCCCCGGCGACGATGCCCTCCTCGACCGCCGCGCGGGTGGCGTTGAGGGCGTCATCGACGCGGTCCTTCTTCTCCTTCACCTCGACCTCGGTCGCCCCGCCGACGCGGACCACCGCGACCCCGCCGGCCAGCTTGGCCAGGCGTTCCTGCAGCTTCTCCTTGTCGTAGTCGGAGGTCGTGTCCTCGATCTGGCGCTTGATCTGGGAGATGCGGGCCTCGATGTCGGCCTTCTCGCCCGAGCCATCGACGATGGTGGTGTCGTCCTTGGTGATGGTGATCTTCTTGGACTTGCCGAGCATGTCGATGCCGACGTTCTCGAGCTTGATGCCGAGGTCCTCGCTGATCAGCTGACCGCCGGTGAGGACGGCGATGTCCTCCAGCATGGCCTTGCGCCGATCGCCGAAGCCGGGCGCCTTCACCGCGGCCACGCGCAGGCCGCCGCGCAGCTTGTTGACCACCAGGGTCGCCAGCGCCTCGCCTTCCACGTCCTCGGCCACGATCAGCAGGGGACGGCCGGACTGGACCACCGCCTCGAGCAGCGGCAGCAGCGGCTGCAGCGTCGAGAGCTTCTTCTCGAACAGCAGGATCAGCGGCTCTTCGAGGACGGCCTCCATCTTGTCGGCGTTGGTGATGAAGTAGGGCGAGAGATAGCCGCGGTCGAACTCCATGCCCTCGACGACTTCGAGTTCGGTCTCCAGGCTCTTGGCTTCCTCGACGGTGATCACGCCTTCGTTGCCCACCTGGTCCATGGCCTTGGCGATCATGCCGCCGATCTCGGTGTCGCCGTTGGCCGAGATCGAACCGACCTGGGCGATCTCCTGGTTGGTGGTGACCTTCTTGGAGGTCGACTTGATCTCCTCGACGACCTTGGCCACGGCGCGATCGACGCCGCGCTTCAGATCCATCGGGTTCATGCCCGCGGCCACGTACTTCAGGCCCTCGGTGACGATGGCCTGGGCGAGCACGGTGGCGGTGGTGGTGCCGTCGCCGGCCGCGTCATTGGTCTTGGAGGCGACCTCGCGGACGAGCTGGGCGCCGAGGTTCTCGAACCGGTCCTGAAGCTCGATCTCCTTGGCGACGGTCACGCCGTCCTTGGTCGAGCGCGGCGCGCCGAAGGATTTCTCCAGGATCACGTTGCGGCCCTTGGGGCCGAGGGTCACCTTGACCGCATTGGCCAGGATGTTGACGCCGCGCAACATGCGGTCGCGCGCGTCGGTTGAGAAATAGACGTCTTTCGCAGCCATTGTCTTGTGTCTCTGCTTTCTCGTCGTACGGGTTTGAGTTCAGTCAGGCGCCGTTCAGGCCGCCTTCGCCTTCGCGGTCGTGGGCGCGAGGACGCCGAGGATGTCGCTCTCCTTCATGATCAGGAGATCCTCGCCATCCAGCTTCACCTCGGTGCCGGACCACTTGCCGAACAGGATGCGGTCGCCGGTGGAGACGTCGAGCGGGTGGATCTTGCCGCTGTCGTCACGGCCGCCGGGGCCGACGGCGATGACTTCGCCTTCCTGCGGCTTTTCCTTCGCGGTGTCGGGAATGATGATCCCGCCTTTGGTCTTCTCTTCTTCTTCGACGCGGCGGACGAGGACGCGGTCGCCAAGCGGACGAAACGCCATGTTGCTTTTTCTCCGTAGAGCTACGGTTTCGAGTGACGTGGGAGCTCCCGGCCAGGGGCGGCTGTTGGCAGCCTGCCCACCCGAGTGCTAACACGAGGCGGCAAGTACGGCGGACGGGCCCGGGAGTCAAGGGGTCTGCCCTCGTCTATCCGCTCTCGTCGAGAGGGGTCAGGCTCGCGGACCCGACTTGTGGAACCCGCTCGCCTGTGGCTACGTTGTGGCGGAAATGCGGCTCGAAGGCTTTCTCAGGAAGGCGTTCCGGGAAGGCGCGCTGGAAGTGGCGCTGCCGGGCGGACGGCGGATCGCGCTTGGCGACGGCTCGGCGCCGAGCGTGGTCGTGCGCATCTCCAGCGCCGCCTGGGCGGCGAGAATTGCGCTCAATCCGGAGATGGCCGTCGGCGAGGCCTATATGGAAGGCGCGCTGCAGCTCGAGCGGGGCGACATCTACGACCTGATCGATCTGGCGGGACGCAACTTCGCCTGGCGCCCGGACCTGCGCCGGCCCGGACCCTTCGCCCGCTGGCGGCACGATCTGCTGCAGACCCGCAACGCCCGGCGCCAGGCGCGCCGCAACGTCGCCCATCATTACGACCTGTCGCTCGACCTCTACCGCCGCTTCCTCGACGAGGATCTGCAGTACTCCTGCGCCTACTTCCAGCACCCGGGCCAGAGCCTCGAGGCGGCGCAGCAGGCCAAGCAGCGCCACATCGCCGCCAAGCTGCTGGTGGCGCCCGGGTCGCGCGTGCTCGACATCGGCTGCGGCTGGGGCGGCCTGGCGCTGCGGCTCGCCGCCGAGACCGGCGCCAGGGTCGACGGCATCACGCTTTCGGCCGCACAGCTCGAGCACGCCCAGCGGCGCGCCGAGGCGAGGGGTCTCGCCGGCCGCGTGCGCTTCTCGCTCACCGATTACCGCGACGCCGGCGGCGCCGAGACGGCGGGCGCCTACGACCGGATCGTCTCGGTGGGGATGTTCGAGCACGTCGGCCGGCCGAACTACCAGGCCTTCTTCGACAAGGTGGCGCAGCTTCTGACCGAGGACGGCGTCGCCCTCATCCACGCCATCGGCCGCTCCGGCGGCCCCAGCCGCACCCAGCCCTGGATCGCCAAGTACATCTTTCCCGGGGGCTACATCCCGGCGCTCTCCGAGGTGCTGCCCGCCGTCGAGCGCGCCGGCCTCGTCGTCGCCGACCTGGAGACGCTGCGGATGCACTACGCCCACACCTTGCGCGCCTGGCGCGAGCGCTTCGCGGCGGCGAGGGGCGACCTCGTGGCGAGCCATGGCGAGCGGTTCTGCCGGATGTGGGAGTTCTACCTCGCCGCCAGCGAGACCGCGTTCCGCCACTGCGGCCACTTCGTCTTCCATCTGCAGCTGGCGCGCCGCGTCGACGCCGTGCCGACCACCCGGGATTACATCGCCCAGGCCGAGCAGGCCCTCGGCCGCGCGTCGCGTTCGGTCGCATAGACGCGCTGACTATACTTAATCTCACAGCAAGCATGACCAGACGTCATGTAGTTAACTGGTATTCGCCGCGAATCTTATTTGAACAGTAACGGCGCGCATGCCCCACTGGGACGCGAACGAGGGCGTTCGGGTGAGGGTGGGCTTCGACATGAAACCGACGAGAGCGGCGGCCTTTGGGCTGGCGGGCGCGTGCCTGGTGGTCGGCGCGGCGATCGCCGGCGAGATGGACGATGCGAGCTTCGAGATGCCGCGCGACGTGGTCTCCGCGGCCACGGCGTTCGAAAGCTACATGAAGGATGCGGCCTCGATCGACGGGCGCTTCGCCAATGGCGCGGCGGTGCTGGCGAGCGTGCGCGCCGGCGCCTCCTACGAGGCGGAGCAACTGGAGGAAGGCATGATCGCCTATGGCGCCATCGCCGCGCTCCAGGACGACCGCTTCGTCAGCGGCGTCGACGAGGCCGGCGGGCGCGGCGACGCACGGCGGGCGCTGGCGGAGCGGCTGGTCGCCGATCCCTTCGCGGCCACGCGCATCGACGGGGCGCAGAGCGCCGTGCGCCGGATCGAGGCGGCGCTGGGCGAACGCGCCGCGCCGCTGATGCGCGCCGGGCTCGAGGTCAAGCAGGCTGCCTACACGGTGCAGCATCAGGCCTGGTCCAGGGTCATGGTCGCCGACGCCCCAGCCAGGCTGGCCGCGGTGAAGCGGCTCTCGGCGCGGCCGGCCCAGCCCGGCGAGGCCGAGAACGACGCCATGATGAGCGGTCTTGCCGGCATGGACCGCGCGGTCGCGGCCGACGATGCGCCCGCCGGCTTCAGCGCCATCGAGGCCAGGGCTCTGGCCCTCGCCGCCGAGGCCGTGCTCGGCCACGCGCACGCCTCGGACCGGGACGGCCTCGCGCCCCTGCTCAGCGAAAGCGACAGCGCCGAGTGCCTGAAGATGTCCAAGCTCAACCTCTATCAGTGCATGGCGGTGGCGGGACCGGCGTATGAGGATATGTACTGCCTGGGCCAGCATGCGCTCTACGACACCGGCCAGTGCGTCGATGACGCCGTGCGCGGCGCCGGCGCCTCGGTGGCGCAGCTTTCGCCGCGCCAGGCGAGCCGGGTCTCCTATACGTCGGCGCCCGCGCGCCGGCCGCTGAGGATCGATCCCGACTAGCCGCGGTCGCGCCGCCCGCCGCCCTGCATGCGCGCTTGCAAAACCGCGCCGGGTTTGCTTGGCCTTTCACCTGAGAGTCCCAACGGCTCTGGAAGGCGCGTCCGATGGGTTGGAAGCTGGGCTCGGCGATTCTGGCGGGGTGCGTGCTCGTCGCCGGCGTCCTCGCCGTCGGCGTCATCGCCTCGTCGGCGGCCGATCCCAGCGCTCTTTGGCAGATCGTGCATGGTCTGTGCGTGCCCGACGAGAGGGCCAGCCACCTGCCCGCGCCCTGCGCCGCCGTCGACCTGGCGCGGGGATATGCGGTGCTCAAGGACGAGCGCGGCGCGACCCAGGTGCTGGTGATCCCGACGGCGCGGGTCGGCGGCATCGAGAGCGCCGCGGTGCTCGCGCCCTCCGCGCCCGACTATTGGCAGGACGCCTGGGAGGCGCGCCGCTTCGTCGAGCGCTACGCGCATCGAGCCATCCCCCGCGACGACATCGCCCTGGCGGTGAACTCGATCCATGGCCGCAGCCAGAACCAGCTGCATATCCACGTCGACTGCGTCGCCGCCGGGGTCCGCCGCGCCCTGCGGGCCGATCTCGCCCGCATCGGCCCGCGCTGGTCGCGGCGCTCGTTCGACCTGGCCGGGCGGCGCTATCGGGCCATGTGGGTCGCCGGTGCGGATCTCGGGGCGCGAAACCCGTTCGCCCTGCTGGCCGACGGCGATCCGGCGGCGCGCGCCCACATGGGGCTGGAGACCCTGGCGCTCGTCGGCGCGCGGCGGCCGGACGGAACGCCAGGCTTCGTGCTCCTCAGCGACCGCGCCGATCTCGCGGCCGGCGACAACGGCCATGCCGAGAGCCTGATGGACCACCAGTGCAAGGTGCTGTCGGCGCCGAGCTGAGGCGCCCGGACGCCGAAGCTCGCTCGGTTAGCGAAACCGGTTTCCCTTTTTCGGGGCGCGCTCTACAGCGCCGCCAGCGCCGTCGCGTGCTGATGATTCGAATGCCGACGGCCGGCCCCTCTCGTCCGAGCCGTCGCCCTTGCCCCGACTTGCCCGCCTCTGGCTCATCTGCGCCGCCATCGGGCATCCTGGTCGCCGCCCTTGCGGTCTGCGTACACTGAGGCGGCCCGGTCAGGCCTCCCGGGTCATGCGCACGAAGCGCGGCTTGCCGTCGGCGTCGAAGCCCAGCAGGCCCTCGATGCGGTCGAGTTCGACCACCACGCCAGCCCCCGCCTTCTGAGCGTCTGCGTTGCGCTCGGCTTCGGGAGCGTTGGCGTAGACCCGCTCGCGCTCGGCCCCGTCCGCCACCCGCGCCCGGCCGGAGAACTGCAGCATGGCCCGGCTCGACGGGTCGCGGAACATCATCGCCACGAACGGATTGGCGGCGATGTTCTCCATGGTCGAGCCGTCGGCGCGCCGGGCCCAGAACCCCAGCGCATCGGCGCCGAACACCTGGATCGAGCCGCGGAAGGTGAGCCGCGGCCGACCTTGCGCATCGACGCTGGCCAGCACCATCGGCGTTCCGGAGGCGAGCGCCCCGTCGACGAGCCCCTTGATCTCCGCGCTGATCTCGAGGCTCATCGCGCCCTCGCCGGCGGTCTGCGACGCCGCGGATATCCCAAAGCCATCCGGCCGATCCCTTCGTTCAAACAGCCGCTCAAATGTCTTCGCACGGACCCTCAGGGCTGCCTCAGTATGATCGGCAGCTTCGCCCGCCGCGCGGCGGACGCCAGACGAAGATCGCTGGTCACCAGGTCGCAGGCGCGCAGCTCCGCCAGGGCGACGTAGGTGGCGTCGTAGGTCGAGAAGCCATGGTCGGCTGCGAGCACGAACGCCCGTGCGATGAGGTGTCTGGCGGATACGAGTTCATGCAAGAGTTCCGCCGCCGCGGCGACCATCTCCTGCGCCATGCCCCTGCCGATATCGCCGCTGCGCATCCTCTTCACGGCTACGTTGGTCAGCTCGATCAATATCAGTTCCGGAGCGATCATCCGCAGACCCGAGAGCGCCAGAGCCCGCGCCTCGTCCGAGCCTTGCTCGGTGATGAACATCTTCGCCGCCACCGAGGCGTCGAGGACGATCTCATCGGGCATCGCGATCCTCGCGGATCAGGTCCGTGCTGTCGCCCGACACGCGCGGCGAAATCGTCCTGAACCGTTCTATGATCTGCCGTCGCCGTTCCAGGGCCATGCCGTTGAGGATTGCAGCGATCGCCTCCGGAAAACCGCACGCCTTCTCCTGGCAGTAATCCCTGAGGAGGCGCACGGCTCCGAGGCTGAGCTGGGCGCGATCCAACGTGATCACGGCGTCTTCATTTGCGCCTGCGCCCGGCGGAAGTCTGCCGCGATCGGATCGTTGCGGCATGTCCAAAGGGCGAAGCTCGACGGTCTCTCCGGCGCAATCTACCTGCCATACGCGCCAACCCCCTTCGAGCCAGGCACGCGCTTGAACGTGGGTCCGGTGCTCGTTCGCCCACCAGCCCTTGTGAAGACGCGCCGAGGGCGGGAGCGGGAATCCCAACTGACGCTCGATATCGGCGAAATCCAGGATCAGAGGCTTCTCCCGGCTCTTGCCGGCAAGGAAGCGTTGCAGGGAACGATATTTCTGGACCACGGCGAATTCCAAAGCACGGCAAAATAGTGCTCGCACTAGGTACGGCCGTCAATCCTTCACGCGTCGCGGCCAGAACCCAAGCGCGCCGGGACCCAACAATCGGTTGAGTGCAGTTGCACGGACGCTGGGGCGCGAGGTGCTGGAGGAGTACGGCTGGACCATGTTGGACACCCGTCCGCTGGCGTTCGGCCATTTTCACCATCTGACGCCGAAGCCCTGGAGCCACAGCTATCCATATCCGGATTTCCTCCATCTCATCTTCCTCGCGGAGGCGGAAGAGTACCGGCGAACGGCTCTCAAGCGGGCGGGCGAGGCCGAGACCGGCTCGAGGCTGACCTCGATCGCGCGCGCGATGCGGACCATCACGCCCGATCAGCAGGTGCTGCTGCGCGCCGCGCTGGCGGCGCGCCGTTGAAGCATCGGGTTCGCGCGGGCGCCATCCGCCGAGCGGCCGCACCCTGGCCGAAGCCGGCTATCTGCGATCCTTGAAGAAGCCGCGCAGCAGCGCCGCGCTCTCGGCGGCCAGCACGGCGCCCTCCACGGTCGGACGCCAGTGGCAGGTGGGCGACTCGAAGAAGCGCGGGCCGCTGACCACCGCGCCGCCCTTGGCGTCGATGGCGCCGAAGACGAGCCGGCCGATGCGCGCATGGCTGATCGCGCCGGCGCACATGGCGCAGGGCTCGAGGGTGACGAAGAGCTCGAGTCCGGTCAGCCGATAGGCGCCGAGGCGCCGGGCGGCCTGGCGCAGCGCCAGGATCTCGGCGTGGGCCGTGGGATCGGCGAGCCCGATCGGGGCGTTGGCGGCCAGGGCGAGAATCTCGCCCGTGGCCGGATCGCGCACCGCCGCGCCCACCGGGATCTCGCCTGCCGCCGCCGCGGCTTGCGCGGCTTCCAGCGCGATGCGCATGGTGGCCTCGTCATGGTCCATCCCCCGCAGCCAAGCGGCGCCGAGGCGTCCGGTCAAGGCGCCGGCGAGCGCATCGCCAAGGTGCTGGCCCGCGCCGGGGTGGCCTCGCGACGCGAGGTCGAGCGGCTGATCGCTGCCGGCCGCGTGGCCCTGAACGGAACGATCCTGACCACGCCGGCGGTCAAGCTCGGCGCCAGCGACATCGTCACCGTGGACGGCCGCGTCGTGGGTGGGGCCGAGCCGACGCGGCTGTTCCGCTATCACAAGCCGCCGGGGCTGGTGACCACGCACCGCGACCCGAAGGGTCGGCCCACTGTGTTCGACGCCCTGCCGGCCGGCCTGCCGCGGCTGATCTCGGTGGGCAGGCTCGATCTGACCTCCGAGGGCCTGCTGCTTCTCACCAATGACGGCGAACTCGCGCGCACGCTGGAACTGCCCGCCAGCGGCCTCGTGCGCCGCTATCGCGCCCGAGCGCGCGGGCGCATCGACCAGTCGCGACTCGACGCGCTCGAGGGCGGGATCACCGTCGACGGCGTCCGCTACGGCTCGATCGAGGCGCGCCTCGATCCTGGCCGCGACGGCGCCGCAAACCTGTGGATCTCGCTCGGGCTCGCCGAGGGCAAGAACCGCGAGGTGCGCAAGGTGCTGGAGGCGCTGGGGCTGACGGTGAACCGGCTGATCCGCGTGGCCTACGGCGCCTTCGAACTGGGCGCCCTGCGCCCGGGCGGGATCGAGGAGGTGCGCGCGCCGTTCGCGGCTGGCGCTGACGGCGAGCCGAAGCTCAGGCGTCCTCGATCCGCGCCGGCGGACGCGCGCCCCGCAGGCCCTCGCGCGCCGAAGCGGTCCGCATCACCTCGCCGAAGCTCCGGCGCTCGTCCGCAAGGCCCTCGGCGAGGGGGCGGTCCAGGGCTGCGCGGGTAAGGCGCTTGGCGAAGGCCAGACCCTCGGCGCCGCGGGCGTCGAACTCGGCGGCGATCTCCAGGGCGCGCGCCAGCGGATCCTCCACCGCCTCGTGCACCAGGCCGATGGCGTGTGCCTGCGCGCCGTCGACGACGAGGCCCCGCAGGATCATCTCGACCGCCCTGGCCTCGCCGATCACCCGCGGCAGGCGCTGGGTGCCGCCGCCGCCCGGGAAGATGCCGACGCGGGTCTCCGGCAGGCCGATCGAGGCGGCGGCGGTCGCGGCGATGCGCAGGTCGCAGGCGAGCGCCAGTTCGAAGCCGCCGCCCATGCAAAGGCCGTTGATCGCCGCGATCACCGGCTTGGGCGCCGCGGCGATGAGATCGACGAGGGCGCCGAAGGCCCCGCCGGCGCGACCGCCGCCGGCCCCAGGCTCGGGCGGCCGGGGCGGCCGGGGCGGCGCAGCGCCGGCCAGGGAATCGCTGGCCGCCGAAAGCTCGCCGACATCGTAATGGCGGATGAAGATGTCCGGAAGCCCGCCGGTGATCACGATCGAGCGCACCGCCGGGTCGGCGGCCGCCCGCTCGAGCGCCGCCAGCATCTCCTGTGCGCCGGCGGCGGTCATCGTCCCCAGCGGCGGGTTGGCGTAGGTGAGGACGGCGCAGCCGCCGCGCCGCGCTTGCGTCATGAATCCCATGGACCGGCTCCTTGTTGCACGAGTGGTTCTGCGGCGAGGCGCGCTCCCGACCAGCGCCGCAGCGGCGGCCAGCGGGCGGTCACTTCGGCGATCGCCACGTAGGCGATGAACAGGCCGAGATAGGGGGCCAGCGCCATGGGGCTCAGCCCGGCGTTCGGCGGTGGCTTCAACGTCAGCGGCTCCTGCAGCAGCACCACCATCAGGTTGTTGGCCAGATGGGCGCCGGTGGAGAGCTCGACGCCGCCCAGCTTCAGCGTCATGTAGGTGAGGCCGGCGCCCATCACCCACCTGGCGAGGAAGGCGTCCGGCTCGAACTGCATGTGCGCGGCGGCGAAGACCGCGCCGTTCACCACCATCAGCACCGCGACGTTGCGCGTCACGCCGCTGGTCTCGCGCAGCAGCCAGCCGCGGAACAGCGTCTCCTCGCCGAGAGCGGCGGCGAGGAAGCCCACGACGCAGACGAGGCCATAGACGGCGCGCAGCCCGTCATTGCTGGAGACCGCGAGGATGGGCGGCGTCGGCGCCTTGGGACCGAACAGCGCCGGGACGATCAGGAAGGGTCCGATCAGCACGAACGACAGCACGGCGCCGATCACCACCACGGACCAGCGAAATCGTGGCGCGGCGGTCAGAAAGCGGCGCAGCGGCTGGCGGTGGACCAGCATGGCCACGCCCACGAAGGCGAACATCGGCGCGACGTTGGTCGGGATCGCCAGCGCCAGAATCTGCATCGCATCCCCAAAACGGCGTCCGTTCGACGCCGCCAGCGCGACTAGGCGTTGCTGCAGCGCGCCGAGGCCGACCATGCCGGACGGGACGGGCCACCCGGCCCAGACGACGAACGCCGCCACCACCGCGGCGAGCACGACGACGGTCGCGATCAGGAAGACGGCCGAGCCCGCCATGACGGTGACGACGAAACGCCACAGGCTGTGCTCGGGCGCGCCGACATTGGCGAGGAACGCCGAATCCGCGAGCCTCTGTCCGGGGCCGGTCAGCGGGCGACCTCGTTCGCGGGCTTGTTCGGTCATTCGCCTCACTCGCCTCGCCGGCGCCCGGTTGCAAGGCGCATTTGCAGCTTCCCCTCGCGCCCCGAGGGCCGCAAAGCACTTTGGCATGCGGATCGTTGCCGGGACCTTTCGAGGACGCGCCCTCGTGGCGCCGCGCGGACGGGCGACGCGCCCGACCGCCGATGCGACCCGCCAGGCGCTGTTCGACGTGCTGAGCCACGCGCCCTGGTCGCCAGGCCTCGCGGGCCTGCGCGTGATCGACCTCTTCGCCGGCGCCGGGACCCTGGGGCTGGAGGCGCTGTCGCGCGGCGCCGGCTTTTGCCTCTTCGTCGAGACCCAGGCGTCGGCGCGCGCGGCGATCGCCGCCAACCTCGAGGCGCTGGGCCTGGCGCGAGCGGCGCGGGTGCATCGACGCGACGCCGCGGCGCTGGGTCCCAGGTCCGCGGCCGATGGGGGGCCGTTCGCCCTTGCGTTCCTCGATCCCCCCTATGGCCAGGGCCTTGGCGAAGCGGCGCTGCAGCGGCTCGCGCACGGCCGCTGGCTCGACGACGGCGCCATCGCGGTTCTGGAGCGCGGCGCGCGCGATCCGGCCCCGCGGATCGCCGGATTCGAAGCCCTCGATCTCAGGGCCTGGGGCGCCGCCAGTGTCGCGTTCCTGCGTCACGCGCCGTGACGCGCCTCGCATGTGGCCGTCAGCGACGCCCGAACAGGCGCTCGATGTCGGCGAGCTTCAGCTCCACGTAGGTGGGGCGGCCGTGGTTGCATTGGCCCGAGTGCGGCGTCGACTCCATCTGGCGCAGCAGGGCGTTCATTTCCGCGCCGGTGAGGCGCCGCCCGGCGCGAACCGAGCCGTGGCAGGCCATGGTCGAGGCGATAGCCTCGAGACGTTCCGTGAGGGCGAGGGCCGCGCCGGTCTCGGCGAGGTCATCGGCGATGTCGCGCACCAGGGCGGCCACGTCCGCCCCGCCCAGCGCCGCCGGTGTCTCGCGCACCAGCACCGCGCCGGGGCCGAACGGCTCGAGGACGAGGCCGAGGTCGGCAAGCTGGGCGGCGCTGTCGGCGAGGCGCTCGGCGTCGGCCGGGTCGAGTTCCACCACCTGCGGCGTCAGCAGCGCCTGACCCGCCGCGGCGCCGCCAGCCATGCCGGCCTTCATGGCTTCGTAGACGAGCCGCTCGTGGGCGGCATGCTGATCGACGATGACGACGCCGTCGCGGGTCTGGGCGACGATGTAGGTCTCGTGCAGCTGGGCGCGCGCCGCGCCCAGCGGGAAATCGAGGGGGTCGGCTGCCCCGGCCCAGGCCGGAGCGTCCGGTTCGGCAAGTCCGGGCGCCGGCTCGATCCGCGCCGAGATCTGGTCCACGCCCGGCAGAGCCGGCGCCGCCGCGGTCCAGCCGCCGGCGCGCCACGTCGAGAAGCCTTGGGCCGAGAAGCCGTTGGCCGAGAAACCTTGGGCCGAAAAGCCTCGCGGCGACGCGTCGGCGCGGAATCCCGCCATTGCCGCCGCGGCGACGGTGGTGGAGGCGCGATGGCCCGCCCCGGCCAGCGCATGGCGCAGCGCCCCGATGACGAGGCCGCGCACCATGGCCGGATCGCGGAACCGCACCTCGGCCTTGGCCGGATGCACGTTGACGTCCACGAGGGCGGGATCGAGGACGAGATAAAGGGCCGCCACCGGATGGCGCTCGCGCGCCAGGAAGTCGGCATAGGCGGCGCGCAGCGCGCCCTGCAGCAGCCGGTCGCGCACCGGCCGGCCGTTGACGAACAGGTACTGGTGCGCGCCGTTGCCGCGGCTGAACGTCGGCAAGCCGGCGAAGCCGGTGAGCCGCACCCCGTCGCGCGCCAGATCGAGGCCGAGGGCATTCTCGGCGAAATCGCGGCCCAGGATCGCGCCCAGGCGCGCCAGGCGTCCCTGCGGCCCCGCCGCTTCGGCGGCCAGCAGCAAGACGCGGCGTCCGTCGAGATCGAGGGCGAAGGCGACGGCCTCGTTGGCCATGGCCTGGCGGCGCACCTCCTCGCCGATGGCGCCGGATTCGGCCCGCTCCGATTTCATGAACTTCAGCCGCGCCGGGGTGGCGTAGAAGAGATCGCGCACCTCGACCCTCGCCCCGTGCGCGCCGGCGAAGGCCGCCGGGCTCGCCGGGCCGACCCTGCCGGCGTCCACCAGTATTGCGTGCGCCTCGGCCGCCCCGCGCGTGCGCGCCGCGATCGAGAGCCGCGCCACCGCACCGAGGGAAGGCAGGGCCTCGCCGCGGAAGCCCAGCGTGGCGATGTTCAGCAGATCGACGCCGCCGTCGGCGCCCGCGGCGAGCTTGGAGGTGGCGTGGCGTTCGACCGCGAGCCCCAGTTCGCCCGGCGCCAGCCCCGCGCCGTCGTCGATGACGAGGATGCGCGTCAGCCCGCCGCCGTCCGCCTGGACCTCGATGGCGCGCGCGCCGGCGTCGATGGCGTTCTCGATCAGCTCCTTGGCCGCGCTCGCCGGCCGCTCGACCACTTCGCCGGCGGCGATGCGGCTGACGATCTCGGGCGGAAGGCGGCGAATGGTCACCGGGCCAGTGTGCGCCGCGTCGGTCGATTCAGGAAGGCGTCGTGCTGCGGACGCGAGGCGGGACCGCGGGCGACCCGTTCCTACAGCCCCGGCAGCTTGACCTTCTGGTTCGGGCGGCGGGCGATGATCACGGTCTTGCCGCCGGTGAGCGACTGCAGGCGCTGTTCCTCGACCGCCGGATCGATGGGCGTGGCGGCGTCTGGATCTCCGAGGGCGCTCACCGGCGCGGCCGGCTGGCCCTTCTTCCAGAACATCACCCAGTCGGCGAAGCTCTTGTCCTTGTGGGCGAGGTTGCCGAACTCGTCGTCGACGACGTAGCGGATCAGGGGATCGGCCTTGTCGGCGCCCGCCTTCTGGACCAGCAGCTTCTCGCCGTCGGAGCGCACCTCCGCATCGCGCTCCTGCAGCAGCGCCAGCCGCGCCGCGCTCTCCGGCTGCAACTCCTGGGGCCTGGGCTCGCCCGGGGCCGGCGGGCGCAGCGAATAGTCGGGGGGCAGGGTGAGCGGCGCCTTGGTCACCACCCGGAACTCGTCCGGCGTCACCTTGGCGACGCCGAAGGCGCGCGAGGCGGACTGGCATCCGGCCAGGCCCGCCGCGGCGATGAGGAGGCCTGCGGTGAGCGCGCGGGTGTGATGCATCGTCGTCTCTTCGTCACAAAGGCCGCCCCGGCCCCGAGGGTCCGTTCGATACCGCATCGGCGCACCCGGCGCCAACGCTGTTCAGACCGGTGCGCGCTTGGGCGGCGCCAGGAGCGCGTCGGCGATCAGCAGGATCACGCCGATGGTGATGGCGCTGTCGGCGATGTTGAACACCCAGGGGAACCACAGCCGCCTGAAATCGAGGAAATCCACCACCGCGCCCAGGCGCAGGCGGTCGATCAGGTTGCCGATCGCCCCGCCCATGACGAGGCCGATCGCCAGCGCCAGAAGCGGCCGGCGGACCCGCCAGGCCCAGAGCGCCAGGGCGATGGCCACCGCCAGATCGAACCCAGAGAGCGCCCAGCGCGTCCAGTCGGCCTCGCCATCGAGAAAGCCGAAGCTCACCCCCTGGTTCATCACCAGACTGAGGTGGAACGGTCCGAGGACGGGGAGGTTCGGATAGCCGGTCGCGAGCATCAGCGAGCGTTCGGCCAGCCTTTGCGGCAGGTCGAACACATAGAGCATCCAGTATTTCAGCGCCTGGTCGGACGCCGCGACCAGCGCCGCTGCGCCGTAGGCGCCCAGGGCGAGCCGGCCGAAGCGGGTCATGCCGCGGTCCTCGCATCCCACGCGGCGACGGCGTCCGCGCAGCGCCCGCAGAGCATCGCCGGCGGCTTCACCTCCTCCAGCACGCGCCAGCAGCGCCCGCATTTGCGCCCGGCGGGGCGCTCGGCGATCACGCCGACGCCGCCCAGGTCCTCCAGGCGCCAAGCCCCGTCTAGACCGTCGCCGGCCTCGAGCCGCGCGGCGCTGGTGCGGAACACCTCGGCGGCGTCCAGGCCGTCGAAGGCCGCGCGAAGCTCGGGATCGGCGATGCAGACGCGCGGCGCCGCTTCGAGGGCGCCGCCGAGGCGCTTTTCGCGCCGCTCCGCCTCCAGCGCCCCGGTCACCGCCTGCGTCACGCGTTCGACCTTGCGCCAGCGCGCCGCCTCGGCGGGGTCCGACCACTCGGCGGGCGTCGGCGGGAAGACGCGCAGGGCGTTGGGGCCGGCATCCGCGAACCGCGCCGTCCAGGCCTCCTCGGTGGTGAAGGCGAGGATCGGCGCCAGCCAGACGCCAAGGCGCTCGAAGGCGAGATCCATCACGGTGCGCGCGGCGCGACGGCGCACCGAATCGGGCCGGTCGCAATAGAGCACGTCGCGGCGGATGTCGAAGAACAGCGCCGACAGGTCGTTCGAGCAGAAGTCGGCGAGCGGCCGGATCACCTCGACGAACGCATAGGATTCGTAGGCGGCGCGCACCTGCAGATCCAGTTCGCGCAGCCGGTGCAGGATGAAGCGCTCCAGCGGCGGCATGGCCTCCAGCCCGACCCGTTCGGCCCCGGTGAATCCCGCCAGGGCGCCCAGCAGGTATCTGAGCGTGTTGCGAAGCTTGCGGTAGGCGTCGATGGTGGTCTGCAGGATGGCGGGGCCGATGCGGGTATCCTCGGCATAATCCACCATCGCCGCCCAGAGCCGCAGGATCTCGGCCCCGGACTGGCCGATGACCTCGGCGGGATCGACGGCGTTGCCGAGGGACTTCGACATCTTTTCGCCGGTCTCGGTGACCACGAAGCCATGGGTCATCACCGCATCGTAGGGCGCGCGGCCGCGGGTCCCGCAGGCCTCGAGCAGCGACGACTGGAACCAGCCGCGGTGCTGGTCCGAGCCTTCCAGGTAGAGGTCGGCGGGCCAGCGCGTCGCGTCCCGGCCCTCGAGCACGAAGGCGTGGGTCGAGCCGGAATCGAACCAGACGTCGAGGATGTCCTCGACCTTCTCGTAGGCGAGCGGGTCTCGGCCGCCGAGGAAATCGCTGGACGGGCGCGTGAACCAGGCGTCGGCGCCCTCCCGCGCGATCAGCTCGACGATGCGCGCGTTCACCGCCTCGTCGCGCAGCGGCGCGCCGGTCGCTTTTTCCACGAACATGGCCAGCGGCGCGCCCCAGGCGCGCTGGCGGCTGATCAGCCAGTCCGGCCGGCTCTCGACCATGGAACGGATGCGGTTGCGCCCGCTCTCAGGGTAGAACCGGGTCGCCTCGATGGCCGCGAGCGCCGTCTCGCGCAGCGTGGCGCCCGCGTGGACGGGATCCTCCAGCGGATGGTCCAGGCGGATGAACCACTGCGGCGTCGCGCGATAGATCACCGGCGCCCTGGAGCGCCAGGAGTGCGGATAGCTGTGCTCGACCTTGCCGCGCGCCAGCAGCGTCCCCGCCTCGATCAGCCTGGCGACGACCGCCTCGTTGGCGGGACCAAACTTTCCGGCCTTGCGGCCCTCGGTCTCCAGCACCTTCAGGCCGGCGAACAGCGGCACGCCGGCGCAATAGGCGCCGTCCTCGTCGACGGTTTCGGGAATCTCGCGATGGCCGTGGGCGATCCAGAGCGCATAGTCCTCCGCGCCGTGGCCAGGGGCGGTGTGGACGAACCCGGTTCCGACATCGTCGGTGGCGTGCTCGCCGGCCAGAAGCGGCACGGGAAAACCATAGCCGGAGTCGAGCGCCCCCAGCGGGTGCCCGCACACCATGCCCTGGGGCTCGATGCGCTCCAGCTTCAGCCAGCGGGCGACCCTGGCGGCGGCGAAGACCTCGTCCGCCAGCTTCTCCGCCACGATCAGCCGTTCGCCCACCCTGGCCCAGGGTTCGAACGGCAGGTCCTGCTGCAGCGCCTCGACCCTGTAGGCGGCGTAGGCGATGTCGGGATTGTATTCGATGGCGCGGTTGCCCGGGATGGTCCAGGGCGTCGTGGTCCAGATCACCACCGCGCCGCCCAGCGCCGCGTCCGAGCCCTCGGTGACCGGAAAACGGACCCAGATGGTCGGCGAGACGTGGTCGCGGTACTCGACTTCGGCGTCGGCGAGCGCGGTGCGCTCGACCGGGCTCCACATCACCGGCTTTGAGCCGCGGTAGATCTGGCCCGTGGCGAGGAACTTGTGAAATTCGGCGACGATGGCCGCCTCGCTGGCGAAATCCATGGTCGAATAGCGGCGCTCCCAGTCGCCGAGCACGCCGAGGCGCTTGAACCCCTGCATCTGCACGTCGATCCAGCGATCGGCCTCCTGCCGGCAGCGGGCGCGGAACTCGGCTTTGGACACCTCGTCCTTGCGCCGGCCCTTGGCCCTGAGATCCTCCTCGACCTTCCACTCGATCGGCAGGCCGTGGCAGTCCCAGCCGGGCAGGTAGTCGACGTCGTAGCCCAGGGCGAAGCGGGAGCGCACGACGAAGTCCTTCAAGATCTTTTGCAGGCAGTGGCCGATGTGGATGGCGCCGTTGGCGTAGGGCGGCCCGTCATGCAGCACGAACAGCGGCGCCCCCGCGGCCTGGCGGGCGGCCCGGATCCGGCCATAGAGGTCGCCGAGCCGCTCCAGGATGCGCGGCTCGGCCTGCGGCAGGCCGCCTCGCATCGGAAAGGCGGTGTCGGGCAGGAAGACCGTCTCGCGATAGTCGCGCTGCGGCGTCTCGGCGTCGTCGGACATGACGGCTCCAGCTTTGGTTGCGGACGAGAGATTGCGGGCGGACCCGGCGCGCGCTGGAGGATCGTCCGGCGGCGTCACGCCGGGCGGCTAATTCGCAGATCCGTCCGAACCTGGGTCATCGGGCGGATGTAACAGAGGCGAGCCCCCGGGGCCAGCGGCCGGCGCGGTTGCCACGGCGCCTGCGAGCGCCCTATGGATCGATGCCCGCAGACCCGAGGACCCGCCCATGAGCCGTGATCTTTCTCCCGCCGCGCCCGAGGAGGTGGGCCTGAAGCGCGAAGGGCTCGCGGCCATCGACGCCTTTCTGCAGGGCCTCGTCGACAAGGGCGAACTGGCCGGCGTCGTCACCCTGGTGGCGCGGCATGGCAGGCTCGTTCACTCCAGCGTCATGGGAATGAAGGACATCGCCTCGGGCGAGCCGCTCGCAAGCGACACCATCTTCCGCATCTTCTCGATGACCAAGCCGGTGACCGGCGTGGCGATGTCGATCCTGCTGGACCAGGGGCTGTGGTCGCCGGACGATCCTATCCGGAAGTACGTGCCGCAGTTCGAATCCGTGAAGGTGTTCGCCGGCCTCGCGGCGGACGGGACGCCTAAGCTGAGCGAGCCGGACCATGCGCCCACCATGCGCGAACTGATGACCCACACGGCGGGCCTGAGCTACGGCTTCGATCCGAAGGATCCGCTCGACCGGCTCTACCAGGGCGCCAAGGTGTGGGAGTCCGGGTCGCTGGAGGAATTCGCCGCCAAGGTGGCGCGCCTGCCGCTCGCCTACCAGCCGGGCTCGAAGTGGCGCTACAGCCTCTCGATGGACGTCCAGGGCGCCATCGTCGAGAAGCTGTCGGGCCAGAGCCTGCCGGACTTCTACCGCACGCGCATCTTCGAACCGCTCGGCATGGCGGACACGGCCTTCCATACCCCGCCCCACAAAAAGCCGAGGCTCGCCACGCTCTACCGCTGGACCGCCGCGAACGGCCTCGAGCCCATGAAGAATCCGCTCGCGCGCGACCACGAGAGCCCGCCGGCGCTCGCCAACGGCGGCGGCGGCCTCGTCTCCACCGCGGCCGATTACGCGAGGTTCGCCCAGATGCTGCTGAACGGCGGCGAACTGCACGGCCGGCGCATCGTCGGCGCCGAGGCGCTGAAACTGCAGATGTCGAACCATCTCTCCGACGAGATCATGCGCGGCGGCTACGGCGTCGGCCTGCAGCAGATCCGCCCGGGCTATGGCCACGGCTTCGACGGCGCCGTCTTCACCGATCCGGCGGCTGCAGGCGTTCCCGTGGGCCGGGGGACCTATCAGTGGGACGGGGCGGCGGGCACCTGGTTCTGGGTCGATCCGGTTCACGACCTGCTCTACGTCGGCCTGATCCAGCGGCTGGGCGAGAACGCCCCGGCGCTGCAGCGGATCACCCAGACGATGATGGCGGACGCCTACGCCTGAGACGGCGTTCGCGGGGAGCCGCGCATGGGCCAGCTGCATTATCTTCCTGTAGGGCTGCCGCTCTTCCTGACGCTCGCCGGGGCGCTCTTGCTGCTGGTGGTGCTCGTCCCCTTCGGGGTGCTGCGCAACGCCTACGCCAGCCTGGGCGTCAGTTCGACCACCGTCCTCTTCGTGCTGCTGGCTTCGCTGGTGGGCGGCTATTTCAACATACCGGTGGCGCACCTGCCGCAGCGTCGTATGGCCTCGGCCGGCGAGGTCAGGGCCTTCGGCGAGGTCTACGTGGTGCCGCTGGTGGTGAACTGGCCCGGCACGATCGTCGCCGTCAACGTCGGCGGGGCGCTGATCCCCGGCGCGGCCTCGCTCTATCTGCTCTTCAAGCACGCGCTGTGGGCGCGCGGCGCCATCGCCGTCGCCCTGGTGGCCGGCGTGTGTCATGCCCTCGCCAGGCCGGTTCCGGGGCTCGGGATCGCCCTGCCGGATTTCGTGCCGGGGCTCGCCGCCGCGGCGGCGGCCCTGGCGCTGTCGCCGCGGCGAGCCGCGCCGCTCGCCTACGTCGGCGGCAGCCTCGGCGTCCTCGTCGGCGCGGACCTGCTCAACCTCGCCAAGCTGCAAGGGCTGGGCGCCCCGGTCGCCTCCATCGGCGGCGCTGGCGCCTTCGATGGCATCTTTCTCACCGGCATCGTCGCCGTCGTCATCGCCAGCCTGCCCTGGAGCGGGCGCGCAGGGATTTGACTGGAGCCAGCGCTCACATCCGCTCCGGCGCGGCGATGCCCAGGAGGTCGAGGGCGCGTTCGAGCTGGCGCAGGCTGGCCGCCGCCAGCGCCAGGCGCGAGCCGCGCACCGGGTCGGGACGGGCGAGGATCGGGCAGGCGTCGTAGAACTTCGAGAACGCCTGAGCGAGGCGCCAGGCGTGCTCGGCGACGAGGTGCGGCGCCTTGCGCTCATAGGCCTCGGCGAGGACGTGCTCGAAGCCGTCGAGCGCCAGCACTAGGTCGCGCTCGGCGCCGGCCCTCACCTCGATCGGCCCGGCGGTCGCACCGGCCTCGGCGGCCTTGCGCATCAGCGACTTCACCCGCACCGCCTGATAGAGCAGATAGGGGCCGGTCCTGCCGCCGAAGCTCGAGAACCGGTCGAGGTCGAAGACGTAGGAGGTGCCGCGGAAGTTCGAGAGGTCGGCGAACTTCAAGGTGGCGATGGCGACCTTCAGGGCCGTGTCCTCGAAGGCGTCCGGCGCCAGCTCGGCGCCGAGCCCCGCCTCGCGCAGGCGCTCGCGCGCCTTGGCGGTGGTCGTCTGGATGAGATCGCGCAGCTTCAGCACGCCGCCCGCGCGGGTCTTGAAGGGCTTGCTGTCGGCGCCGTTCATGGTGCCGAAGCCGACGTGCTCCAGTTCGCCCTCGGCGGCGTAGCCGGCCAGGACCGCGGCGCGGAACACCACCTCGAAGTGATCGGCCTGACGCTGATCGACCACGTAGAGCGCCAGCTGCGGGTCGAAGCTGGCCCTGCGGTCGAGGATCGTCGCCAGATCGGTGGCGCCGTACAGGGCCGAGCCTTCGGAGGAGACCACGATCAGCGGCGGCAGCTCGCGGCGGTCGCCGTTCCGGCCCACCCGGATGATCTCGGCGCCCTGATCGGCGAAGACCAGGCCCTTGCGGCGCAGTTCGTCGACCATGGGCTCGAGCAGGTCGTTGACGTCGCTCTCGCCCTTCCAGACGTCGAAATCGATGCCGAGGGCGTGGAAGTCGCGTTGCAGCGCCGCGCGGGTGACCTGGGCGAAATGACCCCAGAGCAGGCGATAGCCGCTGCGGCCCGCCTGCAGCTCGGCGGTGGCGCGCCGGGCGCGCTCGCGCCAGGCCGGCTCGGCCTTCGCCCGCTCGGCCGCGGCCGGATAGATGCGGTCGAGATCCTCCAGCGAAACGGCCTGCGACACCCGCCCCAGCAAGGCGTCGCGGCTGGCCGCGTCGCCGCGGGCCTCGAAGCTGGCCACGAGTTCGGCCAGCGTCGGGTCCTGGTCCAGCACCGCGGCGATCAGCAGCCCCATCTGGAAGCCCCAGTCGCCGAAGTGGGCGTCGCCCAGCACCTCGTCGCCCCGGAACCGGTAGAGGCGCTTGATGGCGTCGCCGATGATCGACGAGCGCAGATGGCCGACATGCATCTCCTTGGCGACGTTCGGCCCGGCATAGTCGATGACGACGCGCCTGGGGCTCGCCACCACGCCGGCGCCGGCGCGCGCGTCGGCGGCGATCTCGGCCGCCCTGGCCGAGAGCGCGGCGTCGCTGAGCCTCAGATTGATGAAGCCGGGGCCGGCGAGGCTGGCGCCGTCGAGGCGCGCATCGCCTCGCAGGCGCGCCACCACGGCCTCGGCGATCTGGCGCGGCTGGCGCCCCGCCGCCTTGGCGCCCGCCAGCGCGCCGTTGCACTGGAAGTCGGCGATGTCCGGGCGCTCGCAGGGCGTCACGCGCCCGAACGCCGCATCCAGTCCGGCCTCGGCGAAGGCGGCTCCGAGCGCCTCGCCAAGGCCGCGCCGGAAATCGGTCATGGGTGGGCGGAGGGGCTCGCCTGGGCCGCGAGATTCACGTTGGGGCGGAAGCGCTTGCCCATCCGGTTGAACTCGGCCATCTGCGGCGTCACGTCGAAGCCGACCAGCACCTCGAAGTTGCCGCCGCTCACCTTCTCGCCGGCGCGCGGAATGGTGATGCCGAAGACATCCTGGGTCGCCTGGGTGCGATGTTTTCCGGGGGGGAAAACCACCGGCAGATCGAAATACTGCTTGGCCAGGACGGCATGGTTGCGGTCGGTGACGGCGACCCAATAGCGATAGGTCTTGCGGTTTCCGTGGGCCTGCGGGCCGCGGCCGAGCCAGAACAGCAGCCGCGCCTGCACCCGGATCGGCTGGGCTTTCTTGTACTCGCAGTTCGACGAAAGTCCCTCGAGTTCGCCGGTGAAGCCGACGGCGGAGGGGATTTCCTGGTTGTCCTTCAGCTCCACGTAGCGGGCGGCGTCGTAGAGAATCTTCACGTAGGGACAGGGCCCGGCGTTGCGAAGCTGCGGCAGGGCAAGATTCTTGTTGTTCTTGCCCCAGATCTCGTCGTGCTTGCGCTGCTTCTCGTCCTGCTCCTGCTGGTTGGCGCCGCCGCCGGGACCGCCGCCGCCGGGACCGCCGCCGTATTGCGCCAGGGCAGGCGCCGCCACCGACCAGGCGGCCGTGGCGCAGGCGATGACGAAAAAGGAAACCATAGGGCGCATGGAAGGGTCCCGACCTGGGGCTGAAGCGGCCCGGACGTCGATGGCGAGGGCCGGCCAGTCACGCCGTCTGATAATGGCATATCCGCGGCGCCGCAACGCGCGGCTGGCGATAGCGCCGCCGAGCGCCTACTCTGCAGCGTGCGTCACGAAAGTCCGTCCTGCCCATGCGCCCGCGTCTCAAGGTTCTGCTCGCCAGCCCTCGCGGCTTCTGCGCCGGCGTCGATCGGGCGATCCAGATCGTCGAGCGCGCCATCGCGACCTATGGCGCGCCGGTCTACGTGCGCCACGAGATCGTCCACAACCGCCATGTCGTCGAGCGCCTGCGCGCCGTGGGCGCCATCTTCGTCGAGGATCTGGCCGAATGTCCGGACGATCGGCCGGTGGTGTTCTCCGCGCACGGCGTGCCCAAGGCGGTCCCGAGGGAAGCCAAGCGGCGCAAGATGATCTATCTGGACGCCACCTGCCCTCTGGTCTCCAAGGTCCACGTCGAGGCGCAGCGGCACTACGCCGCGGGGCGCGAGATCGTGCTGATCGGCCACGCCGGCCATCCGGAGGTGGTGGGCACCATGGGCCAGCTGCCCGCGGGCGCCGTGACGCTGATCCAGACCGTCGCGGAGGCGCAGGCCTATACGCCGCGCGACCCGGCCAATCTCGCCTTCGTCACCCAGACCACGCTGTCGCTGGAAGACACCGCCGAGATGGTGGGCGCGCTGCGCCGGCGCTTCCCCGAAATCGCCGCCCCGCACAAGGAGGACATCTGCTACGCCACCACCAACCGGCAGGAGGCGGTGAAGGCGCTGGCGCGGCGCTGCGATCTGCTCCTGGTGGTGGGGGCGCGCAACTCGTCCAATTCCGTCCGCCTCGTCGAGGTTGGCCGCACCTCCGGCGCCCGCGAGGCGCGGCTGATCGACGAGGCGTCGGGCATCGACTGGGCCTGGTTCGACGGCGTCGCGACCCTGGGCCTCACCGCCGGAGCGTCCGCCCCGGAGCTCCTGGTCCAGGGCGTCGTCGCGGCGCTCTCCGAGCGCTACGAGATCCAGATCGAGGAGATCTCCACGCGCCAGGAGACGGTCACCTTCAAGCTGCCGCGCGCCGTCGCGGTCTGACCCGTCGCTTCAGCCCGGCGCGCGCAGCTGCCCGATCACCTGGGCCAGCGGCGGCCAGGCGGCGTCGCGCTCGTTGGTGCTGACCTGGCCGGCGGCGAGGGGCCATTCGATGCCGAGCGCAGGGTCATCCCAGCGCAGGCCGGCCTCTGCCTGCGGCGCATGATAGGCGCTCACCTTGTAGCTCACGGCGCAGCCCGCGACCAAGGTCAGGTAGCCGTGGGCGAAGCCGCGGGGGACGAGGAGCTGGCGCGGTTCGCTCGCGTCCAGGGTGACGCCCGCCCACCGGCCCAGCGTCGGCGATCCCGGCCGCAGGTCCACGGCCACGTCGAAGATGCGCCCCGCGGCGGCCTGGACGAGCTTGTCCTGGGCGAAGGGCTCGCGTTGAAAATGCAGGCCCCTCAGCACGCCGGCGGCCCGGGTCAAGACCAGGTTCTCCTGCACGAACGGCCGATCGAAGCCGGCGGCGGCCAGCTCGGAAGCCCGCCAGGCCTCGGTGAACGCGCCGCGCGCATCGACGTGACGCGTGCCGCGCACCACGAACAGGCCAGCCAGGTCCAGGGGCTCGATCACCGGGAGCTCATCGCCTCCAGGCAGCGATCGAGGGCGCCCGCGAGCGGCGGCGCGCGCCAGTCCGACATCGCCTCGAGCCGCCGGCAGGCGAGGCGGCTGTCCCTGGGGCGTGGGGCCGGCGTGGGAAAGGCCGAGGCGGCGACGCGCACGATGCGGGCGCTCGGGCCGCCGTGCGCCGCGCTCGCGGCGAAGATCGCCTCGGCGAAATCGGCCCAGGAGAGCCCGTCCGCCCCGGCGGCATGGAAGCGCCCGCGGGCGCGGCGGTCGCCGCTCGCCAGGGCGGCGCAGATAGTCAGGGCCGCCTCGGCGCAAGCCGTCGCCGGCGTAGGGCAAGCGAATTGGTCGCAGACCACCTCGATGGCGTCACGCCGGCGTGCGAGCTCGAGCATGGTCTGCAAAAAGCCGGTCCCTCCCGGGCTGAACACCCGGCTGGTGCGGATGATGGCGAGTGGCGCGCCCTGGCGCACCATCGCCTCCAGCCTCGCTTCGCCCTGCGCCTTGGCGCGGCCGTAGACGCTGAGCGGACGGCGCTCGTCATCTTCTTCGTAGGGAGCGCCCTTCTCGCCGTCGAAGACGTAGTCGGTGGAAAAGTGGACGAAGGCGACGCCCGCCGCGATGCAGGCCTCGCCCATCAGCCCCGGCGCGTCGCGGTTGAGGCGCTCGCAGGCAGTGGCGTCGGTCTGCGCCCGGTCGACCATGTTGTAGGCGGTCGCGTTGATCACGGCGTCGGGGCGGGTCTCGGCGATGACCTTGGCGACGTCGGGGGCGTCGGCGGCCAGGTCGAGGCGCTCGCGCCCGGCGAAGGCCAGATCGAAGCGGCCGGCGTGCGCGGCCAGGGCTCGCGCCACCTGTCCCTGCCGGCCGAACACGAGGATACGCATGGACCTGACCTAGCTTCGCCGCCGTGCGCTGGGAAGGCCCGGGAAGCTTCTTGAATTGGCAACCATCTGCGTTGCCGGCCCCTTAAGCCTGGCCGAGCGAGACTGGGCGCATGAGCCCCGCCGCCGCCATCGCCTCGAGCGGCCTTTTCGCCGCCACGCTGAGGCTGGGCGCCTCGGCGTCGAACCTCGCCAACGCCGGCGATGCGACGGCCGTCGGCCAGAGCGGCTACCGGCCGCTCGGCGTCCTCGCCACGCCAGCCCCCGGGGGCGGCGTCGCGGCCACGCTGGTCGCGACCAAGCCGGCATCCTTCCTCGCCTACGATCCAGCCTCGCCGCTTGCCAGCGCCCAGGGCCTCGTCGCCATGCCGCAGATCGACCCCATCGCCGAGGTCGCGCGCCAACTCGTCGCCGGCCGCGCCTTCGCTGCCGCGCTCGAGGCGCTGGAGGTCGCCGGCCGCAACGAGAAGACGCTGCTCGACCTGAAGACCTGACTTTCGGCCGGGTTCAGAACGGCACGTCCGAAATCGGAGCCGCGCCCGACCCGTTCTCGCTGCCGCTCGGCTTGGCGGCGTTCGCCGGGCTGGCGGCGCCGGCGCCGGCCTGGGTCGCCGAAGCCGAGGACATGGTCTGAGCCGCCTGGGCCGCGGCGGTCCCGGCCGCCATGGCGTTGCTGTCGGCGGTCTCGTCGGCGGAATTGTCCTCGGCGGCGTTGGCGGCGGCGGTCGGCGCCGCGGCGGCCTGCTGCTGGACGGAAGGGATCTCGACGATGGGTATGGCCGGGGTGGCGTCGTCGGCGACGCTGGTCTGCTCGGTCTGGTCCAGCGTCGGGCGCCCGCCGTCGCGCCAGCCGGAGCGCAGGCCGAAGCCGGCGCCCGCCAGCGCCAGCGTCGCCACCAGCATCGCGACCACATAGACGGCCGACCTGGGCGGCAGGGAGACGGGACCGTTCTGGCGCCAGATCATGGGCTGCGCTCTGACTGGGACTGGGATCGGCGCCCTCAATAGCGATAGCGCGGCGGCGCGTCAGCCCAATAGTCGGGTGCATCCTCGCCGTCGCCGCGGGAGCGGTCGTTGCGCGGCCAAGCGCCCTGATCGGGCGCAAGGCGGGCATCCGGCGGCGCGTCGCTCCAGGAGCGGAGGTCGGGCGGATGGCGGCGGCGGGGCGGCGGCGCTCCCCAGGCGCCGGCGTCGCCGTAGGGCGGCGGCCCCTGATCACCGAATTGCGGCGGCTCGTCCTGGCTCGAAGGAGGACCGTCCCCGTCTTCGCCGCCGCTTGCTCCCGCCTCGGCGTCGCTGGCATCGCCCGCCATGTCCGGCGGCAGGTCGGGGAAAGCGCCCGGCGCACTCGCCAGCATCGGCGCGGGCAGGGGCGTCGGCTCGGGCGTCAGCCAGGGGAAGTCGCGCGGCGGCAGGCCGCGCTCGGCCACGGTCATGAACCGGCGCCAGATCTGCGCCGGCAGTTCGCCGCCGGTCACCCGGTCCATCGGCGCCCCGTCGTCGTTGCCGACCCAGACGGCGGTGAGCACGTCGGGCGTGAAGCCGACGAACCAGGCGTCGCGGTAGTTCTGGCTGGTTCCGGTCTTGCCCGCCGCCGGCCGGCCGATGCCCGCGGCGGTTCCGGTCCCGGAGGTGATGACGGCCTTCATCATCTCCACCATGCGCGTGGCGAAGAGCGGGTCCAGCACCGGCGTCGGCGCCGACGGGGCGTGGGCGTAGAGCACGTCGCCGCGGGTGGAACGGATCTGGCTGATCAGATAGGGCGTGGTGCGCCCGCCGCCGGTCTGGAACACCTGATAGCCGGCGGCAAGCTCCAGCGGACTGACCTCGTAAGCGCCCAGCGCGATCGACGGCCCCGGATGCAGGGCGATATCCGCGAGGCCGAGCCGGCGGGCGAAGTCGGCGACCACGTCCGGGCCGAGCTCCAGGGTCAGCCGCACCGAGACGGTGTTCAGCGAGCGCGCGAAGCCCTCCATAAGCGTCACCGGCCCGGCGTAGTCGCGGCCGTAGTCCTGCGGCGACCAGTCGCCGTACGAGATCGGCGCATCGTCGCGCACCGTCGCGGGCGTCAGGCCGTGCTCCATGGCGGCGCCATAGACGAAGGCCTTGAAGGCCGAGCCGGGCTGGCGCCTGGCCTGGACCACCCGGTCGAAGGCGCTCTTGTCGTGATCGAGGCCGCCCACCAGGGCGAGGATCGCTCCGTCCGGTGCGAGCGACACCAGCGCCCCCTGGGAGACCCGGCGACGGGCGCCCGCCTTCTCGACCACGTCGCGGACGGTCTCGACGGCGGCGGTCTGCAGGGTCGGGTCGATGGTGGTGGTGACGACGAGGTCCGGCTCCGCGCCGTCGGTGAGCTGGCCGGCCTGCGCCGCCGCCTCGTCGAGCACGTAGCCATAGTCGCCTTCGCCGACGTGGGTGCTCGCCAGCACCGGCGGATCGGCCTCGGCCTGCGCCAGCTGGGCCGGGGTGATCCAGCCTTCCGTGCGCATCACCTCGAGAACGTGATGGGCGCGGGCCAGCGCCGCTGGCATGTCGTTGGTGAGGGCGAGCCGGGTGGGCGCATTGGGCAGGGCCGCCAGCGTCGCCGCCTCGGCCAGGGTGAGCTGGGTCGCCGGCTTGCCGAAATAGGTCTGTGCGGCCGCATCCAGGCCATAGGCGCCCGCCCCGAAATAGGTGCGGTTCATGTAGAGTTCGAGGATCTGGTCCTTGGAGAGTTTCTGCTCCAGGCGCCAGGCCAGGTACGCTTCCTGGACCTTGCGCTTCAGCGACTGGTCGCGCCTGAGGAAGAGGGTGCGCGCCAGTTGCTGCGTCAGCGTCGAGGCGCCCTGCGCCGTGCGGTGCTGGCGCAGGTCGGTGATGGCGGCGCGGACGATGGCGCGCAGGTCCAGCGGGCCGTGCTGGTAGAAGCGCCGGTCCTCGGCCGCCAGGAACGCCTTGGGCGCGTAGGGCGGCAAGGTGGCCAGGCTCACCGGCTGGCCGTACTTGGCGCCGCGGGTGGCGATCGGCTGGCCGAACTTGTCGAGGAAGGTCATCCCCGGCGAGCGGCGCACGCTCCACAGCTCCGCGCGCGGCGGCAGCTTCGGGGCGTCGGCGAGGTAGCTGCGTGCGAGCGCCAGGGCGCCCAGCGCGCCCACGCCCATGACGAGGATCAGGCTCGCCGCGACGAGGGCGAGCACGCCCATGCCGCCGCCGTCGCGCCGGGAGGCGCGGGCGCGCGGTCTGGCGGGCCGAGGGGGATCCGGCGTCAGCGGCACTGGGCGATCAAGGTGGAGGCGAAGCCTTTAGCAAGCGATAAAGCGCCCGGCGGCGGCGAGGTTCAACCGGCTGCGGCGCAACGAGGCGCCCGCCCGACGCTGGTCTCACTGCCTGTGCGCCGCGAGCGGCGCGCCGTGCGCGGCTGCTTCGGCCAGCAGCGCGCCGCAGTCGGCGTTCTTGGCGCCGCCTGGGGCCACCAGCGGCAGGATGGCCGCCAGCGGCGAGACGACGGCGCCCAGCACTGCGCCGATCCCGAGCTGGCCGGCGGCCTTGCCGATCTCCACGCCGAATTTCGGCGAGGAGAGCGGTCCCTTGATGGTGATCGGGGCGGCGAGCCGGATCAGCCGGAACTTCTTGGGCTTGCCGGCGATGGTGAGGTCCATCCTCTGGCTGCGCAGATTCACATAGCCCTTGCCCTGGGCCTGCACGACGCCGGTGTCGATGAGGAGCCGCCGGGCGTTCAGCACGCCGGCGCGGGCCTGGAACTCGGCCACGGCGCAGCGCACCGGCGTCGGCTTCTCGTCCTTGGAAAGGTAGAGGAAAAGGCTCTTGGCGACGTCGATGCCCATGAGTTCGGCCAGCAACTGGCGCATCTGGCCGTGCGGGATGGCGAGCGCGACCACGCCGCGGGCGTTGGCGGCCGCGGCTCTGACCGAATCGCCGACGCTCGATAGCCGCGCCCCCGCCTCGAGTTCGCCCCGCAGCGGCGCCGCGCCCTTGGGCTTGGGCAGCAGATCCTCGATCCGCGCGTGCGCGAGCGAGAGGTCGAGAGCCTCGGCCGGCCGCGCGCCGCGGGCGTCGATGCGGACCCAGCCGGAGAGCGCGCCCTGCGGCAGGACCATGGCGAGCGGGTCCACGGCGAGCAGGCTGTGGTCCAGCCTCACGTGCAGGATCACCTGCCGGATCGGCAGCGGTCCGGCCGCGACGCTTGCGGCGCGATAGGACACGTCCGCGTCCATGCCCCTGAGCCGCGAGACCTCGAGCCGCGAGGTCGGGAATACCTCGTGCCTGGCCGAGAGCATCGCCGCTTGCGCCTTCTGCCCGGGCGACGCGATGGTTCCCCTGATGACGCCCTTGGGAGCGCCGCCGATGACGGCGGTGAGGTCGGCGAGGTTCAGCCGGCGCGAGGCGAGCGCGCCGGTGAGATCGCGCCGGCCGCCCACGTCGCGCAGCGTCAGGTGGCCGGAAAGATCGCTCGTGCCGGTGCGGCCGCGGATGCGGGTCAGGTCGTAGCGCGTGCCGTTGCGGGCCACGTGCAAGGCGACGTCGTAGGGCGGGGTGTCGGGAAGCGCCAATCCGGTCAGTCCATAGAGGTCGGACATGTCCGGCCCGCCGACGTGCAGGCTTGCCTGAACCCGGCTCAGGTCGAAGGGGCGCGCTAGGGCGCCGGCGGCGAAGAGGTGGGTCGCGCCCGCGGTGATGGCGGCCGTGAAGGGGTAGGGGCGGTTCGGGTCGATGTCGACCAGCGGCCCCCCCACGATGCGCGCCGAAAAGGGGGCGCGGTTCAGGACGCCTCGGCCGACCAGGGTGAATCGACCGCGGCCCCAGCCGATCAGCCGCTCGTTGGACGAGACCACGCCGGAAAAACTCAGGCGCCGGCGGGCGTCGTCGAAGCGGATGCGGCCCGCGTCGATGGTGAAATGGCGGATCGGCGGCAGTTTCAGCGGCTGCGGCGTCGCCCGACCGAAGCTCCAGTTGGTGCGCCCGGCGCGATCGCGCAGCAGGATGACGTCCGGGTGCTCGGCGTCCACCACGGGAAGCACGAGCTTGCCCCGCAACAGCAGGCTCTTCAGGTCGATGCCGATGGTGAGGCTCGGCAGTCGCGCCATCGACCCCTTTCCGGCCCAGGCGGGCTCGGCCACGGTGATGTCCGTGGCCGTCGCCGTCGGCGTCCAGGACCAGGGATGCACGCTGAGGTCGCCCGCGATCCGCACCTGGCGGTGCAGCCGGCCCGAGGCCCACGACGAGATCGGCCCGCGCAGCCAGTTCCACTGGAACACCAGCGCCAGGATCACGATCGCCAGCACGACGAGACCGAGGATCGCGCCCGTCAAGTTCAGGGGCGACAGGGGGCCGCGCCAGCGCCGCCCCGAAGCCGGCTCGGCCCGGGGCGCACGGCCGGGCGCTGGCGTGGCGCTGGGCTGCGGCATCCAGCCACAACGCGCCGGGACGCAAGTTGGCTTCAGCCGCCGCAGCGGCGCTCCCGGCGCGGCCTGCGCCTTCTAGCCGCCGAGGCCGATCAGCCAGGCGGCGAGGGCGGGCAGCAGCGCCGTATCCGCCGCCTCGAGCACCACGATCAGGATCACCGGCGTGATGTCGATGCCGCCCAGCGGCGGGATGATCCGGCGCAGCGGGCGCAGCAGCGGTCGCGTCACCGCATCGAGGAAATGCACCACCTGACTGGCCAGCCTGTTGCGCAGGTTGATTACGTCGAAGGCGACCAGCCAGCTCATGATGGCGTTGGCGATGACGATCCAGATCACCGCCTGGAGCAGCAGGTGGATGACGATGAAGAGAAACGTGATCAGCGCCGCCATCGTCGTCCGACCCCCGTCTTCGCCGCCCCGCTAGCTATAGCGCGCCGCTCCCAGCGGCAAGGCGAACCGGACGCGCGGCATCCCGGCCGCCGTCCTTGACAGCGAAACGCGCCCATCCTCTAAGTGCGCCGCCCTGCGCCCCGCGGCGGAATGGGGCCGTAGCTCAGTTGGTAGAGCGCCTCGTTCGCAATGAGGAGGTCTGGGGTTCGACTCCCCACGGCTCCACCAGTGTTGGAATCCGGCGGGTTGCGCGTGGCTCCTTCGATTTGAACGGCGCCCGGGACCTTGTCGCCGCCAACGCGCTGGCGTGAAAGCCGGCCTCGCCTTCCGCCGCCTCGCTGATCATCGCCCGCAGCCCCCTCCGCCGTCGGCGCTGCCGCGCCGAGGGGCGCCTCCCCCGTTGCACGGGTGAGGAGGAAGCCTGCTTCACTCCTTCCCCGCGAGCGGGGACCGCCGCGCCGCCAGGCGCGGGGGTGGAAGGGGCGCGACGCGGCGAGCCATGGCGCTTCGCCCCGGGCGGCTAGCGCCGCCTTAACGCGGGGCGCCGCTGGGTTACCCTGGGCGCGACCGAGCAAGCCGCATCCCGCGCGCCCGCCGTTCAGACGAGGATGATCTCCATGAGCGAACATGCCGCCCTCGCTCGCCGAACTGGAGGGGCCGCTCTTTGCGGCGCGGTCGCGGCCACCGTAAACTACGATGCGAATACGGCCGCAGGCGCGGTGAGCGCCGCCATCGCCTCCGGGCCGGCGAGGACCGCCGGCCCGGCCGCCGTAGACTACGGTGCGAATACGGGCGGCCGCGGGACCGCGACCGCACTCTGCGCGCGCGAGCCTGCGAGACGGCCCGTTGATCGAACCGCCTCTTGCCAGGGGGTCGCTTCGGGCGCCGCCGACCGTAGACTACGGTGCGAATACGGTGGCCGCGGCGGCCCAGGCGGCGGCGATCGACAACCAGAGCGGCAGGCGCAGCGCGCCACGAATGCGAGGGCCATGGCGGCTCATCGTCTACCGTGCGCCGCGCCGCCGCCAGCCGCGCGGCGGGACGAGCCAGAACAGCGCCACGACATAGGCGAAGATGGCGACGTAGACGGCCTCGAACACCCAGAGCGGCAGCGGCCAGAAGACTGCCGAATCGACCCAGCGCATGATCAGTGGCTGGCTCTGGCGCGCGCCGGCAAGCTGGTCCTGCCAGATGGTGAGGAAACAGGCGCGGCCGGCGATCGCCTGGGCCGCGACGATCGCCAGGCTGGCGAGGTGCGCGAGGCGCCAGCCGGGCCGGCGCACGAAGCTCCATTTCAGCCGCGCCCCGAGCGGGATGGCGACGAGGCCGAAGAGGTTGAAGGCGATGACGGCCAGATGCGCCGCCAGCACCAGGTCAGCGGCGAGCCATGCCTGGGAGAGCGCCGGCGCCATGCGCCGGTTCTAGCATGGCGCCGTCGGCCGGGTCGGGCGAATACTCGATGCCGGAGAGCTTCTGGTGGCGAATCTGCGCCTCGAAGGCGCGCAGGCGCCGGTAGATCGATTGCAGCTCGACGATCGTGGTCCAGGAGCTGACCAGATACTGGAAGGCCGACAGCACCTGGCCGAAGGCGGCGGTGATCTGAGTAAAGACGCCCAGGGTGATGGCGCCGGCGACGATGCTGGGGCCGAGCGCGATGAAGGGCACGATGACGCTGGTCTGCAGATAGAGGATGCGCGCCACGTTGAAATAGACGAAATTGAAGTAGAGCGAGAAGTAGTTCTTGCGCACCGCCGAGAACAGTTCCCGCAGCGTCGGCGGCCGGGCCCGGTCGGGATCGTCCTCGCCATAGACCAGCTCCTTGCGATAGGCCGCCTCAACCCTCTGGTTGCGGAACTCGATCCCCGGCAGCCTGACGCCGACCAGGGCCAGCAGGCCGGTGCCGAAGATCGACCAGACCACCGCGACCCAGACGAGCGCGCCCGGTACGTCGCCCAGCAGCGGCAGCTGGGTGATGTGGGCCGAAAGGCCGATCAGCACCGGGATGAAGGCGATCAGCGTCATCAGCGAGGAGATGAAGCTGAGGCCCAGGCTCTCGGTGGTGGAGGAGAACCGCATGGTGTCCTCCTGGATGCGCTGCGAGGCGCCCTCGATGCCCCGCAGCTGCGGCCAGCGGGCGACGTAGTGGTCGTTCATCGCCGTGCGCCAGCGGAAGATGTAGTGGCTGATGAAGAAATAGGTCAGAACGCCCACGAACACCGCCGCGAGCGCCAGCCACAGGAAGACGAGCAGCAGGCCGTAGTACTCGGACGCCGCTATGTGGCGGGTGTGGCCGAGCGCCGCCTGGATCAGGTCGTAGAACGGCCCATACCAGTTGTTGACGCCGACGCTGACCTCGACCTGCAGGTAGGTGACGAAGAGGATCAGCGCCGAACCGAGCACCGACCAGCGCCACCATGGGTGCGGGGCGAACAGCCGCCAGAAGCCGGCGAAGAGGGCGACGGCCAGCCCATAGTAGAGATCGAACCAGAGGAACGGGCCGGTCCAGAACATGGCGATGCCGATCACCGGCGGACCGTGCTGGGCGAAGCCCAGCCGGGCGCCCAAGGCCCGCGCCCAGCCGTACCAGAGCCCGACCGCGAGCGCGGCCCAGAGCGCCGCCGAGGGGAAGAACAGCCGCGGCCGCGGAAAGAAGGAGACGAACATCGGGCGCCTTTTGCTAGCGGCCCCGTCGCGGCGAGGCGCGGGGCCGGTGACGACCTCGCGCGACCCCCGCTCCCAGCCTCATGCGTCCGCCGGTAGCGCTAAACGAGGTCCTTGGCCAGCTCTGCGCGCGTCGCAGCGGCGAGCCCGGCCATGTGCGGGTAGAGCGGATGGTCGCAGCCCACCACCCACTCGGCGTCCGGCCGGCGCAAGGCTGCGATCTGGGCCTGGCTCAGCGGAAAGTGCAGGAAATGCACCGACGAGGTCTTGCCGTCCTCGCGGGTGCGCTCCACGTCGGCCTCGTGCACTGCGCCGATGCGCTCGCCGCCGATCTGCAGGAAAAAGCAGTCCTCGACGCCGCCGAGCTGGGCGAGCAGCCGGGCGCGGCGCACCGCATCGTCGATCTCGAACATCGCCGTCGCCACCAGTTCTGCGCCTTGGGGGACGAGGGGATTATAGGCGGCGAGTTCGTCCGCGAGCTGGGCCGCGCCGCCCTTTTCCACCAGCAGCATCTCCTGCACCTGGAAGAGCATGGTCTCGAAGCTCTCGAAGTAGAGCGTGCACCAGGGGCCAAGCGCCACCCGGCGCAGCCGCTTGGCGGGCGCGAGCGCGGCGCGGCGCGTCCGGCGCTGCGCGGCGAACTCGGCGTCCGGGACGATGTCGGCGGCGGTGATGCGGCGTTCGGCGGCGGACATGTTGGGCTCAGGCGAGGCCGTAGGCTCTGGCGAGGATCTCGATCGGGTGGGCCTGCAGCGGCGCCGCGGCGCCGGGCCCGAGCTCGGCGCCGACGAGCTGGCCCAGGTGTTCGCAGGCGAGCGGGCAGTCGGAGCAGAGCGCCGCATTGGCCTTCTGCCGCACGAGCCGGGCCGCCGGGCGCCCGACCTTCACGGCGATGGCGTGCGTCGGCTTCATCACCCCGAACGTGCCGCCGTGGCCCGAGCAGCGCTCGACCAGATCGACCTTCGTGCCCGGGATCAGCCGCAGCATCTCGGCGGACTTGGCGCCCATGTTCTGGGCGCGGGCGTGGCAGGCGTGGTGCAAAGTGACGCCGCCATCGATGGGCGCGAGGCCCGGCGCCAGGCCGTCGGCCTTGGCGAGCGCCACCACGTACTGGCAGATGTCCCGCGTCGAAGCGGCGAGGCGGCGCACCGCCTCGTCTTCCGGCAGGATCAGCGGCCACTCGAACTTCATCATCAGGCCGCAGCTCGCCGTGAGGGTCACCACCTCGTAGCCGTCGTCCAGCCAGGTCGCGAGGGCGGCGGCGACCTCGCGCGCCCGCTTGGCCACCTCGGCGATGTCGCCGGCCTCGAGCTGGGGCATGCCGCAGCAGACCGGATAGACGAGCCGGGCCTCGACGCCCTGCCGCGCCAGCACCGCCATGGCCGCGGCGGCGGTGGAGGGCTGGTTGTATTCGGCAAAGCAGGTTGCATAGATCACCGCCTTGCGCTTGCCGGCGGAGGGACCGGCGGGATCGGGCGCGGGCGCGTTCCTCGCCAGGTCCGTCGCGGTCTTGGCGTGGTAGAGCGGCAGCTCGGCGTCCGGATCGATGCCCAGCACCGCAGCCATGGCCGGGCGGGTGAGGCGGTTGCCCTTGCGGCTGGCCCAGTTGGCGAGGCCGGAGACCGCGCCGGCGAGCTTGCCGTTGCGATCGGTCTGGCCGAGTTGCTCGCGCAGGATCTCCGCCCCCTCGTGCCTGCGCTTGGCGGCGCGGTGGCGCAGCATCAGGTGCGCGAAGTCCACGTCCCACTCATGCGGCGGCACATAGGGGCACTTGGTCATGAAGCACATGTCGCAGAGCGTGCAGGCCTCGGTGACCTTGCCGTAGTCGGCCTTGGCCACGCCGTCGATTTCGCCCGTCGGTCCTGAATCGATCATGTCGAAAAGGCGCGGAAAGCTGTCGCACAGGTTGAAGCAGCGGCGGCAGCCGTGGCAGATCCCGAACACCCGCTCCATCTCGGTTTCGACCTGGGCGAGGTCGTAGTAGTCCGGGTCGCGCCAGGCGATCGGGTGGCGCAGCGGCGCCCCGAGAGAGCCTTCGCGCGGCGCAGCAACGGGCGGGATGTCGGTCATGGGATGTCCTGCCTCCCCTCACTGGGGAGGGGAGATCGCGGAACGGTCGGGTGGGAAGGTCGCGGGGCCATCTCGGATGCGCCGGGCGCCCAGCCACCTCTCCCTTCGAGGAGGTGGCGGATGCTAGTCCAGCGTGTCGAGGGCGCGGGTGAAGCGGCCGGCGTGCGACTTCTCGGCCTTGGCGAGGGTCTCGAACCAGTCGCCGATCTCCTCGAAGCCCTCGTCCCGGGCGGTGCGCGCCATGCCGGGATACATGTCGGTGTACTCATGGGTCTCGCCGGCGATGGCCGCCTTGAGATTCTTGGAGGTTTCGCCGATGGGCAGGCCGGTGGCCGGATCGCCGACCGCCTCGAGGAACTCGAGGTGCCCGTGGGCGTGGCCGGTCTCGCCTTCCGCCGTGGAGCGGAACACCGCGGCGACATCGTTGTAGCCTTCGACGTCGGCCTTCTGGGCGAAATAGAGGTAGCGCCGGTTGGCCTGGCTTTCGCCGGCGAAGGCGTCCTTCAGGTTCTGCAAGGTCTTGCTGGATGCGAGCGTCATGGCGGTCCTCTTGGAAGCCTGGGGCGCGACCGGTCGGGGCCGCGCGAACGGGCACGTCCTAGGCGCAACCGACCCTTCCGTCCAATCGATTGACGAGATGGCTTGGATAGAGCGGCTCGATGGTCCGTCAGACGCGGGCCATGCGCGCCACCAGGCCCTGGAAGGCGCCGAACAGCCGAGCCATCGCCGGCGCCTTGTAGGGATAGAGGCCGGGCGGGTCCATGTCGTGGACGATCATCGCCGTGTCGGCCTCGAAGATCAGCAGCCGCCCATCGGCGGCCTCGGCGCAGTCGATGGCGAAATAGTCCAGGCCGACCGCTCGCGCGAGGGCTGCGAAGGCGCCCCGATGGCGCCGGGCGAACGCCTCGAAGCCGGCCATCATCGCCGCCTCCTCGGCCCGCTTGCCGGGGTCGTCGGCCATGCCGGCGTTGAGATAATGCACCATCCAGTGCTCGGAGACGGCCATGTGGGCGACGAAGGGCCGCCCGTCCACCAGCGCGACGCGCAGCTTGCGGTAAAGCCCGTCGGCGCTGCGGTAGTCGATGAACGCCGAAAGATAGAAGCGCCCGGCGGGTTGGGCCGCCAGATAAGGGCCGATCGCTCCGGCTGCGCCCAGCTTCTCGAGGCCTCTGCCAGCGTGGGAGCCCACCGGGCGCACGATCAGCGGGAAGGCGGCGCCGGGCAACAGGCCGTCCAGGTCCATCCGGCCTTCGCCGAGCGCCTGGAGGTCGGCGCGGGCGAGGCGCGCCACCGGGGGCGCCTGCAGGCCGGTCATCCCGCGCAGGATCCTGGGCGCGCGATCGCGACCCAGCGCCAGCACGCGCTGTGGCGCGCCGTTCAGCACCGGTCGGGGCCAGCGCGCCAGAACCGGCGCGAGGGCCAGCAGCGCCGCCTCGCTGGCGTCGGATTCGCCGATGGCGAGAATGGCGAGGTCGTGTTCGGGCAGATCGGCGGGCGCCGGCGCGGCGGCGTCGACGAAGAAGAGATCGAGGCGACCGCTCCAGCCTCCCAGCAGAAACTCCAGCGGTGTATTGGCCATCAGGTCGCCGGGCGCCATCAAGGCGAGCAGCCGCGGTCCCTCGCCACTGCCGAGCACCCGGCGGTAGAGGCGCCGGCGGCGCAGCGCGTCGGCCTGCAGCGCCAGGCCCTCCTCGCCTCGGCCGACGAGTTGCAGGATGGTGGAGAGATCGAGCATGGCGCCGGCGTCGTCCGGCGTTGCGGCGCAGCGCGCCAACAGGGCGTCCCAGGCCTGCGTCAGGTCGGCGCCGGCGAAGACGCTGCGGGCGAACCCCGCGAGACCCAGGGTGGGCGCCGGCTCGGACGCGTTCAGGGACGGTGGATGCGGCGCGGCGGCCAATGCGGGCTTGCCTCGACTGGACGCGAAAGGGAGATTCCTGCCCGGGCAAGTGTGAACAAAGCCACTCCGCCTGTCTGTCACGGCGCGGCGGAGCGGCAGGCCGGGGCCGACGCGCGTGGCAGCGCCCTGAACGCCGCGATCAGGGGCTTCTCCACGGCGAAGTGGAAGGCCAGCCCGGCCGCGAGCGATGCGGCGAGCGCGGCGGGGACGAAGGCGATCGCCGGCCGCAGGCCCAGCGCGTGAGCGACGAAGGCGGTCGCCGGCAGATGGCACAGATAGATGGCGTAGGAGGCGTCGCCCAGGCGCACCAGCGGGCGCGGAACCTGGAGACGCCAGCCATCCTCGACGGCGACCGCGCCGGCCACCAGCATCGCCGCCGGGACGCCCCACAGGAACGGCCGCAGGAGCTCGCGCCAGAAGCCGCCATGAAAGCCGGTGACGAACAGAACCGCGAAAAAGCCGAGCCCCAGCGCGGCGAACACCAGGCCCGCACCCGGCTCGATGCGCCGTTTCAGCAGCCGCCGGCGCCCGAGCCAGGCGCCGGCGGCGAACTGAAGCAGCATCAGATTGGCGCCCAGGCCATAGAGGGGCGGATCGATGAAGCCTGCCGCGCAGATCGCGCCCAGCGCGGCGACGACGATCGCGAACCGCGCCGGTCCGGGGGCGACGAGGGCCGCGGCGACGATCACGTAGAAGAGCGCCTCGTAGTTCAGGGTCCAACCTGGCGGCAGCAGCGGGAAGGCGCGTCCGTAGGGGTCGAGATGCTGGATGAAGGCGAGCGACAGCGCCAGATGGCTGGGCGTGACCGCGACCTGCGGCAGGAACGCAGGATCGGCCAGCGCGATGGCGGCGACGAGGCCGGTCATCAGCCAGTAGGCCGGCGCGACGCGGGTCAGGCGACGCCAGGCGAAGGCGGCGGGACTGGATTCGCGCCCGGCGCTCACCTGCCAGATGATGAAGCCGCTGATGACGAAGAAGACGTCGACGCCGGCCGCGCCGATCCAGAACTGATCGTTCAACCATTGGAAGGCGTGGAAGACGACGACAGAAACCGCCGCCAGGCCGCGCAGCGCCTGGATGGACCGGAGCGGCGGCGCAGGGTCGGGCGCGCTCAGGGGCGGATCACCGCCTTGCCGATGACGCTGCGCCCGGCCAGGGACTCGAACGCCGCCCGCCAGTCGTCGAGGGCGTATTCCCGGTGCACCCGCGGTTTCAGGACGCCCTCGGCCGCCATCGTCCAGATCGCGGCGGCGTTTTCGCGCCCCTTCTCGGGAAACTGGCGGCCATATTCGCCGGCGCGCACCCCCATGACCGAGAAGCCCTTGATGAGCGGCATGTTGACCGAGACGCTGGGGATGCGTCCCGAGGTGAAGCCCACCACCAGAAGGCGCCCGTCGAAGGCGATGCAGCGCACGCTCTCGTCGAAGACGTCGCCGCCGACCGGATCGTAGATGACGTCGGCGCCGCGCCCGCCGGTGATCTCCTTGACGCGCTCGCGAAAGCCGGCGCTGACGTCGACCACCGCGTCGGGCGCGTATTCCTGAGCCACCACCTTCAGTTTCTCCGGCGAGGCCGAGGCCGCGATCACCCGGCATCCCAGCACCTTGGCGAGATCGACGCAGGCGAGGCCGACCCCGCCGGCCGCGCCATGCACCAGCACCCATTCGCCCGGCTGCGCCCGGGCGCGCCGCACCAGCGCGACGTAGGCGGTGAGATAGGCCGCGCCGAACCCCGCGGCCTGGCTGAACGAGAGCCGCTCTGGCTTGGGCCTCAGCGCCGCCGCCGAAGCCAGCGCAACATCGGAGAAGCCGCCGACGCGCGCGCCGCCGGCCACGGCGTCGCCCGGCTTCCAGCGCGTCACGCCCTCGCCCAGCGCCGCGACCACGCCCGCCATCTCCAGTCCAGGGATGAAGGGCAGCGGCGGCTTGTGCTGATATTCGCCGCGCGTCATCAGCAGATCGGGGAAATTGACCGCGGCGGCGCGCACCTCCACCAGCACCTCGCCGGGTCCCGGATCGGGCGTCGGCAGCTGCTTCAGCACGCAGCCGGCGTAGTCCGGCGCCAGCGCCTCGACCACGAGGGCGCGCATCAGGCGAGGCTCGCTTCGAAGGCGCCGCGCAACAGGCCAGCGATCTCGCGGCAGGCGGCGTCTGCCGCCGGGACCGCTCCCGTGAAGGCGGAAAACCCATGCGCGAGGGCGTCGTAGCAGCGGTAGGTGACCGGGACGCCCGCCGCCTGCAGGCGCCTGGCGTACGCCTCGCCCTGGTCGGCCAGGGGATCGAAGCCTGCGGTGGCGATCACGGCCGGGGCGAGGCCGCGGAGATCGATGCTCCGGATCGGCGATCGCCGCGGATCGGCGGGGTCGTCCTCGGGGGCCATCAAGTGGCCGACGAACCAGTCCAGCAGGCTGCGCGACAACGGCCAGGCCTCGGCATGCACATGCATCGATTGAGTCTCGCTGGCGACGTCGACGATCGGGCAGAGCAGCAGCTGCAGCGTCGGCTGCGGCTCGCCCAGGCGCTTCATCTCCTGGCACAGGACGGCGGCGAAGTCTGCGCCCATGCACTCGCCGCCGATCGCCACCCGGCCGTCCGGCGCGCCGAACCGCCCGGCGTTGCGCCTCGCCCAGGCATAGGCGGCCAGGACATCCTCCAGGCCGCCGGGGCGCCGGTGCTCGGGCGCGAGGCGATAGTCGACGGAGAGCACCGCGCAGCGGGCGGCGCCGGCGAGCAGCGAGGAGAACGCATGCGCCGTCTCCAGGTCGCCGATCACCCCGCCCCCCATATGCGCCCAGACGAGCAGCGGCGCCTCGAGATCCTGACCGGCGCGCCGGTAGCAGCGCGCCGCGATCTCCCCGGCGGGGCTGGGGATGGCGACCGGCTCGCAGGCCACGCCGGGCTCGCGCCCGCCCTCGACCAGCCGCAGACGGGCCGCCGCCGCCGAGCGCGCCTCCTGGGGCGTCAGGGCCTCGAGCGGCCGCAGGCGACGCCCTCGATGGGCGAGGAACTGCAGACCCGGGTCGAGCGTGCGCCCGCCGCGGTAGACCGCCGCGCCGCCGGAGGCGAGCCGCAGGATCGGGCGCGGCAGCGAGAGCGCGCCCTTCAGCATGGCTCGCCGGATCGCCGCATCGGCCACGCCTCAAGGCTCCGCGCGCGGCAGGGCGGCAAGGCCTCCGAGAATCAGCCGCACGCAGAACTCGGTGGCGCCCGCGGCGTCGGCCGGGGTGCGGCCCACCATCTTCTCGCCGACCTCGCGGGCGATGGCGATGCAGGCGGTGGCGAGGTAGTCCAGATCGACGCGCGGCGCGAGGCCACGCTCCATGACGCCGGCAAAGGCGGTCCGCACCTCTTCGTGCACAGCCAGGATCTCCGGGGTGTTGCGCGTGTAGGGGTTCGCCTCGCGCGAAGGCCGGCTCTGGCCCCAGAGCGCCTCCTCGGCGACGATGAAGTCGAAATAGGCGCGGATGGCGCCGCGCAGGTAGGATTCGAAGTCCGTCGCCCTTTCGTATTGCGCGTGCAGGATGGGGCGAAACCGCCGGGCGCCGTCGTCGGCGAGCGCCTCGAACACTTCCTCCTTGGAGCGGTAGTAGTTGTAGAAGGCGCCGACCGACAGGCCGGTGCGCCGGATGATGTCGCGCACCGTCGCGACGTCGTAGCCGAGTTCGCCGAACACGGTCCGCGCCGCATCGAGGATGGCTTGGCGGTTGGCGAGCTTGGTCTGCTCGCGCTTGCCGGCGATGAGATAGGCGACTTCGGCCATGACCTAGGATCGGGCGCCGCGCGCCCGAAGTCCACCGGCGCCCTCGGCGTTGTTTCAGGGCGCGGTGGAGACGCCGGGATCCAGGTTAGGCAGGGCGCAGCCAGCCACGCAGCGGCTCCAGGCGCCGCCGCAATCGCCGTCGGACCCGGCCTCGCAGACATAGCGCGTGCGGGCGCAACTCATCTGGCACGCACCCGGTTCGGGGGTCGGACCGGGCGGGGCCGCCCAGCCAGGCGCAGTAGCCGCCGCCGGCCTGGCGGCCGGAGCGGCGCCACCGGTCCGCGCGCCATGAGTGGGCGCGCCGCCCTGGGCGAGGGCCACGGCGGGAACGGCGAGGAGGATCAGGATGGCCCGGCGCACGCCCGCAAGGTCGCGCGCCGGGGCTTAAGGTTTCATTGACCATGCTGGAGCGACGCGCGCTTGGCTTCAGACCGTGCGCTTAGCCCGGTCCTGCTCGTTCGCGCCGCGGATCGCCGTTCTGGCCGCTTCCCACTGCTCGTCGGTCCAGTTTCGCATGCCGGCCATGCCGCCGCCCCCGGCGAGCCAGGCGCCGCCGTCTATGGCGATGGTCTGGCCGTTCACGTATTCGGACAAGGGGTGCAGCAGATAGGCGGCGAGATTGGCGAGTTCGGGCATGCGCCCGACCCGGCCCATGGGGTTGCCGGAACTTCTCTCGCCGCGCGAGCCGCCGGGATTGAGTCTCGCCCAGGCGCCCTCGGTGGGAAACGGCCCCGGTGCGATGGCGTTGAAGCGGATGCCGCGATTGGCCCACTCCACCGCGAGCGACTGGGTCATCACGTTGAGGCCGGCCTTGGACATCGCCGAGGGTACGGTGAAGGGGCCGCCGTGCCAGATCCAGGTGGTGAGGATCGAGACCACCGAGCCCTTCTGCTTCTCGGCGAGCCAGCGCTTGCCGCAGTCGAGCGTGACGAAGAAGGAGCCGCGGAAGACGATGTTGGCGATGGCGTCGAAGCCGCGCGGCGAGAGGTCTTCAGTGCGGCTGATGAAGTTGCCGGCGGCGTTGTTGACGAGGCCGGTCAAGGGTCCCTCCGCCCAGGCCCGGTCCAGCATCTCGCGGATGGCCTCGGGAACGCGGATGTCGCAGGCGAGCGGGACCACCTTGCCGCCATGCGCGCCCATCAGCTCGCCCGCCGCTTCCTCGAGCACGCCGCCGCGCCGGCCGCAGATGTAGACCTCGGCGCCGAGCATCAGCAGGCCCTCGGCCATCGCCTTCCCGAGCCCGGTGCCGCCGCCGGTGATCAGGATCCGCTGGCCGTTCATGGCGTCCGGCTTGAACATCAGATCGTCGGGAGTCATCGGCGCTCGCTCCTCCGGCCGCGTCTGGCGCCGACCGCGCCGCCGTTCCCGTACGTAGGTCAAGGCGCCTTGCCGAACTTCGTGGCGCACGGCCCTGCGAACCTGTTGCGCGCGTAGCTGCGGCCCGCGGCCGCGCTCACGGGGCGGCGATCCGCTCGCTCGAGCCCGCCGAGCGGCTCGCCAAGGTCAGGCGTTCTGCATCGCCCGGGCGCGGTCCACCACGTGCTCGACGTAGCTGCGGCGCGCATCGAACTCCCTCGCGATGCTGTCGTCGGAGTCCTGGAGGGCCTGAACATCGGTTGCGGCGTAGCCGATGATGCCCATGTCCTCGTAGCCCTTGCGGATGATCGGGCCCCAGAGGCCGATGTCCTTCACGATCGGCACGATGCGGGCGAAGAGCGACGAGCGGAACTGCTGCATCAGCCCTGAATCGTACATGTGCTCGGCGCACCTGGCGGGATCGAGGCCGAGGGTTTTCCAGACCTCGACGGAATCGAACCGGTCGCGCATCAGGTAGCAGGCCTCGAGCAGGAACTGCTCGCGCTCGTCGCGCTCCTTCTGGGTGAGCGTGGGATAGTAGTCGCGCAAGGCCAGCCGCCCGAAGGCCACATGCCGGCTCTCGTCCTGCATCACATAGGCGTTGACCGCCGCGGCCAGCGGGTTCTGGGCGTTGTCGCGGATCTGCTGGAAGGCGGCGAGCGCCAGCCCCTCGATCACCACCTGCATGCCAAGATAGGTCATGTCCCAGCGCGAATCCCGCAGCACCTGGTCGATCAGCTCCTGCAGCGGCGGCGTCATCGGATAGGCGACACCGAACTTCTCCAGCAGGCGCTTGTAGCTCTCGACGTGCCTGGCTTCGTCGATCACCTGGGTCGACGCGTAGAACTTGGAATCGATGTCGGGCACCTGGGTGACGATCTTGGCGGCGCAGACCAGCGCGCCCTGTTCGCCCTGCATGAACTGGCTGATCTGCCAGGCCTGGAAGTGGCGGCGCACCCGCGCCTTCTCCTTGGCCGGCATCGCCTCGTACTCGGCCATGCCGGAGATGGGCAGCATCTCCTCGGGGAGCTGCTCCGGGTTTTCCTCGTCGAGTTCCTGCGACCAGTCGATGCGCGTCTCGGCGTTCCACTGCATCTCCACGCCCTTGCGGTAGAGACCCATCATGGCGGCCCGGCCCTCGTCGTAGTCCCAGTTGAAGGTGACGTCGTAGTTCTGGGGCACTGACCAGTGCGAGCCCTCGGCGGCTGGGAAGGGGTATCGGTCGGCGAGCTTGCGCATGGCGCACTCCTGATCGGGCATGGACCGGCCGCCATTGGCGCGCAAAACCCGCCGCCGATCAATGTTCACCCTAGGTCAGGCCGCCAACAGGAGCGGACATCGGGCGCGCCTCGAAAATCGGAATATCACGCGGCATCGATCGGACGCCGCACCCGCTCGATCAGCGCCATCGCCCCGGCGGGGGCGCGGACCTTGCCTTCGTGGATGATGAAGGCGAAAACGTCGCGCGCCTCGTCCGGCGGGGCGCCGGCGGGGTCCAGGCGCGGCAGGTCGGCCGGGGCGCCGCCCGCGGCCCACGCCCGCAGCCGCTCGGCCCAGGCGTCGAGTTCGGCGGGCGGATAGGCGGTTTCGACGGCGTCCGAGCCGGTCTGCAGGCGCGCGTAGACGAACGGCGCGGTGACGTCGGCGATCTCGGGATAGCGCTGGTGGCGCGCGTAGACGTTGGCGATCGCATGCTTGCGCAGCAGCCTGGGGTAGTCCGGCGTGCGGAAGCTGGCGTGTCGCGGCTCCAGCGCGTGGCGCAGCGGCCTGCCGTCGAGGGATCTCGGCAACAGCTCGAAGAAGCCGGCGAGATCGTCCGGATCGAACTTCTTGGTGTGCGGCAGCTGCCACAGAATCGGCCCCAGCCGATCCCCCAGTTCGGCCATGCCCTGAGCGAAAAATCGCTCGAGAGACTCGCCCGCGCCGGCGAGTTCCCGGCGGTTGGTGGTGAAGCGTGAGCCCTTGACGGCGAAGGCGAAGCCCTCGGGCGTCTCTTCGCGCCACTTGCGCCAGCTCTGCGGCTTGAAGGTCGAATAATAGGTGCCGTTGATCTCGATCGCGGTCAGGCGGCGGCTCGCATAGGCGAGTTCCTCCTTCTGCTTCAGCCCGGGCGGATAGAAGACGCCGCGCCAGGGTTCGAAGGCCCAGCCGCCGACGCCCAGCCTGATGTCGCCCGCCATGCGGTTCTCCGAGGATTGCCGGCGCCGAGCCTTTAGCGGCAAGCGTGCGGGCGCGGCAATAAGCAGCGGGGCCGCGGCCTTGCGCGCGCGGCTCTCATGACGGCGATGCAATGGTTTGCGCCCATCGGCATGGCATAGATCGGGCGGGGGCGAGCTTGGCGGCGAGCTTTGCTTTATCATCCCTCATGATTCGTCGCGCGCGTCATGCCTCAGGGGCACGGAGTTGGTGAAGAGCGGCCAGCCGGCGAAGGCCTCGATCGCGCTCGCCGCGGCGCTGGCGCTCTGCGCCTGCTCCACCGGCGCGCGCAAGCCGGACCTCGCCCTGCCGGCCGCATACGAAGCGCCGCCGGGAACCGCGATCCTGGCGCCGGAGGCGCTGGACACCTGGTGGACCATCTTCGGCGATCCGGAACTCGACGGGCTGGAGCGCGACGCCCTGCGCCTCAGCCCCGATGCGAGGACCCAGGAGGCGCGCCTCGTCGAGGCCGGCGCGACGCGCGCCAGCGGCGTCTGGCAGACCTACCCCACCGGCGACATCACCGGCTCGGCCTCCAAGAAGCACACCTCGCCGATCGGCGCGCCGCCCTCGTCGCTGGTTCCGGTCGGCGGCGTGAGCGAGAGCGACGTCGCCGATTTCAAGGTATCGTGGGAGCTGGACTTCCTGGGCGGCCTCGCCACCCAGCGCCACGCCCTCGCCGCCGACTATGCCGCCACCCGATTCAACGTCGAGGGCGCGCGGGCCACCTTGGTGGCAAACGTCGCCGACAGCTATTTCCAGGCCCGCGGGCTCGCCATCCAGCTCGCCGACGCCGACGTCAGCGTGAAGATCGAGTCCGAGCTCCTCGGCATCGCCGACACCAAGGCGAGCCTCGGCCTTGGCCCGACGTCGGACGCCGACCGCATCGCCGGCCAGCTCGACCAGGCCAAGTCGCAGGCCGAGAGCCTCGCGGCCCAGCTGCACGTCGCCCAGCGCGAACTGCTGATCCTGGTCGGGCGCGGCATCGAGCCGGTGGAGGATCTGCCGGTGAGCGCCGACGTGCCCGACCCGCCCCCGGTGCCGAGGGCGGTGCCGGGCGAACTGCTGGCCCGCCGGCCCGACGTGCGCGAGGCCGACTGGCGCATGCGCGCAGCGGCGCTGCGCACCAAGCTCGCCAAGGAGCAGATCTTCCCCAATCTGGTGCTGCAGCCGGCGGCGGGCCTGGCCCGCACCGTCGCGCCCGGCATCGGCGTGGCGAGCATCGTGCCGCTGCTGCTCTTCCCCCAGCAGCAGACCACCGCCACCAGCTACTGGTCCTATGGCGTCGGCCTCGATCAACCGGTGCTCGACATTCCCCGGCTGCTGCAGGACGCCAAGGCGCAGGGCGCGCGCACCGAGCAGGCGGTGATCGCCTACGAAAAGGCGGTGCAGAGCGCCTATGGCGACGCCGAGGACGCCCTCGTCAGCCTCGCCGCCGACGAGCAGCGCCTCGTCGTGCTGAACGACGGCGAGGTGCGGGCGCACCGGGCGTACGAGGCCGCCAAGCTCGGCTACCAGGCCGGAGTCGACGACCTGACCACCGCGCTCACGGCCGAGCAGGACTGGCGCACCGATCGCGCCGCGCTGACCGCCGAGCGCGTCCAGGCGTTGCGCCGGGCGGTGCAGGTCTATAACGCGCTCGGCGGCGGATGGGGCTATGGGGCGCCCGGCCCCGCCCAGGCGAGACGAGCGCCATGACGATGAGGAGGGGACTTGCCGCCGCTCTGGCCCTTGGGCTTGCCGCGCTGTCGAGCCTGACGGTCGCGCTGGCCCTGGCAGGATGCCAGGCGCCGGCCGCTTCGCCGCCGCCGCGGCGTGAGACGCGCGCCGTCAGCGTGGTCCGGGTGGAGCTGCGCCCCATCTCCGGCGGCCTCGTCACCTCCGGCGTGCTGACGCCGCGCCAGGAGGTGGCGGTCAGCGCCGATCTCGCCGGCTATCGAGTCGCCAAGGTGCTGGTCGACGAGGGCGCCTGGGTGAAGGCCGGCCAGCCGCTCGCCGTCATGGATACCTCGATCCTCGACGCCCAGCTCGCCCAGCAGCGCGCTCTGCTGGTCGAGCAGGAGGACACCGCCCGTCAGCGGCAGGCCGAAGCCGCGCGGGTCAGCGGGCTGGAGGGCAAGGGCGTCCTTTCCGAGGAGCAGCTGCAGGCCCGCACCTTCGCCGCCGAGGACGCCCGAGCCGCCGTGGGCGCCCAGGCCGCGGCGGTGCAGGAGATGGCGACGCGCCTCGCCCATCTCACCGTGCGCGCGCCGGTCGCTGGTCTCGTCATCCAGCGTTCGGTGCGGCCAGGCGACATTTCGGGCGGAACGACGCCCTGGTTCCGCATCGCTCAGAATGGCAGGATCGAGTTGTGGGCGGACGTGGCCGAGGCCGACTTCGCCCAGATACGCAAGGGCCTCGACGCGACGGTGACACTGGCCGACGACGCCAAGGTCGCCGGCACGGTGCGCCTGATCAGCCCGCGGGTGGATTCCACCTCGCGCCTGGGCACGGTGCGGATCGCCTTGCCGGTGCGGCCGGACATCCGCGCCGGCGGCTTCGCCAAGGCGACCTTCGTCGATCGCTCGCGCGCCGTTCCCGCCCTGCCGGAAAGCGCGATCCGCTATGACGCCGACGGCGCCTCGGTGATGGTGGTGGGACCGCACGGGCGAGTGAGGCAGCAGCCGGTGCGCACCGGCGAGCGCGGCGGCGGCTGGGTCGAACTGCTCGTAGGGCCGCCGCCCGGATCGGTGGTGGTCGCCAAGGCCGCCGCCCAGCTCCTGCCTGGCGACTATGTCGCGCCGGTGTGGGAACAGGGGGGCGGCGCGGCGCGATGAGCGGCGGCGTGCGCCAGCTTCGCATCTCCGCCTGGGCGATCCGCAATCCGGTGCCGGTGGCGGTGCTGTTCATCGCCCTCGTCATCGCGGGCGTGTTTTCCTACTTCCTGCTGCCGGTGAAGAACTTCCCCAACATCGACTTCCCGGTGGTGGTGGTCACCGTGACTCAGAACGGCGCCGCGCCCTCGGAGCTGAAGACCCAGGTGACGCGTCCTTTGGAGGACGCGCTCCAAAGCCTCACCAACGTCAACGCCATCTCCTCGGACATCACCCAGGGCGAGTCCGACACCCGCATCCAGTTCAACATCGGCACCGACATGATGAAGGCGACGGACGACGTCCGCGCCAAGGTCGAGCAGGAACGGGCCCAGCTGCCGCGCGAGATCGATCCGCCCACGGTGACGCGCTTCGACATCGAGGGCCAGCCGATCGTCACCTATGCGGTCAGCCCCGCGCCGGGCGTCAGCATGTCGGACGCGCAGCTGTCGTGGCTGGTCGACAACGACATAGCGCGCACGCTGCAGGGCGTGCCTGGCGTCGCCCAGGTGCAGCGCGTCGGCGGGGTGAACCGCGAGATCAACGTGATCGTCGATCCGGTCCGCATGGCGGCCCAGGGAGTCACCGCGCCCACGATCAACCAGGCGCTCAACAACGTCAGCATCGACGAGTCCGGCGGCCGCGTCGACGTCGGCCATCGCGAACAAACCTTGCGCGTGCTGGGCGCGGCGGTGAACGTCCACCAGATTCGCAACCTCGCCCTGCCGGCCGCCGGCGGCCGCTACGTCAAGCTCTCCGATGTCGCCGAGGTGGGCGATGGAACCGCCGAGATCCGCGCCGAAGCCCGCTACGACGGGCGCCCGGTGGTGGGCTTCCAGGTCACCAAGACCCAGGAGGCCAGCGACGTGAGCACCGAGGACGGCGTCGATGCGGCGCTGGACCGGATGGTGCACGGCGCTCGGCCCGGCCTGTTCGGCGGCGGCGCGCCCGCCACGAACCCGCAAATCCGCATTCGCAAGATCGTCTCCACCGTGGACGAGACTCGCGGCAGCTTCGCCGCCACGCGCGAGACCATGCTGGAGGGCATGGCGCTGGCGGCGCTGGTGGTGTTTCTGTTCCTGCGCGACTGGCGGGCCACTGCGGTGACCGCGATCGCCATGCCGGTGTCGCTGATTCCTACCTTCGCCTTCATGGCGCTGGCGGGCTTCTCGCTCAACGTCGTTACCCTGCTGGCGCTTACCCTCGTCATCGGCATCCTGGTGGACGACGCCATCGTCGAGATCGAGAACATCGAAAAGCGCGTCCACGCCGGCGTCCGGCCCTACGCCGCGGCCATGGAGGGCGCCGACCAGATCGGGCTGGCGGTGGTGGCCACCACCTCGGCGATCATCGTCGTGTTCACCCCGGTCTCGTTCATGCCGGGCATCCCCGGCCAATTCTTCCGCGAGTTCGGCCTGACCGTTTCGGTGGCCGTGCTGTTCTCGCTGGTGGTGGCGCGGCTGCTGACCCCGTTGCTGGCCGCGTATTTCCTGAAACCCAAGCCGGCGCGGCCGCGCGCGCCGCTGCCGCGCTTCTATACGGCGACGCTTGGCTGGGCGCTGGACCATCGCATCGCTTCGGCGAGCCTCGGCGCGGCCATCTTCCTGGTCTCGGTGGTGCTGGCGCTCTTCGTGGTCCCCAAGGGCCTGCAACCGGAAGGCAACCCGAACTTCTATCAGGTGGACCTGAACGGCCCGCCGGGCGCGACGCTTCAGGACACCCAGTTGGCCATGTCGCGTCTGGCGGCGCTGCTGAAGCGCCAGCCCGAGACCGAACATGTGTTCACCTCCATCGGCTCGGGCGGCGGCGCCAGCGCCGGCGGCGGCTTCGCCAGCGCCGGCGGCGTCAATACCGGTGTCGCCATCGCAATCCTGAAGCCAAGCGGTCGCCCGACGGTGGCGCAGATCCGCGACCGCCTGCGCCCGGCTCTGCACGCCATCCCCGACGCGCAGGTCACCTTCGAGGGTTCGGGTTTCGGCGGCAGCACCATCTTCGAATATCTGTCGAGTTCCAGCGGCCGCGGCCTGGATCTGGCGGCGTTGAAGCTGCAGCAGCAGATGGCCGGCCTGCCCGCCCTCGCCGACCCCCGCCCCGCCGCGTCGCCGCCGGCGCCGGAGCTGATCATCCGTCCCCGTCCCGACGACGCGGCCCGTCTGGGCGTCGACGCCGACACCATCGCCCAGGTCGCCCGCATCGCCACCGTGGGCGATATCGACGCCAACGTGCCCAAGCTCGACCTCGGCGATCGGCGCATACCGATCAGGGTGCGCCTGCCGGAGAGCGCGCGCGACGACCTGGCGACGCTGAAGGCCATGCGCGTGCCGACGGCGAACGGCGGGCTGACCACGCTCGACAGCGTCGCCGACGTGTATTTCCAGGCCGGCCCTGCCGAGATCGATCGCTACAACCGCAAGGACGACATCGTCATCGAGGCCGATCTCACCAAGGGAGCGGCGCTCAGCCAGGCCAACCAGGAGGTGGGCAATCTGCCGATCATCCGACACCTGCCGCCCGGCGTGACGCTGGAGCGCAACATCGGCAATCAGCAGGCGCAGAACCAGCTGTTCGTCGGCTTCGGCGTGGCGATCCTCTCCGGAATCGGGCTCGTCTATGGGGTGATGGTGCTGCTGTTCGGCAGCTTCTTCAAACCGGTGACCATCCTCTCGGCCCTGCCGCTCAGCATCGCCGGCGCCATGGTGGCGCTGCTGATCTGGCGCTCGGAGCTGTCGATTCCCTCGATGATCGGGCTCTTCATGCTGATGGGGATCGCCGCCAAGAACTCCATCCTGCTGGTCGAATACGCCATCGAGCGCGAGCGGGCCGGCGCCAGCCAGCGCGAGGCGCTGCTCGAGGCCTGCCGCGAGCGGGCGCGGCCGATCGTCATGACCACCTTCGCCATGATGGCGGGCATGCTGCCGACCGCCATGGGGCTGGGCCAGGGGCACGAGTTCCGCCAGCCCATGGCGGTGGCGGTGATCGGCGGCCTGATCACCTCGACGGCGCTGTCGCTGGTGCTGGCGCCGACCGTCTACGAGTTCGTCGACGACTTCGAGCGCTGGCTGAAGCCCAAGCTCGGACGCCTGGTCACGCCGCGCGATGCGCCGCTCGAGCCCGCGGCGGCGACCCCGGACTGAGCCGCGCCGTCCACAGGGCCGTTCAAGCCTCGCGCTTCGCGATCATCCCCTTGCGCGGACGCCGATCGTTTGGACCTGAGAACTCGATTCCCAGATAGACGCTGCGCGCGGCGCCCAGCCGTTCGGGGCCGCCGCGCAGGCCGCGCGCCTCGGCGTTCTGGGCCAGGAGATGCGCCTCGACGTTGGCGGAAGGATGCTCAGGGCCACGCGGCGACGGCGCCGCCCTGGGCGCCGCGACGCTGGTGCGCAAATCGGCGATCTCCACGACCTCCGTCGCCGCGCCGTCCTCGCGCCGCCGGCGCGGGACCGCCCGCGCGGGCCGGATTGGCTCTATGGCTCGGCTCATGGGCGGTCTGGAGCAAGTTCGGCGCCGTCCCGTGCAGCTACGTGCGCCAGCCATGTCCGCAGCCGGCGCAGGAACGGCAGCGCCGCCTCGAATTCGGCCCTTGGGAACGCCGCGCGCAGCGCCTCCAGCTCCGGGCGCGTCGCCGCCATCGCCGCACGCCATGCGGCCCAGCCAGCCGGCGTCAGGCTGACCAGCTTGCGCCGCCCGTCGCGGGGATCGGCCTCGATCAGGATCCAGCCGCGCGCCGCCAGCTTCTCGAGGGTGGAGCTGATCGCGGCCTTGGAAAGGTGCAAGGCGTGCGCCAGCGCCAGCGGCGATGCGGGCTCGGTCCGCTCTCCCAGGCGCCTGAGCGCCTCGAGGCCGGCCGCCGAGAGCCCGGCGGGCAGGAGGCGATCGAGGCGCGACGTCGCCAGCCGGGCGATCTGGCCAATCTGCGCCAGGCATTCAACTTCGGCAAGTTCGCTGGGCTCAGGCATATCGTTCGTCAGTGAACGAAATCATTCGATATCAAACTATAGCTTCGCCTCGATCTCTTCAAGGCCGCGCCGCGCCAAGGCGTCGGCGCGTTCATTGAACTCGTGGCCGGCGTGGCCCTTGACCCAGCGCCAATTCACCTCATGGCACGCCCGCGCCTCGTCGAGCCGGCGCCACAGATCCTCGTTCTTCACCGCGCCCTTGCTCAGGGTCCTCCAGCCGCGCGCCTTCCAGCGCGCCAGCCACTCGCTGACGCCGTTGCGCAGATAGAGGCTGTCGGTGTGCAGCTCGACCCGGCACGGCCGCTTCAGCGCCGCGAGCGCCTCGATGGCGGCGGTCAGTTCCATGCGGTTGTTGGTGGTGGCCGCTTCGCCACCCCAGATTTCGCGCTCGTGGGCGCCCGACATCAGCACCGCCCCCCAACCGCCAGGTCCCGGGTTTCCGCGGCAGGCGCCATCGGTGTAGATCACCACTCCCGGCGTCACGGGCAGGGCTCGAAGATCGCCACGCCGGCGCGATGCACGGCGAGCTTGCGCTCGTATTCCAACGGATCCTTCGGCCGCACCAGCGCGCCCGGCGGCGTCGGTCCCCAGTCATGTAGCCTGGTCAGGAAGAACCGCATCGCCGCGCCGTGGGCGAGGACGGGCAGGGCGCTCTTTTCCCCGGCGCTCATGGGGCGGCGCCGCTCGTAGCCGACGACGAAGGCCCTGGCGGCGGTGACGTTGAAGCTTCCGTCCGGCTCGAAGCACCAGGCGTTGAGGGCGATCCCGACATCGTAGGCGAGCACGTCGCGGGCGGCGAAATAGAAGTCGATGGCGCCGGCGAACCGGCCGGCGCGGAAGAAGACGTTGTCTGGGAAATAGTCGGCGTGGATCAGGCCCTGCGGCAAGGCGGCCGGCCATTTCGCCTGCAGCAGCTCCACGTCGGCCCCGACCGCGGCGGCGAGCCCAGGCTTGAGCGCCTCGGCCGCGCCGCGCAGCGGCTCGAACAGCCCTGGCCAGGAGTGGCGACCGAGATCGTTGCGCCGGGCGCCCGGATAGCCCGCGCCGGCCTGGTGCAGCCAGGCGAGGCCCTCGCCGGCCTCGCGACAATGGTCCACGCCGGGCCGCCGCACCGACAGCCCGGTGAGGAAGGTGACGATTGCCGCCGGCTTGCCGCGGATCTCGCCGAACAGCCGTCCGGCGCGGTCGGCGACGGGAGTCGCGCTTGGGAAGCCCTGCCGCGCCAGATGCTGCATGAAGCCCAGGAAGAACGGCAGATCCTGCGCCCGCACCCTGCGTTCGTAAATGGTAAGGAAATAGCGTCCCCGTTCGGTCTCCAGCAGGTAGTTGGAGTTCTCCACGCCTTCGGCGATGCCCTTGAAGGCCAAGGCCGCGCCGAGATCATAGTTGGCGAGGAACGCCTCCAGTTCGCCGTCGCCGATATCGGTGTAGACCGCCATGGCGTTTGATCGTGCGAGCGCCGCCATGCGTCAAGCGTGCGCCGGCCACGGTGACTGCCCGGCGAGTTTGGCGCTGGAGCGGACGCCGATGTCGGGAAGTCCCTTTTCGAGCCATGCGCCGGCGGCGCGACGGCCGCGGCGCATCAGGTCGACGAGGAAGCTCCAGTCGGTGTCGAACTTGGACTCCAGGCTAAGATCAGCCAGCCAGGCGTCGGCGCCGATGGCGTGGATCCGGATGTCGCGATAGCGCCCTTCGGCCTTCTCGGTCAGCAGGCCCTCGCCGATGAGCTTCTGGACGAAGGCGACGGCGCGCAATTCCGAGACCAGGCTGGCGTTGAAGGTGATCTCGTTCAGGCGATCGAGGATCTGGGCTGGCGTCTTGGGAGTCTCCTTGCGCACGAACGGATTGAGGTTGACCACCAGGATGTCGCCGGGCGTCTGGTCGTAGAACAGTGGCCAGAGCGCCGGATTGGCGAGATAGCCGCCGTCCCAATAGGGCTCGTCGTCGATGACGACGGCTTGGAAGAGCTGCGGCAGGCAGGCCGAGGCGAGCAGGTGCTCGGCGGTGAGTTCCGCGGTGCGGAAGATCCGGCTCTGCGCGTTGCGCACCGCCGTCGCCGATACATAGAGGCTGATCGGCGATCGCTCGCGCAGGACGGCGAAGTCGACGACGCTGGTCAGGGCCTCTCGCAAGGGATTGAAGTTGAACGGATTGAACTGGTAGGGCGAGAAGCTCTGCGCCCAGCTCTGGGCCATCTGCCAGCCGGGGGTCTCCTTCAGCCACGCGGGCGAGAGGGCCTCGGTCCACAGCCCCGACTTGCCGAATGGCGCTTCGGCCGCCGTGCTCACGGCGCGCCAGAAGGCCTCGAGATTGGTCCTGCCGCCCTGGACCCCGTCCGCGGCGAGGCCGGCGGCGAGGACGACGCCATTCAGCGCCCCGGCAGAAGCGCCGGTGACGGCCCTGATCTCCACCCGGCCGTCCTCGAGCAGGCGGTCTATGACGCCCCACTCGAAGGCGCCGTGCGCGCCGCCGCCCTGGAGCGCCAGGCTGATCGGCTTTGCCGGGCTCACGCCGCGGTCCAGCCCCCGTCGATGGAGAGCGCTGCGCCGTTGGCCGAAGCGCCCAGGTCGCTGACCAGATAGAGAAGCAGCCCGGCGAGTTCGTCGAACTCGACGAACTTGCGGGTAGGCTGGGCCGCCAGAATGACTTCGCGCATGACCTGGTCCGGGGTCATGCCCCGCGCCTTCGCCTGATCGGTGATCTGGCTCTCCACCAGCGGCGTCTTCACGTAGCCGGGGCAGATGGCGTTGCAGGTGATCCCATGCTCGGCCACCTCCAGCGCCACCGTCTTGGTGAGGCCCAGAAGGCCGTGCTTGGCCGCGACGTAGGCCGACTTGAACGGCGAGGCGACCAGGCCGTGAGCCGAGTCGAGGTTGACGATCCGACCGCGGCCCTGCGCCTTCATGATCGGCACGGCCGCGCGGATGGCGTGGAAGGCGGAGGAGAGATTGATGGCGATGATCTGGTCCCACTTCTCTGGCGCGAAGTCCTCGATCGGGGCGACGTGCTGGACGCCGGCGTTGTTGACCAGGATGTCGAGGCGCCCCAGTTCGCGGTGGGCGAATGCGACCATGTCGGCGATCTCGGCGGGCCGTGTCATGTCGGCGCCGTGATAGAGCACCCGCACGCCGGCGCTCTTTTCCAGCGCGGTCCGCGCCGCCTCGATCCGCCCCGCATCGCCAAAGCCGTTCAGCAGCACGCGGGCGCCCTCGGCGGCCAAGGCGGCGGCCAGAGCTTGGCCGATGCCGCTGGTGGACCCGGTGACGATCGCCGCGGCGCCTTCGAGCCCGTATCCGGTCGCCATGCGCAAAGTCTCCATGCTGCGGTGCAACATCGTAGGCCAGCGGGCCGCTCAGGGCAATCGCTCGCGCCTCGCCCCGAATGTGTCGCCCCGAATGTGGACAGCGCCGCGCCAATGCCTCAGCCTTGGATTGGAACGGGAGGATCGCGATGCCGCGATTCGTTTGGCTGTCGCTGTCGCTGGCCCTCGCCGCGTGCAAGCCTGCCGCGCCGACCCTGGACCCCGCGGCCGATTCGATCGCGCGCCAGTTCTTCGACGAGGTCAGCGCCGGCGCCGATCTCGACGGCGATCCCCACCTCGCCCATGAGCTGAAGAACCCGACCACCGAGGCTCAGCTCGGCGAATTCCGCGCCCTGATCCCGTCCGAGCCGCCAAGCTCCGTCGAACTCACGTCGTGGGATGCCAGCGACGATGCGATCGGCACGACCACGCGCCTTTCCACCGCCTATCGCTACATCGATCGCACCCTCACGGTGCAGACCGCCTTATTCAAATCTCCCGGCGGGCGCGAGCCGGTGATCGTCGGCTTCAGGGTGACGAGCGACCATGGCGGCTGAGACCGCGCGCCGCCGCCGCGCGAATCAGAACAGCACCCGGGGGTTCATGATCCGGCCGGGATCGAGGGCGGCGCGGATGGCGCGCAACGCCAGCACCTCGGCCGGCGCCTTGTAGGCGAGCGCCTCGGCGGTCTTCATGGTCCCAAGCCCGTGCTCGGCCGAGATCGAGCCCTCCAGGGACGCCACCAGATCGTGCACCACTCTTGCGGCCTCGTCGCACAGGGCCGCATGGCGGGCGAGATCGCCCCCGGCCGGCGCCAGGATATCGTAGTGGATGTTGCCGTCGCCCACGTGACCGAATGCGTCGACGCGCACGCCCGGCCAGCGCGCCTCCAGTGTGTGTCCGGCGGTTTCGATGAACTCGGCGATGCGCGAGACCGGAACCGAGACGTCATGCTTCCAGGCCGGGCCCTCCGGCTTCTGCGCCGCCGACTGGTTCTCGCGCAGGGACCAGAACGCCTTTGCCTGGGCCTCGGTTTGGGCGATGGCGGCGTCGGCGACGAGGTTCGCCGCGAGCCCCGCCTCCAGCAGGCGCTCCAGCCCCGCCTCGGCCGCGCCGGGCTCGCCGCTGGCGATCTCGATCAGCACGTACCACTCAGGCCGGCTCTGCAGCGGCTCGCGCGCCCCGGCAAATCCGCGCACCGCCAGGTCGATCCCCAGCCGCCCGACCAGCTCGAAGCTCTCCACCGCCCCGCCGGTCGCCTCCTTGGCCAGGCGCAGCAGGGCGACCGCGTCGGCGGGGCTCGCAATGCCTGCGAAGGCGGTGGCGCGCGAGGCCAGGATCGGGAACAGCTTCAGGGCCGCGGCGGTCACCACGCCCAGCGTACCCTCTGCGCCGATCAAAAGCTGCTTCAGGTCGTAGCCGGTGTTGTCCTTGCGCAGGCGCTTCAGGCCGCGCCAGATCTCGCCCGTCGGCAGCACCGCCTCGAGGCCGAGCACCAGATCGCGCATGGTTCCGTAGCGCAGCACCGCGACGCCGCCCGCATTGGTGGAGACGAGGCCGCCGATGGTGGCCGAGCCCTCGGAGGCGAGGCTCAGGGGGAACCGTCGGCGCACGTCCGCCGCCGCGTCGTGCGCCGCCGCCAGGGTGACGCCGGCCTCGCAGACGAGGACGTCGTCGGCGACATCGATCTCGCGCACCGCCCGCATGCGCTCCAGCGAGACCAGGATCTCGCCCTGGGGAATCTGACCGCCGACCAGCCCGGTATTGCCGCCCTGGGGCGTGATCGGCGTCGCCGACGCCGCACAGATGCCCACCACGGCGGCGACCTCGGCCGTCGACTTTGGCAGCGCAAGGAGCGGCGTCGTTCCGCTCCAGCGGTCGCGCCATTCGACCAGCTTGGGGGCGAGGCGTTGGGGGTCATCGCTCCAGCCGCCCTCGCCCAGAACCGCCTTCAGGCGGGCGATCACCTCGGCGGGGACGGGAATGGACATGGTGGCCCAGGGTAACTTGTGGTTTCTTGAGCGGCTATACGGAGCGGCGACACGGGTATCTTCATCAGAACCCCCCAGGTCGAGCGCAAGGCAATGACTTTCCTCTCACCCACGTCCACTCGGCGCTTCAGCCGACATATCCCGCGCCGCGGCGCAGCCGGTCGTTGATGGCTTCGCCGAGGCCCTCGTCCGGGACCGGGGCGACGGCGATGGCGACCGGCGCCAGGGCGTCGGCGGCGCGCAGGAGAGAGAAGAGATTGGCGGCGGCTTCGCCAAGGTCCCCCGACGGGCTGAGGTTGAAGACGATCGGCCCATCGGGCGCAGGACCGAAGGCGAGGAAGGCCTCGCCCGGCGCCGGCGCCTCGGCGTCCAGGCGCAGCGGCGCGGCGGGCGCGTAGTGGCGCGCAAGCCGTCCCGGGGAGCGGGCGGCGTCCGCCTCGGCCTCGGCGAGCGGGCCGATCAGGGCCACGATCTGGGCGCGTGTCACCGCCCCTGGCCTCAGAAGCCGTGGCGGGCCCTCCAGCAGAGCGACCACGGTGGATTCAAGTCCGACCTCGCACCGGCCGCCGTCCAGGGCGGCTGCCGCGCCCGGGCCGGTCTCGGCCATGGCGTCTGCCAAGCTGGTCGGGCTGGGGCGCCCGGACCGGTTGGCGGAAGGCGCCACGATGGGGCGGCCGAAGCGCTGCAGCACCCCCTGCGCTATCGGATGGGCGGGTGCGCGCACGGCCACGCTCGTCAGGCCGGCGCGGGCGAGGTCGCAGACGAGGCCGGGGTCGACGAGGGGCGCGACGATGGTCAAAGGCCCTGGCCAGAAGGCGCCGGCGAGGCGGCGCGCCCGCTCGTCGAGCCGGGCGCAGCGCTCGGCCATGCCGAGGCCGGTGACGTGGGCGATCAGCGGATTGAACCTTGGCCGGCCCTTGGCCGCGTAGAGATGCGCCACCGCCTGCGCGTTGGCGCCGTCGGCGGCCAGGCCATAGACGGTCTCGGTGGGCAAAATGACGAGGCGTCCCGCCCGGAGCGCCTCGACGGCGGTGGCGACGTCGGCTGGCGCCGGCGGCCTGGCCTGGGAGGCGCGCGCCAAGCGCCGCCCTAGCGCGCCCGGCGGGCGGTGAGGTCCACGGTGACGGCCACCGCGGCTGGTACGGTGTCGGTCGCCTTCCACTCGCCCTGGCCGACGCCGAAGGCGAGCCGGTTGAGGCCGACGCTGGCGGTCATCTTCGCCGAGGCGCCGCTGACGGCCAGGGCGAAGGGCAGCGTCAGGGGCTTGGCGACGCCTCGGAGCGTCAGGACGCCGTCGGCCGCATAGCGCCCGGGCGCCAGCACCCGGAAGCGCGTGGCCACGAAGGTCGCGCGCGGGAAGTGGCTGGTCCAGAACCAGTCGGGATCGGGCAGGAGCGCGTCGCGGTCGGCGCTGCCGGTGGCGAACGAGGTCATGTCGATGCTGGCCGAGACGCTGGAGTGCGCCAGATCGTTCGGGTCGAAGCGGATGGAGGCATCCCAGCGGCGAAAGACGCCGGTGAAGGCCTGGCCGCTCACCTCGCCGGCAAAGCCCAGCCTGGAGGCGGCCTTGTCCACGGTCCAGAGCGGCGGCGCGGCGAGGGCCGGCGCGGCGATCGCCCAGGCGACGGTGGCCGCGGCAAGCAGGCGAACGAAGCTCATGGCGCACCCGTGATGCTGCGGCGCACGAAGGGGATCATCCTGGCCACCACATCGTCCCGGTCGAGGAACTGATGCTTGAGGGCGGCGAGGACGTGCAGGGCTATGGTGGCGTAGGCGATCTTGGCGAGGGTCTTATGGGTGAAGCCAAAGGCCTTGTTGGCGGCGTAGAGCTGATCTGGGCCGAGGCGCGGAAGCGGCGCCGCCGGCCAGGGGACGAGGCCGAAGAGCACCGTGGGATGCACCTTGATCAGCGGGCTGGACGACACCCAGGCCCAGCCGGAGAGCGGCAGACCCAGCATCAGTGCGTAGAAGAGCACGTGAACGCCCTGGGCGGCGAGGCGCTCCCAACCGCGGACGTAGGCCGGCAGTTTCGGCGGCGGGACCGCGAGACGCCAGCCAAGCCGCGCCAGACTGAGCAGCAGCACGGTGATGCCGATGGACTTGTGCAGCATCAGCGGCGAGACCTGGGCCAGGCCCCTGAGCGAGCCGACGTACCAGGCCAGCGCGATGTTGCCGATGATCAGGAGCGCGATCAGCCAGTGCAGGGCGATGGCGAGGCTGGAATAGCGCGAGCGCTCGGCGGTGGCATTGGCCGGCGTGACCCGCGAGAGGGCGGCGGTCATTTGCGGTCGAACTCCGCATCGATCTCCAGGGTCACGTCGTCGCCGACGAAGTTGCTGAGGAACACCGAGCCGAAGTCGGACCGCTTGATTGTGGCGACGGCGGTGAACCCGGCGGCCTCCTGCCCGAACGGCAGCGGCAGGGGTTCGTGACCGGCCCCGACGAAGGTGACGTCGAAGGTGACGGGCCGGGTTACGCCCATGAGGGTGAGGTCGCCGGTCATGGTCCCGGCGTCGCCCGCGCCCTCGTGGACATCGGTGGAGACGAACGTTGCGGCCGGGAACTTGTCCACCGAGAGAAACTCCTGGGCGAAGGCTTTCGAGTAGTCGGCGCCGACGTCCAGCGAAGCGGGATCGACGCTGGCTTGCACCTTGGCGGCCTGCGGATGGGCGGCGTCATAGTCGAACGTGGCGCTGAGGGCGTCGAAGCGCAGGGTGTAGAGCGAAACCCCCATGTGCGAGACCCTGGCGATCAAGCTGGAATGCCTCGGATCGAGCACATAGTGGCCGCTCCGCAGATCGGCGACGTTCTGCGAGGCGGCGGTAGCGGCGAGGGGGACGACCAGGGCGATCGCGGCGAGACTGGCGGACCGGCGCAGGCGCATGACGGCCTCTTTCAACGCTCGACCCTCGCCTGGCAAGAGGGACCGGAGATGATGGTGTTTTTCCGGCAACGCTCGTTGCATCGCCTCACGAAGCCGTGATGTGCGGCGGCGCCTTGGCCGCAGCGGCCCAGCCGGCCTAGATAGGACTACATCCAGGGCGAGGAACGACATGACTTTCAGGGCGCCGGTCAAGGATCTCGTCTTCGCTCTCGACGCCGCGGCGGATTTCAGTCGCCTCGCCGGCGCGTTCCCGGGCGCCGACGCCGAGACGGTGACGGCGGTGCTGGAAGGCGCCGGCGCGCTGGCGCGCGATGTCCTTGCGCCGCTCAACCGCCCCGGCGACGTCGCCGGGGCGGTCTTCGAGAACGGCGTCGTCAACGCGCCGCCGGGATTTGCCGACGCCTATCGCCAGTTCGCCGGCGGCGGATGGAACAGCCTGGCCGCGGACGAGAGGTTCGGCGGCCAGGGCCTGCCCAAGGCCGTCGAACTCGCCGTCTTCGAGATCCTCCAGGCCGCGAACCTCGCCTTCAGCCTCTGCCCCATGCTGACCCAGGGCACCATCGAGGCCATCGAGAAGAACGGCGACGCGCGCCAGAAGGGACTCTATCTGCCCAGACTGGTCTCGGGCGAATGGACCGGGACCATGAACCTCACGGAGCCGCAGGCCGGCTCGGACCTGGGCGCGCTCACCACCCGCGCCGAGCCCGACGGCGACCGCTGGCGCCTCAGCGGCCAGAAGATCTTCATCACCTGGGGCGATCACGACATGGCGGACAACATCGTCCACCTGGTGCTGGCGCGCCTGCCAAACGCGCCGCCGGGCTCGCGCGGGCTGTCGCTGTTCATCGCGCCCAAGCGTCTCGTCGGCGAGGATGGCGTCCTCGGCGCAGCCAACCAGCTTCGCCCCGCCTCGATCGAGCACAAGCTCGGCATCCACGCCTCGCCCACCTGCGTCATGCTCTACGAAGGGGCGAGCGCCGAACTGGTCGGCGCGCCCAACCAGGGGCTGGCGGCCATGTTCGTGATGATGAACGCCGCGAGGCTCGCCGTCGGCGTGCAGGGCGTCGCCATCGCCGAGCGCGCCTATCAGCAGGCGCTCGCCTATTCGCTGGAGCGCAGGCAGGGCCGCTCGGCCTGGACCGGCGCCTATCCGTCGCGCCTCTTCGACCATCCGGACGTGCGCCGGACCCTGATGCTGATCAAGGCGAAGATCGAGGCGGCGCGCGGCCTTTGCCTCTCCACGGCGGTCGCCGCGGATCTGGCGCGCACGGCCGCCAATCCGGTCGACCGCGACGCCGCCATCTTCCGCCAGGAACTATTCACGCCGATCGCCAAGGCCTGGTCCACCGATCTGGGCGTCGAGGCGGCGTCCGCGGCCTTGCAGATCCAGGGGGGCATGGGGTTCATCGAGGAGACCGGCGCCGCCCAGCACTATCGCGACGCCCGCATCCTGCCGATCTACGAAGGCACGAACGGGGTGCACGCCATCGACCTGATGGGGCGCAAGCTGGCGCTCGGCAAGGGGCAGGCGGTGCGCGAACTGGTGGACGACATCGTGCCCACCGCCGCAGCCCTGAAGAGCGCCGACGACGCGTGGCTGCACGGCATCGGCGGACGGCTGGAGGCGGGGCTGGCGGCGGTGCAGTCCACCACTGGCTGGCTGATCGAGCGGCGCGGCCACGCCCAGCCTGACGCGCTCGCCGGCGCGACGCCTTACCTGAAGCTGCTCGGCGACGTGGTGGGCGGCTGGATGCTGGGCAAGGCCGCGCTCGTCGCCTCCGAGCGGCTGGCCAACGGCGACCCCGACCGGGACTACCTGCGCACCAGGATCGGCCTTGCCCGGGTCTTCTCCGAACAGATCCTGGCCCAGGCCCCCGGCCTCGCCCAGGCCGTGACCCAGGGCTCGGTGGACCTGTTCAGGGCGACGCCCGAAGCGCTGGGGGCCTGACGCGCACCTGCGTTCCGGATGGTGACGCGGGAAGGCCGCTAGAGCTGCGCCAGCATGTACTCGGCGGACGAGACACGGTATTCGCCGCCCTGCTCCACGTTGAGCGTCTCGACGACGCCGTTCTTGACCACCATCGAATAGCGCTGCGAGCGCTGGCCCATGCCGAAGCGCGCCCCGTCGAGCTCCAGACCCAGCGCCCGGGTGAACTCGCCGTTGCCGTCGGCGAGCATCAGCACGTCCTCGCCGACGCCCTGGTTCTCGCCCCAGGCCTTCATCACGAAGACGTCGTTGACCGAGACGCAGGCGATCGTATCGACGCCCTTGGCCCTCAGTTCGGATGCATGCTGCTTGAAGCTGGGCAGGTGGCGGGCCGAGCAGGTCGGCGTGAAGGCGCCCGGCACGGCGAACAACCCCACGGTCTTGCCCTCGAACAGCTCCTCGGTGGAGACCGGCCTGGGGCCGTCCGGCCCGAAGGTGGTGAGGGTGGCGTGCGGGACCTTGTCCCCGACCTTGATCGTCATGGCGCGACTCCTGGGCATGATGGCGGCTCGCACATAGACCGGACGCCGGCCCGCGCCAAGGCGCCGCACCTCGACGCGGGCTTGATTCACGCCGCACGGGCGCCGATCATATGATCATGTCCGATGATCCCGGCGCGTTCCTCACCGGCCGGCTCCTGGTCGCGATGCCCGGCATCGGCGACCCCAGGTTCGAAAGAGCGGTGATCTTCGTCTGCGCCCACACCGCCGAGCACGCGATGGGCATCGTGGTGAACCGTCCGGTGGAAGGGCTGAGCCTGGCGAGGGTCCTCGCGGGCATCGGCGTCAAGTCCTCGATCAAGCTGCCGGACGACCTGGTGCTGCTGGGCGGTCCGGTGGAGCGCGATCGGGGCCTGGTGCTGCATTCCGACGACTATTTCTGCGCCGCCTCCAGCGTCAGGGTGGCGCCCGGCTTCACCCTCACTGCGACGCGCGAGGCGCTGGAGGCGCTGGCCGGCCACAACAGCCGCCCCCGGCGTTCGCTGCTGGCGCTCGGCTACGCCGGCTGGGGCGCTGGCCAGCTCGAGCACGAGATCCGCGAAAGCACCTGGCTCACCTGCGAGCCGGACGAGTCCCTGATCTTCGGCGACGACTACGAGCGCAAATGGTCTCGCGCCCTGGCCAAGATCGGCGTCGCCGCCGACAAGCTGTCGGGACTGGCGGGCAGGGCGTAGGGCCGTTTCGGACGCTCGCAGGCCGCGAGTCCGAACATGAGCTGGAGCGGCATGCGCCGCCGGCCTACCCCCGCGCCTTCACCGGCGCGGCGCCGTCGGCGTAGCATTCGTTGAGATAGACTTCCGCCTCCTGCGGCGAGAGCGCCGGGGCGTAGCCGTAGCCCTGGCCGTAATCGCAGCCGAGATCGAGGAGGGCGCGGGCCATGACGCCGTTCTCCACCCCCTCGGCCACCACCTCGAGCGCCAGATCCTGGCCGAGCTTGATCACCGAGCGCACGATCTTCGCCGAGCCTTCGTTGGCCGCCATCGTGCGCACGAAATAGCGGTCGATCTTGAGGGTGTCGAACGGCAGCCGGGTCAGGTAGGCCAGTGACGAGAAGCCGGTGCCGAAGTCGTCCAGCGCCAATCCAGCGCCGGCATCGCGCAGCGCGCGCAAGGTGACGGCCGCGCGATCGGGATCGCGCATGATGTCGCTCTCGGTGATCTCCAGCTTCAGCGAGCCGCGCCTCAGGGCGTTGCGGCGCACCAGACCGGCGACCTCGTCCACAAGTCCGTCGCGGTCGATCTCGCCGGTGGAGAGGTTGACGCTGCAGGTCAGATGGTCGACGGCCGGATGGGCCCGCCGCCAGGCGCCAAGCTGGATCGCGGCCTGGCGCATCATGTGGGCGCCGAGTTCGGCCATCAGTCCCATCTCGCCCAGCAGCTCCAGGAAATCGTCTGGCGCGAGAAAGCCGCGCCGGGGGTGGCGCCAGCGCGCCAGCGCCTCGAAGCCGGCGAGCTCGCCGGTCGAGAGCCGCACGATCGGCTGGAAGAAGGCGGCGATTTCGCCGCGCGCGATGGCGCCGCGCAGGTCGGCCTCCAGCGCCAGCCGCGAAAGGCCGTCGCTCTCCAGCGCCTGCCCATACGAGGCGGCGGGACCGCCGCGCCCGGCCGCCTTGGCCGCCTCGACCGCGAGTTCGGCGCGGCGGAGCAGTTCGGCGGCCTCCTGGGCGTCGTCGCCGCCTTCGGTGGCGACCGCGCCGATGGCGAGGGTCGGGTGGATGTCGAACCCGGCGACGCGGAGCGGCTGCTCCAGGGCGGAGCGGAGGGTGTCGGCCGCGGCGGCGTCGCTCCTGGCGACCAGGACCGCGAACTCGTCCTCGCCGACGCGGGCCATCAGGGCCTCGCCGGTGAACGCGGCGGCCAGGCGCGAGCCCAGCGCCGCCAGAACCAGGTCGGCGCGCTCGTGGCCGAGGGCTTCGTTCAGGCGGCGCAGCCGGTTCAGGTCGGCGACCACCAGCTCGTGCACGCCGGGTCGGGCCAGGCGCTCGCGGGCGCGGACCACGAAACTGCGGCGATCGAGCAAGCCGGTCAGAGCATCGCGGCCCGAGGCGACGAAGCGCACCTCCTTGGCGATCACGCCGGCGGCCCGCAGCCCCTCCTCGAGCCAGACGCCGCGCCAGAGGGTGGGCTCGGCGGAGCGCAGGCGCAGGCGCGCAGCCACCTCCGCTCCGGGTTCGCGCACGCGCAGAATGTCTTCGGCCGCCGCGCGATCCTGGGGCAGGACGAGCGCCCGCAGCGCCGCGGAGGCCGCGTCCGGCGCGAGCGGCCCAAGGCCCAGGGCGCGCGAGGCGCCCGTCAGGCGCAACCGGTCGCGCTCGGGTTCCCAGAGCCACAGCGCCACGTCGGCGGCGCCCAGGGCCTCGAGCACCGCCGTCGTGTCCCAGACGAACCTGTCCGCCGAAGCCATCCAACCTCCGCGCCGGCGAGGCGCGGCGGTCCAATGCTCAGACCAGCACGTCCTCGATCCGCTGCTGCCCGGCGGGCGCCGGCGAAACCAGCCCGAACAACAGATGATCTTGCCAGATACCGTTAATTCTCAGATAAGCCCGCGCCATTCCTTCCTGGGTGAAGCCGGCCTTCATCAAGACGCCCCTCGAGGCTTCGTTGGACGGGATGCAGGCGGCCTCCACCCGGTGCAGACCCAGCCGCTCGAAGCAGAACCGGGTGACGGCGAGAACCGCCGCCGAGGTGTGGCCGCGCCGGGTGAACGGTTCGCCGACCCAGTAGCCGATCGACCCCATCTGGGCGACGCCGCGGCGGATGTTCGACAAGGTGATGCCGCCGACCATGGCGCCGTCGCTGGAGCGGAACACCAGGAACGGATAGGCAAGGCCGCGCTCGATGTCGTGGGCGTAGGCGGCCAGGCGCCGGCGCCAGGCGCCGCGGGTCAGATCGTCCGCCGGCCAGGTAGGCTCCCAGGGCTGCAGGAAGGCCCGCGACCGCGAGCGCAGCATGGCCCATTCGGTGAAATCGCCACTGCGGTGCGGCCGCAGCCGCACGCCTGCGCCTTCCAGGCGCAGGTCATGGTCGGACGCAATCCAGTCCAGCAGGGCCATCGCAGCAACTCTGCCCCGGATGGGGCGGGTTTGCCAAGTCTCGGCCGCTGGTTGCGGCCTCAGCCGAACAACGCCCGGGCGAACCGCTCGGCCGCATCCATGGCACGGGCCGGGCCAAGCACCGCGCCGGCGGCGAGGCGCTGGCCCAGCAGCCGCTGGGCGGCGGTGCGGACGCGCGCGGCTCCGACGGCGTCGACGGCGGCGGCGATCTCGGCAGGCGCGAGCAGCCTTCCGAAGGTCAGGATCTGGGCCGCCGCCTGTTCGGCGCGGGCCGCGAGCGATTCGCGCCCCATGAACAGGCCGGCCTTCAGCTGCGCCTTGGCGCGCTCGAGCTCCGCCGGCTCGATCGCCTCGGCGAGCTTGGCGACCTCCAGGGCGGCGACCTCGGCGAGCCTGGCCGCATGCCTGGCCGCGCAGCCGGCGTAGATGCCGATCAGGCCGGTATCGGCGTAGGCCTCCGTGAACGCGTCGATGGCGTATGCGAGGCCGAGTCGCTCGCGCGCCTCCTGGAAGAGCCGGCTCGACATGCCGCCGCCGAGCGCCTCGGCGAACACCCGCACCGCGAAGTAGTCCGGGTCATCCGCCGCGACGCCCGGCAGGAACAGGACCAGATGCGCCTGCTCGAGCTTGCGCCGCTCGGCGGCCCGCCCGCCGGTGAAACGCGCAGACGGCGCCGGCGCGGCGCCGCCGCCGCGGGCCGCGCCAAAGTACTCTTCGGCCAGGGCGAGCAGCTCGGTCTCGTCGATCGCGCCGGCGGCGCTCACCACCAGGCGGTCGGGCGCGTAGAGCCCCGCGCGCCAGGCCTCCAGCGCCTGCGGCTCGGCGCCGGCGATGCTGGTTTCGCTGCCGAGCACCGGGCGGCCCAGCGGCTGGCCGGCGAAGGCCTCAGCCTGGGCAAGCTCGAAGACCAGATCATCGGGCGCGTCGGCCGCCTCGGCGATCTCCTGGCCGACGACCTCGATCTCGCGCGCCAGGTCGCCCGCGTCGAGCGTCGGCCGCAGCACGAGGTCGGCCGTCACCTCCATGCCGAGCCGCAGGCCGCCCGCGAGCGCGCGGACCTGGAAACTGGTGCGCTCGTAGCCGGTGGCGGCGTTGATCTGGCCGCCGCGCGCCTCGATCGCCTCGACGATGTCCCGCGCCGAGCGCGGACCGGCACCCTTGAATACCATGTGCTCGAGCAGGTGCGACCAGCCTGAACGCGCCTCGTCCTCGGACCGGGCGCCGCGCCCCGCCGCCACGGTGAGCGCGAGCGTCTCGAAGCCCGGCGCGGGGTCGGCGACCACGCGCACGCCGTTGCCAAGGGTGTGGACGCTAGGCAAGGGCGAACTCGCGCACGAAGCTCTTGGCGGCCTCGACGTCGGCGGCGATCCGGTCCGAGCGCTCGGGCAGGGAGAAAAGGCGTGCGGCTGCGGCGGGAAGCGGAGGGGCGATCCCGGTGGCCTCGCTCACCGCTTCGGGAAACTTGGCGGGATGGGCGGCGCCCAGCACCACCATGGGCGTGCCGGCTTCGGCCGGGCCGGCGGCGAGCGCCGCGGCGAGCCCGACCGCGGTGTGGGGCTCGATGAGCTCGCCGGTCTCGTTCAGCGTCGCCCGCATGGTGCGCTGCGTCTGCGCCTCGCTGACGCTCTGGCCGCGCATGAGGACGCGCATGGCGGCCAGCGCCCTGGGCGGTATGTCGATCGCGCCCTGCCGGGCGAAGGCGCGGAAGGCGCGGGCCGTCTCGGTGGCGTCGCGGCCGCAGGCTTCGAAATAGTAGCGCTCGAAATTCGAGGCGACCTGGATGTCCATGGCCGGACTTCGCGTGCGGGTGACCTCGCCTCTGGCGTAGCGCCCATGCATGAGGGCGCGGGCGACGATGTCGTTGGCGTTGACGGCGGTGACGATCCGCTCCACCGGCAGCCCCAGGCGCTGGGCGACGAAGCCGGCGTAGGCGCTGCCGAAGTTGCCGGTCGGCACGGCGAAGGCGACCGGGCGATGCGGCGCGCCCAGCGCGACGGCGGAGGTGACGAAATAGACGCACTGGGCGGCGATCCGCGCCCAGTTGATCGAATTGACCCCGGAAAGCGCCACCGCCTGGGCGAACTGCGCATCCTGGAACATCGCCTTCAGCATCGCCTGGCAGTCGTCGAAGGTGCCGGCGACGGCGAGGCAGGCGACGTTGGGTTCGGCCGCCGTGGTCATGAAGCGGCGCTGGGTCTCGGAGATGCGGCCCTCGGGGAAGAGGACGACGAGGCGGATGTTGGCGCGCCCGCGCAGGGCCTCCACCGCCGCGCCGCCGGTGTCGCCCGACGTGGCGCAGACGATGGTGAGGGTGCGCCCGGCCCGCGCCAGCACGTGCTCGTAGAGCCGCGCCAGCAGCTGCATGGCCATGTCCTTGAAGGCGAGGCTGGGGCCATGGAAAAGCTCGAGCAGGAACCGGCCGGGCGCCAGTTGCCGCAGCGGGGCGACAGCGGCGTGGCTGAAGCCGGCATAGGCGTCGGCGCAGAGGTCCTCCAGCTGGGCGCGGTCGATGGCTTGTCCGGCGAAGCGCGCCAGGATCGCCGCGGCGACCTCGGCGTAGGGCCGCCCGGCGAAGGCGGCGATCTCCTCCTTGGCCAGGACCGGCCAGTCGCGCGGCACGTAGAGACCGCCGTCGGGCGCGAGCCCCGCCAGCATCGCCTCGTCGAAGCCGACCTCGGCCGCTTCGCCGCGGGTGGAGACATACCTCATGGGCGGGGGTGGTATCTGCGCCAGAGCATCGCCGCATAGTAGCAGGCCAGCACGCCGGCCAGGCCGAACCAGGTGGGGGCGTAGGAGCCGACGTATTTCAGATTGCCGGGCGCCTGAGCCGTACCGGGCGCGGGCGTGACGCCCGGGGCGGATGGAAATTCGCGCTCGGCGACGAGCACGTAAGGCGCCGGACGGGCGACGCCGGCTAGGCCCGCACGCCCGGGCCGGGCGCGCAGGACGCCCTGAACCCGCGCCGGCGGCGGCAGGACCAGCGCCGGCGGCTCGGCCGATCCGCGGCTCGAACCAAGAATGCCCCGATCGACGGCGATGGCGTCGAACGGCGCCCCGTCCAGCCGGCAGATGGCTTGCGGGCGGCTCACCCAGTCGCCGGCGTCGACGCTCATCCGGAAGCCGGCGGCAACCGAGCCCGCGGCGCAGTCGGCGAAGACGCGCGCGAACGACACGTCCTGGCCCGCTGCGGCGCGCCGCAGCACCGGGGCGATCGGCGCCGCGGGCGCGCTCGCCAGGGCGGCGATGCGCGCCAGTTGCCCCTGCTTCCACTCCAGCCGCCGCAGTTGCCACAGGCCCAGGCCGATCATGATGGCGAAGACCAGGGCGGCGGCGAGAGTCAGGCCCCAGGGAAAGCCCATGGCGCCGGCCGGCGCCGCCGCCATGCCCGCGCCGCGGCGAGACGCAGAGGGCGCCCGCACCGCGTCAGACGTCATGGCGGCCGGCTTGCGAGGCCTTGTTGGCGAACTGGGCGGCGATCATCAGGCCCTTCATCGGCCTCAGCAGGGCAAGACACAGGACGAGCGCCGCCGGCAGCCAGACGGCGAGGTCGACCCAGATCGGCGGCCGCAAGGCGATATCGGTGATCAGCACCCCGAAGGCGGTGATGCAGCCGGCGATCAGGACGACGAACACCGCCGGCCCGTCGCCGCTGTCGGCCCGGGCCAGGTCCATGCCGCAGGCCTTGCAGCCCGGCGCTACCTTCAGGAAGCCGTCGAACAGCGCTCCGGCGCCGCAGCCAGGGCAGCGTCCCGAAAGGCCCGCGAGGAGCGGGCCGGCAACGCCCGCCGGGCTCAATGCCATCCGGAACCGAAGGTGACGTAGATGAAGGTGAACAGGAACAGCCAGACCACGTCGACGAAGTGCCAGTACCAGGCGGCGGCCTCGAAGCCGAAATGCTTGGTGGGCGTGAAGCCGCCGGCGAGCAGGCGGATCAGGCAGACGGTCAGGAAGATCGTGCCGATGATCACGTGGAAGCCGTGGAACCCGGTGGCCATGAAGAAGGCCGAGCCGTAAAGGCCCGAATTGGACGCCGCATCGGAGTAGAACAAATGTTCGCTGAGGATGTGGTGATATTCGAACACCTGAATCGAGGTGAACAGGATGCCCAGCAGGATGGTCAGGACCAGACCGATCTTGGCGCCCTTGCGATCGCCGGTCTGCAGCGCATGGTGCGCCCAGGTCACCGTCGTGCCCGACAGCAGCAGCGTCAGGGTGTTGACCAGCGGCAACTGGAACGGGGGCAGGGTCTCGACCCCCTTCGGCGGCCATGTCGCCCAGGCGGCGCGCACGTCGTCGATGGACGAGAGCGCGCGCTGATGATGGAAGAGCGCCATCTCGAAGAAGATCCAGAACCAGGCGACGAAGAACATCACCTCCGAGGCGATGAAGAGGATCATGCCGTACCGCAGGCCCAGCGAGACCACGGGCGTATGGTCGCCGGCGTTGGCCTCCTTCACCACGTCGGTCCACCAGCAGATCATGGTGGCGATGACCAGCAGGAAGCCCAGGGCCACCATCCACCAGGTGTGCTGTGGAAAGCCGAACAGGCCCTTCATCCACATCACCCCGCCCATGGTCAGCACCAGGGCGGCCACCGATCCCATCAGCGGCCACGGGCTCGGCGGGACGAGATGATAGTCGTGCTTGACGCCTTCGTGGGCCATGTCGCGCTCGATGCCTCTCTACTCTTCTCTCATAGGTCGGGGCCGCTAGGCGCCGCCCCCCCGGCGGGCCTGCCCGGAGCTATAGCCTTGCCCCGAGCGCCGCGCCAAGGCCCGGCGCACGCCGATGCGGCCCCGGCGCCAGGATTGGGCGTGGCCGGCGCCGGCGGGGCGGCTCGTGCAGCGCTCACGCGGGCGCATCAGCGGCGCTCCTGGCGGGATAGAAGGTGTAGGACAAGGTGATCTGGCTGACGCCCTTGGTGTCGTCGTCGGTCCCGAAGCGCGGGTCGATGAAATAGACCACGGGGAACTGCTCGGTGACGCCCGCGGGAATGGTCTCGGCCTGGAAGCAGAAGCACTGCAGCTTGGAGAAATAGCCGCCGACGCTCTCCGGCGCGACATTGTAGACCGCCCGCCCGGTGAGCGGCTGGCTGGAGTGATTGGTGACGCGGAAGAAGGCGAGCTTGGCCTCGCCGACCTCGGCGGTCTGGCTCTCGACGTCCGGCTCGAAGTCCCAGGGCAGGCCGCGCACGTTGGTGTCGAAATGCACCACTACGGTGCGGTGGGTGTCGACGGCGTTCACCTTGAAGGCGCGGCGCACCGTGCCATTGAAGCCGGTCGCCTCGCAGAAGGCGTGGTAGAGCGGCACGAAGGCGAACGCCGCCCCCACCATGACGATGAAGAGGACGGCCAGGCCGCCCGCCACGACGCCGTTGCGGGTGCGAAGCCGGCGCTCAGAATCCATGATCCGCCACATGGCCGCCCAGCCGGGCGATGGTGACGAGGAAGACGACGACGACGAAACCGAACAGCCCCACGGCGAGCGCGATGTTGCGCCCGCGCCGCGCCTTGCGGGCCGCCTCGCCTTCGCGCTTCGGATCGCTCATCTCGCGGCGATCCCGGCGATGAGATCCAGCGGCCGCACCCCGGCTATGTGCTCGACCAGCAGCGCCGCGAACAGAAGCGCCAGATACAGGATCGAAAAGCCGAACAGCGCCTTCGCATCGCGTTCGGATTTGCGCCGGGCGAGGCGCGCCGCCAGCCCGGCGAACCCGGCGCCGCCCAGGGCGGCGACGGCGAGATAGAGCGGACCGCCCAGTCCGGTGAGGACGGGGGTGAGGCCGAGGGGCGCCAGGACGAGGCTGTAGATCAGGATGTGGCGCCGCGTCGACGCCTCGCCCCGCACCACCGGCAGCATCGGCACGCCGGCGCGCTCGTAGTCGCCCCTGGCGCCGAGCGAGAGCGCCCAGAAATGCGGCGGAGTCCAGACGAAGATGATGGCGACGAGCAGCCAGGCATTGAGCGGCGCGGCCCCGGACGCCGCCGCCCAGCCCACCGCGGGCGGCAGGGCGCCGGCGAGGCCGCCGATGACGATGTTCTGCGGCGTCGTCCGCTTCAGCCACATCGTATAGACGACGGCGTAGAAGAATATGGTGAAGGCGAGCAGGGCGGCGGCGACGAGGTTCACCGCCAGTCCCATCAGGGTCACCGAGAACAGCGCCAGAGTCACGCCGAGCGCCAGGGCGTCGGCGCTCTGCACCCGGCCGGCGGGGATCGGCCGGCTGCGGGTGCGCCGCATCAGGGCGTCGATGTCGGCGTCGTACCACATGTTGAGCGCGCCCGCGGCGCCGGCGCCCACCGCGATGCAGAGCACGGCGACGCCGGCGAGGATCGGGTTCATCGGCGTTGCGGCGCAGACGAGGCCGCAGAGCGCGGTGAACACCACCAGGCTCATCACCCGCGGCTTCAGCAGCGCGACGTAATCCTGCCAGCGGGCCGGCGCGGCCGGAACGGCGGCGCGATCGGGGGCCGCAAAGTCTGGGGCGGTCTTCAACATGATTTCACGGGCGCCTCGCGGCCCTAGTGCATCTCCGAGCTCACCACCGGCAGCTCGTTGAACTGGTGGAACGGCGGCGGCGACGGCAAGGTCCATTCCAGCGTGGTCGCGCCCTCGCCCCAGGGATTGGCGCGGGCGGCGCGCCGGCGGACGGCGGCCTCCAGCAGCACGGCCAGGAAGACGCAGGTGCCGGCCGCGGTGATGATGAAGCCCACCGAGGAGACGAAGTTCCACTGCGAGAAGCCGACGGGATAGTCGACCTGGCGGCGCGGCATCCCCTGCAGCCCCAGGAAGTGTTGCGGGAAGAAGATCACGTTGACGCCGATGAAGGTGATCCAGAAGTGCGCCGCGCCGAGGAACTCGTTGTAGCGGACGCCCCACATCTTCTCGAACCAGTAGTAGAAGCCGCCGAAGATCGCGAACACGGCGCCGAGGCTGAGGACATAGTGGAAGTGCGCGATCACATAGTAGGTGTCGTGCACGTTGTAGTCGAAGGCGGTGTTGGCCAGCGCCACGCCGGTGACGCCGCCGACGGTGAACAGGAAGATGAAGCCCATGGCCCAGAGCATCGGCGTCTTGAAGTCGATGGAGCCGCCCCACATGGTGGCGATCCACGAGAAGATCTTGATCCCTGTCGGAACGGCGATGACCATGGTCGCGGCCTCGAAATAGGCCTGCAGGTTCACGTTCATGCCCACGGTGAACATGTGGTGCGCCCAGACCACGAAGCCGATGAAGCCGATCGCCACCATGGCGTAGGCCATGGCGAGGTAGCCGAACACCGGCTTCTTCGAGAAGGTCGAGACGATGTGGCTGATCATGCCGAACCCGGGCAGGATGAGGATGTAGACCTCGGGATGGCCGAAGAACCAGAACAGGTGCTGGAACATCACCGGATCGCCGCCATTGGTGGCGTCGAAGAAGTGGGTGCCGAAGTTGCGGTCGGTGAGCAGCATGGTGATGGCGCCGGCCAGCACCGGCAGCGCCAGCAGCAGCAGGAACGCCGTCACCAGGATCGACCAGACGAACAGCGGCATGCGGTGCAAGGTCATGCCCGGCGCGCGCATGTTGAAGATGGTGGTGATGAAGTTGATCGCGCCTAGGATCGACGAGGCGCCGGCGAGGTGGATGGAGAAGATGACGAGGTCGAAGGAATGCCCGGGGTGGCCGATGGTCGAGAGCGGCGGATACATGGTCCAGCCGGTGCCCGAGCCGTAGCCCGGACCGCTGTCGACGAAGAGCGAGGTGACCAGCAGGGCGAAGGACGCCACCAGCAGCCAGAACGACATGTTGTTCATGCGCGGGAAGGCCATGTCGGGCGCGCCGATCATCAGCGGCACGAACCAGTTGCCGAAGCCGCCGATCATCGCCGGCATCACCATGAAGAAGATCATGATGAGACCATGGGCGGTGGCGACGACGTTGTAGGCCTCCTTGCCGTTGGAGGCCGTGGTGATGTGGAAGATCCCGGCGATGGGGCTGCCTGGCCTGAAGAGCTGGATGCCCGGGTACATGAGTTCGAAGCGGATGAGGCCCGAGAGCGTCGCGCCGACCAACCCCGCCACGATGGCGAAGAGGATGTAGAGCGTGCCGATATCCTTGTGGTTGGTCGCGAAGAACCAGCGCGTGAAGAACCCTGGCGCGCCGGCGTGGGCGCCATGCGCACCATAGGCGCCTTCGTGGGCCATTCGTTCGTGGGCGTCGGCGGCGTGGGCCATGATCTCTCTGCTACTCTTCTCGTACGTTCAGGGCTTGGCGACGGCCGCGGCCAGGGGCTGGGCCAGGGCGGTGGTCGGAGATGCGCCGGGCGCCGGAGCGGTGGCGGGCGCCGAAGCGGCGGTGAGCGCCGGCTTGGGCGCCTTGCTGGCCACCCAGGCGTCGAAATCCTTCTGGCTCAGCACCTTGACCTCGATGGGCATGAAGGCGTGGTCGAGGCCGCAGAGCTGCGAGCACTGGCCGGTGAAGGTGCCGATGCGGTCGGCCTTGAACCAGGTCTCGTTCACCCGGCCCGGTATGGCGTCGATCTTGATGCCGAAGGCGTTCACCGAGAACGAATGGATGACGTCGGCGCCGGTGACCAGCACCCGCACCACCTTGTTCACCGGCGCCACCATCGGATTGGTGGCGGAGAGCTTGTACTGCACCCCATCCGCGGCCGCCTGCTCCGGCGTCGCCAGCGACGAGATCTGCTCGGGGATCTTCTGGTCGGGATAGGCGTAGCCCCAGTACCACTGATAGCCGGTCGCCTTCACCGTCATGTAGGGCGTCGGCATGTCGTGGTAGTCGAACAGCAGCCGGAACGAGAAGATCGCGATGACCAGCAGGATCAGCACCGGGCCGACGGTCCAGATCACCTCCACCATGGTGTTGTGGGTGAACCTGGCCGGCGTCGGATTGGCGCGGCTGTTGTAGCGGATAACGCACCAGAGCAGCAGGCCCAGCACCAGGGCGCAGATGCCGACGAGGATCGGCAGCAGCAGGTAGTTGTGGAAGTCCATCGCCTGCTGGCGCAGCTGCGTCGCCGCCGGCTGGAAGTCGATGGCCCCGTTCGTGGGCTGGCCCATGGTGTCGGCCGCGAACGCCCCCGGCCCCCACCCCGCCGCCAGGGCGGCGATGGCGGTCGCGCCGGCCAGCCGTCCGATGCTCGAGTACCTTCCTTGCATATCCCTCACGGCCTCAACCGCCGATGGTCCGCACGACGCTCGAACCTGCGCGCCCGCGCTCATCGACACTCCGCAAGACCGGGCGACGGCTTGGTTCGGCCCAGATGGCGCGAGCCCTTCGATGCGCCGGGCCCCCGGTCTTCCGCGCGGCGTGCATACGCGGATCGTCCGCCGTTGCCAAGGCGCTGGCGCCAGAGGTTTCGCCAAGCCGCCAAAGCGCCTATCTGTTGGCGCCTGGCGCCACCCTCCGAGCCCGAAGCCGCATGACCGTCCACGCATCCTTTCCCTCCCTGCTGCAATCGGCGGGCGTCGAGCCCGGCCGGGCCGGCGCGCTCCTCGGCGAGGCGCTGGCGGGCGCCGACGACGGCGAGCTGTTCGTCGAGCGCTCGGAATCGGAGGCGTTCGCCTTCGACGACGGGCGGCTGAAATCGGCGGCCTATGATTCCACCGAGGGCTTCGGCCTGCGCGTCGTCGCCGGCGAGACCTGCGGCTACGCCCACGCCAGCGAGATCTCCGAGGCGGCGATCGGCCGCGCCGGACGCTCCGCGGCGCTCGCCAAGCGCGGCTATGCGGGCGTCGAGGCCGAGGCGCCCAGGGCCACCAACGCCAGACTCTATGGCGAAGACGACCCGCTCGCCCGGCCCAGCTTCTCGGAAAAGGTGGCGCTGCTCCAGGAGATCGACGCCTTCGCCCGCGGTCGCGACGCGCGCGTGGCCCAGGTGGCGGCGACGCTTGCCGGCGAGCGTCGCATCGTCGAGATCGTCCGCGCCGACGGCCGCCTGATCCGCGACGTCCGCCCGCTGGTCAGGCTGAACGTCCAGATCACCGTCGAGAAGGACGGCCGCCGCGAGAACGGCATGTCGGGCGCCGGCGGCCGCGCCAGTTTCGAGGCCTGGATCGCGCCCGCCAAGTGGCGCGAACAGGTCGACGAGGCGCTGCGCCAGGCGCTGGTCAACCTGGAGGCGGTCGACTGCCCCGCTGGCGAGATGGACGTGGTCCTCGGCCCCGGCTGGAACGGCGTCCTCCTGCACGAGGCGGTCGGCCACGGGCTGGAGGGCGATTTCAACCGCAAGGGAACCAGCGCCTTTTCCGGCCGCATCGGCGAGCGGGTCGCCGCGCCGGGGGTCACGGTCTTCGACGACGGCGCCATCGCCGGGCGCCGCGGCTCGCTGACCGTCGACGACGAGGGCACCCCCACCGGCCGCACCATCCTCATCGAGGACGGCATTCTGGTGGGCTACATGCACGACCGCCAGAGCGCGCGCCTGATGGGCCTGGCCGCGACCGGCAACGGCCGGCGCCAGTCCTACGCCCACATGCCGATGCCGCGGATGACCAACACCGGCATGCTCAACGGCGAGCATTCGCGCGAGGAGATGATCGCCTCCACCACGCGCGGCCTCTACTGCGCCGCCTTCGCCGGCGGCCAGGTGGACATCACCAATGGCAAGTTCGTGTTCCAGTGCACCGAGGCCTATCTGATCGAGAACGGCAAGGTCACGAGCCCGGTCAAGGGCGCGACCCTGATCGGCGACGGCCCCTCGGCGCTCACCCGCGTCACCATGATCGGCGACGACTTCGACTTCGACCCCGGCATCGGCGTCTGCGGCAAGAACGGCCAGGGCGTGCCGGTGGGCGTCGGCCAGCCGTCGCTGAAGATCACCGGCCTCACCGTGGGCGGCGCCAAGGTCTGAGCGGTCCGCCGCGCCGCGCCGCTCGAAGGAGAAGCACGATGGGGAGCCTGGCGCTCGCGCCGGCGATCGGTCGAGACGCCCTGCGCGGGCGCTATCAGGAGCAGGACTCGCCGCAGACCCTGGCCGAGGGCCTGGCCGAATACTATGCGCTCAACGCCGCGCAGGTGCGGCGGCCGCAATCGCTGCCGGCCGAGAGCGCCCAGCTGTTCCGCAGCCATGACATCTGCCACGTGATCTTCGGCCTCGGCGTCAGTCTCGCCGACGAGGCGATGGCCGACACCCGAACGCTCGTCTCGTGCGACGTCGGCTGGCGGCGCTATGGGCGCTATGGGCGCTATCTCGCCGGCGATCCGCAGGCCAAGGCGATCTTCGCCCAGACAGGCTATCTGACCGTGGCGTGGGCGACGGTGCGCGCGCTGCCGCGCCTTTCGCGGGCGATCATCGCGGCATGGCGCAAGCGCAAGCCCTGGCCCTGGCTGCCGCCCGACGACCACTTCACGCGCCCGCTCGCCGACCTGAGGCGCGAGTACGGCATCCGGGTGCTCTGAGCCCGGACCCTCCCACCCGCCGCTCGCCGTATTTTCTCCGTTGTCTACGGTCGGCCCGGCTTCGCGGTCGAAAGGGGGACGCGCCCCGTCCGCCGCCTGGCGGAGCGTCGCGTCGGGGGCGCCGCTCGCCGCGCGCCAGCGTCTGCTCGCCGTATTTTCTCCGTTGTCTACGGTCGGCCCGGCTTCGCGGTCGAAAGGGGGACGCGTCCCGTCCGCCGCCCGGCCGAGCGTCACGTCGGGGGCGCAGCTGGCCGCGCGCCAGCGTCTGCTCGCCGTATTTTCTCCGATGTCTACGGTCGTTGCGGCTTCGCGGCCGAAAGCCGGGCGCCTCCCGTCCGCCGCTGGGCGGAGCGGCACGTCGGGGGCGTAGTTCGCCGCGCGCTGCGCCATCTGCATTGCCTCCATTCGAGCGCCGGCTCACGGCGCGAGAGCGTCGAAATGCATTCAATCTAGCACTGCCGGGACATCCGCTAAGGCCGCGTTCGCGCTCCACGGTGGGCGCGAGCAGACCGCAGATCGGCGGAACGTGGCTTGACGGCGCATCGCCGCCCAAGCGATGGACCGGCGACGTCGCGGGTCTGCCTCGAGTTCGGGACCGGACCGCGTATTCTTCCCGATCGGGAAGATTCGACCGTCTTGGCGGTCCAATTCCGCCAATCTTCCCGATCGGTAAGATCTTGCTTGCCGGCCATGGCGTTGGCCGCCATCGTCCCCGCCGGGAAGACGCGGATGATCGGCACCTCGGTTGAATTCGGCGCAACGCTGGCGCGCGCGCAGGGCGCTCGGCCTGACCCAACCAATTGCTGGACGCGGTGATCTTCAACGTGGCGATCGGCAACGTCGACAGCCATGCGAAGAACTATTCGATCCTGTTGAGCCCGGCCGGGGCGCAGTTGGCGCCGCTCTACGACCTGATGTCGGGATTGGATTGGCCCAACATCACTTTGAACCACGCCCAGGATATCGGCGGCCAGCGCCGGGGTCGCCACGTCCATGGGCGACACTGGCGGCGCCTGGCGCAGGAGACCGGACTGGCCGGCCCGGCGACGGTGCGGCGTGTCACGGCGGTGGTCGCCCGAGTGCTCGCCGAGCTCCCCGCCGCTGTCGACGAGGTGGCCGCCATGCCGGCGGGCGGCGCGCGCCTGGGGAGGTTCGCAGCCGCGATCGAGGCGCGGGCGAAGCTCGTGGGCGATCATGCCGCTGTGGATGGTCCGGCCGAGCCGGACCCAGCGCCGCCGCCTGGCGCATCGCATCATGACGGCTGAGCGCGCCGCATGCCGCCTCGCCGCGGGCGGCCAGTATCAGGCCGATGGTCGTGCGGAGCTTGCCGTCGCCGCCGTCGCGCCGCTAGGGTGTCGGCAGCGGGGTGCGCTCGGGCATGTCGGACGTCTTCATCTCGTATGCGCGATCCACGTCCGACCGGGCCCAGGAGGTCGCCGAGGCCCTGCGCGCCCTCGGCTACGGCGTCTGGCGCGACGATGATCTGCCGGCGCACCGCGCCTACGCCGAGGTGATCGAGGAGCGGCTCGGCGCGGCCAAGGCCGTCGTGGTGATCTGGTCGGCGGCGGCGATCAAGTCCGAATGGGTGCGTTCGGAGGCTGATCGCGCCCGCGTCGAACGCAAGCTGGTCCAGCTTCGTATCGACGGCGCCCGCCTGCCCATGCCCTTCGATCAGATCCAGTGCGCGGACCTGACCGGGTGGTCCGGGGATCGGGAGGACCACGGCTGGCGCAAGGTCGTGGACAGCATCGGCGAGCTGGTCGGGGCCGGCCCGGCGTCGTCCACGCCGGCTCCCGCCACAAGGCCGCTGCCCGACAAGCCGTCGATCGCCGTCATGCCGTTCGCCGACATGACGGGCTCGGTAGGCCAGGACTACTTCGCCGACGGCATGGTCGCCGAGATCACCAACGCCCTCTCCCGCTTCAAGTCGATCTTCGTGATCGCCAGCAGTTCGGCGCTGACCTTCAAGGGCAAGGGCGTCGTCGCCCACGACGCCGCCCGCCAGCTCGGCGTCCGCTACGTGCTCGAGGGCAGCATCCGCAAGGCGGCGGACCGCGTGCGCATCGCCGTGCAGCTCGTGGACGGGGCCGACGGCGCGCAGCTCTGGACCCAGAGGTTCGACGAGACCCTCGATGACGTTTTCGAGCTGCAGGACAAGGTGGCGCTCGGCGTGGCCGGCAGGATCGGCGGCCTGCTCGAGAAGGCCGAACTGCGACGAGCGTCGGCGCGGCCGACCCAGAGCATGGACGCTCACGATCTCTACCTGCGGGCGCTGCTGCTCGCGCAGAGGTTCGAACTTTCCAGTGATCTGAAGGCATTGGACCTGCTGGGCGCGGCGATCGAACTCGATCCGGACTTCGGCCTGGCGCTGGCGCTTGCCGCGCTTTGCCATGCGCATCTTTCTGCCGAACAACCACGCGAACATCGACACCGCCGTCAGCAGGCCCTCGAACTGGCCGGGCGAGCGCTCGGGGCCGCCGGCGACGACGCCATGGTCCTGACCTTCGCCGCCGACGCTCACGGCTCGCTGGGAGGCGATCCGGGGTTCGCGATCGGGCTTTGCGAGCGGGCCGTCGCCCTCAATCCCGGATTGAGCTGGGCGTGGTTCCAGAGCGGCTGGATCCGGGTTCGGGCCGGTCAATCGGAACTTGGGACCGAGCACCTCGAAATCTCGACTCGGCTCGACCCGATCTCGCCGTTGCAGGCGTTCCGGCTCGCATGGCTGGGCATCGCCCGTTTCCAGCAACGGCAATTCGCGGACGCGGTGGCGTTGCTGGAGGAGTCGGCGCATCTGCTCCCATCATATCCGACGAATCTGCCCGTACTGGCGGCCGCCTTTGGGCGCCTGGGCGACATCGCCGCGGCGCAAGCGGCGTTGCGGCGCCACCGCGCCCGTTCGGAGACGCCGATCGACCGCTTCGCGCGCTGGGCGTTCCGCGATCCGGGCCATCGCCAGCTCTTCCTCGAAGGGATCGCCATGGCCGAGGAGCGCGCCTTGGACGGCGAACGCGGTGCGCTCACACGGACAGATCCGACCTGACGGCCGCCGGGTTTACCGCCCGGCGCTCGCCATCCGGCGTCGGGGCGATCGGCTCAGGCCGCGGACGCGGGGAGGGATCGTCCGCGCCGTGCGACCAGTGCTTCAGGAAGGGACTGAGCGCCAGGAAGAGAACGCCGGCGGCGGCGCCGGCGAGGCCGATGCCGAGGAAGGTGCGGCTGTAGGTGGCGAGCGCCCTGGCGGGGTCGAGCACCTGGCCGCCCACGGTGGCGCTGGCGGTGAGCTGGGCGATCCGGCCGGCCAGCCATTCCGAGGCGGAGGCGGCGAGGAACCACAGCGCCATCACCGTCGAGATCATCCGCGCCGGCGAGAGCTTGGTCATCTGCGAGAGCCCCACGGGACTGAGGCTGAGCTCGCCGGTGGTGTGCAGCAGGTAGGCCATGGCGAGGAAGATCACCGGGGTGCGGAAGGCGGCGTTGGCGAAATGGGCGCCCCAGACCAGCACGAAGAAGCCCGCCCCCACCTGAAGCAGGCCCAGGCCGAACTTGACCAGCGGATCGGGATCGCGCCCGGCGCGCCCCAGCCTCGCCCACACCCAGGCGAAGCCAGGCGCCAGGATGAGGATGAAGCCGGCGTTGAAGGTCTGGGTCTGGGCCGGGGTGATGGTCCAGAAGCCGTGGTGGGGCAGGGCGGTGTTGCGCTCGGCGAACTGGTTCATCGACGAGCCGGCCTGCTCGAACAGGGTGAAGAAGACCACCGAGCCGGCGATCAGCACCAGCGCCAGCATCAGCCGCTCGCGGCCTACCTTGTCGAGGCGGCTCATCTCCCAGCCGAGATAGGCCAGCGCCAGCGCCCAGCTCGCCGCCAGCATCCAGCCCATCAGGGCGTAGCGCCCAACCAGCAGCCAGACGACGCCGACCCCGGCGAGCGCGGCCAGATAGATCAGCCATTCGCCGCTCACCGGACCGAAGACGCGCCTCGCCAGGGCCTTGGGGTCGGGCGGCTCGCCCCTGCCTTCCAGGCGCGGCTTGTTGAGCACGAAGACGAGATAGCCCGCCAGCATGCCGACGCCCGCCAGCCCGAAGCCGGCGGACCAGCTGACGCTCTGGCCCAGGGCGCCGCAGACCGCCGAAGCCCAGACCGCGCCCAGATTGATGCCGTAGTAGTAGAGGGTGAAACCCGGATCGCGCCGCGGGTCGCGCTCGCCGTAGAGCTGGCCGACGATGGACGAGATGTTGGCCTTCAGGAACCCCACCCCCATGATGATGAGAGAAAGCGCCAGATAGAGCACCCCGACGAAGCCCGGCGAGCGCGTCGTGGTCTCGGCGTAGCTGCCCTTGGCGAGGACGGCCGGCAGCGGCGCCGATGCCGGCAGTCCCTGGATCGCCAGCACGCCGCCGGGCGCCGCCCCGACTCCGTAGCAGCCCCGCCCGACCTCGAGGCACACTTGGCGCGTCTGCATGCGGCCGTGCAGCCGGAAGTGATAGACGTGGCCGCCGAAGGCGAGCGACTGGCTCGCCGCTGGTCCTTCGATGGCCATGGTGAAGTGGCCGGCCACCAGCAGCAGCGCGCCGAAGGCGATGGCCTTGCGGCTGCCGAGCCAGCGGTCGGCGACGTAGCCGCCCACCAGCGGGACCAGATAGACCAGGGTCGAATAGGCGGCGTACTGGCCCTGGGCGACGCTGTCGCCGAAAAGGAAGTGCTCGGTCAGATAGAAGATCAAGAGGCCGCGCATCCCGTAGAACGAGAACCGCTCCCACATCTCGGCGAAGAACAGCACCGCGAGGCCGCGCGGATGCCGGCGCAGCTGCAGGAAGACCGGGACGGCGGTCAGCACCGTGATCAGGGCGACGGCGACGATGACGACGTCGATCATGCCAAGGCTCCGCCCGCGCCGAGCCTCGAGTCAAAACACGCGCTCCGGCGTTGCACAAGCGAAGGGCGCGGCCATGGCCCACGGCGATGTGGTCGGATTGCGAAAGGGCTAATTCGCGGAGGTTTGACCATCATCGCCATCACCCCGGACGGCCTGAAAGGGCGATCCGGGGCCGGACCCGCCGCTTCCAAGACGAATTCCAGCTTGGCCGCGGTCCGTCCGGCCCCGGCTCGCGCTTCGCTTGGCCGCGGTGACGGCGATGATGAGCGTCTCGTCAGCCCGAACTCTTTGCCGTGGGGCCATGGCCCCGGCCGGCGGGTTCGGCCAAGGGCTTGGATCCGGCGGCGCGGACCCTCACCTGAGGCTGGCGGGTTCAAGCCTGGAAAGGAAAAGCAGCATGCCCGAGATGAAGGTCCCAGGCCCCGATCATCCGATCACCATGGCGCCCAGCGCCGCGCGCCTGCGGGTGCGCTTCGCCGGCCATGTCGTCGCCGACAGCGCCCGGGCGCTGATGCTGAAGGAGGCCGGCTATCAGGCCGCCGCCTACTTCCCGCGCGAGGATGTCTCGATGGAGTACCTGACGCGCACCGACCGGGTGACCCACTGCCCCTACAAGGGCGAGGCCCACTACTACACCCTGGAGATGGACGGCCGCATCGCCGAGAACGCCGTCTGGACCTACGAGGCTCCCTATCCCTCGATGCGGGCCATCGGCGGCTATCTGGCCTTCTATCCGAACCTGGTGGAGGTCTACGCGTTCGGCGTCGCCAACGATCCGGACGCCGTGCGCGAGGCGATCGAGCACACCGACGACGGCGCCGGCCGCAGCCAGCGCGAGCACTGGCCGCCGAGCGCCGAGGCCCCGAAGGAGCCGGGCGCTTAGGTCGAGGCGCCCTTGCGTCCTTCGAGACGCCCGCTTCGCGGGCTCCTCAGGATGACGGCGATAGCAGGATTGCAATTGTTCCCTTCAGGTGAGCAGCGCCCGTCAGGGCGCCTCTCGAACCAGGCGCGATCTCAGTACGCCGCAGCTTCGTAGACGGGCGCCACGCTCTGGCGCCATGAGCCGTGATAGAGATCGAGCCAGCGCTCGGCTGGGGTGACGCCGCTCTCGGCGATCTCTTCCAGGGACGACAGGAAGCCGGTCTCGTCGGTCATGGAGGGGCCCAGCCGGGCGCGATTGCGCAATCCGCGCCGGGCGATGGCGAGCACGTCGACGGCGAGCGCCTGCAGCGCGCGGCCGTCGATGCGGGCCTTCAGCCCCAGCCTCGCCGCGTCGGCGCGCAGGCGCTCGTGGTCCTCGATCCGCCAGCGCCGGCACAGGTCCCACGCCGCCGCGGTGGCCGCGTCGTCGTAGAGCAGGCCCATCCAGAAGGCGGCGAGGGCGCAGAGGCGCTGCGGCGGGCCGGTGTCGGCGCCGCGCATCTCCAGATACGATTGCAGCCGCACCTCGGGAAAGAGGGTGTTCAGGTGGTCGCGCCAGTCCTTCAGGGTGGGCCGTGCGCCCGGCAGCGCCGGCAGTTCGCCCTTCATGAAGGCGCGGAAGCTCTGGCCGGAGGCGTCGAGATAGAGGCCGTCGCGCTTGACGAAATACATCGGCGCGTCGAGCGCCCAGGCGGCGTAATCGGCGAAGCCGAAACCGTTGCGGAAGACGAAATCCAGCATGCCGGTCCTGGCCGGGTCGGTGTCGGTCCAGACGCGGGCGCGCGAGGAGACGTAGCCGGTGGGCCGGCCCTCGACGAAGGGCGAGTTGGCGAAGAGGGCGCTCGCCAGCGGCTGCAGCGCCAGGGAGAGGCGGAACTTGGCCGCCATGTCGGCCTCGCTGGCGAAGTCGAGGTTGGCCTGCACCGTGCAGGTGCGGAACATCATGTCGAGCCCGAGCCGGCCGACTTTGGGCATGTAGCTGCGCATGATCGCGTAGCGGCCTTTGGGCATCGCCTCCACCTGCTCGCGGGTCCATTGCGGCGCGAAGCCGAGCGACAGGAAGGAGAGGCCGAGGCCGGCGGCGACCTGCTTGGCCTCGGTCAGATGCTGGCCGATCTCGACGCAGATGTCGTGCACGCTCTCCAGCGGCGCGCCGGAAAGCTCGAACTGGCCGCCGGGTTCGAGGCTGACGCTGGCGCCGCCGCGCGTCAGCGCGATCAGGGTCTCGCCGCCGCCCGGCGTCTTCTCGAAGACCTCGGTCCAGCCGAAGCGCTTCAGGCCCAGCAGCAGCGCCTGGATGCCCGCCTCGCCCTGGTAGGGGACCGCGGCGTGGGTCGCGGTGCGGAAGACGAACTTCTCGTGCTCCGAGCCGACCCGGAACGCCGTCTTGGGCTTGCAGCCCCGCGCGAAGTCCGCGACGAGGTCGTCGAAGGTGAGCGGGCGGTCGTCACAGAGCGTTTCGGACATCCATCCTCCCACAACGCGGCCCCGCGCCACGCTTCGCCGCGCCCTCTTGCGGGGCGTTCGCCCGTCATCTGGTGGCGGCGGGCGTCAAGCTCAAGCCCCGGCGAGGTCGCCGAGCGCCGCCTGCCAGAGGGTCAGGGCGCTGATCGCCGCGGTGTCGGCGCGCAGGACGCGCGGACCCAGCGAGACCGGCAGGGCGCCTGGAAGGGCGCGGATCAGCGCCCGCTCGCGCCCGGAAAAGCCGCCCTCGGGCCCGATCAGCACCGCCCAGGGACCGGCGTCGCGGCCGCGCAGCGCCTCCAGCGCCGGCGCCGCATCGCCAGCCTCGTCGCAGAACATCAGCGCCCGATCGCCGGGCCAGTCCGCCAGCACGCGGTCGAGCCTCTCGGACGCCAGCACCGGCGGCACGTCGATCCGGCCGGTCTGCTCGGAGGCCTCGACCGCGATCGCCTGGAGGCGGTCGACCTTGACCCGCTCCGCCCGGGTCCGCTCGGTCGCGACCAGCCGCACGCGCCGCGCGCCAAGTTCGGCGGCCTTCTCGACGATGGTCTCCAGCCGAGGGCGGCGCACCAGCGCCACCAGCAGATCGAGGTCCGGTCCGGCGCTCTGGCGCCGCACCCGCTCGATCGGCGCCAGCACGCTCGCCTGCCGCGCGGCCGGGGCGATGCGCGCCCGCCACTCGCCGTCGCGGCCATTGAAGACCAGCAGGTCGTCGCCGACGCGCAGCCGCATCACCGTCGTCAGGTAGTGGATCTGGTCGGGGCGCGGCGTGACCGGCGCGCCGGCGGCGAGGTCGTCGGGTACATGGAGCCGGATCACCTTGGCGCACTCCCGCGGCTGCAGTCCGGCGCGGCTGGCGGCTTCGCCCGTCGCGCCGGACTGATTATGCTGGCGCCATGGGCAAGGCCAAGGACTACCAGCGCGCGCTGCGCGAGCTGCAGATCGGCCTGGTGCGCTATCAGCAGTGGGCGAGCGGCGAAGGCGCCAAGGCCCTGGTGATCTTCGAGGGGCGCGACGGCGCCGGCAAGGACGGAACCATCGCCCGCATCGTCCGGCATCTGACGCCGCGGCGCACGCGGGTGGTCGCCCTGCCCAAGCCATCGGACCGCGACCGCAGCGAGTGGTACTTCCAGCGCTATGTCCCGCATCTGCCGGCGGCGGGCGAACTGGTGCTGTTCAACCGCTCCTGGTACAACCGCGCCGGCGTCGAGCCGGTGATGGGGTTCTGCACGCCCGGCGAGCACGCCGAGTTCCTGCGCGACGTGCCGGGGCTGGAGCGCATGCTGAAGGAGGCCGGCATCGGCCTCGTCAAGCTGTGGCTCGACATCTCCAGGGGCGAGCAGGCCCGCCGGCTGCTGGCGCGCCGCAGCGATCCGGTGAAGGCGCTGAAGATCAGCGATCTCGACGCGGCGGCGCAGGAGAAGTGGAAAGCCTATTCCAGGCGTCGCGACGAGATGCTGCTCGCCTCGCACACCGCCGTCTCGCCCTGGACCATCGTGCGCGCCGACGACAAGCGCGCCGCCCGCCTCGCCGTCATCCGCCACCTGCTGCGCACCCTGGCGCCGGCCGAGCTGACGGGCGACGTCGCCGCCCCGGATCCGGCGGTGCTGTTCGAGTTCTGCAAGGCGGCGCTGAAGGATGGGCGCCTGGCCAGGTAGCGCCGCGACCCTTGCCGGCGCCCGCCGCAGGGGCCAATTGGGAAGCCGCGGACGCGGGCCGCGGGTTTTCCAGGGAGCAGCGCCATGGACTACGTCCGGCTCGGAGACACCGGCCTCAAGGTCTCGCGGCTCTGCCTGGGCTGCATGACCTATGGCTCGCCCAAGTGGCGCCCGTGGGTGCTGGACGAAGAGCAGAGCCTGCCGTTCTTCAGGCGGGCGATCGAGGCCGGGATCAACTTCTTCGACACCGCCGACGTCTATTCGCAAGGCGAGAGCGAACAGGTCACCGGCAAGGCGCTGAAGCAGTTCGCCAGGCGCGACGAGGTGGTGATCGCCACCAAGGTGAACGGCGCCATGGGCGCCGACCCCAACAACCGCGGCCTGTCGCGCAAGCATATCCTCGACGGCATCGACCGCAGCCTGGCGCGGCTGGGCGTCGACCACGTCGACCTCTACCAGATCCACCGCTTCGACTACGAGACGCCCGTCGAGGAGACGCTGGAGGCGCTGGACGACGTCGTGCGCGCCGGCAAGGCCCGCTACATCGGCGCCAGCTCCATGTACGCTTGGCAGTTCATGAAGATGCTGGCGACCTCGCGCGCCCATGGCTGGACGCGCTTCGTCTCGATGCAGCCGCAGTACAACCTCGTCTACCGCGAGGAGGAGCGCGAGATGCTGCCGCTGTGCCGCGACCAGGGCGTCGGCGTCATCCCCTGGTCACCGCTGGCGCGCGGCTTTCTGGCCGGCGGGCGCGGCAATCCGGGCGAGGGCGCCACCGAACGCGCCCGCACCGACGAATTCGCGCCCAGGCTCTACTACCGCAAGCCCGACCACGAGGTGGTGGCCGCGGTCGGCGAGATCGCCAAGGCGCGCGGCGTCGCCAACATGCAGGTGGCGCTCGCCTGGGTGCTGCGCAACGGCGCCGTGACCGCCCCGATCATCGGAACCTCCAAGGCCCACCATCTCGACGATGCGGTGGCGGCGCTGTCGCTGAAGCTGAGCGACGACGAGGCCAAGGCGCTGGAGGCGCCCTACCAGCCCAAGCGCGTGCTCGACCACGCCTGAGGCGCGGTTCCGGCCTTGTGAGGCTGCCTGCCGCCGAGGTGACCGGATCGGAGGCGGCGCTGGCGACGATAGCGCCCTCGAACCGGCTGGGCGGCCGCGCATCCAGGGAGATCAGCGTCCCGGTCGCAAGGCTGGACGACTTTCAGCTGCCGCCGATCGGCTTCATCAAGATCGACGTGGAGGGCCATGAGGAAGCGGTGCTCCAGGGCGCGCGCGAGACCATCGGCCGCAACCGCCCCGCCCTGATGATCGAGATCGAGGAACGCCACAATCGGGGGGCGATCGAGCGGGTCTTCGATCATTTCAGGTCGGACGGGTACTAGGTGAAATGCGTCGTCGGCGGCGAGCTTCGCGAGGCGGCCAGCGTCCGCTCGCTGGTGCTGCGACGCCCCGAGGACCAGGACTACATCAACAATTTCTTCTTTCTGCCGAAGGAGTCGACGCTCGCGAGGCGCGAAGGCGTCCTGCCGGGCCGAGCGCAGGCTCCGTGACGCCCGAGTCCGCCGTGCGCGAGGCGCCGCCGCCGTATTCGCACCGTAGTCTACGGTGGCTCGCCGCGCCGCGCCCCTTCCACCCCCGCGCCTGTCGGCGCGGCGGTCCCCCTTCCCCGCGCGCGGGGAAGGAGTGAAGCAGGCTTCCTCCTCACCCGTGCAACGGGGGAGGTGGCGCTCGGCGCGGCAGCGCCGGGCGGCGGAGGGGGCTGCGGGTGATGGCTCTCGTGCGCACCCCCTCCACCCCCGCTCGCGGGAAAGGAGTGAAGGTGTGGCGGGAGGCGTCCCTTGGCTGGGGCGACGCCCAGGTTTGCCTCGCGGCGCGAACGCGATAAGCTCGCCCGGCGGGGCGACTTCGGATGGAGCGGCATGCGCATTCTGGCGCTCAGCGCAGCGATCCTCGCCCTGGCCGGTCCGGCGTTCGCCTCCGCAGAGCCGACCGTGCTCGACGCCGCCGGCGCCTGGCGGCTCAGCGAAGTCGGCGGCAAGGTCGCCTGCACCCTGACCCTGATGCGCCAGGCCAGCCTCGGCGGCTATGAGATCAAGGCCCCGCTCGCCTGTCGCGAGGCGTTTCCGCCGCTGAAGGCCCTCGCCGCCTGGGCGCCGGACGACAAGGGCGGCATCGTGCTCTCGGACGCCCAGGCGAGGCCGATCATCGACTTCCCCGGCCAGCTGCGCGGGCCGTACGAGGCCAAGGCGCCCGACGGCAAGACCTGGCGACTGGAATCGCTGGACGCGCCCCCTCGCCCGGCGAGGGGCGGGCGGATGTCGGGCGACTACCGGCTGACCGCCATCGGCGGCGCGACCCTGTGCAACCTGGCGTTCACGTCCAACATCTTCGGCTCGCACGGCGGCATCTCGCAGAGCGCCTGCACCCCGGCCTGGGGCGACAAGAACCTCGCCGCCTGGTCTTTGCATGCCGGACGGCTCACCTTGATGGACAAGGCGGGCAAGACCATCCTGGTGTTGAAGCCCAGCGACCCGGGCGCCTATGTGGTCGCCGATCCCAAGGCCGATCTCGTCACCCTGACGCGGCGCTAGGCGCGGCGGCGACGGCGGCCGGGTTTCGTCCGGCGTGCGTTGGCGATAAGACTGAGCTGAGATGGCCCACCGGGAAAGCCCCACCGAGATCTTCAAGCGCGCCCTGGCGCATGCGGCGCGCTCGCTGGCCGAGCAGCCCGATCTCGAAGTCGTCTTCTCCGGCGACGGTCCCAGCCTCAGCGGACACCGGGCGGTGCTGCCGCACCCGCCGCGCGAGCTTTCCGGACCCGAGACCACGCGCATTCGCGGCCTCGCCGACCAGCTCGCCCTGAGGGTGGCCCATCACGACGATCAGGTGCACGGCCGCTCGCGCCCGAAGACGCTGGAGGGGGCGCAGGTCTACGACGCCCTCGAGCAGGCCCGCATCGAGGCGATCGGCGCCAACGCCCTGGGCGGCGTGCGCGACAACCTCGCCGCGGTCTGGGAGCAGGCGGTGCAGCGCCGCGGCCTCGACCATCTCGTCGACCCTGCCGCGGCGCCGATCGGCGACATCATCGCCCTGATCGCGCGCGAGCGCCTCACCGGCCAGGCGCCGCCGCCGGCCGCCAAGGCCCTCGTCGATGCGTTCCGCGCCCAGATCGAGGCCAAGGCCGGCCCCGACCTCGACAGGCTGTTCGCCGCCCTCGAGGACCAGAAGGCGTTCGGCCGCGTCGCGCGCAGCATCGTGCGCGACCTCGACATGGGCGACGATCTCTCCGACGCCCCGGATCAGGACACCCAGGAAGAGGAGAGCCAGGACGGCGAGGCCGACTCCTCCAGCGAGGGCGAAGGCGAGGGCGAGGAACAGTCGCCTCAGAGCGCCACCCTGGACGAGTCCGAAAAGACGCACCGCGAATCCGACAGCGCCGATTCCACCCTCGCCGAAACCGAGGACGACGAGAGCGCCGAGCCTTCCGACGAGCTCGACACCGGCGAGGGCGACCGGCCGGCGCGTCCCGACGCCAGGGACCACGGCCGCGCCGAGCCGCCCTACAAGATCTATTCCAGCCGCCACGACGAGATCGTCTCGGCCGAGGAGCTGTGCGACTCCGAGGAGCTGACGCGGCTGCGGGCCTATCTGGATCAGCAGCTCGCCAGTCTTTCCAACGTGGTGGCGCGCCTCGCCAATCGCCTGCAGCGGCGCCTGCTGGCGCAGCAGAACCGCTCCTGGAGCTTCGACCTGGAGGAGGGGATCCTCGATGTCGCGCGCCTGACGCGGGTGATCGTCGATCCCACCGCGCCGCTCTCGTTCAAGCAGGAGCAGGACACCGATTTTCGCGACACGGTGGTGACGCTGCTGATCGACAATTCCGGTTCCATGCGCGGGCGCCCGATCATGGTCGCCGCCGTCTGCGCCGACATCCTGGCGCGCACCCTGGAGCGCTGCGCCGTGAAGGTGGAGATCCTCGGCTTCACCACCCGCGCCTGGAAGGGCGGCGCCTCGCGCGACGACTGGCTGAAGGACGGCAAGCCGCCCTCGCCGGGCCGGCTCAACGACCTGCGCCACATCATCTACAAGTCCGCCGACGCGCCCTGGCGGCGGGCGCGCAAGAACCTTGGCCTGATGATGCGCGAGGGCCTCCTGAAGGAGAACATCGACGGCGAGGCGCTGATGTGGGCGCACCAGCGACTGATCGGGCGCCCGGAGCAGCGCCGCATCCTGATGGTGATCTCCGATGGCGCGCCCGTGGACGATTCCACCCTGTCGGTGAACTCGGGCCACTATCTGGAGCGGCATCTGCGCAAAGTGATCGGCGAGATCGAGGGCAAGAGTCCGGTGGAGCTGATCGCCATCGGCATCGGCCACGACGTGACGCGCTACTATCGCCGCGCGGTGACCATCGTCGACGTCGAGCAGCTGGGCGGCGCCATCACCGAGCAGCTGGCGGGGCTCTTCGAGGAGGAGCCGCGGGCGGTGACCCGGGCCGCCATCGACCTCCTGAAAGCCCCGCCCGCCGTCCATGCCCCGGCCCCGCCGGCGAGCGCATCGGTGCGCGAACTGCGCAAGGCGCCGACGTGAAGCCGGCCTGCGTCGCCGACTATCGCCTTGCGGCCAGGCGGCGGCTGCCGCGGGTGTTGTTCGACTACATCGACGGCGGCGCCTACGCCGAGCAGACGCTCGCGGCCAACGTCGCGGATCTGCAGGCGCTGAGGCTGCGCCAGCGGGTGCTGCGCGACGTCTCCCGGATCTCCACCGCGACCGAACTCTTCGGCCATGAGCTCGCCCTGCCGGTGGTGCTCGCGCCGGTGGGCCTGGCCGGCATGTTCGGACGCCGCGGCGAGGTCCAGGCGGCCAGGGCGGCGAAGGCGGCGGGGGCGCCCTTCACGCTTTCCACGGTCGGGGTCTGCAGCGCCCACGAGGTGGCCAAGGCCGCCGTCCCACCCTGGTTTCAGCTCTACATGATGCGCGACCGCGGCTTCATGGCCGAGGTGCTGGCCATGGTCGAGGAGGCCGGCTGCCCGGTGCTGATGTTCACCGTCGACCTGGCCGTGCCAGGCGCCCGCTATCGCGACGCCCGCAACGGCATGATCGCGACCACGGCGGCCCAGCGCTTCAACCAGACGCTCGACGGTCTGGCTCACCCCGCCTGGCTCTGGGACGTGCAATTGATGGGACGCCCGCACACCCTGGGCACGGTCGCCGGCGCCACCAGGGAGCTGAAGAGGCTGATGGAGTTCTTCGGCTGGATCGCCCGCAACTTCGACGCCTCGATCACCTGGCGCGATCTGGAGTGGATCCGCGCCCGCTGGAAGGGGCCGATCGTGATCAAGGGCGTGCTCGACGTCGCCGACGCGCGCGAGGCCGTCGCCGTGGGCGCCGAGGGCCTGGTGGTCTCCAACCACGGCGGCCGCCAGCTCGACGGCGCCTCCTCGTCGATCCGCGCCCTGCCCGCCATCGTCCAGGCGGTGGGCGAGCGGACCACGGTGCTGATGGACGGCGGCGTGCGCTCGGGCCTCGACGTGCTGAAGGCGCTCGCCAGCGGCGCCCGCGCCTGCCTGATCGGCCGCGCCTGGGCCTTGGCCCTCGGCGCCCGCGGCGAGGCCGGCGTCGCCCACGTGCTGCAGATCCTGCGCCAGGAGCTGCGGGTGGCGATGGCGCTCACCGGCTGCACCGACGTACGCTCGGCCGGCGCCGACATCCTTGCCGATTAGACTGGAGAGATTACCCCCATGACCATGAAAGAGATCGCTCTTCCCACCCCCGACGGCGACGCCCGCGCCTACGTCTTCACCCCGGCGGGCGAGCCCGGCCCCTGGCCCGCGGTGATTTTCTTCATGGACGCGCCGGCGATCCGTCCGGCTCTGTTTTCCATGTGCGAGCGGCTGGCGGGCCACGGCTACTACGTGCTGCTGCCCGACATGTTCTGGCGCGCCGGCCCCTATGCGCCGATCAACGTCGCCGAGGTCTTCGGCGACGAGGCCAAGCGCCGCGAAGCCTTCGGCAAGCTGATGGGCTCGACCGATGCGCAAAAGCAGGTGCGCGACGCCGGCGCCTGCCTCGACTATCTGGCGAAGCAGCCTCGGGTGAAGGGCCGCAAAGTCGGGATCACCGGCTATTGCATGGGCGCGGGCATCGTCCTGCGCGCCGCGGGCGCCTTCCCGGACCGGATCGCCGCGGCGGCGGGCTTCCACGGCGGGCGCCTCGCCACCGACGCGCCCGACAGCCCGCACCTGCTGGCGCCCAGGATCAAGGCCAAGGTCCATATCGCCGGCGCCGACGAGGACGCCGGCTTCCCGCCCGAGCAGGCCGATCGGCTGCGCTCGGCGCTGAGCGCCGCCGGCGTCGACAACGAGGTGACCATCTATCCGGGCGCCCGCCACGGCTACACCATGGCCGACCTGCCGGTCTACGACGCCGAAGCCGCCGAACGGCACTGGCGCGAGCTGGTGAAGCTGCTCGACGCGACCCTGAAGGCGCCGGTGGTTGCCTAGAGCACGATGCGATCCGACGGATTCGTCTGGTCGCTGAATCGGGCTCTGGATTCAAAACCCTGGAGCGCGGGCGGCGTTCAGGCCGCGGCGGCGGCGCCCTGCCTGGCCTTGAGCTGGCGCTTGATCTTGCGCGCCCGCAGCGACAGCGCGTCGTCCGGCGCGCGCAGCAGGAAGGCGTCGAGCCCGCCGCGAAAGTCGATGGTGCGCAGGGCGGCGTTGGTGATCCGCAGCGAGAAGGCCTGGCCGAGCGCCTCGGAATGCAGCCTTGCCGGAACCAGCGCCGGCAGGAAGCGGCGCTTGGACTTGACGTTGGAATGGCTGACGTGATGGCCGACCATCGGGCCGACGCCCGTAAGCTCGCAGCGGCGCGACATGTGCTTGGGCCTTCGAGACGACGACGGGAAGCGCGCAGCCAGGCCGCAGCGCGAGAGGCGGCGATATAGTCGCAGCGCCATCCGCGCGTCAACCCGGGCCGGCTTGCGGCACACGGCAAAGCGTTCGGGTTAACGAGACGCTCATCATCGCCGTGACGCCGAGCCGCCGCCTCCCGCGAGGTTTTCCGATTGCCGCGGCCGGCGCCTCGCCGCTAGAGCACGATGCGATCGGACGGAATCGTCTGATCGCTGAATCGTGCTCTAGATTCAAAACGCTGGAGCGCGTTCGGGTGCAAAACCGGTTCCACTTTTGCGGAACGCGCTCTAGCCTCGGCGCATGCAACGCCGAGTCTTTCTCGCCTTGGTCGCGGCCGCCTGCGCGGGGCCCAGCTTTGCCGAGGCGCCGCCCCTGCGTGCGTCGGACCTCCTGGGCGCCTCGGGCGATCCGGCCTTCCTCGCCTGGCTGGACGACTTCTATGCGCGTCAGATCGCCGCCGGTTGGCCAAGAGCGGTGCTGGACCAGGCGCTCTCCGGCCTCGCGCCCGACCCCAGGGTGATGGCCCACGATGCGACCCAGCCGGAATTCGTCCGCCCGATCAGCCAGTACATCGCCGCGGCGGTCAGCCCCGGCGCCGTGGCCATCGGCCGGCGCAAACGCGACGAGGTTCCTCAGCTCGCCGCGATCGAACGGGCCTACGGCGTTCCCGCCGACATCCTGGTAGCCATCTGGGGCATGGAGTCGGCCTTCGGCGCTTCCCAGGGCGACTTCGACGTGGTCCGCTCCTTCGCCACCCTGGCCGCCGAGGCGCCGCGCCGGCGCGAGTGGGCCGAGCGCGAACTGGTCGCCTGCCTGAAGATCCTCTCCAGCGGGGCGGCGAGCCGCAGCCAGCTGAGGGGCTCGTGGGCGGGCGCCATGGGCCAGACCCAGCTGCTGCCGTCCAGCTTTCTCACCACGGCCGTGGCCGCGGCCGGGGAGGGCCGGCCCGACATCTGGGGCTCGCCCGCGGACGCCCTGGCCTCGGCGGCCAGGCTGCTGGCGACCAGCGGCTGGGTCCGCGGCCAGGGCTGGGCCAGGGAGGTGATCCTGCCGGACCGGTTCGATCCGGGGCTGTCCGAGGGTCCGAAACAGACGCCGTCCTGGTGGCGCGCCAAGGGGGTGCGCCGCGCCGACCGCCGGTCCTGGCCGGCCGCCGACGCCGACGCGCCTGCGCAGCTGCTGCTGCCCTGCGGCGCCGCCGGGCCGGCGTTCCTGGCCTTTCCCAACCACTTCGTCATCCGCACCTACAACGACTCGCTGGCCTATGCCCTGGCCGTGGGCCTGCTGGCCGACCGGCTCGGCGGCGCGCCGCCGCTGGCGACGCCCTGGCCCCCCGAGACGCCGCTGTCGCTCACCGACCGTCTCGACGCCCAGACGGCGCTGGCCAAGCTGGGCTACGACCCTGGCGCGCTGGACGGGGTGGTCGGCCTGGGCACCCGCCAGGCTCTGCGCGCCTGGCAGAAGGCCCGCGGCCTGCCCGCCGACGGCTATCTGTCGCCGGACATGGTGCGGCGGCTGAGGCTGGAGACGACGGCCGCCGACCGGGCCTGACGCCGCAACCCTGGGGGGCCGGTCGACGCCGCGCCCGCTCACCTGCGATTAAGCATTAACCTCGATGTTGAAGCGCGTGCCGCGCCGGCACGGGGGCGCTCGCCAATTGTTCCAGATCATCGGCATCGTGCTGCTGTTCGCCCTGGTGTTCGGCAGCTTCATCATGTCGGGCGGCAACATGGGCGTGATCTTCGAAGCCATGCCGCACGAGATGATGGCGATCGGCGGCGCCGGCGTCGCGGCCTATCTGATCTCCAACTCGATGGTGGTGATCAAGGCGACCGGCGCGGGCTTCTCCAAGATCTTCGGGGGCCCGAAGTGGAAGCCCGGCGACTATCGCGACCTGCTGTCGCTGCTGTTCCTGCTGACCAAGATGATGAAATCCAAGGGCGTGATCGCGCTGGAGAGCCACATCGAGCGGCCGACGGAGAGCAGCATCTTCTCGCGCTTCCCGAGCGTCATGAAGGACCACTTCGCCGTCGACTTCATCTGCGACACCTTGCGCATGATGACCATGAACCTCGAGGATCCGCATCAGGTCGAGGGCGCCATGGAAAAGCAGCTGGAAAAGCACCACCTCGAGGCAATCGCCCCGGCGCTGGCGCTGCAGACCACCGCCGACGGCCTGCCGGCGCTGGGCATCGTGGCGGCGGTGCTGGGCGTCATCAAGACCATGGGATCGATCACCGAGCCGCCGGCGGTGCTGGGCGCCATGATCGGCGGCGCGCTGGTCGGGACCTTCCTCGGGGTCTTCCTCTCCTATGGGCTGGTCGGCCCCATGGCCACGCGGCTGAAGGCGGTGATCGACGAGGAAGCCAGCTTCTATCGCATCATCCAGTCGGTGCTGGTCGCGCATCTGCACGGCAACGCCGCCCAGATCTCGGTGGAAATCGGGCGCGGCGACGTGCCCTCGGGCGCCCAGCCGAGCTTCCTGGAACTCGAGGAGGCGCTGGGCGCCATTCCCGCCGAGGCCTGAACCCGTGCTCCCGGCCCGGCGTCGATGGATAGCCGCGCGGTGATGACACGGCCGAGGTCGCGCCTCCCGCGGCGGCGCGATCCAGCCGCGCCTTTGCGCTTGACTCGGGTATCCGAGAGGTTATCGATCGTATCGATAGCCAACCGATTATCGATCGCATGCCGGACACCCACGACGCCCTGTTCAGATCGCTGGCCGATCCGACTCGCCGGGCGATCTTCGAGCGCCTGTGCCGCGAAGGCGAGCAGACGGTGGGGGGGCTCACGGCCCAGTCCGGCGTCTCGCAGCCGGCCGTCTCGAAACACCTGAGCATTCTGAAGCACGCCGGGCTGGTGCGCGGCCGCCATGAGGGGCGCCAGACCCGCTATAGCGCGCAGCTCGGCGCGCTGGCTCCTCTGGTCGACTGGACCAGCCAGATGGCCGGCTTCTGGCAAAGCCGCTTCGACCAGCTCGAAAGCCTGCTGAAAGGGATGGACCAATGAATGCACCGTCGGCCGGAACCCGCTCGGTCATCGTCGAACGCGAGATGCCTCATCCGCCGGAGAAGGTCTGGCGCGCACTCACCGAACCGCACCTGATCGAGGCGTGGCTGATGCAGAACGACTTCAAGCCGGTCGTGGACCATCGCTTCAATCTCCGCGCCGACTGGGGCGCCGTCGACTGTCAGGTGACGGCGGTCGAGCCGAACCGGCGGCTGGCCTACAGCTGGGCGGCCCATGGCCTCGAGAGCGTCGTCACCTGGACTCTCGACCCGACGAGCACGGGAACCCACCTGCGCATGGAGCAGTCGGGCTTCCGTCCGGACCAGCAGCAGGCCTACCAGGGCGCAACGGGCGGCTGGCAGCGGTTCTTCGCGGCGCTGGAGCAGGTATTGGCGCGCTGAAAGCCAAGGCGAACCACCTTGCACAATCCGTCGAGCAGACGATATCTGGCGCCTCCAGGATCGGGAACATGAAAAAGACCGCCGCGAGCCAAGGTCAATCGGCATCGGAACTCATTTCGAAGCGGATCGCCGAACTTGGGGACTGGCGTGGGGAAACGCTCGGCAGGATGCGCAAGCTCATCAGGGAGGCGGACCCGGAGGTCGTCGAAGAGTGGAAGTGGATGGGGACGCCGATCTGGTCGCACGACGGCATCATCTGCACGGGCGAGTCCTACAGGAACCTCGTGAAGCTTACCTTCGCCAGGGGCGCGTCTCTCGAGGATCCGGCCGGTCTCTTCAACTCGAGCCTGGACGGAAACACACGCCGCGCGATCGACATCCACGAGGCAGAGGAGGTCGATGCGTCCGCCTTCCAGACGCTCGTCCGCCAGGCGGTCGCCCTCAACGGCTCCAGCAAGCGCAAGCCTCCGAGGAAGGCGAAAGCGTGAGGGACGGCGGCAGGCGCCCGGCAAAGAGTTCGGGCTGACGAGACGCTCATCATCGCCGTCACCGCGGCCAAGCGAAGCGCGAGCCGGGGCCGGACGGGCCGCGGCCAAGCTGGAATTCGTCTTGGAAGCGGCCCGTCCGGCCCCGGATCGCCCTTTCAGGCCGTCCGGGG
>DATKRO010000005.1:0-34645 GCA_035532115.1 Caulobacteraceae bacterium | reverse complement strand
TCGGGCTGACGAGACGCTCATCATCGCCGTCACCGCGGCCAAGCGAAGCGCGAGCCGGGGCCGGACGGGCCGCGGCCAAGCTGGAATTCGTCTTGGAAGCGGCCCGTCCGGCCCCGGATCGCCCTTTCAGGCCGTCCGGGGAGACGGCGATGGTGGTCAAACCTCCGCGAATTAGCCCTTTCGCAATCCGACCGCATCGCCGTGGTCCCGCGAGGCGCGCCATGCGCCGGTTTCGGTGACCGAAATCCTAGATCTCGCGTGCGCGGCCGGCCCAGTAGGGCTTGCGCACCTTGCCGCGCTGGATCTTGCCGGCGGGGCTGCGCGGCAGCTCCTCGACGAAGTCGATGCTGCGCGGAGCCTTGAAGCCGGCCAGACGCTGGCGGGCGAAGGCGAGGATGTCCTGGGCGAGTTCCGGGCTCGGCGCATGGCCCGGATTGAGGGTGATCACCGCCTTGACCTCTTCGCCCCACTCCTGGTTGGGGACGCCCACGGCGCAACTGTCCTCGACCGCGGGATGCTTGATCAGCTCGTTGTCGATCTCCTGCGGATAGATGTTGACGCCGCCGGAGATGATGCACTCGGCCGTGCGGCCGGTGAGGAAGAGATAGTCGTCGGCGTCGAGATAGCCGACGTCGCCCAAGGTGAAATAGTCGCCGCGGTGCGCCGAGGCGGTCTTAGCCGGATCCTTGTAGTATTCGAACGGAGCGACCGGCGAGACCTTGAAGTAGAGCGTGCCCGGCTGGCCCCTGGGGGCCTCGGCGCCCTCCTCGTCGAGGATCTTCAGCGCCTCGGGCGAGGGCAGCCTGCCCACCGTGCCGGGCTTCTTCAGCCACTCTTCCGAGCTGACCACGAACCCGGCGCCGCCCTCCGAGCCGGCGTAGTATTCGTGGATGATCGGCCCCACCCAGTCGATCATCGCCTGCTTGACCTCGGGCGGGCAGGGGGCCGCGCCGTGGATGATGTAGCGCAACGAGGAGATGTCGTACTTCGCCTTCACCTCGGCCGGCAGGGCCAGCAGGCGCTGGAACATGATCGGCACCAGATGGGTGCGGGTGACCTTGTAGCGCTCGATGGCGCGCAGGGTGTTTTCCGAATCCCAGCGGTCGAGGAACACCAGCGGAGCGCCCTGGATCATGGACGAGCGCACGTCGAAGGCGAGCGGCGCGGCGTGGTAGGCGGGCCCGGCGCAGAGCTGCACGTCGTCGGGGGCGCCCACCTGGGCCGGCAGCATCAGGGCGGTGTTCCTGCGGTGCACCCCCTTGGGCCGGCCGGTGGTGCCGGAGGTGTAGAGCATGCTCGAGCCCAGCACCGGGTCGGCGATGTCGGCGCCGTCGTAGCGCTGCAGCGCCGCTTCGTAGGGCTCGAAGCCGGCGGCGTCGGCGCCGATGGAGACCTTCAGGGCCAGCAGCGGCGCGCGGGCCGAGAGCGCCGAGGCGTAGCGCGTCTCGCCGAACAGCGCCTTGGCGTCGCAGTCGGCGATGATGTACTCGACCTCCTCGGCGTTGAGGTGCCAGTTCACCGGCGTCAGCCGGTAGCCGCCGCGCAGGGCCGCATGCAGCACCTCGACGAACTCGCCGCGGTTGCTGCAGAGCAGCGCGATGGCGTCGCCGGCGACGACGCCATGGTCGCGCAGCAGCCGCACGATGCGGTTGGCGTTCTCGTTCAGCTTGCGGAAGCTGTGCGTGCCGAGCGGGTCGTGGATGGCGACGGCGTCGCCTTTGACGTCGGCCCAGAGGCTGGCGGTCATGCCCTTGGCGGCCGCGTCGGTCAGACGCTGAAGAATGTCCTGCATCGCAATTCCTCCCGCGCCGGCCGACGAGCGCCTTCTTTCGGGGCTCCGGGGGATCGACCGCCGCTCAAATTCGCAAATAGCGCTCCTCTCCAATGTTGCCTCGCGGGCGGTTCGTCAAGCGCCGCCGCCGGCCCTGCCGCGCCGCCGCGGCGAAGCATCGACCGGCGCCGGAGCAATAATAATCCAGTATTTACCATCGCCCCGGCGACTATTTCAGCGAGCCAGCCCTGGTAAGCGCGCATTTACCCTCTCCCTTAACGACAACGAAATCCGGGGGGCGCAGATTTGCGGGCGAACAGGCGATTTCAGCCGGTCAACGGCAAGGGTGGGGTGGCATGCGTACAGGCACCGTAGTCAGTCTCGGCGCGTCGGCCATGCTGGGCGTCGGGGCGCTGGTGGTGGCCAAGCTGTGGCTGCCGCAGGGCGGCAATCCGCAGTCCAAGGCGACCGCCGCGGCCGTCGCCACCGTGCCGGTGGTGGTGGCCAGCACCGACATAGCCTACGGCGCCAAGCTCGACGCGGCGCGCCTGACGGTGGAGCATCTGCCGGTCGGGGCGGCGCCGCGCGGCGCCTTTTCCGACCCGCGCCAGATCCTCTCGCAAGCCGGCGGCCCGCCGATCGCGCTGACGCCGATGGTGGCGCACGAGCCGGTGCTGGCCGACAAGCTCAGCGGCGGCGGCGCGCGGCCCACCGTCGCGGCGATCATCGACGCCGGCATGCGCGCCTACACCATCGGGGTCTCCGACGTCGCCGGCGGCGGCGGCCACGTGATGCCGGGCGACCGCGTCGACGTGGTGCTGACCTGCAATCTCACCGACCTCTCGGGCGCCGGCCAGGGCAAGCGGCTGGTCTCGGGCCTGGTGCTGCAGGACGTGCGCGTGCTGGGCATGGACCTCAACGCCGACCCCACCTCGACCCAGGCCGCGGTGGCCCACACCGCGACGCTGGAGGTCTCGCCGCACGACGCCGAGACCCTGGCCCTGGCGGCGCAGGCCGGAACCCTGTCGCTGGCGCTGCGCCGCACCGGCAGCGCCTCGATCGCGCCGGTCAAGCCCATGGCCGTCTTCGACCTCGCCAGCATCGGCGTGCGCGTCGGCGCCGGCCCGGCGCACGCGGGCGGTGCGCCGCATCCGGCCGCCAGGCCCGCGCCGCGGGCGCCAGGTCGCACCCATTCCATCCTGGTCGTGCACGGGGACGTGTCCTCGACGGTCCAGGTGCCGTCCGAAGGCTACGGCGTCGGCGCCTGACCGGCCCGGTCCCCTCAAAGAGATCACCCATGAAACAGCTTTCCCTTCTCATGGCGTCCGCGGTGCTGAGCGCGTCCGCCCTGGCCCCCGCCCACGCCCAGATCTCCGAGGTCGGCGGCGGGACCCAGACCATCGTGGTGCCCAAGGACAAGTCGGCGGCGTTCCGCCTCGACTATCCGGCGAGCGAGATCGTCGTGGCCCAGCCGGACACGCTGTCGCTGGTGGCCACCACCGACCGCAGCTTCTACGTGCGCGGCAAGCAGCTCGGCGTCACCAACATCCTGATCTACGACAAGCAGCACCGCCTGGCGCAGGTGGTGGACGTGCGTGTCGGCCACGACATCGCCAGCCTGCAGGCCGACCTCGGCCTGGCGCTGCCCGGCCAGAAGATCACCGCCTCCGACTTCGCCGGCGACATCCTGCTCACCGGCGAGGTCTCGACGCCCGCCGTCGCCACGCGCGCCGACGAGATCGCCGAGCGCTATGCGCCCAAGGCGGTGGACGACGAGCTGACCATCCGCGCGGCCCAGCAGGTGCAGGTCGACGTGCGGGTGCTGGAGGCCTCGCATTCGGCGATCAAGGATCTGGGCCTCAACATCAACGTCCACACCCTTTCCGGCTTCACCTTCTCGTCGGGCTCGACCCTGCCGAGCGGCATCGCGCCCCAGGCGACCATCGGCGTCAACGGCCGCTTCGGCCAGTGGAACATCGACGCCGACATCGCCGCCCTGGAGCAGAAGGGCGCGATCCGCGAGCTGGCGCGCCCGAACCTGGTGGCCATGTCGGGCCACGAAGCGAGCTTCCTGGCCGGCGGCGAGTTCCCGGTGCCGATCCCCAACGGCAATCTCGGCACCACCATCCAGTTCCAGCAGTTCGGGGTGAAGCTGAACGTCACGCCCACCGTGGAGGACAACGGCCAGATCGTGCTGAAGGTGGCGCCCGAGGTCAGCGAGCTCGACCCCAAGGACGGCGTCAACATCCAGGGCTTCCAGGTGCCGGCCATCGCCATGCGGCGCGCCTCCACCGAGATCGAGCTGGCCGACGGCCAGAGCTTCGCCATCGCCGGCCTGTTCCAGCGCAACTATTCCAACACCGTCAACCAGATACCTGGCGCCTCGCACGTGCCGATCCTGGGGGCGCTGTTCCGTTCGGCCGACTGGCAGCGCAACGAGACCGAACTGGTGATCATCGTCACCCCGCATCTGACCGCGCCGGTGGACCACGTCGGCGATCTCCCCAACCCGCTGAAGAACTCCGCCGAGGCCAGCGCCATCGACGTGATCCTCGACGGCAAGAGCGCACCGGGCGCGCCGCGCAACCCCGACGGCGACCTGCGGCCGGCGGACGCCGCCCCCGGGGTCGCCAAGCGATGAGCGACGGGGCCATGAGCGACGGGGCCATCAGCGAAGGGGCGATGACCGCGGAGGCGCTGCGCGGTCGCCAGGTGCTGGTGATCGGCGAACGTTTCGCGCCGGTCGCCAAGGAGGCGTGGAACGGCGCCCGGATCGAGGTGGCGGGCGGCGATCAGCTGGAGTTCGTCGGCTCGCTGCACGCGGCGCTGGAGCTGATCCTGATCGACGCCGAATCCGTGGATGCCTCGGCCCTCGTCGCCGCCGTCACCGCCCTGGCCGGGCGGGCGTCGCCGCCGGCGGTGCTGCTCGCCGGCGCGCACCTGCCCGCTGGCCTTGCCCGGGCGCTGATGAAGCTGCCGCGCTCCGACGTGATCGAACCGCCGTTGAGCCCGGACGAGCTTTGCCGCGCCGGCGCGGCGCTGCTGCGCGAGGCGCCGGCGCAGGCTGCGCCCGCCAGCGCGCGCTGCTGGACGGTGGTCGGCTCGATGGGCGGCTGCGGCGCCACCACCATCGCCGTGGAGATGGCGACGATCCTCGCCCACCGCGCCGGCGCCGAACGGCGCGTGGCCCTGGTGGACCTCAACCTCGCCGACGGCGCCGCCGCCGCCTATCTGGGGGCCACCGCCAACATGCGGCTGAGCGACGCCTCGGTCTCGCCCGAGCGGATCGACGCGGCCCTGCTGGGCGCCTTTTCGGTGCGCGCCGGCGGCGGCGTGGAGCTGCTGGCCGCGCCGCGCGATCCGCGAGCCTTCGCCAAGGTGAGCCAGACCGCGGTGTGCCGGCTCCTGGAAGTCGCCTCGCAGGTCTATGACTGGATCGTCGTCGATCTGCCGCGCCACCAGCAGCCCTGGACCCTCGACGTGCTCTCCGGCTCCGACGAGATCCTGGTGGTGGCCGAGCTGACCGTGCCCGCCCTCCTGGCGGCGCGCGCCCTGGCCTCGGAGATCGAGACCGAACTCCCCGAGGCCACGGCGCCCAGGGTCATCCTCAACCGGCTGGCGAGCCGCGTCTTCGGCCCTGCGCCCTCGCTCGCCGAGGCCGAGAAGGCGCTGCAGCGCAAGGCCGACGGCGGCGTCACCTCCGACTGGGAGGCGGCGGCGGCCTCGGTCAATCTCGGCGGCGCCATCAGCCATCATCGGCCGCGCTCCAAGCTGGTGCGCGACATCGGCGTGCTCGTCGACCGGCTGACCGGCCCGGCCGCCGAGCGGCGCCAGAGGCGCGCCTGATGGCCAGATTCAGCTTCCGCCGCGGCGGCGCCGAGCCGGCCCGGCTGGTGATCTCCGATCCCGCCGACGAGCCGGGCGCCGCCGCCGAGCCCCCGCCCAGACTTTCGTTCCAGACCGAGCCGGCGGCCGAGCCGGCGCCCACGTCGGCCGGCGACGCCATGCTGGACGTGCGCCTGAAGCTGCACGCCAAGCTGATCGAGGAGATCGATCTCTCCAAGCTCGACAAGCTCGACGAGACCGAGATGCGCCGCCAGGTGCGCCGCCTGGTGGGCGAGGTCGCCCGCAGCGAGCGGCTGGCGCTGAACGGGGCGGAACTCGACGAACTGGGCGCGTCGGTGTTCGACGAGATGGTCGGGCTGGGTCCCATCGAGCCGCTGCTCAAGGACGACTCCATCGCCGACATCCTGATCAACGGCCCTTTCCAGGTCTACGTGGAGCGCCGCGGCGAGCTGGAAATGACCCCGGTGCGCTTCCGCGACAACGACCACCTGCTGCGCATCGTCAACCGCATCGTCGCCACGGTCGGCCGGCGCATCGACGAGTCCTCGCCGATGGTGGATGCGCGCCTGCCCGACGGCAGCCGCGTCAACGCCGCCATCGCCCCGATCGCCATCGACGGCGCAGCCGTCTCGATCCGCAAGTTCTCCAAGAAGCCCTACAATCTGGAGCGCCTAGTCGGGGTGGGCGCCATGCCTCCCGGCGTCGCCGAGTTCCTTTACGGCGCGGTGCGCTCGCGGGTCTCGACGGTTATCTCCGGCGGCACCGGCTCGGGCAAGACGACGCTGCTCAACGCGCTTTCGGCCGCCATCCGCCACAAGGAACGCCTGATCACCATCGAGGACGCCGCCGAGCTGCAGATGCAGCAGCCGCACGTGGTGCGCATGGAGACGCGGCCGCCCAACATCGAGGGCAAGGGCGAGATCCGTCAGCGCGAACTGGTCAAGAACGCCCTGCGCATGCGCCCCGATCGGGTGATCCTGGGCGAGGTGCGCGGCGAGGAAGCCTTCGACATGCTGCAGGCGATGAACACCGGCCACGAAGGCTCGATGGCGACGATCCACGCCAACACCCCGCGCGACGCCATCACCCGGCTCGAGCAGATGGTCGCCATGTCGGGGATGCGCCTGCCGCCGGAGAGCATACGCGGCCAGATCGCCTCGGCGGTCGGGCTGATCGTGCAGGTGATGCGCCTTTCGGACGGCCAGCGGCGCCTGACCAGCGTCACCGAGATCACCGGCATGGAGGGACAGGTGGTGCAGATGCAGGAAATCTTCGCCTTCCACCGGGTCTCCACCGAAGCCGACGGCAAGGTGGTGGGCGAGTTCCGCGCCACCGGCCTTCGCCCCAAGTGCATGGACGAAATGATCCGGCGCGGCATCCGCTACGACACCGCGAATTTCGATCCTGGCCGGCCCCTGGCCTGAGGACGCGCGCCATGCATCTCGATCCGCATCTCGCCTTCCTGATCCTGATCTTCACGGCGGTGTTCTCGCTGGGTCAGGCGCTGGTGGGGCTCTTCAACGTCGGCCGCGCCCGCCGCGCCGTGAACCAGCGCCTGGCGCTGGCCCAGCGCGTCGGCTCGCTGGGCGAACTGGTGGTGGAGCTGCGCAAGCAGCGCGGCCTTACCGAGGACGGCCGCTCGATCTTCAGCTGGGCCTGGCTTGCCGACCTGGTGATCCGCTCCGGCGTCGCCGTCGAGCCGCGGCGCTGGGCGCTGGCCATCGTCGGCGTGGTGCTTGTCGGCGCCGTCGGCGGCCTCGCCGCGACCCACAACGTCTTCGTCGCCCTGGGCGCCGCCGTGGCGTTCGGCGTCGCCGCGCCGCTGATCTACCTGAACCTCATGGCCGGCCGCCGCGCCAAGGGGCTCAGCCTGCAGCTGCCGCAGGCGCTGGAGGTGATGGTGCGCAGCCTGGAGGCCGGCCACCCGATCCCCACCGCGATCTCGCTGGTTGGGCGCGAACTGCCCGATCCGGTGGGATCGGAGTTCGGCATGGCCGCGGACGAGATCGCCTATGGCGCCACCCTCGAGCAGGCCGTCGGCCGGATCGCCGATCGCTGCCGCCACGCTGACGTCGACCTCTTCTCCGCCGCCATCCGCCTGCAGGAAAAGGCCGGCGGCAACCTGACCGGCCTTCTGAAGATGCTGGCGCGCACGGTGCGCGAGCGCCACAAGATGCGCCTGAAGATCCGCGCCGCGTCGTCCGAGGGCCGCGTCTCGGCCTACATCCTCACCGCCGCGCCCATCGTCTGCTTCATCTTCATCAACGTGGCGAACCACACCTATTACGCCAGCGTCTACCACGCCCGGTTCATTCAGATCGGCCTCGCCGGAATGGCGGTCTGGATGGTCATCGGCAACCTGATCATGCGGCGCATGATCGACATGCGGATCTGACGCCATGGACCCGAACCTGCTGGTCAACCTCGTCACCGCCATCGCCTTTGGCTTGATCGCCGTCGGCGTCGGCGGCGTCAGCTTCATCATGCTGCGCAACTTCGCGGCCGCCTCGCGTCGTCGCGAGCGCCTCGCCGGCGGCCCCGTCGCGCCCGGCCCGCTCGCCGCCGAGGCGCCCAGCCCCGCCGAAGTGTTCTCCGGCGTGGTCTCCGGCGTGCGCCGGCTGGGCGACCGGCTGGCGATCCAGGACCCGTCGCAGGTGTCGGCGATCCGGGCGAAGCTGGTGCAGGCCGGCTACTACAGCCGCGAGGCCGTGGCCGTGTACCTCGGCGCCCGGGCGGCGGCGATGATCGCGGCCATCGCCGTCATGGTGGTGGTGCTGCCCTGGGCGCTGCACAAGGGCGGCATGACGCCGGTCGCCATCGCCGCGGCCCTGGCTCTGGCGGCTTTCCTGGGGCCAGACAAGGTGGTCTCCGCCAAGCGCGCCAAGCGCGAGCTGGAATACCGCGAGGGCTTCCCCGACCTGCTCGATCTGCTGGTGGCTTCGGTGGAGGCGGGTCTTTCCCTGGACGCCGCCGTCTCGCGGGTCACCGACGAACTGCAGCGGCGCTATCCGGGCATGGCCGAGCACCTGCGCGTTCTCACCCTGGAGCTGCGCGCCGGCCGTTCGCGCAAGGAGGCCTGGACCGCGTTCGCCGACCGGCTCGGCATCGCCGAGGCGGGCAGCCTCGCCACCATGCTGCGCCAGGCCGAGGAGATGGGCACCAGCCTGGGCGAGACCCTGGCCGTCTTCTCCGAGGACATGCGCGCCAAGCGCATGCTGCACGCCGAGGAAAAGGCCATGGCCCTGCCGGCCAAGATGATGCTGCCGCTGATCCTGTTCATCTTCCCCTGCCTGATCGGCGTGCTCATGCTGCCGGCCGCCTACCGGATCTCTCAGACGCTGATCCATTAGCGCGGGGGCCTGTCGCGGGCCTTGATGCAGCTGGGTTTGGGCCGCAAGCTGCTTCCAGCACAGGGAGAGGCGCGCCATGAGCCAGGACGAGATCCAGTTCGAGAACCGCGGGCGACTCGGCCTGATCCGGCTCGATCGACCGCAGGCTCTGAACGCGCTGACCTACCGGATGCTCGCCGACATCCGTGACTTGGTGCGCCGCTGCGAGGCCGATCCGCAGGTGAGCGCCATCGCCTTTACCGGCGAGGGCCGCGGCTTCTGCTCGGGCATCGACGCGCAGGTGTTGCGCGCCACCACCGAGGCGGGCGGCGCCGCCCCGTCCGCGGACCGGGGCGGCGAGGGGCGGCGCGATCCGCCGGGGATATTCAGCTATCTGCCGCTGGTCTCCAAGCCGGTGATCGCTGCGGTGAACGGGGTGGCCGCCGGCGCCGGCTTCATCCTGGCGATGATGAGCGACCTGCGCTTCGGGTCCGCGACCGCGAGCTTCACCACGATTTTCTCCAAGCGCGGCCTGATCGCCGAACACGGCGCGAGCTGGGTGCTGCCGCGGCTGGTGGGGCTGAGCCGCGCCCTGGATCTGCTCTGGAGTTCGCGCCGCATCGACGCCGAGGAGGCGCAGCGCATCGGCCTGCTCGACCGCGTGTTCCCGGCCGAGATGCTGCTGGACGAGGTGGAGGCCTACGTGAACGAGCTGGCGAGCCAGATCTCGCCGGGCGCGATCGCGGTGATGAAGTCGCAGGTCTGGCGCCATCTCTCCGAAGCCATGGGGCCGGCGCTTGAGGATTCGGACCGGCTGACGCAGGCTCAGCTTTCGCATCCCGACGCTCGCGAGGGCGCCATGGCGCTGATCGAGCGCCGCGCTCCGAACTTCCAGCCCTGGCCCGGCTAGACCTCCGTTGGCCGGTCGGCGCGGCGACGGCGGCTGGAGGGGAAGTGCGCCTTCAGGGCTGCGCCGCACAGGCCGATGGCCTCGAGGATGCCGGAAGTCGGATCGGGGCGCCTCATGCCGGTCTGGATGGCGGCGGCGGCGGCCTTCCAGACCGCATCGCCGGCCTTCTCGTGGATGGCCCTGTCGGCCAGGATCTGCACCTGCCGGTCGACCAGGGCGACGAAGACGAGGACGCCGGTGTCGCTGTCCTTGGCGTGGGCATGCGCCGCCGCGAAGTGGTGGAACGCCGCCTTCTTCACCCGATGGCGCTTCAGGAAGCGCGGCGTCAGCGCCCGGCGCACGGGAGGCGCGGAGACGAGGAGCACTGTGGCGGCGAAGAGCACCAGCTGGCTCACCACATAGCCGGTGAGGATAGCGCCGATCTGGGGCTGGAGCGCGCCCGCCTGGGCCGCGGTCCAGCCGCCGCCGCTGACCGCGGTCACGAGCCGGCCAAGCGAGGCGGCGAGCAGGATGGGCGGGACGACGAGGGCCACGGCCGCGCCCCAGGCGATCGGCGTCTCGCGATAGGACGAGACCTCGCCGGCCAGGACGACGAGGATGTCGCCCGAAGAGCCCGCCTCGGCCTCGGCGACGGCCGCCTCGATGCGCCGATGGTCGTCCTGGGTCAGCACGTCACCAGCTCCCCGAAGCGCCGCCGCCACCGAACGAGCCGCCGCCGCCTCCGAAGCCGCCTCCGCCGCCGAAGCCGCCGCCACCGAAGCCGCCTCCGCCCCAGCCGCCGCGATTGCCGACGCCGCCGAGGATCATCATCGGCAGCAGCCAGCCCATGCCGCCGCCGCCCAAGTGCGAACGGAACAGGCTGGAGAAGACCACGAAGACGATGATCAGGCCAAGGACGGCGCCGATCGGCGAGCCGCCCTGGCGCTGGTTCTGCGCCGAGACCTGAGCGGCCTGGGCGGCCTTGGCCTCGGCCGCCGAGGGATCGAGGCTGAGCTGGGCGATCAGCGCATCGGTCCCGGCCACCACGCCGCCCTGGACGTCTCCGGCGCGGAACTTCGGCAGCACCTGGGTCTGCAGGATGACGCTGGAGAGCGCATCGGTAACGATCGGCTCCAGGCCATAGCCGACCTCGATCCTGACCTTGTGCTCCTTGGGCGCGACGATGAAGAGGGCGCCGTTGTCGAAGCCCTTCTGGCCGATGCCCCAGGCGCGGCCGAGCTGGTAGCCGTAGTCGGCGATGTCATAGCCCTGCAGGCTGGACAGGGTGACCACCACGAGCTGGCGGGTGGTCTTGGCCTGGAGCGCTGCGAGCTTGGCGGTGAGGTCCGCCGCCGTCTGCGCCGAGAGCACGTGGGCGTCGTCCACCACCCGCCCGGTGAGGGGCGGAAACGTCGGCGCGGCGAACGCCGGCGCGGCGAGGGCGACGCAGAGCCCGACCAGGGCGGCGAGCCAGGCGCCGACGAGCCGATGTGGCCTAGCGCTCACTGGCCGGGCGCATTGGCCGCCGGCGGCGTGGCGCCGGGCTGGGCGGCGACGGGCGGCGCGCCCGCAGTCGGCCCGTTCAGATTGAACTGCACCTGCGGCGCCGCCTGCGCCGCCTCGGTGGCGGCGAAGGGCTGCATCGGCTTGGCGCTGGAATAGAAGGTGTGCGCCCAGATCGAGGTTGGCAGCACGCGCAGGGTGACGTTGTAGTCGCGCACGGCGCGATTGTAGTCGCGCCGTGCGATGGCGATGCGGTTCTCGGTGCCTTCGAGCTGCGCCTGCAGCGCCAGGAAGTTCTGGTTCGACTTCAGGTTCGGATAGCGCTCGCTCACCGCCAGCAGCCGTCCCAGCGACGACGAGAGCTGGTCCTGCGCTTGCTGGAACTTCTGGAACGCTGCCGGATCGGTCAGGGTCGAGGCGTTGACGTTGACGGCGGTGGCCCTGGCGCGCGCCTCGGTCACCTGCGTCAGCACGGTGCGCTCCTGCTGGGCGTAGGCCTGCACCGTCGCCACCAGGTTGGGGATCAGGTCGGCGCGGCGCTGATAGTCGGCCTGGACGTCGGCCCACTTCTCCTTGACCGTCTCCTGCTTGGTGGGGATGGCGTTGATGCCGCAGCCGGCGAGCGCGAGCGGCAGGGCCAGGATGAGGAGGGCGCGAAGCGCGCGGTGGCAGGCGCCTCTCATGGCGAGCCTCGGGCAACTGCGACCGCAACCCGACGGCGGCCAAGCCAAGCTTAGGGCTTCGTCGTGGACGCCGCCAGGGGGTCGTCGAGCGGGGGGTGTTCGAGCGCGCCGCAGCCGGCCGGGACCACCGCCTCGACGCGCCGCTCGAGCTTCGCCAGCGGGCAGGCGCCCAGGGGACCTTCCGCGCAGCCAGAGAAGCGCAGCGGCAGCCGCCGGGCCAGCGGCGGGGAGAGGCTGCGCAGCTGATCGAGGCTCTCGTAGTAGATCACCGGGCGCACGTAGCGCGCGCTGGTGGCGCCGTCGCGCCACAGCTCGAAGGCCAGGGCCGTCGCGGGGGCGGTGGAGTCAGGCTCGCCGGGCAGGCGCCAGTCGAGGCCGAACACCGCGCCCATGAAGGCGATGTTGGCGTCGTGGCCGGCCAGGGCGAGGACCCGGGTCGATGGCGTCGTCTGCAGCCCATCCGGCAGATCGATCGGGCGGCCATGCAGGAAGCCCAGCATCAGCCGGGCCATCGGTCCGCCCAGCCGCGCGGCGACGTAGCGGGCGCGCCAGCTGATCTGCACCACCCGCTCGTGCGTCGCCATGGCCCGGCCGATCACCGCCGGCGGTGCGCGGCCCCAGCCGATGTCGGCGAGCGGCATGCCCTCGGCATATTCCAGCAGCAGGTCCTCGGAGAGGCTGGCGGCGAGGAAGAGCGGCCCGGTGGGCCGCTTGCCCGCGAGGCTGTCGGCGCCGGAAAAGCAATAGCCCTTGCCGCCCTCGCAGGCGTCGGGGGCGAGCACCGATTGCAGGGCGGCGAGGGCGCGGCGCGTCGCCGGCGTCTCGAGGCCGCCCGGGCCGGCGTCGGCCAGCACCGCCTGGCGCGCCCAGTCGGCGTCGACGTGGCAGGCGCCGCCGTGGCCGAAGAAGACCGGGTCGGCGGCGTCCGCGGTCCAGAACGCCTTGGCCGCGCACCCCGGCGCCAGCGCCCTGGCCAGCGTCTGGCCGCTGAGCCGGGTGCGCTGCTCGGTGCCGTCGGCCCAGACGGTGACGGCCCCCGGCGCCGGGCAGCCGATCCTGGGGAGAAGGCCGGCCCGCACGTAGGCGGCGCGCAGGGTCCGGCCTACCAGGGCGACGGTCCGGGCGCCGTGCGGCGTCAGCTCGCCCGGCGCGACCGGCCACGCCGGCCAGGGCTGGGCGGCGTATCGGGCGAGTTCGGCGTTGGAGGAGGTCGGCGGGCGCACGCCGTGACGCTGGATCAGCACCACCCGCTCGAGCCGCAGCGGCGCCGCCTGCGCCGGGGCGCCCAGCGCCAGGAGGGCGGCCAGGGCGAGGGCGATGGCGCCGGCCAGCGAGGCGATGTCGCGGCTCACGTCAGCATGACCTCGCGGTCGGCCCGCGCCTCGCCTTCGCCGGGCAGGTCGTCGAACGAGCCGTGGCTGGAAGCGTACAGCCTGGCGTAGAGGCCGCCCTGGGAGATCAGGGCTTCGTGCCGGCCCTGTTCGACGATGCGCCCGGCCTGGAGCACGATGATCTCGTCTGCGTCGCGCACCGTCGCCAGCCTGTGGGCGATGACGAGGCAGGTGCGCCCGGCGAACAGGGCCCGCAGCGCCCTTTGGATTTCCAGTTCGGTGAAACTGTCGATGTTGGCGGTGGCTTCGTCGAGGATGAGGATCTTCGGATTGATGACGAGGGCGCGGGCGAAGGAGATCAGCTGGCGCTGGCCCAGCGAGACGTTGCGGCCCCGCTGCCCGAGCGGCGTCGCATAGCCCTGCGGCAGGCGGACGATGAAATCGTGGGCGCGCACCGCCTTGGCGGCGGCGACGACCTCGTCATGGGTGGCGTTCGAGGCGTAGCGGATGTTCTCCTCGATAGTGCCGGTGAAGAGGAACGGCTCCTGCAGCACCATGCCGATGGTCTTGCCCAGGCTCGCCAGCGTCACGTCGCGCACGTCATGGCCGCCGACCAGCACCCGGCCCGCGCCCACCTCGTAGAAGCGCCGCACCAGCGAGATGATGCTGGTCTTCCCCGATCCGGTGGGGCCGACGAGCGCCACCACCTGCCGCGGCTTCACCTTAAGGGAGACGTCGCGCAGCACCGGCCGGTCCGGATCGTAGCCGAAGGTCACGTGATCGAACTCGACGGTGGGCTCGGGGTCGGCCAGATCGATGGCGTGCGGCTTGTCGACCAGGGTCACCGGCACGTCGAGCACCTCGAAGATGCGGTAGCCCGCCGCCATGGCCCGCTGCAGCGCGGTATACTGCATCGAGAGGGTGCGCACCGGCTCGAAGAAGCGCTGCACGAAGATCACGTAGGCCACCATCTCGCCGACCTTGAGCTGCCCCGAGAGCACCTCGCTGCCGCCGATGACGATGATCACCGCCATGGCGAGGCCGGTGAGGACGGCCACCGTCGGCGTCATCAGCTGGGCGATGAAGGCGCTGTCGATCGCCGCCTTCATATTGTCGCGGGCCTTCTCCTCGTAGAGTTCGAAGTTCATCGCCTCGCGGCGCGTCTCCTGCACGGTGCGGATGCCGCTGATGTTCTCGGCCAGGGCGCCGTTGGCGATCGAGGAGGCGTCGCGGGCGCGCCGGAAGGTCTTCTTGGAATGCGGCAGCCACACCGCGCGCACGCCGATCAGGGCCGGCAGCACCAGCATGGTCAGCAGGCCCAGCTGCAGGTTCAGGTGCAGCAGCATGAAGACGATCCCGAACAGCACCACGAAGTCGCCGATGGTGCTGGTCGAGCTTTCCAGGAAGTCCTGCATGGCGTTCACGTCGCCCTGCAGGCGCGCCATGATCCGGCCGACGTGGGTCTTGTCCATGAACGAGAGCGAGACCGCCTGGAAGTGCTCGAACATGGCGCGGCGCACGTCGAAGATGACCTTCTGGGCCAGCTTCACGCTCATCCACTGCGAGACGATGGAGGTGACGGTGAAGACGATCGCCGCAGCGGCGAACTCCAGCACCACCTTGTCCATCAGGGCGCCCTGGCCCCTGCCGCTGGTGGCCACGTCCACGGCCTGGCCGATCATCAGCGGCAGCATCAGCTGCGCCAGGGCCGAGAGCACCACGGCCACCAGAGCCCCGACCAGAGGCGCGGGGTGCGGCTTCAGAAAGCCGAAGAAGCGCCGCACGATGCGGGTGTCGAACGCCATGAAGATCTCTTCGGCCTCGGCGCTGCCGAGGTTGGCGTTGCGCTGGCGCTGACCGGCCGGCGGTTCGGGCGCGTCGCGCTCGAAGGCGAAGTCGCTCACTGCGCCGCCTCCGTCACCTTGCGCCGGATGGTGGCGTCGGCGACCGACAGGCCCTGCTCGGTGCGGCTCTGCAACTGGTAGAGGTCGTGGTACTCGCCCCCCAGCGCCAGCAGCTCGCGGTGCGTGCCGCGCTCGACGACGCGGCCCTCCTCCAGCACGATGATCTCGTCGGCGTGCATCAGCGAGGAGAGCCGGTGGGCGATGATGATGGTCGCCTTGGCCCGGGTGGCTTCGGCGAGGGCGTCGCGCACCCGCTTTTCGGTGACGGCGTCGATGGCGGCGGTAGAGTCGTCGAAGATCATCACCCCCGGTCCGGGCACGACGCCCCGGGCGATCGACATGCGCTGGCGCTGGCCGCCGGAAAGCGCCACGCCGCGCTCGCCGATCCGGGTCGAATAGGCGCCAGGCAGGTTGGCGATGTAGTCGTGCAACTGCGCCGTCCTGGTGGCGCCGACGATGCGTGCTTCCTCGGCCCAGGGATCGGCGTAGGCGACATTGTTGGTCACGGTGGAATCGAACAGGAAGGCTTCCTGCTGCACCAGACCGACGTATTCGCGCAAGGAGGCGAGGGTGACGTCGCGAATGTCGACGCCGTCGATGGTGATCCGGCCCTCGGAGACATCGTAGAACCGCGGCACGAGGTTGGCGATGGTCGACTTGCCGCTGCCGGGCGGCCCGACGATGCCGAGCGTCTGGCCCTGGCCGACGGCGAAGCTGATGTCGTGCAGGATCGGCTTTCCGGCGTCGTAGGCGAATCCCACGTGCTCGAAGCGGAGCACGCCTTTGGTGGGCTTCAACGGCTGCGCCCCCGGCGCATCGGCGATGTCGGCTGGGGTGTCGAGAATCTCGAACAGCCGTCCGCCGCAGACCGTGGCCCTGGCGGCGGACATGACGATCATGATCACCTGGCGCACCGGGCCTTGCAGGATGTTGAGGTAGAGGATGAAGGCGGCCATCTGGCCGGGCGACATCTGCCCGGCCGCGACCTTGTGGCCGCCGTACCACAGCACCAGGGCCTGCGAGGCGTAGAAGGTCAGGTTGGTGGTCCTCACCGCGCGCATGCGCAGGAGGATGCGCTGATAGGCCTGCGCCAGCGCCTCGGTGGAGGCCTTGTCGAACTTGGCCATCTCGAAGCCGCGCGAGGCGAAGGCGCGCACCACGCGGATGCCCTGGAGGTTCTCCTCCATGGTCAGGGTGAGGATGCTCATCAGGTTCTGCACCCGCATCCAGGCGACGCGCAGCAGATAGCCGACCCGGCCCAGGGTGTAGACGCTGAACGGGACGAAGGCGAGGGCGAGCACCGCCATCAGTGGATCGGCGAGGAACATCATGGTGGTGGCGACCACCAGCAGCAGCGCCAGCGTCAGCGACTGCATCATCCCGTTCTGGATGAACATGCGCGTGCCATCGAGGTCGATCATGCCGCGGGTGATCAGGTCGCCCGAGTGGATTTTGTCGTGGAAGCGGAACGACAGCCGCTGCAAGTGCTGGAAGTAGTCGAGCCTCAGCCGGTAGGCGACCTTCTGACTGACCAGTTCGCCCTGATAGCCGCCAAAGCCGTTGAGCAACCCCTGCACGGTCCCGGCGAGGACCACCAGGCCGGCGGCGATCCAGAGCGACTGCTCGGATCGCGAGAGAATCTGCGCCTGCTGCAGCGCGCTCTCATGCAGGGCGCGGGCGTGATCCAGCGTCTTCAGCAGCGCCGCCACCTGATTGACCGCGCCGCCGAACAGCCTGGGCACCGTCAGGCCGGCGACCGCGGCGACCAGGGAGCAGCCCATCGCCAGAACCACCTGAAACGGATCGGTCCGCAGCGCCATGACGACGATCCGCCGCAGGATCTGCGGCATCGCCTTCACGTCGATCTCGGGTTTGACGACAACGCCGGCCGGCCCGCCCGACGGCGCGCCATGGGAATAGGACATCTAAATTTCCGTCTTCGGTAATCGGTCCATTTTGGGGTGTTCGCGCCGGGAACGCAAATCCCCATGGCATGGCTGCGCCAGGTCAGGATGCGCCCTTGCGCGCCGCCCGGTCGGCGAGGAACTTCGCCATCAGCGCCCGCGGCTCGTCGGTGCGCCAGGCGCCGGCGAAGCTCTCCACCCCGGCGGCGACGGCTTGGGCGAGCGGCAACGACTCCCAGCGCCCGATCAGCGCCTTCTGGTCGCGCACCGCCTGAGGGCCGCAGGCGAGAATGCTCCGGATGCAGGCCTCGACCGCCTCGTCCAGGGCGATCGCCGGCGCCACCTCCTCGACGAGGCCCCAGGCCAGCGCCTGCTGCGCCCCGATGGTGTCGCCGGTGAGCAGCAGGCGCCGCGTCCGGCCCCAGCCGATCAGCATCGGCAGGAGGGCGGCCTCGACCACCGAGGGGATGCCCAGGCGCACCTCCTGCATGCCGAAGCTCGCGCTGTCGGCGGCGATCCTCGAGTCGCAGGCGGCCGCCAGCTCCAGACCGGCGCCGAAGGCGTAGCCCTGGATGCGGGCGATCACCGGGACGGGCAGGGCGCGCAAGGCCGCGCAGCAGCCGTGGATGCCGAGGATGAAGGCGCGGGCCGCCTTCGGCGTGGCGATCATCGCCATCTCGCGAATGTCGGCGCCGCCGATGAAGGCCCGCTCGCCGGCGCCGGCGACGACGAGCACCCGCAGGTCGGGATTGGCTGCGAGCGCGCGCACTTCGCCGGCGAAGGCCGCCGTCAGCTCCGAGCCCATGGCGTTCAGCCGCGCCGGGTTGTCGACGACGAGGGTCGCGACGACACCTTGGGCGCGCTCCTCGAGTCGCAGGGCGATGCGACCGCCGTCCGATGCTTCCATGCTCGCGAGGCTAGCGGCCGGGCGCACGCCTCGCTAGACGAACGCAGCGTCAGCGCCGCCATGCCGGCGCAGAATTCTGGACAAGGAGGCCATCATGATCGGTTACGCCACCATCGGCAGCAACGACCTCGACAAGGCCAAGCGCTTCTATGAGGCCGTTCTGCAGCCGCTGGGCGCCAAGCCCAGCTTCAGCAGCGAGCGGATGCAGGGCTACGCCGGCGCCGGCGGGGCGATGCTCGCCCTTTGCCGGCCCTTTGACGAAAAGCCGGCCCAACCCGGCAACGGCAACATGGTGGCGCTGTCGGCGCAGTCTGCAGACGTCGTCAAGCAGGTTTACGACCTCGCCCTCGCCAACGGAGCGGCCGACGAAGGCCCGCCCGGCGAGCGCATGCCCGGCTTCTATGGCGCCTACTTCCGCGACCTCGACGGCAACAAGGTCTGCGTCTTCAAGATGGGGTAGGGCGGCCTACTCCACGATCGATGCGTAGATGATGCTCTTCAGCTGGCCGCGGAAGTTGAAGGTTCCCGACGGCATCAGCTGGGTCATGAAGACGGCCACGAGGTCCTCCTTCGGATCGACCCAGAAGATGGTCGAAGCGGCGCCGCCCCAGTAGTAGTCGCCGGTCCCGAGCGCGCCGGTCGCCACCGGATCGAGAGTCTGAGCGAAGCCGAGGCCGAAGCCGACGCCCTCGTTGGCGGTTTCCGTGAAGCCGCCGACAGCCATCCGGGTGAGATCCTTGCCGTCCTTCAGGTGGTTGATGCGCATCAGCTCGATGGTGCGCGGCCCCAGGATGCGCGCGCCATCGAGTTCGCCGCCGCGGCGCAGCATCTCGCAGAAACGCAGATAGTCCTCGGTCGTGCCGACGAGGCCGCCGCCGCCGGAGAAGAAGCTGGGTTCGCTCAGGTAGTCGCTCGTCTGCGGATCGTCCATGAGCTGCAGCCTCTTGTCGGCGCCGCGGCGATAGTTGGCGGCGAGGCGAGGGGCCTTTTCGGGCGGCGCGAAGAAGGCGGTGTCGTGCATGCCGAGCGGCTCGAAGATCGTCTCCTTCAGATAGGTGTCGAAGCGCTGGCCGGAGATCTTCTCCACCAGCGCACCGCAGACGTCGGTGGAGAGCGAATACATCCACCGCTCGCCCGGCTGGTAGCGCAGCGGAACCTTGGCGAGCTTGTCCATGAACTGCATCAGCGTCTCGCCGCGGCCGCGGCGCACGCCGGCCTGCGCATAGACCGCATCGACCGGATGGCCCTCATCCGGCGCGCCCAGCGCCACCAGCGCCGCTCCATAGGTGAGGCCGCCGGTGTGGCAGAGCATGTCGCGCATGGTCGGCGGCCGGCGCGGCGCCTCGGTCTGCATGGCCTCGCCGCGCCCCGAGACCCAGACCCGGTGATCCTTCCAGGCCGGGAAGAAGCGGCTGACCGGATCGTTGAGCTGGAAATGGCCGCGCTCGTAGAGGCTCATCAGCGCCACCGAGGTGATCGGCTTGCTCATCGAATAGATGCGGAAGATGGCGTCGTCGGCCATCGGCCTGCCGCGCTCGATGTCCATCTGGCCGAACGAGCGCGAATAGGCGAGATGGCCGTGGCGGGCGACCGCCACCTGGCAGCCGGCGATCTTGCCGGGGCCGATATAGTTGCGCTCCAGGTGCTCGGTGATGCGTTCGAGCCGGGCGGTGGAGAGTCCAGTCAGCTTGGGGGCCAATTCCATGATCGGTAATTCCTTTTGAAGAACCCCAAAGCCTCACGCCGCGCCGCCGCGGCGTCAAGCGCCCTCGGCGCCGCCCTGCTGTGCGCGGCGCTCGCCGGTCCGACCCACGGCGCCGAGATCGACCGCGCCGTGCTGCCGGCGCCGCCGGGCCTGAACCACGGCGCGGCGATCGCCGAGTTGAGGTCGGGGGCGCTGCTGGTCTGCTGGTACTCCGGGCGCCACGAGGAGGATCGCAGCGTGCGCATCCTGTGCTCGCGCGGCGCGGGCGACGGCTCGGCCTGGTCGGCGCCCTGGACCGCGGTGGCGCCGGGCGAGCAGGCGATCGGCGCGACCGCCCCCAGCAAGAGCCTCGGCAACGTCACGCTCACCGCCCTTCCCGACGGGCGCATCTGGATGATCTACGGGGTGATCCAGAGCCGCCTCTGGCCGTTGATTGGGGAAGTCTGCCGCAACTGGGCGTGCGCGCGCATCGATGCGCGCGTCTCGGCCGACGAGGGCCGCACCTGGGCGCCGGCGCACCGCCTGGTCGACATCGGCGGGGCGCTGCCGCGCGCCGAACTTCGCCCGTTCGACGGCGGCTGGCTGGGCCCGTTCTACGAAGAGAACCAGCAGCGCGTCCTCATCGCCGACATCGCCTTCGACGGCCCGCGGGCGCGGGTGCGCGCCTATTGGCCCCTCGACGGCTGGAAGCTGATCCAGCCGTCCCTGGTCGCCCAGCGCGACGGCCGCTTCCGCGCCTACTTCCGCGACCAGCGCCGCCGCGGCGTCTATACGGCGCGGTTCGATGCGCGCCGCGGCGTCTGGACTGGCGTGAGCCGAACCAACCTCCCCAACCCCGGCGCGGCGGTGGACGCTTTCGGCGACGGCGCGGGGCGCTACGTCCTCGTCTACAACCCCTCGGCCAAGCACCGGGATCGGCTCGCTCTTGCCCGCTCGGCCGATGGCGCCTACTTCGCTCCAGGGTGCGATCTTGCGACGCCGGCCGATGGCGGCGGCGCCTATCCGTCGGTGATCCGTGGCCACGACGGGGCTTGGCGCGTCGTCTATTCGTCGGGCCACAAGTCGGAGATCCGGTTCGTGCGCTTCACCAGCCGTTGGCTGGATGAATGTTTTGATCGAAAGGGCTAGAGCGCAAGAACATACCGGCGCGAGGGCATTGGCGAGGCGCATTTCGCAACGCATGGGTCGGCTTGGGGCGGCCACGCAGGCTTGATCGGACTCCCGGTCGACAGATCGGGGGTCTAGCCTGTAAATGCGCGCGGACGGGGCGCGTCTTCGCGAAGGCCGCCAAGGATAGGACGGGTTGATCTGAATGGCGCCTGGCGCTGCACAAGGCCTCTACGATCCGCGTCACGAGCATGACGCGTGCGGCGTGGGATTCGTGGTCAACATCAAGGGCCGCAAATCCCATGAGGTGATCGCCTGCGGCCTGGAGATCCTGGTCAATCTCGACCATCGCGGCGCGGTGGGCGCCGACCCTCTGGTCGGCGACGGCGCCGGCTGCCTCGTCCAGATTCCGGATGCGCTGCTGCGCGACTGGGCCGGCAGGAACGACGTCGAGCTGCCGCAGCCCGGTTGCTACGGGGTCGCGATGTGCTTCATGCCGCGCGACGAGGCGGCCCGCGACCTGGCGGTTGGCCAGTTCGAGCACTTCATCCGCGTCGAGGGCCAGCAGCTCATCGCCTGGCGCGACGTGCCCATCGACACCACCGGCCTCGGCAAGGCCGTGCTGGAGCAAATGCCGGTGATCCGCCAGGCGATCGTCGGCCGCGGCGCGCGGGTCAGGGACCAGGACGCCTTCGAGCGCAAGCTGCTGGTGATCCGCAAGCAGACCCAGAACCCCTTGAAGGCGCTGGCGCTGAAGTACGCCCTGCCGTCGCTCACCGACTTCTACATGCCGTCGTTCTCGAGCCGCACGGTGGTCTACAAGGGCCTGCTGCTGGCCCATCAGCTGGGCGGCTTCTACGAGGATCTGCGCAACCCGCTGGCCGCATCGGCCGTGGCGCTGGTGCATCAGCGCTTTTCCACCAACACCTTCCCGTCGTGGCGCCTCGCCCACCCCTACCGGTTCATCGCCCACAACGGCGAGATCAACACCAAGGAGGGCAACGTCAACTGGATGAATGCCCGGCGGCGCACGCTGGAATCGGCGCTGCTGGGGCCCGATCTCGACAAGATGTGGCCGATCATCCCGCACGGCCAGTCCGACACCGCCGATCTCGACAACGCCCTCGAGCTGCTGCTGGCCGGCGGCTATCCGCTCGCCCACGCGATGATGATGCTGGTCCCGGAGGCCTGGGCCGGCAATCCGCTGATGGACCCGAAGCGGCGCGCCTTCTACGAGTATCACGCCGCGCTGATGGAGCCATGGGACGGGCCGGCGGCGGTGGCGTTCACCGACGGGCGTCAGGTGGGGGCGACCCTCGATCGCAACGGCCTTCGTCCGGCCCGCTTCATCATCACCGACCAGGACCACGTCATCATGGCCTCCGAGGTGGGCGTGATGCCCCAGGTCGAGGAGGCGCGGATCCTGCGCAAGTGGCGCCTGCAGCCGGGCAAGATGCTGCTCATCGACATGGAGGCGGGCCGCATCGTCGAGGATGAGGAGCTCAAGTCCGCCCTCGCGGAGGCCGAGCCCTACGAGGAGTGGCTGAAGGCCACCCAGTTCAAGCTCGAGGAGCTGCCCGAACCGCCGCAGTGGGAGCTGGCGAGATCCGACGATCCGGCCGAGCTTCTCGATCGCCAGCAGGCGTTCGGCTACACCCAGGAGGACATTTCGTTCTTCCTCGAGCCGATGAGCGAGCAGGCCGACGATCCGGTGGGCTCGATGGGCGCCGATACGCCGATCGCCGTGCTCTCGGCGCGGCCGAAACTGCTGTACGACTATTTCAAGCAGAGGTTCGCCCAGGTCACCAACCCGCCGATCGATCCGATCCGCGAAGAGCTGGTGATGAGCCTGGTCTCGATGATCGGCCCCCGGCCCAATCTGCTCGGCCACCAGGCCGGGGCGCACAAGCGCCTCGAGGTCGTCCAGCCGATCCTCACCAATGCCGAGCTGGAGAAGATCCGCTCCATCGCCGAACTCGCCGACGGCGCCTTTCGCACCGCGACGCTCGACGCCACCTGGCCCTCGGCCGAGGGCGCCCAGGGCCTGGAGCGCGCGCTGGGGCGCCTCTGCGCCGAGGCCACCGAACGGGTTCTCGCCGATCTCAACATCCTGGTGCTCTCCGACCGGGGCACCGGCGAGGACCGCATCTCGATCCCGGCCGCGCTCGCCACCGCTGCGGTGCACCACCACCTGATCCGCCAGGGCCTGCGCATGCAGACCGGCCTGGTGGTCGAGACCGGCGAGGCGCGCGAGGTGCACCATTTCTGCGTGCTGGCGGGCTTCGGCGCCGAGGCGGTGAACCCCTACCTCGCCTTCGAGACCCTGGAGCAGCTGCGCGCCCGGAACGCATCGAAGCTTTCCGAGGCCGAGGTCCGGAAGAACTACATCAAGGCTCTGGGCAAGGGCCTGCTGAAGGTAATGTCCAAGATGGGCATCTCCACCTACCAGTCATATTGCGGCGCCCAGAGGTTCGACGCCGTCGGTCTCGCCTCGGACTTCGTGGAGCGCTACTTCACCGGCGTGTCTTCGCAGATCGAAGGCGTTGGCGTCGCCGAGATCGCCGAGGAATGCGTTCGGCGCCATCGCGACGCCTATGGCGCGGCCCCGATCTACCGGACGATGCTGGACGTGGGCGGCGCCTACGCCTGGCGGCTGCGCGGCGAGGAGCACGCCTGGACGCCCGACAGCGTCGCCAGGCTGCAGCACGCGGTGCGCGGCGAACTGCCGGACGAGTACCGCGCCTTCGCGGCTGAGATCAACGAACAGAGCCAGCGGCTGCTGACCCTCCGCGGCCTGATGCAGCTGAAATGGGCCGATCAACCGATCCCGCTCGAGGAGGTCGAACCGGCAGCCGAGATCGTCAGGCGCTTCGCCACCGGGGCGATGAGTTTCGGCTCGATCTCCAGGGAGGCCCACACCACCCTCGCCATCGCCATGAACCGCATCGGCGGGCGCTCCAACACCGGCGAGGGCGGCGAGGAATCCGACCGCTATCCGCCGCTCGCCAATGGCGATTCCATGCGCTCGGCGATCAAGCAGGTGGCCTCGGGCCGTTTCGGGGTGACGGCCGAGTACCTGGTCAACGCCGACGACATCCAGATCAAGATGGCCCAGGGGGCCAAGCCCGGCGAGGGCGGCCAGCTGCCCGGCTACAAGGTCGACGCCAACATCGCCCGGGTGCGCCACTCGACGCCCGGCGTCGGCCTGATCTCGCCGCCGCCGCACCACGACATCTATTCCATCGAGGATCTGGCGCAGCTGATCCACGACCTGAAGAACGTCAATTCGCGCGCCCGCATCTCGGTGAAGCTGGTTTCCGAGGTTGGGGTCGGCACTGTGGCGGCGGGGGTCTCCAAGGCGCGCGCCGACCATGTGACCATCTCCGGCTTCGAGGGCGGCACCGGCGCGAGTCCGCTGACCTCGCTCACCCACGCCGGTTCGCCCTGGGAGATCGGCCTCGCCGAAACCCAGCAGACGCTGCTTCTCAATGGCCTGCGCACCCGCATCGCCGTTCAGGTGGACGGGGGGCTGCGCACCGGCCGCGATGTCGCCATCGGCGCGCTGCTCGGCGCCGACGAGTTCGGCTTCGCCACAGCTCCCCTGATCGCCGCCGGCTGCATCATGATGCGCAAGTGTCATCTCAACACCTGCCCGGTTGGGGTGGCGACCCAGGACCCGGTGCTGCGCGCCCGCTTCACCGGCAGGCCCGAGCACGTCATCAACTACTTTTTCTTCGTCGCCGAGGAACTGCGCGGCATCATGGCGGCGATGGGGTTCCGGACGCTCGCCGAGATGATCGGCCGCGTCGACCGGCTGGACGCGCGCCCGGCGATCGAACACTGGAAGGCCGCCGGCGTCGATCTCTCCAGGCTGCTGCATGCGGTCCCGCCCGGCGACGCCAAGGGTCTCTGGAACCTCGATCGCCAGAACCACGGTCTCGAGGGCGCCCTCGACCACGAGCTGATCGCGGCGGCCGCGCCGGCGCTGGAGGGCCTGGGTCCGGTGGCGATCGAGCGGCCCATCCGCAACCTCAACCGCACCGTCGGCGCGATGCTATCCGGCGAGGTGGCGCGCCGCCATGGCCATGCGGGGCTGCCTGAAGACAGCATCTCCGTCCGCTTCACCGGCAATGCGGGCCAGAGCTTCGGCGCCTTCCTGGCGCGGGGGATCAGTCTGGAGTTGACGGGCGACGCCAACGACTACGTCGGCAAGAGCCTTTCCGGCGGACGCGTGGTTGTGCGCCATCCCGCCGGCACGCGCCGCGATCCGACCCGCAACATCATCGTCGGCAACACCGTCCTCTATGGCGCCATCGCCGGCGAGGCCTACTTCGAGGGCGTCGCGGGCGAGCGCTTCGCGGTGCGCAACTCCGGCGCGGTGGCGGTGGTCGAGGGCGTCGGCGACCACGGCTGCGAATACATGACCGGCGGCGTGGTGGCCGTGCTCGGCGAGACCGGGCGCAACTTCGCGGCAGGCATGTCGGGCGGCGTCGCCTACGTCTATGACCCGCACGGCCGCTTCGAGCGTCTTTGCAACCTGGCGATGGTCGATCTCGAGCCGATCGGCGCCTGTCTGGCGGCGAGCCGCGACGATGCCGCGTCGAGGCCGCGCCAGCGGTCGGTCAGCGTCGAGAATTCCGGCATGGGAGATCCCTTGCGCTTCGACGCGGAGCGCCTGCGCATCCTGGTGGAGCGGCACCACCGCTTTACGGGCAGCGCCCGCGCCGCCGAGCTGCTGGCCCACTGGGACCGGGCGCTCGCCGCTTTCGTCAAGGTCATGCCCCGCGACTATCGCCGCGCCCTCTCCGGCCACGCCGCGGCGCGCGTCGCCGCCAAAGCCGTCGCCGCGGAGTAGGCCGATGCTGGGCGATCAATCTCCTGCGCATGGCTCGCAGGGCCGCGCGGGTCATTTGCGCCGGGTCGGGTCGACCTTCCGGTCTGGCGCGCAATCGGAGTTCCGCTGATGGGCAAGCCCACCGGCTTCCTGGAGATCGAACGGCGCGAGCGGCCCTACGAAAAGCCGGCCCAGCGGCTGAAGTCGTGGCGCGAGTTCGTGCGGCCCTTGCCTGCGCCCGAGCTGCAGCGCCAGGCGGCGCGCTGCATGGGCTGCGGCATCCCGTTCTGCCACCAGGGCTGCCCGGTGAACAACCAGATCCCCGACTGGAACGATCTCGTCTGGAAGGACCAGTGGCGGGCTGCGCTGGAGAACCTGCACTCCACCAACAACTTCCCCGAATTCACCGGGCGCATCTGCCCAGCGCCGTGCGAGGCGGCCTGCACCCTCAATATCGACGACCACCCCGTCACCATCAAGACCATCGAATGCCAGATCGTCGACCGCGGCTGGGAGGAGGGCTGGATCACGCCGGCGCCGGCAGCGGCGCCGACCGGGCGGCGCGTCGCCGTGGTCGGCTCCGGGCCGGCGGGCCTCGCCTGCGCTCAGCAACTGGCCAGGGCTGGACACCAGGTGACGGTGTTCGAGAAGTCCGACCGGATCGGCGGCCTGCTGCGCTATGGCATTCCCGACTTCAAGATGGAAAAGCACCTCATCGACCGGCGCATCGCCCAGCTCGGGGCCGAGGGCGTGACCTTCCGCACCGGGGTCGAGGCCGGTGTCGACGTTTCCATGGACTGGCTGCTCGGCGGCTATGACGCGGTGGCGCTGGCCGCCGGCGCCGAGGCGCCGCGCGATCTGCCGATCGCCGGGCGCGAGCTGGCGGGCGTTCATTTCGCCATGGATTTCCTGATCCAGCAGAACAAGCGCGGCGCCGGCGATCCGGAAGGCGTCGCCGCGCCGGCCGGGACGATCAGCGCGGCCGGCAAGCACGTGGTGGTGATCGGCGGCGGCGACACCGGCTCGGACTGCGTCGGCACGTCGGGGCGCCAGGGGGCGGCCTCGATCACCCAGCTCGAGATCATGCCCCTGCCGCCAGAGCGCGAGGACAAGGCGCTCACCTGGCCGGACTGGCCGCTGAAGCTGCGCACCTCGTCGAGCCAGGAGGAGGGCTGCGAGCGCGACTTCGCCGTGACCACCCGCCGCGTCCTCGGCGAGGACGGGCGGGCGGCCCGGCTCGAGTGCGCGCGGGTGGAGTGGGGGCCCGGACCGGATGGGCGCCTGCGGATGACGGAAGTCCCCGGCTCGGAGTTCGTCCTGGCCGCCGATCTGGTGCTGCTGGCGATGGGCTTCACCGGGCCGCGGCGGGCGGGCCTCGTAGAAGCAGCGGGCCTCGAACTCGATGCGCGCGGCGCGGTGAAGGCCAACACCGTCGACTACCGCACCTCCGCGCCCAAGGTGTTCGCCTGCGGCGACATGCGCCGCGGCCAGTCCCTGGTGGTCTGGGCCATCCGCGAAGGCCGCCAGTGCGCCCGCGCCGTCGACGCGTTCCTCATGGGCGAGAGCCAGCTGCCGAGATAGGGCGTGCGTGCCTCGGGCTCCTCGGCACGACGAGGAAGGTTCAGGCATCGTGGCTTGCCCGTCATGGCGAGGGGCCTCGTAGCGCCGCGCCTCGAACCTCGCCGGCTATGGGCTGTCGGGCCATGGGCTGGCGTCGTTCAGGCTTTCCCGGCAGGATGAACCTCGCAGCTGGGGCGTGATCTGGAGGGGAGCGTTGGCCGCCGAGAGTGGCGTGTTCGCGGCCGGCGCGGCGCCGTCGGCCCAGGCGCTGCGGGCGGCGCAGGCGCGGCTGATGCGCGATGGCGCGCTACAGTTCAGGTTCGGCAAGGCGGCGCCCCCGCACCTGCCGCACCTGCCGCACTGGCTGCAGGTCGCCCTGGCGGTGCTGGGGCGGGGGCTGAGCGCGGTCGCGCCCGCGTTCGGCTGGATCTTCGCCGGCGGCGTCGCCATCGCGGCGGGCCTCGTGCTCTTCTTCATCGCGCGCGAACTGACGCGCACGCGCTGGCCGGGTCTCTTCAGCCGGCGCCCGCGGCCGAGCCTGCGCCGAGAGGACTGGAAGCCGCAGCCGGCGGCGGCGCGGGCGCTGCTGGCGGAGGCCGACGCCCTGGCGGCGGCCGGCGAGTATGGCGAGGCCGTTCACCTCATCCTCCACCGCAGCATCGAGGAGATCGATGGGCGACGGCCCAGGCTGGTGCGCCCGGCGCTGACCTCGCGAGAGATCGCCGGGCTGGCCGAGATGCCCGCGGCGGCGCGGGCCACCTTCACGCCCATCGCAGAGCTGGTGGAGCGCAGCTTCTTCGGCGGTCTGAGCGTCGATGCGGGCAGCTACGCCCGCTGCCGCGACGCCTATCGGTTGTTCGCCCTCGAGGAGGCCTGGGCGTGAGCGAAGTCGATGCGCCCCCCGGCCCGGCGTTGGCGGCGCGGACGATCGTCGCCGCCGTGATCGTCGCCGTCTTCGCGTTCTCGGCCTTCGTCGCCCTGCTGGCCTATGCGCCCGATCTGGAGCGCGACGCAAACTGCCGGGCCAACGTCTATTCCAGATGCGCCATCGGCTTTGCCGGCCTCTCCGTGCTGCTGCGCCAGGAGGGCGCGCCGACGCTGATCAGCCGCACCAGGCTGCAAGGGCGCGCGGGCGAGGGGCTGATGATCGTCACGCCGGAGCCGCGGGCGCCGCAAGCCGCCGCCAGGAACGACCTCGACATCGGCGGCCTGGGCTTTGCAGGGCCGATCCTGGTAGTGCTGCCCAAGTGGCGCGCTGCACCCGATCCCAGGCATCTCGGCTGGGGTCTCGACGCCGGGCTGGTCCCGGCCGCGGAGATGCCGCATGAGGGCCCGCTCGACACCATCGGCGTGGCGCGGCGGAGCGGTCGCTCGCGGCCGCGCCTCGCGGGCGCGGCGGGGACGCCATTCGCCGGCCTGGTGCTGACCCCGGGGTCGATCCGCTCGTTCCAGAGCCTCGACGCCGGCGGCTGGGTCCCGGTGCTCACCGACGACGCCGGCGCCGTGGAGATGGCCAAGACGCCCGGCGCGCCCATCTTCGTGCTCGCCGACCCCGATCTTCTCGACACGCGCGGGCTCGCCGATCCCGCGACGTTCGGGGCGGCGGCGGCGATCGTCCGGGCCCTGCGCACCGGCGATGGGCCGGTGATCTTCGACGTCACCCTCGACGGTTACCGGGTGAGCCGCAGTCCGCTGAAGCTGATGCTGGCGCCGCCGTTCCTGGCGGTGACCCTGTGCCTGGCGGCGACGCTGGCGCTGGCGCTGTGGCAGGGGTTCTACCGCTTCGGCGCAGTGCGGGCGCCGGCGCGGGCGATCGCGCTCGGCAAGGAGGCGCTGGCCGACAACTCGGCGCAGCTCATCCGGCTGGCGCGCCGCGAGGCTGCGATGGCGCCGCGCTACGTTCAGCTTACGCGGACGGCCGCCGCAAGGGCGGTCGCCGCCCCACGCGATCTCGGCGGCGAGGCTCTCGACCGCTTCCTGGACCGGCTGGCGCGCCAGCGCGGCGCGGGCGACAGTCTCGAGGCCTTGAACGCCGAGGCCGCGCAGGTGACGACGCGGACCGGCCTGACGGCCCTGGCGCTACGGCTCTATCGATGGAGACTGGAGATGACCCGTGAACGTCGCTGAGGTGCGTCAGCTCGCCGACCGGATGCGCCGCGAGATCGCCAAGGGGGTGGTCGGCCAGGCCGACACGATCGAGCTGATGCTCATCGCGCTCCTGGCCGGCGGCCACGTCCTGCTGGAAGGCCCGCCAGGCACGGCCAAGACCTTCCTTGCCCAGTGCTTCGCCCGCACCCTGGGCTTGCGCTTCGGCCGCATCCAGTTCACCCCCGACCTGATGCCGGGCGACATTCTGGGCGCCAATCTGTTCAACTTCCAGACCTCGAGTTTCGCGCTCACCCGCGGGCCGATCTTCTGCGAACTGCTGCTCGCCGACGAGATCAACCGCACCCCGCCCAAGACCCAGGCGGCGCTGCTGGAGGCGATGCAGGAACGCCGCGTCACCATCGACGGGGCGACCCACTCCTTGAGCGAGCGGTTCACCGTGGTGGCGACGCAAAATCCCATCGAGCAGCAAGGCGTCTATCCGTTGCCCGAGGCCAAGCTCGACCGGTTCCTCTTCAAGCAGACCCTCAAATATCCGAGCGCGGAGGAGGAGCGGGCGATCGTCGCCGCCCATGGCCGCCGCGCCGGCGCGCCCGATCCCGAGGCGATGGGCGTCGGCCTGGCCGCGAGCGGCGAGGAGGTCGGCGCGGCGCTGGCGGCGGTCTTCGACATCCGGCTCGCCGACGAGGTGGCGGCCTACGTCGTCGCCCTGATCCGCGCCACCCGTGAGAGCGCCGAGCTGGAGACCGGCGCGAGCCCCAGGGCCGGCGCGGTGCTGGCCAGCGCCGCCCGGGCCAGGGCGGCGCTCGAGGGGCGTGACTACGTCATCCCAGACGACATCAAGGCCCTCGCCCTGCCGGCGCTGCGCCATCGCGTCATCCTTTCGCCGGCCGCCGAGATCGAAGGGCGCCGGGTCGATCAGATACTGGGTGACCTGATCGCGTCGGTGGACGCGCCCAGGTGATTTATCCCACCCGCCGCGCGGTCGTGGCCATGGCGGGCGGAGCCCCGCTGGCGCTGGCGCTCGGGCTCGTCCAGCCGGGCTACTGGCTGGCGGGCGCGGCCTGGGTGGCGCTGATCGGCGGGCTCGTCCTCGCCGATGCGGTGCTGGGCGCGCCCACGGACGCGGTGCGGCTGACGCTGGAAGCGCCGGGCGCGCTCGGCGTGGGCGCCTCGGCCCCGCTGAACCTGAAGATCGCCTTCGAGCGGGGGGCGCCCGAGCGCGTGGAGGCGACGGCGCAGGCGAACGCCCGGCTGGCTCTTGCGCCGCAGCGGGTCGAAGCGAGGCTGCGGGGCGGCCAGGGTGCGGCCGTCTTCGCGCTGGCGCCGGTGCGGCGCGGGCGGGGCGAGATCGCCCGCGTCTGGCTGCGCTGGCAAGGGCCCTTCGGCCTGGTATGGAAGCAGGTCGTCGATGCGCCCGGGCTGAGCATCGCCGTCACGCTCGACATCGCAGCCGTGAAGCAGGGGGCGCTGCGGCTGTTGGCGCGGGACGCTCCCTTCGGCCTGAAGAGCCAGCTCGACACCGGCGACGGCTCGCAATTCCACGCGCTGCGCGAACTGACCGCCGGGATGGACCGGCGCACCATCGACTGGAAGCAATCGGCCAGGCACGGCAAGCTCCTCGCCAAGGAATTCCGCGCCGAGCGCAACCACGCGGTGATCCTCGCGATCGACACCGGCCGGGCCATGTGCGAGCCGGTGGCGGGGGCGCCCCGGCTCGACCGGGCCATCAACGCCGCCCTGCTGCTGGCGTTCGTATCGCTGAAGCTCGGCGACCGGGTGGGGCTCTTCGGCTTCGACGCAAGGCCAGGCCGCTTCTCCGGCGCGGTCTCGGGCGCCCCGGCCTTTGCGGCGCTGCAGCGCCTCGCCGCCGATCTCGACTATTCGACCGAGGAGACCAACTACACCCTGGCGGTCGCCCGGCTCGGCGCGGCGCTGCGGCGGCGCTCGCTCGTGGTGGTCTTCACCGAGTTCGCCGACACCACCGGCGCCGAGCTGATGCTGCGCAACGTCGGGCGGCTGCTGCAGCGCCATCTGGTGCTGTTCGTGGCGTTTCGCGACGAGGAGCTGGAGGCGATCGCGCGCCGCGAGCCGGTCGATCCAGAGGCGGTCTCGCGCGCGGTCACGGCAGACGCGCTGATCGCCGAGCGCGACCTCGTGATCGCGCGCCTCGCCCGCATGGGCGCGCTCGTCGTCGATGCGCCCGCCGCCGGGCTGAGCCCGGCGCTGCTGGACGCCTATCTCGACGTGAAGCGGCGGGAGCTGTTGTGACCGGCCCTAGCGGCGACGTCCAGCTCGACAGCCGGCGGTTCCGGGCCGAGCGCGAGGCCCATTGGCGCCGGCTCGAGGTGATCCTCGGCAAGGCCGAGCGCGGCTCGCCGGCGAGCCTCGCCGACGAGGAGCTGCTCGCCATCCCGGTGCTCTATCGCGTCGCGCTGTCCTCGCTCTCGGTGGCGCGCGCCACCTCGCTCGACCACACCCTGGTGGACTATCTGGAGAGCCTGGCGACGCGGGCCTACTTCTTCGTCTATGGCGCCAGGGCGCGGCTGGGCGAGCGTCTGGCGCAGTTCTTCGTCGAGACTTGGCCGGCGTCGGTGAAGGCGTTCTGGCGCGAGACCCTGATCTGCGCGGCCGTCCTCTTCGGCGCGGCGCTGGTCGGCTTCCTGCTGGTGGCGGGCGATGCCGGCTGGTACGGCGCCATCGTGCCGGCGCGCCTGGCCGAGGGACGCGATCCCACCACGACCACGGCGGCGCTGCGCGAGGTGCTCTACGGCGGCGGCGGCCAGAACAGCCTGGCGCTGACGGCCAGCTACGTCTTCACCAACAACGCCGGCGTGGCGATCTGGGCTTTCGCGCTCGGCTTCGCCTTCTGCATCCCGACCCTGCTGCTGCTCGCCGGCAACGGCCTGACCGTCGGCGCTCTGGTGGCGCTCTACGCCTCGCGCGGCCTCGCCGTGCCACTGGGCGGCTGGCTGCTGGTGCACGGCGCGACCGAACTCTTCGCCGTGATCCTCGGCGGCGCGGCAGGCCTGCGGATCGGCTGGCGGGTGATGTTCCCTGGCGAACGGACCAGGCTCGACGCGGCGGCCGCGGCCGGGCGCGCGGCGGCGGGCGTGCTGGCGGGCGTGGTGGTGATGCTGATCTTCGCCGGGCTCCTGGAAGGTTTCGCGCGCCAGCTGGTGACCAGCGATCTCGCCCGCTACGCCATCGCCGCGACGACGCTTGCCGCTTGGCTCGGCTATTTCTACCTGCCGCGACGCAGGAGAGGCATCCGATGACCGCGTCCGACGACGTGCGCTCCGGTGGCGGCGGGGCGGGATCGCGGCTTCGTCGCCTGGTGACGCCGGAGGGCGTCGACCTGCGCCTGCGCATCGGTGACGCCGGCGAGCGCGCCGGCGCTTTCATCCTCGACATCACCTTCCTCGCATTGGCCCTCGGCGCGTGCACGCTCGTTGCCTGGGTGCTGACCGCGGCCCTCTTCCTGTCGCCCAGACCTGAAATGGCGCAGGCGATGGCGGCGATCTGGCTGCTGGGCTTCTTCGTTGTTTCCAACGCCTATTTCATCGTCTTCGAGCTCGGCCCGCGCGCCGCCACCCCCGGCAAGCGGATCATGGGACTGAGGGTCGCCGCGCGCGACGGCGGCCGGCTCACCGCCGAGGCGGTGTTCGCCCGCAACGCCATGCGCGAGATCGAGGTCTTCCTGCCGCTGCAGTTCATCGGCGCATCGGCGGCCGGCGCGGTGGACCCGATCGCGGGCGCGCTCGTGCTGCTGGGCCTCGTCTGGAGTGGGCTCTTCGCCCTGTTCCCGCTCCTCAATCGCGACCGCCTGCGCGTCGGCGATCTGGTGGCCGGGACCTGGGTGGTCAAGGCCCCGCGCGGGCGGCTGAGCGCGGATCTGCTCGACGCCCTGCAGCGGGGCCGCGAGCAGCCGCTCGCCTTCACCGCCGAGCAGGCCGGCGCCTACGGCGTCAAGGAGCTGCACGTGCTCGAAGACGTGCTGCGCCGGCGCGATTCCAGGACCATGGAGGCCGTCGCCCAGCGCATCCGCGCCCGCATCGGCTGGCGCGCCGTCGAGGCGGAGGGCGACGAAGCGTTCCTGGATGCCTACTACGCCTCCCTCCGGGCGCGGCTGGAGCGGCGCCTCCTCTTCGGCCATCGCCGCCGCGACAAGTTCGATGCGGGGTGAGCGGGCGTCAGTCGAACACCGCCGCCAGCTCGTGGGCGCCGACGCCTTCCTTCACCTGCCGCAGCTCGAAGTAGAGCGAGGCGACGCCCGCCGAGCCGAGGGTCGCCATCGCCGTGCGCACGACGAGGCCGACCGTCGCGGTCGTGTACATGTAGGCGCCGAACCCGACGCCGGGCCGCGAGGCCATCGCCGCGGCGGCCCCGCCGAAGCCGAAGCCGACGCCCGACGCGGCGTTGGCGAGCACCTGAACAATGAGGCCCGTCGCGAAGAGAAGCAGCGCCAGGACGAAGATGGCGCCGCGATGGCGGCGGGTCAGCTCGACGCTGCGGCCGAAGGCGCCGGCGATGCTGACCTGCTCCATCACCCGGGCCGGAACGGCGACGCTCCAGGCCAGCGCCAGGATCACGCCGGGCACGATGAAGAGGATGGCGCCCAGGAAGATGCCGACCGCGTCGATGACGCCGATGACCACCAGCGGCAGGAAGAGGCGCATGCCCGCCCCGAGCGACTCGCCGAAGCTGGCGCGACGGCCGGCGAGGTCGCTCACCGTTCCATGGATGATTGCGCCCTGCAGCACGGCGTTGGCGGCGACGCTGACCAGGAAGGCGCCCAGACCCATCGTCAGACGCAGCGGCGAAACGAGAATGCCCAGAAGCACGCCGGCATGGGCCGGTGCCAGATAGCTGAGCTGGATCAGGCTCACGACCGCCGTCGGCGCGCCCACCAGCAGCACCGAGAGCAGCACGAAGCTGACGAGATTGCGGCCCAGCACCCCGAACAGCCGCGAGATCACCCGCCCGATATCGAACGAAGCCGCGCTCGCCGCGCTCGCCGTCATGACCGTCCCCCGAAAAGATCGGCGACCTTAGGCAGGAATGCGAGCCAGGGCCACGTCTGGCCGGCGCGGCGCCGCTCGCGTCCTCGCCGCGGCGAGGGCGATCTGGTCGCGAGCCGCGATGCAACGGCCGAGCAGGGCCGTCGCGCGCCTACTCCGCTGGCTCGGCCACCCTGGCGCCGACGATGAAGTCCGCGGGGTCGGGGGCCAGGGTGGCGCTCCAGTAGTCCACCAGGGGGAAGGGC
>DATKRO010000004.1:0-38926 GCA_035532115.1 Caulobacteraceae bacterium | reverse complement strand
GACCTGGAGACGCAGATCGCGGCGGCCTGGGAGCGCCGCGAGGCGATCGGCCCCGGGACCGAGGGGCCGGTCCGCACCGCCGTCGAGGAGACCATCGCCCGGCTCGACTGCGGCGCCTTGCGCGCCGCCGAGAAGCTCGACGGCCGCTGGGTGGCGCGCCAGTGGGCCAAGCAGGCGATCCTGCTGTCCTTCCGGCTCAACCCCAACCGGGTGATGCGCGCCGCGGCGCTCGGGGGCGGCGCGGTGGGACCCTGGTGGGACAAGATCGGCTCCAAGTTCGACGGCTGGGACGCCGCCGAGTTCGAGGCGGCGGGATTCCGCGCCGTTCCAGGCGCGATCGTACGCCGCGGCGCCTTCATCGGCCGCGGCGTCGTGCTGATGCCCTCGTTCGTCAACATCGGCGCCCATGTCGGCGAGGGAACCATGATCGACACCTGGGCCACGGTCGGTTCGTGCGCCCAGATCGGGCGCAACGTGCATATCTCCGGCGGCGCCGGCATCGGCGGGGTGCTGGAGCCGCTGCAGTCGACCCCCACCATCGTCGAGGACGACTGCTTCATCGGCGCCCGCTCGGAGGTGGCCGAGGGCATGGTGGTGCGCCAGGGCGCGGTGATTTCGATGGGCGTCTACCTCAACGCCTCGACCCCTATCATCGACCGCCGCACCGGCGAGGTCACCCGCGGCGAGGTGCCGCCGTACGCCGTCGTGGTCTCGGGCGCCCGCCCCGATCCGCACGGGCTCGGACCCTCGCCCTATTGCGCGGTGATCATGAAGACGGTCGACGCCCGGACCCGCGCCAAGACCTCCATCAACGACCTGCTGCGCGATTAGGGCGAGCCGGGCCAGCCCCGCATTGGGCGGGGCGGCGTTTTCGTCTAAGGGATGACGCCATGCCTCGCCTCGCCGCGCTGCTCGTGCTGGCCCTCGGGCTGCTCGCCGCCTCGCCGGCGCTGGCGACGCTCCCGCCCGCCGACGCCGCACTCGAGGCCAAGGCCGTGGCCTATCTCCAGGGCCTCGCCAGCGTCAGGACGCGGTTCGAGCAGATCGATCCGCGCGGCGATGTCGCCCACGGCATGCTCTATCTGGCGCGCCCGGGCCGGGCGCGGTTCCAGTACGCCCCGCCGTCCGGACTGCTGATCACCTCCGACGGCAAGACCGTCACCGTCTCCGACAGCCGCCGCGGCACGTTTCACCATTATCCGCTGCGCTCGACCCCCCTCGGCGTCTTCCTCGCCGAACGGATCCGTCTCGACCGCGGCGCGAAGGTCACCGCCGTGACGCCGACCGCCGCCGGCTTCGACATCACTGCGCGCGACGTCAGAGGCGAGGGCCGCGGCCAGATCACCCTGGACTTCGCCGAGCATCCCATGCGCCTGACCGGCTGGAGCATCGTCGACGCCACCCGCAAGCTGACCCGGGTCGAACTGAGCGGGCTCGAGCCCATCCCGACGCCGCCGGCCAGCCTCTTCGTCCAGACGCGGTCCCGAAGACGCCGCGCCGAGCCGATGTTGCGGGATCGTCACAACTAGCCAGTATCGGATCGGCGCTTGACTTTGCCGATTGCCAGTTGCAATTATACCACTATCGCGACGGTTCATCCGACCTGATCCGTGCGTTTACCGTGCCGGAACCAATCCCCTCCCGGTGGCGGCAAGAGAGACGACTTCGATCGCCCGGACGCCTCAGATGCGTCCGGGCGTCTTTTTGCGATGGACCGAGCGAGCGATGCGCCTGAGAATCGCCTCCTGGAACGTGAATTCGGTGCGCCTGCGCGCCGAACAGGCGGCCCGGTTCGTTCGCGAACAGGCGCCCGACGTGCTCTGCCTGCAGGAGATCAAATGCCGCGAGGGCGAGTTTCCCGCCGAGATCTTCGCACAGGCGGGACTGCCGCACCTGCGAATTAGCGGCCAGAAAGGCTGGCACGGCGTCGCCATCGCCTCGCGCCTGCCCATCGAGGACGCCCCGGCGCTGGCGCTCTGCCGCGAGGGCCACGCCCGCGTGGTTTCCGGCAGGATCGCCGGCGTCGAGGTGCAGAACTTCTACGTCCCGGCCGGGGGCGACGAGCCTGACCGCGCCGCCAATCCGAAGTTCGACCACAAGCTGGATTTCCTCGAGCGGCTCACCGCCCAGATGCGCCGGCGCGATCCGGGCGAGCCGCTGGTGATCCTGGGCGATCTGAACGTGGCGCCTGGCGAAAGCGATGTCTGGAACCACAGATACATGTCCAAGGTCGTCAGCCACACGCCCGTCGAGGTCGAGGCCATGGGCGCCTTGAAGGCCAGTCTCGGCTTCATCGACCTGACCCGCGAGACGACGCCCGAACCCCGCAAGCTGTTTTCCTGGTGGAGCTACCGCGCCGCCGACTTCCGCGCTTCGGACCGGGGTCTGCGACTCGATCACATCTGGATCGCGCCCGGCCTGCGCGAAGCTGCGTTCCGCTCCGGCGCCGCCGCCGCGAGGGTCCATGATGACGTCCGCGCCTGGGAGCGCCCCAGCGATCACGCGCCGGTGAGCGCCGACCTCGTTCTCTAGGTCACGGCGAAAGCCGGTAGCCGCCGGCCTCGGTGATCAGCAGCTTCGGCGCGGTCGGATCGGGTTCGATCTTCTGGCGCAGACGATAGACGTGGGTCTCGAGAGTGTGGGTGGTGACGCCGGCGTTGTAGCCCCAGACCTCGGTGAGCAGCTCCTCGCGCGACACCACCTTGCCGGTGGCGCGGAAGAGGTACTTGAGGATGTTGGTTTCCTTGTCGGTGAGCCGGATCTTCCGGGACTTCGGGTCGAGCAGCAACTTGGCGGCGGGGCGGAACTCGTACGGGCCGATCTTGAACACCGCATCCTCGGACTGCTCGTGGCTTCTCAGCTGGGCGCGGATGTGGGCGAGCAGGACGTTGAACTTGAAAGGCTTGGTCACATAGGCGTTGGCGCCGGATTCCAGCCCGAGGATCGTGTCGGAGTCCCCCGAAGCGGCGGTGAGCATGATCACCGGCGTGGAGACGCCGGCGCCGCGCAGCAGCTTCAGCGCCTCGCGCCCGTCCATGTCGGGCAGCTCCACGTCGAGGAGGATGATATCCGGGCGGATCTCCTTGGCCAACCGCATCCCTTCGGCGGCGTTGGCGGCGCCTTGCGCGGCGAACTCTTCGTGCAGCTCCAGCTGTTCGCCGAGCAGGGCGCGCAGGTCCGCATCGTCGTCGACGATCAGTACGGTCTTGGCTTGCGCCATGCTCACACCCTGCACCTTGCCCCCGTACCGCGAAATCCAGGCTGACGGCTAGTGCCCGGGCCGGCTAAAGGGTCGGGATGATCTTCACCGCCCGCGCCGATGGCCGCTTCGAGTTTTGCGGACGCTCGACCCGGTGCGCCCTCGGGCCGAGCGGCGTCGTCGACGCCGGCGTCAAGCGCGAGGGCGACGGCGCGAGCCCGGCGGGCGTCTGGCCGCTGCGACGCGTACTCTATCGCGCCGACCGCCGCGCGCCGCCGATTACGGCGCTGCCCACGGCCCCGATCGACGCCAGCGACGGCTGGTGCGAGGCCCCCGCCGATCCCCTCTACAACCGCCAGATCCGGCTCTCGCCGGGTGCGCCGGGCGACCGGCTCTGGCGCGACGACCACCTCTACGATCTGCTCGTGGTGCTCGGCCACAATGACGACCCCGTCGTTGCCGGCGCGGGTTCGGCGATCTTCCTGCACCTGGCGCGGCCGGGGTATGCGCCCACCCGCGGCTGCGTGGCGCTCGCGCCCGAGGATCTCGAGGCGCTGCTGGCGGTTGCGCGGCCGGGCGACGCCCTGGCTATCCGTGGCTGAGGTCCCGTTCGCCGAAGAGGGCCGTTCCGACGCGCACCGACGTCGCCCCGAAGCCGATGGCGGTCTCGAAGTCGGCGCTCATGCCCATGGAGAGCTTCGCCAGCCCGTTGCGGGCCGCAATCCTGGCGGCGAGGGCGAAGTGCGGACCCGGCGGCTCGCCCGCCGGCGGAATGCACATCAGGCCCTCGATGGCCAGCCCATGCCCGGTGCGGCAGCGTTCGAGGAAGGCGTCGGCCTCGAGAGGGGCGACGCCCGCCTTCTGCGGCTCCTCGCCGGTGTTCACCTCGACATAGAGCCGGGGCTGGCGGCCAAGACGCTGCGCCTCGCCGGCGATGGCGGCGGCGAGGCTCTCGCGGTCAAGGCTCTCGATGACGTCGAAGAAGGCGCAGGCGGCGCGCGCCTTGTTGCTCTGCAAGGGTCCGATCAGGCGAAGCTCCAGCCCGTCGCGGCGCCGGTCCCAGCGCGCCAGAGCCTCCTGCACCCGGTTCTCCCCGAAGACGTGCTGCCCCGCGGCGAGCACGGCGGCGACGCGCGCCTCGGACTGCATCTTGGAGACCGCCACCAAGGTCACCTCGCCGGGATCGCGCCCCGCCGCCCGCATCGCCGCGGCGATGCGGGCCAGCACCTGCGCCCGCGCGGTCGCCGCGTCGGCTACGGCGCCGGCGTCCGCGCGGGCGCGGCCTGGATGGGGCTCGGCGTTTGAAGGGTCCAACGGATCTCGAGGCTCTGTCTCGCTGGTCGCGGACGCTAAGGGCCGCGCCGGCGCGAGGGAAGGCCCTGCCGCGGCTGTTCTTCTTCACCGACCCGGCGCGTGTCCCCGATCCGGCGCGGGTGGTCCAGAGGCTGCCGAGAGGCGCCGGCCTCGTCTACCGCCCGTTCGGGGCCAAGGACGCCCTCGAGGAGGGGCGGCGGCTGGTGCGCCTCGCCCGCCGCCGCGGCCTCGCCGTCCTCGTCGGCGCGGACGCGGGCCTCGCGGCGCGCCTGATGGCCGATGGCGTGCACATGCCGCAACGCCTCGCCGGCAGGATTACGGGCCTGCGCCGGACGCATCCGCGCTGGCGGATCACCTGCGCGGCGCACTCGGCCTCCGCGATCGCCGCGGCGCGACGGTTCGGCGCCGATGCGGTGTTCGTCTCGGCCGTCTTCGCCAGCCGCAGCGCCTCGGCCGGCCGTCCGATGGGCGCGCTCCGTTTCGCCGCCCTTGCGCATGGCGCGCGGATCGGCGTCTACGCCCTGGGCGGCGTGGACGCGAAGTCGGCCCGGATGCTGGCGCGGTCCGGCGCGGCCGGGCTGGCGGCGGTGGAGGGATTGGCCGGCGGAGATCGCAACGCTCTCCAGCATCTTGCATCAGGCCAAAGCGACCAGACCGACCCGTCGGATCGCATCGCGCTCTAGAACTTCAGGCTGGTCTCCAGCCTCACCCGCGGCGCCGGCCTCTGATCGTTCAGGGTGCGGCCGTCGGGCAACTGCGTCGGGCCGACCATCACGCCCACGCCAGTGCGAAGCCCCGGCGCCACCCGGTAGGTGACGCCGACGCGGGTCTGGGTCCACTGGGTGCTGCGGTCGGGCTGCTGGCTCATGTCCAGCGACAGGCCCCAGCGGCTCTTGCCATAGTCGAAATTCAGGTGCGCGTGCCGCGTCGGCGCCATCGCGTTCGGCTGGGGCGCGAAATCGTCGCCCTGGGAGAAGCTCCCCACTGGCGCGGCGCAGGCGATGCCGGAGGCGAGCGCCAGAGCCGAGACTCCCGCCGCCATGCTCGCCAATCTGGCCGCTCTGCCAGTCACGTTCGCGCGCGCCCCTTCCCCGGACATCGGACCGGAATACACCACTATCCTGCACGTTTGATTAAGGTGGCCAATTGGGGCAGGTCAAGCCGGCGAGGGGCGCGGGGGCGCGCTTTGGCCGCGCCTGTGGCCCCCCCGCCACGCGATTCCCGTTTGGCGCGGCTGCGGCGATGTTATAGACGCCAGCGGTGGGGCGACGTCGTAACCCGTGCGACGCGCGAGCGACGCGATGAGCATCGGAGCTGAGCCAACATGCCCTTGAAGCGTGGGTCCCTGCCATCCGTGGCGATGATCGGATTGGCCGCCGTCGGCCTTTCCAGCATGGCGGCGTGCGGCACGCTGGGTCACCGGTCGGCGTCGGGGGCCGCGCAGGCCAACGCCATCGGCGTCAACAGCTATCTGTGGCGCGCCACGCTCGACACCCTGGCCTTCATGCCGCTGGCTTCCGCCGATCCCTATGGCGGGGTGGTGAACACCGACTGGTACGTCAACCCGGAAAAGCCCGACGAGCGCTTCAAGTGCACCGTCTACATCCTGGACACGCGCCTGCGCGGCGACGGGCTCAAGGTCACGGTGTTCAAGGAAGTGAGCAACGGCCAGGGCGGCTGGATCGATTCGACGGTGTCGGACCAGACCGACATCGACATCGAGAACGCCATCCTGACCCGCGCCCGCCAGCTCAGGCTCTCCAATCTGAACGGCTAGAGCACGATGCGACCGGACGGACTCGTCTGATCGCTGAATCGTGCTCTAGATTCAATACGCTGGAGCGCGTGCCGCAAAGCCGGTTCCACTTCTGCGGAACGCGCTCTCGTGCGCAAGTCGATTGCGCCGGGCCGCCGTTTTCGGGTAGGTTGCGCCGATGCGCACCGCGTTTTCAGGCACGTTCCTGCCGCGACTGGGGCTTAGAAGCCCCTGGACGTAGGGCCGCCGCGCCAGCTCCGCGGGGCCGCGTTCGGGGGTGTTTCATTCGCCTCCCCCTGGACCCCTGGCCCGCGCGAAGGAATAAGACCTGATGTCCCGCTACGATCCCAAGGCGGTGGAGCCGAAATGGCGCGCCCGCTGGGCCGCCGCCGACGCGTTCCGCGCCGACAACGGCTCGGCCAAGCCCAAGTTCTACGTGATGGAGATGTTCCCCTATCCGTCGGGACGGCTCCACGTCGGGCACCTGCGCAACTACGCCATGGGCGACCTGGTGGCCCGCTTCAAGCGCGCGCAGGGCTTCAACGTGCTGCACCCGATGGGCTGGGACGCCTTCGGCCTGCCGGCGGAGAACGCCGCGGCCGAGCGCGGCGTCGATCCGGCGAAATGGACCTACGCCAACATCGCGGCCATGCGCGAGGAGTTCGGGCGTTTCGGCCTCTCGATCGACTGGTCGCGCGAGCTGGCCACCTGCGATCCGGCCTATTACGGGCGCCAGCAGGCGTGGTTCCTGCGGCTGTGGAAGAAGGGGCTGGTCTATCGCAGGGACGGCCTCGTCAACTGGGATCCGGTCGACATGACCGTGCTCGCCAACGAGCAGGTGATCGAAGGGCGCGGCTGGCGCTCGGGCGCCGAGGTGGAGCGGCGCAAGCTGACCCAGTGGTTCCTGCGCATCACCCAGTATGCCGACGAGCTGCTGGAGGGGCTGGAGAGCCTGGATCGCTGGCCTGAAAAGGTGCGGCTGATGCAGGAGAACTGGATCGGCAGGTCGCGGGGCTTGCGTCTCGCCTGGCGCTTCGCCGGCGAGCCGCCGCAGGGCTTCGAGAGCGGAATCGGCGTCTACACCACCCGTCCGGACACGCTGTTCGGGGCGAGCTTCGTGGCGCTGGCGCCCGAGCACCCGCTGACCGAGAAGCTGGCCTCGGCCGATCCGAAGCTGGCCGCCTTCGTCGCCGAGTGCCGCCGCGGCGGCACCTCGGAAGCGGCGATCGAGTCGGCCGAGAAGCTCGGCTTCGACACCAGCCTGAAGGTGGTCCATCCCTTCGACCCCGCCTGGAGCCTGCCGGTCTGGATCGCGAACTTCATCCTGATGGACTACGGAACCGGGGCGATCTTCGGCTGCCCGGCGCACGATCAGCGCGACCTCGACTTCGCCCGCAAGTACCGGCTGCCGGTGAGGCCGGTGGTGCTGCCGCCGGGCGCCGATCCGGCCAGTTTCGAGGTGGAGCGCGAGGCCTACGTGGGGCCGGGGCGGATCTGCAACTCCGGCTTCATGGACGGCCTGGACGTCGAGGCGGCCAAGGCCGCGGCCATCGCTCGGATCGAGGCGCAGGGGCAGGGCGAGGGCGCCGTGGTCTATCGGCTGCGCGACTGGGGCGTGGCGCGCCAGCGCGGCTGGGGCTGCCCGATCCCGGTGCTCCATTGCGCGGCCTGCGGCGTCGTCGCCGTGCCGCAGTCCGAGCTGCCGGTCACCCTGCCCGCCGACCTCGACTTCAGCCGGCCGGGCAATCCCCTTGCCCGCCACCCGACCTGGAAACACGCCCGCTGTCCCGACTGCGGCGGCCCGGCCGAGCGCGAAACCGACACGCTCGATACCTTCGTGGACTCGTCCTGGTACTTCGCCCGCTACGCCGATCCCCACGCCGAGGCGCCGATCAATGGCGCGGCGGCCGACTACTGGCTGCCGGTGGACCAGTACATCGGCGGCGTCGAGCACGCGGTGCTGCACCTGCTCTATTCCAGGTTCGTGACCCGGGCGCTGCGCGACGAGGGGCTCCTCGGCGTCAGCGAGCCCTTCGCCGGCCTCTTCACCCAGGGCATGGTCACCCACGAGACCTACCGGCGCCAGAGCGGCGAGTGGCTGGAGCCGGCCGAGGTCGAGATCCTCGCCGAGGGCGCGACGCGGCGGGCGCGGCTGGCGGCGAACGGCGAGCCGGTGGTGATCGGCGAGCCCGAGAAGATGTCGAAATCCAAGCGCAACGTGGTGGCCCCCGCCGACATGGCCGAGCGCTACGGCGTCGATGCGGCAAGGCTCTGCGTGCTGTCCGATTCTCCCCCCGAGCGCGACGTGCAGTGGACCGCGGCCGGGATCGAGGGCGCCTGGCGGCTGGTGAGCCGCATCTGGGCCGAGTTCGACAGCCACCTCGCCGGCGGCGGCGCATCCGACCCGGACGATCCCCGGGCCGAGGCGCTGCGGCGCGTCACCCACAGGACGCTCGAGCAGGTGACCGAGGCCATCGAGGGCTGGCGCTTCAACAGCGCCATCGCGCGCCTGCACGAGTTCGTCGGCGCGCTGAAGGCCTTCCCGGCCGCCGGCGCCGGGGCTGCGCTCCTGGGCGCGCGCTTCGAGGCGCTCTCGGTGCTGGCGCGGCTGATCGCGCCCTTCGCGCCGCACCTGGCCGAGGAATGCTGGGAGCGGCTGGGGGAGACCGGCCTCGTCGCCTGCGCGCCCTGGCCGCGGTTCGACCCGGCGCTCGCGCACGAGGACGAGCGCATGCTGCCGGTGCAGATCAACGGCCGCCGCCGGGGCGAGATCCGCGTGCGCGCCGGCGCCTCGCCGGCCGAGGTCGAGAAATTGGCGCTTGACGACCCGCAGATCGCCAGGCGCCTTGACGGCGTCAGCATCCGGCGGGTGATCGTGGTCAAGGACCGCATCGTCAACATCGTGGCGACATGAGCGGACCGGGGCGGCCAGCGCCGGCGCTGGTCGCTGCGGCCGCCATCGCCGCGGCGGCCCTGGCCGGCTGCGGCTTTCAGCCGCTCTACGCCACCTCGGGCGTCGCGTCGGGCCTGTCGCACGTCCAGGTGATCGCCCCGGAGGGTCGGGTCGGCTATCTGCTGCGCGAGGACCTGGACGACACCCTCGGCAAGGACAAGGGCGCGAGGCCGCTCTATCGGCTGGAGATGCACTACGACCAGCGCCGCAGCGCCTACGGGCTCACCGTCGCCGGCTACGCCCAGCGCTACGAGCTCGACATGGTGGTCAGCTACACCCTGACGGCGCTTGCGACCGGCGCGATCGCCCACGCCGGAAGCGTGGTGAGTTCGGTAAGCTACGATTCCACCGACCAGCCCTACGCCGGCATCGCCGCGCGCCAGGATACCCAGGAGCGCCTCGCCGCCGACGCCGCGCGCCAGATCGGACTGGACCTGGAGGCCTGGATGGCGCGCGCCGCCACGGGCCGGAGCGGACCGAAGCCGTGAACCTCAGCCGCCGCGGCGACGCCGAACGGTTCCTGAAGGCGCCCGATCCCCAGGTGCGCGCGGCGCTCTTCTACGGCCGCGACCTCGGCGTGGTGCGCGAGCGCGCCCAGGGGCTTGCCGAAAAGGTCTGCGAGCGGCCCGACGATCCCTTCGACGTCGCCCTCGTCGGCGAAGGCGATCTGGATGCCGAGCCGGGCCGGCTCGAGGACGAGCTGATGGCGCTCTCGATGATGGGCGGGCGGCGCCTGGTGCGCCTGAGGCTGGCCTCCGACCGGGCGGCGATCGACAAGCTGGCCGCCGCCGCCCTGGAGAGCCATGCGGCCGGGCAGTTCAACCCCGACGCCTTCCTGCTGATCGAGGCGGGCGGCCTCGGCCGCGACTCGGCCCTCAGGCGCGCCGCCGAGAAGCAACCGGCGGCCGTCGCCATTCCCTGCTACGAGGACGAGATCGGCGACCTCGCCCGCCTCGCCCGCGAGGCGCTGGCCCAGGATCGCCTCGGCCTCACCGCCGAGGCCCTCGATCTCTTCGTGCGCCGCCTGCCGCACGAGCGCGGCGTCGCCCGGCGCGAGATCGAGCGGCTGGCGCTCTACCTCGGTCCCGGCTCGGGGCGCACCGGCTCGGCCGGCGATCTGGCGGACTTCCTCGGCGTCGAGCCGGACGCCTCGCTCGCCGAGGCGGCCGAGGACGCCTTCGGCGGCCGGCTCGCGGCGGCCCAGGGCAACCTTCGGCGCGCCGCGGCGGAAGGCGACGGTGGTCCGGCGGCGGTTCGCGCCCTCGGCCAGCATCTGGCCAGGCTGCGCCGCACTCAGGCGTTGCGCAGGTCTGGCGCCGACCTCGCCGAAGCGGCCAAGGCCGCCGGCGTCTTCTGGAAGAACGAGCGCGAATTCCTGCGTCAGGCGCGCGCCTGGGACCTGGCCCAGCTCGATGCGCTGCAGCCCGAACTCCTGGCCGCCGACCGCGCCTGCAAGCAGACCGGCGCGCCCGACCAGCTGATCGCCGAGCGCCTGGCCCTGACCATCGCGGCCCGGGCCAAGCGGCTGGGACTCTGAGTCTCAGCCGCCGTCGAAGGCAGGAGGATACACCACCGCGGCCAGGTAGAGACCCGCGGCTGGGGCGACGGGGCCGCAGGCCTGGCGCGCCCGCGCCGCGAGGGCGGCCGCGAGATCGGCGGCGCTCCAACGGCCGGCGCCGACCTCGGCGAGGCTGCCGCTCATCGAGCGCACCTGGCGATGCAGGAACGAACGGGCGGCGAAGACCAGGCGCACCTCCTCGCCCAGCCGCGTCACCTCGGCCACGTCCAGGGTCTTCACCGGCGAAACGGCCTGGCAGGCAACGTCGCGAAAGGTGGTGAAGTCGTGGTGGCCGACGAGCGCCTTCGCCGCCTCGGCCATCCGCTCGACGTCCAGCGGCCGCTTGACGCGCCAGACGCGCCCCGCCTCCAGCGCCGGCGGCGCGGCGCGGTCGAGCATACGGTAGAGATAGCGCCGCGAACTGGCCGAGAAGCGGGCGTGGAAGCCCTCCGGGGCGAGACGCGCGGCCAGGATCGCGATCGGCTCGGGGGCGAGGTGGGCGTTGAGGGCGTCGCGCACCACTTCGGGGCGCCAATTGCGGGCGAGATCGACGTGGACCACCTGATGCAGGGCGTGGACGCCGGCGTCGGTGCGTCCGGCCGCCTGCAGCCGCACCGCTTCGCCGCTGAAGCCCTTCACCGCGCTCTCGATCCGCGCCTGCACCGTCGGCAGCCCGGCCTGCGCCTGGAAGCCGTGAAACGGGCGCCCGTCGTATTCGAGGTCGAGGCGGTAGCGCGGCATCAGGCGAGCGGTCCTCGCAGGCGAAAGCCGCGGACGAACTCCGCGGCGTCCTGCGCGCCGCGCCCCTCGCGCTGAGCCGTCAGGATGCGCACGGCGCCCGCGCCGCAGGCGACGAGGAGGCGCTCGTCGAGCAGCTCGCCCGGCCGCCCCTCGCCCGGCTCGACGCGCGACGAGAGCGCCTTGACGCGCACCGGCGCGCGCTCGCCGGGCGCCTCGAACCAGGCCCCGGGCGCCGGCGAAAGGCCGCGGATGCGGCGGTCGACCTCGACGGCGGCGCGCCGCCAGTCGATGCGCGCTTCCCGCGGCCGGATCTTGCGGGCGTAGGTGACGCCCTCGGCGGCCTGCGGCGTCTCGACCGCGGTCCCGGCCTCCAGTTGGCGCAAGGCGGCGATCATCAGCGAGGCGCCGGCCCGCGACAACCGCCCGGCCAGCGACCCGGCCGTCTCCAGCGGCTCGATCGGCGTCGGCGCTTCGGCGAGCACAGGGCCCTCGTCGAGCCCCTCGGTCATGCGCATGACGGCGACGCCCGTCGCCGCATCGCCGGCCATGATCGCCCGCTGGATCGGCGCGGCGCCGCGCCAGCGCGGCAGCAGCGAGGCGTGCAGGTTGAAGGCGCCCAGCCTCGGCGCGTCGAGAATGGCGCGCGGCAGGATCTGGCCGAACGCCACCACGACCGCCACATCCAGCCCCAGGGCCGCGAACGCCTCGATCTGCGGCGCCTCGCGCAGCGTGGCCGGGGTGCGCACCTCGATGCCGCGCGCCTGCGCGAACGCCTGCACCGGCGACGGGGTCAGGCGGCGGCCGCGGCCGCGCGGCGCCGGCGGCTGCGAATAGACGCAGGCCACCTCATGCCCCGCGCCGAGGATCGCCTCGAGGCTGGCGACGGAGAATTCCGGGGTGCCGAGAAAGGCCAGGCGCATGGGCGAGCGGTGTAGCCGTCGCGGCGGGCGGCGAGAACCCCGCGGAACCGCCAAGCTGGACGGCCGTTGTCACCGACGTGGAAAGAATGCCGTCCCTGCGCGCCGCCGCCGTGATCCTCGCGCTCGCCCTGGCGGCGTCCGCCTGTTCGAGGAACGAAGCGGCGCGCACGCGCCACGATCTCGGCGCGACGGGCAAGGACCTGGCGGGCGCGGCGCACCAGGCGGCGGCGAATCCCGGCTGGGCCAGGGCGGGCGCGGCTCTGCGCCGCGTCGGCCGCGACATCGGCGCCGGCGCCCGGACCGGCGCAGCCAAGGCGGAGCTGGCCGCGCACCAGGGCGCCCGGACGACCCGCGCCGAGACCCACAGGCTCGCCGGCGGCGCCCCGCGCGCGGCGCATGAGACCCGCCGCGCCAACGCCGGCTGAAGCGCCGCCCGGCCTCAGATCGCCGGCGCGTCGGCCCTGGCGGCCTTGCGCACCTTGCGCACCGCCTGCTCGCGCTTCAGCCGCGACAGATGGTCGATGAACAGCACCCCGTCGAGGTGATCGATCTCATGCTGGATGCAGACGGCGTAGAGACCCTCGGCCTCCTCCTCGACGAGGTCGCCGTCGTAGTTCAGATAGCGCACCCGCACCCTGGCCGGCCGCTCCACCTCGTCATAGATCTCCGGCACCGAGAGACAGCCTTCCTCGTAGGGGATGGTCTCCTCCGAGGCCCAGAGGATCTGCGGATCGACGAAGCAGCGCGGCGCCTTCGGCTCTTCGCCGCGCGCGATGTCCATGACGATGACGCGCTTGGGAACGCCCACCTGGATGGCGGCCAGTCCGATGCCGGGCGCGGCGTACATGGTGGCGAGCATGTCGTCCATGAGCGCGCGCAGGGCGTCGTCGACGGCGCCGACCGGCTCGGAAATCTGCTTCAGGACGGCGAGGTCGGCATCGACGGTGAGGATGGGCAGGAGACTCATGCCGCCGAGGTAGGAGCGCGGCTTTCGAGCGTCAAGGCAGGCGGCTGGGCGGGCGTCTCGGCGGGCGCCGCCGCGATCTTGACGAGGGGTCTGACCGCCGTCTCCAGCGGCGCGAGTTCGGGGATCTCGCGCCCCTCGTGGTCCACCGCGAGTTCCTCGAAGCGGCGCGCCTGGGTCAGCACCTGGCCTTCCAGCGACCCGGCGAACTCGTTGTAGCGCCGCACCGAGTCGTCCAGCGCCTTGCCGAGCCGCAGCGCATGGCCGCCCATCACCGCGATGCGGCGATAAAGCTCGCGGCCAAGCTCGGCGATCGCCTGGGCGCTCCGGGTCTGATCCTCGACGCGCCAGCCATAGGCGACCGCCTTGCACAGGGCGAAGAGCGAGGTCGGCGTCACCACCAGCACGCGGCGGTCCATCGCCTCGCTCAGGAGCTCGGGCGCGATCTCCAGGGCGGCGGCCAAAAAGCCGTCGCCGGGCACGAACATGGCGACGAAATCCGGGGAGCCCTCGGCCTTGAACTGATCCCAGTAGGCCTTGGCCGAAAGCGAGGCGATGTGGGCGCGCACGCTCTGGGCATGGCGCCGCATCGCCGCCTCGCGCGCGGCCTCGTCCGGGGCGTCCTGGGCCTCGAGGAAGGCGTTCAGCGAGCATTTGGCGTCGATGACGAAGAGCGCCTCGCCGGGCAGCCGCACCGCGACATCGGGCCGGCGGCGGCCCTCCTCGGTCTCGACGCTGGCCTGCTCCAGGAAATCGAAGCGCTTCGTCAGCCCGGCGGCCTCGAGCACGTTGCGCAGCGTCTGCTCGCCCCAGCGTCCCTGCACGCCGGCGCCGCGGCGCAGGGCGCTGGAGAGCTTGCGCGCCTCGTCCTGGGTGGCGCTCGTCGCCGTCAGCAGCTGGGCGATCTGCGCCTTCAGGCCGCCGCTCTCCTCGGCCCGGGCCTTCTCGACGGCGGTGACCTGTTCCTGGAACTTCGCCAGGGTCTCGGCGACCGGCTTGAGCTGCACCTCCAGCTTGATCCGCGCCTCGTTCTCCTGCGCCTCGAAGCTCGCCCTGGCCTGGCGCACCACGGCGTCGGCGACGTCGCGCGCCGTCTGCGCCGCCTGCGCCTTCAGGACCTCGGCGTTGGCGCCGGCGAGCCGCAGCGCCGCCCTCGCTTCGCCGGCGCGGCCGCGTTCGATCACCGCCCAGACGATCGCGGCGAAGCTCGTCAGCACGGCGGCCGCCAGGAGTAGCCCGTTCATGCTCCGCTCGTAGCCGAGTCGAGGGTGCGAGTAACCATGCGGCGCGCCGCTACGCCGGACGCCTGGCGCGCAGCGCCTGGGCGATGGTGCCGTCGTCGAGCCAGTCGAGCTCGCCGCCCACCGGCACGCCGCGCGCCAGCATGGTGACGGCGACATCCGCCCCGGCGAGCCGGTCGGCGATGTAGTGGGCGGTGGTCTGGCCGTCGACCGTGGCGGGCAGGGCGAGGATCACCTCCCGGACGGGCGCCTCGCGCGCCCGCGCCGCCAGGGCGCCGAGCCGCAACGCCTCCGGTCCGACGCCGTCGAGGGCCGAGAGCAGGCCGCCCAGCACATGGTAGCGGCCCCGGTAGGCGCCGCCGCGCTCCATCGCCCAGAGCCCGCCCACCTCCTCGACGACGCAGATCAGCGAGGCGTCGCGCGCCGGATCGGCGCAGATCGCGCAGGGGTCGCGGGTGTCGAGCGCGCCGCAGGCCGAGCAGGCCGTCACCCGCGCCGCGGCCTCGCCGAGCGCTCGCTCGAGGGGCTCGAGCAACTGCTCGCGGCGTTTCAGCAGCGCCAGCGCGGCGCGCCGGGCCGAGCGCGGCCCCAGCCCGGGGAGCCTGGCCAGCGCGGCGATCAGCCGCTCGATCTCGGGTCCGGTGGAAGCGGGCATCTGGCAGGGGAAGGGTCCGGGTCGCCGCGCCGCGCCGTCAGAACCTGGGCATGCCCGGAAGCCCGGCGAGCGGGCCGGCGGCTTCGCGCATGACCTCGGCCTGGCGCGCATCCAGCTTGCGCTTGGCGTCGGCGTGGGCGGCGACGACGAGGTCGGCGACGATCTCGGCTTCGCCGGGCGCCAGCAGGCTCGCGTCGATGGCGACCCGCGCCAGCTCGCCCGATCCCTTCAGCGCCAGCCTGACCATGCCGCCGCCGGCCTGGCCCTCGACCTCCAGCTCGGCGAGCCGCGCCTGGGCGGCCTGCAGCTTCTCCTGCATGGCCTGGGCCTGCTTCATCAGTTCGCCGAGATCCTTCATGGGTCCTCCACGTCGTCCGGCGGCTCGTCCGGCGCCGCGGCGGCCACGGGCGCCTCCAGCTGGCGCACCTCGACGAGTTCGGCGCCCGGGAAAGTCTGCATCATCCGCTGCACGAAGGGGTCGGCCAGCACCTCGGACCGCACGGCCTCCTCGTCGCGCCGCCGGCGCTCCTCGAGGCTGGCCGCCCCGCCGCCGCCTTCCGCGGCCACCAGCCAGGTCTGGCCGGTCCAGTCCTTCAGGCGCGAAGCCAGGCGCTGGGCGAGGTTCGCCGGCGCGCCGGGCGCCGGCTCGAAGGTGATGGCGCCGGGCCGCACGCTGATCGGGCGCAGGTACTTCTCGACGTCGAGCCGCAGCGCGATGTCGCGGCGCGCCTCGATCAGCGCCAGCAACTCCTCGAAGCGCGCCGGCGCGCCCTGGGCGGGCGCGGGCGCCTCGGCCAGGCGCGGCGCGGCGGCGCCCCGCGCCATGGTCCCGCCCCCGCTGGTCCCGCCCCCCGACGGCCGTGGCGCGGATGTCGAGCCCGCGGCGCTCGCAGCGCCCTCCCGCAGCGCCTTCAGCGCCTCCTCCGGACCGGGCAGGTCGGCGGCGTAGGCGAGCCGGATCAGCGCCATCTCCACCGCCGCCGCCGCGTCGGGCGCGCGGCGCACCTCGTCATAGGCCCTCAGCAGCAGCTGCCAGAGCCGCGACAGGCTGGCGGCGGAGACGACCGCGCCGATGGCGGTCAGCCGCTGCGCCTGGTCCTTGGGCAGGGCGAGGGCGTCCGGGCCCAGCGTCTTGGCGAGGCTGGCGCCATGGCAGTGCTCGAGCAGATCGGCGACCACGCTCGCCGGGTCCGCCCCGAAACCATAGAGGGTGCGGAAGGTCTCGATGGCCGGTCCCGCCTCGCCGCGGACCGCCTTCTCGAAGAGTTCGATCGACTGGCCGCGGTCGGCGAGGCCCAGCATGTCGCGCACCGCCGCGGCGGTGACCGCGCCGCCGGCCTCCACCTGGACCAGCGCCTGATCCAGCAGCGACTGGCCGTCGCGCACCGATCCTTCCGCAGCCCGGGAGATCAGGGCCAGGGCCTCGGCCTCGATGCGCGCGCCCTCGGCCTCGGCGATTCCGGCGAGATTGGCCGCGATCACCGCCGGCTCGACCCGGCGCAGGTCGAAGCGCTGGCAGCGCGACAGGATGGTCACCGGCACCTTGCGGATCTCGGTGGTGGCGAAGATGAACTTGGCGTGCGGCGGCGGCTCCTCCAGGGTCTTCAGCAGGGCGTTGAACGCCGCCGTCGACAGCATGTGCACTTCGTCGATGATGTAGACCTTGTAGCGCGCCTCCACCGGCGCATAGCGCACCCCGTCCAGCAGCTCGCGCATCTCGTCGACCTTCGAGCGGCTGGCGGCGTCGAGTTCGAGCACGTCCATGTGCCGGCCCTCGAGGATGGCGCGGCAGTGGCGCCCCTCCTCGGCCAGCGCCAGGAGGCTGGGCTCGTGGATCTCGGCGCTCTCGTAGTCGAGGGCACGGGCCAGCAGCCGCGCCGTCGTGGTCTTGCCGACGCCGCGCACCCCGGTCAGCATGAAGGCGTGGGCGATGCGCCCGGTCGAAAAAGCGTTCTTCAGCGTCCGGACCATGGCCTCCTGGCCGATCAGGTCCTCGAAGGTGCGGGGGCGGTATTTGCGCGCAATGACGGTGTAGGCGCCGCCGATCGCGGCCGGGACCGGCGCCGGGCCGAACATGTCGCCCGTCGCCTCGTCGCGCTCGTCCGCGGCGGCCGCATCCTTGTCCGGCGAGAAGTCGATGTCGGCCATGAGCCCTAAAGGGGTCGGGAGGCGAAGGTGGAGACCGGCAGACGACCCGGAGCAAAACTCGTTACGGCTGCTTCCTTCCGGACCTGACCGGGTTGGCGAGGTCTCCGCCCATCGCCGATCTCCACAGCCTATATCGCGTGCGCGCAAGGTGGGCGCAAGCGCGGGCTCTCCATGGCGAAGCCTGCGTTAGGGAGTGTCTCGAAGGCCGCGCGGTCTGTAGGCTGCTGACGCGAGCGGGCCGCCGCGCTAGAAGCCGGGCCATGCCTCTCAGCGCCTTCATGAACGTCTTCGCCGGCAACCCGCTCGACCGGGCGAGCTATCGCCGCAGCGAGCCGGACTGGGTCGCGCAAAGGCTGGCCGATCCGGAGAGCCTGGCGCTGGTGGTCTGGAACGGCCGGCCGATGGTGGAGAACCGCCAGGGCGGCGGCGCCCAGATCGCCTATGTGCGCGCCGACCTGGCGCGCGAGCTCTCCGGCGGGGCCGAGCGGCTGCTGTTCATGGGCCTCTGGAAGGAGACCGCGGTCTTCGCCCTCGACCTGGAGGGCCAGACCGATCCCGCCGACGGGCCGCTCGAGGGCCTGGGCCGCTTCGAGGACCTGCGCGCCGTCGCCCTGGACCTGCCCGCCGCCGACGCCGCCATCCTTGCCACCGCCAAGGCGATGTTCGAATGGCGCCGGCGCCATCGCCACTGCGCCGCCTGCGGCGAGGTTTCGGAGCCGGCGGACGGCGGCTGGAAGCGCATCTGCCCGGCCTGCAGCGCCGAGCATTTCCCGCGCACCGATCCGGTGGTGATCATGCTGCCGACCCTGGGCGAGCGCTGCCTGCTCGGCCGGCAGGCCGCCTGGCCCAAGGGCATGTACTCGGCCCTGGCGGGGTTCCTCGAGCCCGGCGAATCCATCGAGGAGGCCTGCGCGCGCGAGATCTTCGAGGAAGCCGGGCTGAAGACCGCCTCGGTGCGCTACCACTCCACCCAGCCCTGGCCCTATCCCTCCTCGCTGATGATCGGCCTCATCGCCGAGGTCGAGGACGGCGAGGCGAGGCCCGACCAGACAGAGCTGGAGGAGGTGCGCTGGTTCACGCGCCAGGAGGCGCGGGCGCTCATGGGCGGAAAGCTCGCCGACGCCAGGGCCCCCGGCAGCGTCGCCATCGCCCACCAGCTGATCAGGGCCTGGGCGGAAGCGGGCTGAGGGCCGCGGCGCCCTGGCCCCGCCAGTCGACCCACGCGCCGTGGGCGTGGACGCTGGCGAGGTGGCGCGTCTCGCCGCCCGGCCACAGGGTCAGAGTCAGCTCGATGGGAAACGATGTCCCCGTCCGTGGCTCCATCGCCAGCCACGCCAGCGGCGCCGCAGCCGTGGCGGCCGCGCCGTGGCGGCTCATCGCGGCGGCGAGCGCCGCCTGCGTCGCCCCATCGAGGTACTGCCAGAAGATGGAGTGGTAGAGGACGGTGGCGACCCCCTCGCGCGGCGCCGCATGGACGAGCGCCCAGTCGGCCGCGTCGGCGGCCTCGACGCGGACGCCCGCGGCGAGCGCGAGGTCCGCGGCGGCATCGAAGCGGGCGAGGCGCTCGGCCTGGTCTGGCCAGATGTAGGCTTTCAGCCGCCGCCGCTGGTCCGGCCGGGCGAGGTCGAGCGGCTTGCGGTCGCAGCCGGCCCGCGCCGCCACGGCGAGGCGCACGTGCGGCGGCGGCGCGGCGCCGCGCCAGTCGGCGCTGAGCTCCAGCGCCGCCGCCGGATCGCCCCAGCGCCAGGCCTCGCCGTCGTAGCGATAGTGGAACCGGTCCCAGAGCTGGTTGAGGCCGGCGCTCGCCCCGACCTCGAGGCAGCGCAGCGGCAGGCGCGTCGCCGCCGCGACGGTCAGGAAACCCGGCAGCAGACAGGCGGAGCGGCGGACCTCGTTGGTCTGCGGCTCATGGGCCATGAAGGCGGCCAGGCGCTCGCGCCGCGGCGCGATCGCGCCCAGCGCGGCCGCCCACGCCGCCTCGGCGTCGAGGGCCGGCCGGAAGGCGGCGCTGAGGACCGGATCTTCGCCGGCGAGCGCCAGCTCGTGCAGGGCGCCCAGGAACCTCAGCGGCGCGGCCGCCGCCATCAGCCGCTCGACCGGCTCGCCTCGCCAGGGTGCGAAGAGGCCGCGCGCGGCGCCCGGATCGGCGGCCGCGCGCCGGAGCATGCCGGCGTAGAAGCGCGAGCCGAAGCTTGCGCAGACCTCGGACTGGCTCAGCAGCGAGCTCTGGATCGGATCGTTTTCCATGGCCCCGATCGACGGCGCGGCGGCCCGCGAGGTCAATCTTGATTGCGAGGCTCAACCCACCGCGGCGCCAGCGGGCCGGCCCCGACGGTTCGAGCCGCGCCACCGGACGCCCCCGATCGACGCTCGACACCGGCGAAGCGCTTCAGAGCCTGGTCTTCACCAGCCCGAAACTGGCGCCTTGCGGGTCCGTCGCCTGCAACACCCGGCTGCCGCCCGGGACATCCATCGGCCCCATGACGACGGCGCCGCCGGCCCGCTTCACCCGCCCCGCGGCGGCGTCCACGTCGGCTGCCTCGAAGTAGTAGCACCAGCAGGGCGCCGGGATCTGGGGCGGCCTGGTCATGGCGCCGCCCACCTCCCCGTCGGCGTTGCCGAAGAGGCGGTAGACGCCCATCGCCCCCATGTCGTGGCGGCCCGTCTCGGTCCAGCCGAAGAGCCGGCGATAGAAGGCCAGATCGCTCTCGGCGTCGCCGGCGTAAAGCTCGTGCCAGCCGGCGCGCCCCACGGCGCCGCGTGCGGGCCGCGGCCGGGCGGCGGAGGGCGGGACCGGCTTCATGATCGCGCTCACCGCCCCGTGCGGATCGCTGATCACGGCGAAGCGGCCGATGCCGGCAATGTCGGTGGGCGCCCTGAGCACGCCGCCGCCCAGCGCCCTGGCCTCGGCCGCCGCTGCGTCGCAGTCGTCCACGTGGACGTAGCCGGTCCAGTTCGGCGGGACCCCTTGCGCCTCGTGTTCATCGCTCAGAGGCATGGCGCCGCCCACGCCCTCGCCGGCCGCCTCGAGCACGGTGTAGGCGCCGTCCCCCATGGGCATGTCCTGCGCCGTCCAGCCCACCACCTCGCCGTAGAAGCGCTTCGCCATCCCGAGGTTGGGGGTCATCAGCTCGTACCAGATGAAGCGGCCGTGATCGTCCGACATTTCGCGTTTCCCTCGACTGCGCCCGAGCGCTGCGCTCGCCGCGCCACCCTCCTATGACGATCGAGCCCCGCCGATTCCGACAAAGGCGAACGACGGACGCGCCGGCGCACGGCGCGCGAAGGCGGCCGGCCGCCGCAGCGCCGGGGTGACCGTATTGCGTCCGTTGTCTACGGCGCGATGGACCGCCTCTGCCCAGTCTCGCAGCGGCGGGACCGCGGGCTCCGTAATCTTCACCGTTGTATCGGTCGCGAGGTCGGGCGGATCGCCCGGGCGCGGCGCTGCCGACGCCGTAGATTCCACCGTTGTATCGGTGGCGGCGGATGCTCCCGCGCCATCGTTGGTCGCGGCCGGCGGCGCCGTAGATTCCACCGTTGTATCGGTGATGGCGGGCGCCGGCGCGCGATCGTCGTCCGCCGCGGCCGCCGCCGTACTTTTCACCGTTATGTCGGTGGCGGCGGGCGCCTCGGACGCCGGCGCGCCGGCCTCGGCCCAGGCCGCGCCGTCGGCCTTTGCCTGCCGGCTTGCGGCCGGTCCCGGCGGGCTTCGCGGGTTGCCAGCGCCGAAGCGTCCGTTCGCACCCCGCGGCGCCGCGGCCTCTCGCGTCTCGATCATGCCCATGATCGCAAGGTCCCCGCCCGGCGCCGCGCGACCCTCCGCGCGGCCGCCCCGGGCGCAGGACCAGGGTAAGCCCGCGCGCGGCCCCGCTAGGACGGCGTTAACGATCCGCACGCCGCCGGCCCACGGTTGGGAGCAGCGGGCGGGTCTATTTCGACCTTCATCATGACCCGCCGGCGCCGCCCGTGAGCGTCGGCCACACCCTTCGAAGCCCCGAAGCCGAATAGCGGCCGCCGGTATATGCGGGATCACGTGCCCGGTTCTCGATCACTTCCCCGCACGAGCCTTGCCAGGCCGCCAGAGTGGGCATGGCCCGCCCGGGCCCCCCGCGTCACCGTCTCCGGACGGCCCTACCGCGCGACTGAGCCCAGCCAGACGCCGCCTCGAGCCGGCGCCGAGAGCGACAGAGGCGTGATCTATTGAGTGGACTGTCACCGAATTGGCTGGCTGCATGGCTAGCGGGGCCACCGTCAGGTTCGCTCCCGGGTGTGATTTTGCCGAGCTATGGTCTAGGTTGATCCTGGCAGGACCTGGGGGTTGCGTCAGTGAGGGTGAGCCGTCTCAAGATCGAGAATTTCCGGGGCATCAGAGAAGCAACATTGCTCCTGCCGGTCCACGCGGTTCTGATCGGCGACAACAACACGGGTAAGACAACGATCCTTGAGGCTATCGACCTCGTCCTTGGCCCCGACCGGCTGAATCGAACGCCTCCGATCGACGAGCACGATTTCTTCCACGGAAGATACGCCAGCCAAGACTTAGCACCCGCTGAAGGCGAGGGCGCTGAAGTCGCCGGCGGGGAACAAGAGGCTCCCCAGATCACCATAGAAGCGACGGTGACGGACCTTTCCGAGGAGCAAAGGGCGAGGTTCGGTGACTACATCGAGTTTTGGAATGGGGCCGCCGACGCCTTTTATGACCAAGCAAATCCCGCTGGCGTGGACGTTATTGCGATAGCGGAGGCTCTTCGCGTCACATTCCTAGGGCTCTACGACGCTGAGCAGGATGACTTTGAAGGACGGACCTTCTTCTCCCGAAGCCTTGCCGAGGCTGACAATCCGGTCCCGTTTACAAAACGAGACAAGCAGACTTGCGGATTCCTCTATCTCCGTTCCCTCCGGACTGGATCACGTGCGCTCAGTCTTGAGCGCGGCAGCCTGCTCGATGTCATCCTGCGGCTGAAGGAAGTTCGGCCGAAAATGTGGGAGGACACGATCGGCACGCTCGCGGACTACACCGTCGCGAGCGACCCGGAATTGGGGATTTCGGGCATACTTGAAAGCATCAGCGACGCTCTGAAGAAGTACGTGCCCAAAGAATGGGGGATAGAGCCGCACCTAAAGGTCTCGAATCTAACCAGGGAACATCTTCGAAGCGTCATTACCGCGTTCATCGGCACCGGCGATGGCACCCACGCAGCTCCATTCTACCGCCAGGGCACCGGCACCATCAACATGCTGGTGCTGGCGATGCTGACGCAGATCGCGGCGGACAAGCAGAACGTCGTCTTCGCTATGGAGGAGCCAGAGACGGCGATCCCGCCATACGCTCAAAAGCGCATCGTCCACGAAATTCGCAAGCTCGCCGCGCAAACCATCTTCACCTCACACTCCCCCTACGTCCTTGAGGAATTCGCGCTGGAAGAGACAGTCGTCCTGGCACGCGGCACCGATGGAAATCTGGAACAACGGTCCGTCCAACTGCCGGCCAGCGTGAAGGCCAAACGTTACAGGCAGGAGTTTCGGACTCGCTTCTGCGAAGGCCTTCTCGCCCGACGCGTGCTCATCGCCGAGGGGGCGACGGAAGCGGCGGCCTTCCCGGTCGCATGTCGACGATTGTCGGAATTGGACGGTGACACGTACCTGTCGCTTGAGGCTATGGGCGTGTGTGCGGTCGATGCCGGTAGCGAGAACAACATCACCGATATGGCGAAGCTCTACCGCGATCTCGGCAAGCGCACCTACGCGATATGCGACAGCCAAGATGCAGCTCACGAGGCGGCGATCGCGGCGCAGGTGGACCTGCTCCTCATGCACAAAGAAAAGGGGTTCGAAGACCTCGTCCTGAAGAACACGACTGAAGCTGCGCTGAAGCGGTTCGCGGCTGCGCTCGAATGGCCGGCACATCTCACGGCCAAATTCCCAGACCCTGAGGTGCAGGCCTTCGAAGCACTAGGAGAGTATTTCGTTTGGGCGAAGGCCAATTGGGGGATCGCTGACTTCCTTGCCCAGTGTGACGAGAATGAGATTCCGCAGTGGCTGCGGGAAGCTTGTATCGCCTTGAAGGAAGCCTGCACGCAGGATGCCGGCGCTGGCTCAATGGGCGATGCCGAGGCGACCGAGTGGGCGGTCGAAGATGCAGCCCACTGAACGGCAGCAGGCTATTCTCGCTGCGCCCGGCCACCTCCTAGTCACCGGCGGGCCGGGCTCCGGAAAAACGACCGTCTCGATCCTGAAGGCCGCACTGATCGCCGAGCACGGCCTTCGTCCAGCCCAGAACGTGCTGTTCGTTAGCTTCGCGCGCGCAACCGTGTCGCGCGTCGTCGAGGCGATCGAGTACGAGCAAAGCATTCCGAAGGAGCAGAAGCGCCGGATTGTCGTTGAGACCTACCATTCGTGGTTTTGGCGGCTGCTCCGCGGCCACGGATACCTGGTAGGTCTACCACGTCGGCTCTCGATTCTGACGCCTCCCGCCGAGGCGATCGTACTTTCGACAATCCGCCGAGACTACCCGTCGGAGGGCAAGCTGACGCAAGCGGAGCGTGACGAGAGAGACGCGCGGCTGGAGGCCGAGCGTCGGAGGCTGGCGATTGAGGAAGGACGCGTATGTTTCGACCTCTTCGCCCCAATCGTTGGCGATATTCTCGTCGAGAGCGACCGCATCCGACAGCTCGTAGCTGCCATGTACCCCTTCATCATCCTGGACGAGTTTCAGGATACGAACGCGCCCCAGTGGCGCGTTGTCGAGGCCGTTGGTCAGCATTGCACGCTCCTCGCCCTCGCGGACCCGGAACAGCGCATCTACGACTTCATTGGCGCCGACCCGGAGCGGATGAATCACTTCCGCGCTGCCTTCGCTCCGACGGAGGTGGACCTCAGCACAGAGAATCATCGAAGCGCCGGCACGGAAATCCTGCTGTTCGCCAACCACGCACTAAAGGGCGACTTTCAGCAGAACGCCTATGTCGGAGTGAGCGTGCGCGCGTACGAGGCCAACGCAAACCAGGCGAAGGGAACGGTTGTCACCGCGACATACGCGGCGCGGAAACGGTTGGTCGACTTGGGCTTGAAGGACTGGTCGCTTGCCATCCTGGTCCCGACCAAACGGATGACCCGGCTGGTCTCAGACGCTTTACGCAGCCCACCCGGCGGAATGGCCGAGGTGCCTCACGCGGCCGCCATTGAGCTGGAGGCCGCGATCCTCGCAGCCGAGGTGATCGCCTTCTTGATGCAGCCAGACCAAGACGGTCGACACTTCGAGCGCTTCCTCGATCTCTTGCGGAGCTATTTCCGGGGCAGAGGCGGCGACTCTCCATCGCAGAAGGACTTGAACGAGGCCGACACGATTCGGGCGGCCTATGCAGACCTTGAAACGCGACGGGCTGCCCGGAAGGAACCGAGGCAAAACAGTGTCCTGGTCGCGATCCTCAAGACCTAAGATGCAACTCGGACACTGGTCCTCACCGGCAACCCTGCGGACGACTGGCTGGCAGTCCGGAGCGCGCTACAGGACAGCGACTGTCCGCGCCTTCGCACGCTCGCCCAGGACGCGCGGAACGTGCGAGTGCTGGATCGGGGAACCCTGCTGCGAGCTGAGTTGTCCCAGGACTGGCGCGAGAACGGCCGCTACGCCAACGCCCTCGCCATCACGCGACAAGCGTTCGTGAAGGAGCATTTCTCGACGAGCGCTAAGCCCGAAGCCGGTGTGGTCGTGATGAACATGCACAAGGCGAAGGGCAAGCAGTTCGACGAGGTCATCCTCTTCGAGGGCTGGCCGAGAATTGTCAAAGGCAAGGTGGTCGCCAACCTCGATCGAATCGTTTGGAACAACGCGGTCGCTGAGGTGAGTGATCAGGCCCGGCAGAACTTCCGGGTCAGTGTCACTCGCGGAAAACGACGCGTCACCATTCTGACGCCTAAGAACGACCCCTGCTTGCTATTGCCCTGACGCGTGGCCTGCCGTCAGTCGGGGCTACCTCCCGCCCCGCTACGCAGTGGCCAGCTCAGTTTCCTCGACGCCCAGAACCGTGAACGTGCCGTGGGGCGGTTCATGCTGGAAGCGAACGGTATTGATCTTCGGATTCAGCCACTCATCCGCGTTCTCCGCCAAGATGAAGATCGGCTGGCGCTCACAGAACGGCGCGAGGTCGGGACCGGCAGGGGCGGTCAGGAGCATGAAAGCGGCGGGCTCGTAGAGGTGGGGCTTAGCAGGCACCCAGAAGCCGGCGAGGCTGCCAGGGTATTTCGGCTTGTAGATTACCGTACCGAGGCTGCGATCGTTATCGCATTCCTGGCGCAACTCGCTGACCGGAATCAGACAAGCGCGAGCGAAGCTCTTGCCCTCAGCCCACGCAGTGAAGTTCAACTCGTCAGTCGCAGCGTCGATTTGGCCCCAGGGGAGTTCAACCTGGTCTTTCGCGCCGTGCAGTTTCAGGAGGTGAACGCACACGTGATCGCCGGGCTCGACCCAGGCGGACGCGGTCACACCGGCATGTTGGGGCCACGCCCCGTTGTGAGGCGGCGACATGTCGTTAGCAGGCGGGCGGCGAACAGCGCTCAAAAGCTCGATATGCATTGGAATTCCCTGTCTTGGGACCGCCACCGGCGAAGGTCGGACCTCCGGCCGGAAGCCGTGATGATCAGTGGTATGGGGGTGATCGCGACCGCGCCGACCCGGCGACAGTGCTATCCTCTAACTAGCACTAACCCATTCCAATGTCACGGATTGGGGCGTCAGCGGCCGCATCAACCCAGGCGCGGTGGGGTCGCTAAGTGGGGCCGCTGGACGCAGGCGGCTGGAGTCCAGACAAATGCGCCGGAGTCCAGCCTTCTCTGTCGTCCAACACAATTTTGGAGCGGGCGGAGGGATTCGAACCCTCGACCCCAACCTTGGCAAGGTTGTGCTCTACCCCTGAGCTACGCCCGCGCTCCCTGGAATCGGGGAACGCGGCTTATTGCAGAGGGGCCGGCGCTTGACAAGGCGGCGGAGCGCCCGGGTCACAGGCCCAGCTTCAGCGATTTCAGGCGGCGGCGGTTGACGTGGGCCTTGGGGGCGGGGCCGGTGGCGTCGGGCATTTCGCCGCGGAAGTAGAAGCGCTGCCAGCTCTCCTTCAGCGCCTCGGGGTCGCCGCGCGAGAGGGCCTTGTTGAAGTCGTCGCGGCGCTGGCGCCAGGCGTCGTACTGGCTGCGCAGCGCGTCGTTCGCCTCCAGGCGCTTTTGCACCAGCTCGAAGCTCTCCAGCGCCCGGTCCTGGGCCAGGGTGACGAAGCAGAAGGGCTCGCCGCGGGCGAACTTCACCCGGCCGGGGCGGGTGAAGTGCCAGTTCATGGTGAAGGGGAACGGCAGCCAGTCGGTCTCGACGAGGCCGACCAGGGGCTGGACGCCGTCCTTGACGTGGTTGGGGGGCCCCATCACCCACATCGACCAGGGCTCGGGCGAGCGGAACAGATAGCCCGGATGGAAGGTCAGCACGCCGTGGGAGAAGTGCGATTTGACGAAGTCGGCGAACTCCGGGAACGGGTGGTCGGGGACGATGGCGATGTCGCTGGTGTGGGTCCCGCCGTTCCATTCGGCGGTGAACCCCACCGGGCAGAGCATCTCCCAGCCGCTGCAGTTGGCCATGGCGAGCGGCAGGCAGCGGTAGGGATGGCGGTCGGAGAACCGGTCCATCCAGCCGCGCTGCGGCCGGCCGGGCACGATGTCGGGGGGGCGGGACGCCATCGGGTAGCATTCGAGGGTGGGCATGGTCGAAGGCTCCGAGCGCGGCGGCGAGGGCGTTTCTAGAGCACGATGCGATCCGACGGAACCGCCTGGCCGCCGGCTCGCGGCCCGGCTTCGAGACACCGGAGCGCGTCCGCATCGCGCAGGCCGGTCCATCGCGACGGATCAGGCCGCGGCCTCTCCCTCCGAGCGGACCGCGTCGGCGCGCGTGCCGCCCGCCAGCCGGTAGATCGCCGGCATGGCGACGAGCACCAGCGGGCCTTGCGCGACCAGTCCGGCGATGATGGCGATGGCGAGCGGGCGCTCCATCGAGGCGCCGCCGCCGAGCGCCAGGGCCAGCGGCGCCAGCGCCAGGATCGCGGCCAGGGTGGTCATGGCGATCGGCCGCAGCCGGTTGACGCCCGCCTGCACCAGCGCCGCCTCCGGCGCCGCGCCCTCGGCCAGCAGCGCCTCGTACTCGGTGAAGTAGAAGATGGCCACCTCGGTGGTGATGCCGAGCACCATGGTCATGCCCATCAGCGCCATGATGTTGAGCTCGACGCCGGTGAGCCAGAGCCCGATCGCCACCGCCAGGGCCGCCACCAGCGGCATCACCACGATGACGCCGGCGACCCGGAAGCTCTCGTAGATGAACAGCAGCAGCACGAACACGGCCGCCACCGCGGCGACGAACACCAGGATGAGGTCGCGGAACGCCGCCACCTGCTCGGCGTAGAGCCCGCCCATCTCGAAGGTCATCCCGGCCGGCAGGAAACCGGGCTGGCCGACCAGGCGCTGCACCTCGGCCGCCGTCGAACCCACGTCGCGGCCGACCACGCGCGCGGTGACGGCGTCCATCTGGCGCATGTTCTCGCGGTCGATCTCGGCCTGGCCGGTGACCACCTTCAAGGTGGCGATGCGCGAGATCGGGAAGAGATGGCCGTCGGCCGGCGACTTCAGCATCAGGGCGCCGACCTGGTCGATGCGCACCCGCGCCGCCGCGGGCGTCCAGACCCGGACGTTGACGAGGTTGACGCCCGACTGCACCTGGGTGGCGACGGCGCCCTGGAGCTGATCGGAGATCTGCCTGGCCGCCTCGCCGGCGTCGATGCCCTGCAGCTCGGCGCGAACCGGATCGACGACGACGTCGAGGCTGTCGCCGGCGATGACCACGCCGCTCTTGACCTCGGTGACGCCGCGAACCTTCTCGATGGCGGCCTTGACCAGGGGCCCGGTGCGCCGCAGCAGCCCGGCGTTGTTGCTGTAGAGCTTGACCTCGATCGGCTGGGGCACGGCGGTCAGGTCGCCGATCAGGTCCTCCATCAGCTGGGCCGTCTCGATCTCCAGCCCGGGGACCTGGGCCTGCACCTTGCCGACCACGTCGTTCATGACCTGCTGGATCGGCCGCCGGCCGTGGCGCTTCAGCCGGATGAAGAAGTCGCCGGTGTTGGGCTCGGTGAGGCCGCCGCCGAGCTGGGTGCCGGTGCGCCGCGAATAGGTGGCGACGTCGGGCGTGGCGCGGACGATCTTCTCCACCTGGCGCGCCAGCCGGTCGGTCTCGGTGAGCGACATGCCCGGCGGGGCGACGTAGTCGAGCACGAAGCCGCCCTCGTCGATCTTGGGAATGAAGCCGGAGCCGACGCTCATGAAGCAGACGATCCCCAGCACCGCCAGGCCCGCCACCGCGGCCAGCGCGAAGACCGGCCGCGCGGCGCTGGCCCGCAGCAGGCGGCGATAGCGCGACAGGATGGGGCCGTTCTCGTCGAGGGCGGCGGCGTGGCCACGGCCGCGTACGAGCTGCTCCACCAGCACCGGCACCAGCCACCACGCCACCAGGAACGACAGCGCCAGCGAGATCGCCATGGTGATGGAGAGCGCCTTGAAGAAGGCCCCGGTGACGCCGGTGAGGAAGGCGAGCGGCGCGAAGATGACGGTGGTGGCCGCCGAGGACCCCGCCAGCGGCCGCATGAACTCCGAGACCGCCTGGCCGATGGCCTCGCGGCCGCGCTGGGCGCTCTCGGCGACGCGGCGCTCGATGTGCTCGATCATCACGATGGCGTCGTCGATGATGAGGCCGATGGCGGCGGCCATGCCGCCCAGGGTCATGATGTTGAAGCTCTGGCCCAGCAGGTTCAGGATCAGCGTCGTCGCCGCCAGCACCGCGGGGACGGCGATCACCGCGGCGAGCGTCACGCGCCAGTTGCGCAGGAAGATCAGCAGCACCAGGGCCGCGAGAATGACGCCGATGACGATGGCGTTGCGCAGCGCCGAGGCGGATTCGAGAATCAGGTCGCTCTGGTCGTACCAGGCCTTCACCTGCATGTCGGCCGGGCCCTGGCCGCGCATCTTCTGGAAGGCGGCGCGCACCTGCCTGGCGATCTGCACCGTGTTGCCGCCCGGCTGCTGGTAGATGTTCACCAGCACCGCGTCGCGGCCGTCGGCGGTGACCCGGATCCACTGCGGCTGCGGCGCGGCGACCACCTTGGCGACGTCGCCAACGCGCACCACGGCCCCGTTGGCCGTCTTCACCACGACATCGGCGATCTGCCGCGTCTCGGTGAGCCGCGAATCGGTGAGCACGAGCAGCAGCTTGCCCTCGTCCTGGATGCGCCCGGCGGCGGTGAGCGCATTGGCGCCGCCCACCGCCGTGGCGACGTCGGCCAGCGACAGGCCGTGCGCCCAGAGCTTGGCCGGATCGGCCTCGATGCGGTATTCGCCCGGCGCGCCGCCCTGGTCCTGCACGCGCGCCACGCCGTTGATGGTCGAGAGCACCGGCGCGAGCGTCAGATCGGCGAAGCGGCGCAGCTCCACCGGCGTCGCCCGCGCCGAGGTCAGGCTGTAGGCGGCGACGGGATCGACGGTGGGATCCTGGCGCAGCACCAGGAAGGTGACGCCCGGCGGCAGGCTCTGCTGGACGGTGGTCAGGGCCGACTGCACCCGCTGCAGCGCCAGGTCCATGTTCGAACCCCAGCCGAAGTTGATCGAGATCTGCACCGCGCCGCGGCTGGTGGTGGACCTCAGGTTCTGGACCCCCGGAATGGCGCGCAGCGCCTGCTCGACCGGCCGGGTGATCACCGCCTCGGTCTGGTCCGCCGGCCGGTCGCCGGCCTCCACGGTCACGGCGATGCGCGGAAAATGCACGTTCGGGAACAGGCTGACGGGCATCAGGAAGGCGCTCATGACGCCGCCGGCGATGAGCAGGACCAGCAGGGTCAGGAGCGAACGCCGACGCCGGGACGCGAACTCGGCCAGGTTCATCGGGCCGCGACCCTCACCGCCATGCCGTCCTGAAGCTCCTGGGCGCCCTCGACGGCCACCAGGTCGCCGGCGGCGATCGGCCCCTTCACCTCGATGTCATCGCCATGGTCGCGCCCCACGGTGACGAAGACGCGCTGCGCCTTGCCGCCGGAGACGATGAAGACGTGGTCGCCGGTCTCGTCGAAGACCACGGCGGCGCGCGGCGCCGTCAGGCCCACGTGCGTCCCGGTGAGCACGTCGGCTTCCACGCCCGAGCCGATCGGCGGCGCCGCGGCGCCCAGGGGCGCAAGGGCGTCGATGGTGCGCGTGGTGGGATCGGCGGCGCGGCCGACCATGACGAGGCGCGAGGCGATGGACGCGCCGCCGCCGGCCGGGCGGATGGTCACCGGCTGGCCGACCGCGAAATCGCCGGTTCCCGGCTCCAGGCCGAGCCTGGCGAGGACGGCGCCCTGGCGCGCCATGACGACCATCGGCGCGTCCTGGGCGAGACGATCGCCGGGCGCGGCCGCCAGGGCGGTCACCACCGCCGCCGCGGGCGCCGTCAGGGTCTGGCTGCCGCGGCCGGCGCCCTGGCTCTGCTGCGCGGCGAGGGCCGCCTGGGCGTCCGCCACGGCCTTCCTGGCCACGATGAGCTGATCCGACGCGGCGAGGTGCTCGTCGAAGAGGCGCTGGACGCGGGCGAGATCCTTGGCGGCCGAGGTCGCCGCGGCGACCGCCTGCCGGTAGGCGAGGTCCGCCGCCGGCGCGCTCGCCACCACCACCAGGGCCTGGCCGGCGCGCACCGGCTGGCCGAGCTGCACCAGCACCGCGGTGACGATCACCGCCCGCGGCGCGGCGAGCGTGATCGTCCCCGCCGGGTCGGCCTGGACGACGCCATAGGCCTCGGAGACGTTCTTCAGGGTCCGGCTCACGATCGGGGCGGTGGTGACCCGCGCGGTGGGCGCGACGGCCGCGCTCTGGTCCTTGCCGGCGCCGCCGCGGGCGACGACCAGGGCCACGATGGCCGCGACGAGCAGCGCGCCGAGCGCCAGGGCGAGGACGCGGACCCGGCTCACGAGGCGCTCGCCAGTCTGGCGGGCGGGACGAAGAGCGCGGTTTCGAGCTGGATCTCGGCCATGCGGGCGGCCAGGTCGCGATCCTCGAGATCGGCGCGCTTGGTGATCACGGTCTGGAGCAGGGCCAGATAGGTCTGGCTGTCGATGTCGCCGCGGGCGAAGGCCGCCGGCGCCGGCCCCAGCATCGCCTCCAGGCGCGGCAGGTCGGCCCGCAGCGTCGCGGCCTGGGCCTGGGCGCTGGCGAGTTCCGCGGCGGCGTTCTCGACCTCGGCCCGGGTGGCGTCGAGCCTGGCCTGGTATTCGGCCCGAAGCTGGGCGCGCGTCGCCTGCTGGACCTTCACCTGGCCGCGGTGACCGTTGAAGATCGGCAGCGCCATGATCGCCGACAGGCCGAGCGTCGTGGTCGGCGTCGGGTCGCTGGCGTAGGCGAAGGCGATGGAGGCGAGCGGAAACTGCGCCAGGACCGCCTGGCGCAGCCTGGCGTCCTCGGCCGAGTAGCCCGCCCGCAGCGCCAGCAGGTCAGGGCGCCGGATCGCCAGCGTGCCGAGGTCGCGGGCGACGCGCGCGGCGCCGTAGCCCACCGGCGCCCCCGCCTGGACGAGCGGCAGCCGCACCGAGACCTCGAGGCCGAGGAGGACGTCGAGATCGCGCCGGGCCTTGGCGGCGTCGTGCTCGGCGGTGGCCAGCAGCGTCTCCACGTCCAGCTTGGCGGCCAGATCCGCGGCCGCGACCTGGGCGGTGACGTCGCCGCGCCGCAGGCCCCTGGCGGAGCGCGCGGCGCGGGCGGCGGCGGGCGCCAGGATCTGGCGCAGGAATCCGGCGCGGGCATCGTCGGTGAGGGCGGTCTCGGCGAGCTGGCGCGCCTGCTGGGCGGTGGTCCATTCGGCCCAGAGTTCATCGAGGTTCGCCTGCTTGGCGGTGAAGCGCGCCGCCCGCTCGGTGTCGGCCACCGCCAGCAGGCCGGCGATGTCGTAGCTCGGCGACACGCCATAGGCGGTGTGCTTGTCCGGTCCGGCGATCGGCTGGTCGAGCGAACCGGTGATCTGCGGATCGGGGAAAAGGCCGGCGGCGAAGACCTGGGCGGCCGAGACGCCGAGGGCGACGCGCCGCGCCCGGAGGTCGGGATTGTTCAGCACCGCCAGGACCGCGACGTCCGTCGGCGTGAAGCCGGCCGCCGGGTCGATGACCACCGATTTCAGCGGCCCGAGCCGGAGCCGCGAGACGTCGGTGGTGAGCCTGGAGGCGGCGTCGCGCAGGTCCGGTTGGCGGGGCAGCGGCAGCCGGTGATAGCCGATGCAGCCGCCCAGGGCCAGGAGCGCGGCCGCCAGCCCTGCCCCGAGGGCCGGGCGGCGAAGCGATGGCGCGGCTCGGCCGTCAGTCATTGCTACTCCGCGAAGCTGGCCCGCTGCGGCGCGGCGGGCGGCGAGGGTGGGCGACGGCGAGGGCGAGGCTTTATCCGTTCCCAGTTGACCGCGAGCTGTCCGGGAGATTGGGAAGCGCCAATGTCGCAGGCCTGGGGACATCGGGAAAGGCGACCGTCACCTCCAGGCCCGGGGCGGCGTCGGCCAGGCTGACCCTGGCGCCATGCAGGCGCGCCACCGCCGCGACCAGGGCGAGGCCGAGCCCGCTTCCGGGGGTCGAGCGGCTGGTCTCCAGCCGGTAGAAGCGGTCGAAGATCCGCTGGCGCTCGTCCGCGGGCACGCCGGGGCCGTCGTCGCTCACCACCAGGACCGCCGCGGCGCCCCGCCGGGCGGCGCGGATGCGGATGCGGGCGCGCCCGCCGGCATGGCGCAGCGCGTTCTCGACGAGATTGACCAGCATCTGCACGAGCAGTTCGCGATCGCCCTCCACGGTCAGGGGCTCGTCCGCGGCGAGTTCGAGCCTCTGGCCGGCGTCCTCGGCCGCCGGAGCGAAGGCTTCGACCACCGTCTGGGCGAGCGCCGTCAGATCCACCGGCCGGAACGCCGCCCTGCGGGCGCCGGCCTCGATCTGGGCGATGCGGAGCAGGCCCGCGAAGGTCTCGAGGATGGCGTCGACGTCTTCGAGGGCGCCGGCGATGGCCTGCGCCCGCTCGCGCGGCGTCCTCAGGGTGCGGCTCGCCTCCAGCCGCTGCCGAAGCCGGGTCAGGGGGGTGCGCAGGTCGTGGGCGATGTCGCCCGAGACCTGCCGCAGGCTTTCCATCAGGGCGGCGATGCGGTCGAGCATGCGGTTGAAGGTCACCGCCAGCCGGTCGAGATCGTCGTCGGAGCCGCGCACCGGAATGCGCCGCGCCAGGTCGCCGTCGATGATGGCCTCGGCGGCGCCGCTCATGGCGGCGAGCCGCCGGTGCACGTCGTGGCTGAGCCCGTAGCCGCCGACGATGCCCAGGAGCACGACGCCGGCGAACGCCCAGGCGAAGCCCTCGAGCACCGTGCCCTGCAGCGCCTCGGTGCGCTCGTCGTCGTCGCCGACCACCAGGAGGTAGCCCTGGGGCAGCACGGTGGTCAGGACCCGCATCGCTTCGGGGGCGTCGCGCACCGGACGCGCATCCTGGGGCGTCGGCAGCTCGGACCAGCCGAGCGGGGTTCGCACCCCCGCGAGCCTGCCGGCCAGCGGCTGGCCGCCGGGGCCGTCCAGGCCATAGTCGAGGGCGCCGGGGGTGCGGTCGCGCTCGCGCACCGCCTGCACCACGCCGGAGAGCCCTTCGGTGCGGAACTCCAGCGCCAGCGCCGAGGCCTCGACGCTGATCCGGGCGTCGAATTGCTGCATCAGCGCCCGGCGGGTGCTGACGAGGGTGATCGCCCCCAGCACCACCACCGAGATCGCGAACGCCGCGGTGTAGAGCGCGGCCACGCGCAGGCTCGTGGAGCGGAACACCTATCGGCCCGTGGCGGTCGGAAGCTTGCGCAAGCGGGCGCTGTAGCATCCATCGGCCGACCAGTCGCCCGCTCGGCGCCGACGCCCCTTCCACCCCCGCGCCTGTCGGCGCGGCGGTCCCCCTTCCCCGCTCGCGGGGCAGGAGTGAAGACGCCTTTCCTCCTCACCCGTGCAACGGGGGAGGTGGCGCTCGGCGCGGCAGCGCCGGGCGTCGGAGGGGGCTGCGGGCGATGATCCGCATGTGCGCGCCCCTTCCACCCCCGCGCCGCTCGCGGGGAAGGATGAAGGGGGCGGCGGCCGGTCAGTCCGGCTCGCGCAGGCAGTAGCCGGCGCCGCGCACCGTGTGGATCAGCTCGCGCGAGCGGCCGCGGTCGATCTTGGCGCGCAGCCGGCTCATGTGGGTCTCGACGATGTTGGTCTTGGGGTCGAAGTGGAAATCCCAGACGCTCTCCAGGAGCATGGTCCGGGTGACCACCCGGTCGGCGTGGCGCATCAGATATTCCAGCAGCTGGAACTCGCGCGGCTGCAGGTCGATGCGCGCGCCGCCGCGCGTCACCGTGCGTTTCAGCCGGTCCATCTGCAGATCGCCGACCCTGAGCGTCGTCGGCGCCTCCTGGGGCGGCGGCCGGCGCGCCAGGGCGTTGACCCGCGCCATCAGCTCGGCCATGGCGAAGGGCTTGACCAGATAGTCGTCGGCCCCGGCCTCCAGCCCCTCGACCCGGTCGTCGATGCCGCCGAGCGCGGTCAGCAGCAGCACCGGGGTCTTCACCCCTGAGGCGCGGACCGTGCGCAGGATCGCCAGGCCGTCCATCGCCGGCAGCATGCGGTCGAGGATGATGACGTCGTAGGGCTCGCCGGCCGCCAGCAACAGGCCCTGCCGCCCGTCGGCGGCGTGATCGACGGCATGGCCGGCCTCGGCGAGCGCCTTCTTCAGATAGGCGCCGCCGTCGCGGTCGTCCTCCACCAGCAGCAGCTTCATGGCGCGAGTCTGCCCGAGCCTTGCGCCGCTGGCGAGGCCGAGGCTCAATCGTTGCCGGTGTCGCGATCGTTCTCCAGCACCGCGCCGGACTTGGCGTCGACGCCGACTTCATAGGCGACGCCGGCGCTCTTGATGTCGAAGGAATAGCGCAGGCCGCTGCCGCCGCCTTCCTTCTCCAGCTCCTCGCCGGTGACGGCGCCGGGGTGCGCCTTCAGGGCGATGCCGCGCGCCTGGGCGAGGGAGACCCGCGCCGCACCGGCGAGCTTGTGCCCGGAGAAGGCCGGGGACGTGGCGCTGGCTGCCATGGGCCTGGCGAGGACGCCGCCGGCGGCGAGGCCGAGCGAGGCGAGCGCCGCCAGGGGAAGAATGAGTTGAACGCGCATGATGAGCTCCAGGGATGGCCCGCCCGCACGCGTTTGTCTCACGGCTGAAATGGGGGCGCGGTGGACCGCGCCTTACCGATTGCCAATCCCGAACCGCTCAGCGATCGAATGGGCGCGGCGACCCGTAGATGCGGAGCGGCGTCTTGCCCGGCCAGACCAGGAACCCATAGGCGTCGCGGCCGGCGTATTCGTAGACCTGGCCGTAGCCGCCGTCGCGCCATTCGCCCGGTGCGCCGGAATAGAGCCGCTGCTCGCGGTCCCGGGCGAAGGCCGCCTCGCCGGGGCCAAGGTGGGGGCGCCAGTCCTGAGGGCGCCAGTCCGGCGTTCCCCAGCTCCAGCGGCGCTCGACGCCGTCGGGGCCATGCTCGTAGCCGAAGCCGCCGCGCTCGATGCGCTCGGCGCCGCCGTAGCCCGCCTCGCCGCGCCAGCCCTGGATGCGCCCCGGGCCGCCGAAGCGGCCATCGAACCCCTCGACCGGCCGGCCGGTCTCGCCCAGGCGTCCGTGGCGTTCCCAGGCCTCGTCCATGCCGGACGGCGGCAGGGGCGGACGCTCGCGCCAGGCCTCCTCGGCGGCGCGGGCTTCGAAGCCGTGGCGCGCCTCTTCGTAGCGGTAGATGAACGCCTGGCTGGCCGACACGCCGCCGCCCCGCCAATGTTCCGCGTGGCGCCAATGCTCAGGGTGGCGCCAATGCTCCGGGTGGCTCCAATGCACCGGACGGCGCCAATGTTCCGGGCGGCGCCAATGGCGCCGGCGCTCGAGCCGCGCGGGGTGGAGGTTCCGACATCCGGGGCGGACGCGATGCGCCAGCGGCCGGGGCGGCGCGGCCGCCGGGCGCGGGCAATAGAAGATCGGCGCGGACGGGGCCGGCGCGGCGCGGCCCTGGGCGGCCCATCCGAGCACGAGGCCGGCTGCGAGCGCCAAGACCGCTGACTGGAATCGCATGACGGCTTGTCCTTATCTGAGCGACTTGCGGAAACGTCGGATCCGAAGTCAACCACGACTGCGCCGCCGGCGCCCGTCCATTCGCCCCGCAGGCGAAGCCGCGCGACGGGGAGGCGGGGCCAGGCGTCGACGCGGACCAAGGCGCTTGCGGGCGGCGCGCGGCGTCACTAGCGTCCCGGCGGCTTGCAGCTGGCGGAGCGGGATGGCGTGGCGGTCGAGGCGGTGATCTGGGACTTCGGCGGGGTGTTCACCACCTCGCCCTTCGAGGCGTTCAATCGCTACGAATCGGCCCGCGGCCTGCCGCGCGACTTCATCCGCACCGTCAACGCCACCAATCCACACGAGAACGCCTGGGCGCTGTTCGAGCGGGCGCAGCTGGACCGCGCCGGGTTCGACCTGAAGTTTCTGGAGGAATCCAGCGCGCTCGGCCATCCGGTGCGCGGCGCCGACGTGCTGCCGCTGCTCTCCGGCGACGTGCGCCCGCGCATGGTCGAGGCGCTGAAGCTGTGCAAGACCCGCTACAAGGTCGGCTGCATCACCAACAACATGGCCCAGGGTCATGGTCCTGGCATGGCGGCGAGCGCCGAGGGCGCCTCGCGCGCCGGCTCGATCATGCTGCTGTTCGACGCCATCGTCGAAAGCTCCAAGGCCGGCGTGCGCAAGCCCGATCCGCGCATCTACGTGATGATGTGCGACCTGCTGGGGGTCGCCCCGGAGCGTTGCGTCTACCTCGACGACCTCGGCATCAACTGCAAGCCCGCCGCGGCGCTCGGCATGACCGCCATCAAGGTGGTGAGCGAGGCGCAGGCGCTGGACGAGCTGGCGCGCGCCACCGGCCTCGAGTTCGCGCCGCTGCAGGCGCAAAGCCCATGACGCGCCCGGCCAGGATCGGCGCGGCGGAGGCCCTGAAGCAGCTTTCGGGCTGGTCCGCCGCCGAGGGGCGCGACGCCATCGTCAAGACCTACCGGTTCGGCGGCTTCGGCCAGGCCTTCGCCTGGATGACCCGCGTCGCCCTGGCCGCCGAGAAGCTCGACCACCATCCGGAATGGTTCAACGTCCATTCCAGGGTCGAGGTGCTGCTGGCGACGCACGACGCCGGCGGCGTCACCGCGCTGGACGTGGCGCTGGCGAAGATCATGGACGAGGCCGCGCCGTGAGGCGGCGCTTCGGGCGCCAGCGCCTCGCCGCGCCAGCCGCCCCCTCCGACGCCCGGCGCTGCCGCGCCGAGCGCCTCCTCCCCCGTTGCACGGGTGAGGAGGAAAGGCGTCCTCGCTCCTTTCCCGCGAGCGCGGGGGTGAAGAGGCGCGACCTCGTCGATCTGGGTGAAGCGGGCGGCTAGTTCACCAGGATCGTGCCCAGCAGCAGATGGGCGCCGGGACGCCCGAGGATGCGGTCGGTCTGGCGCTGCAGCTCGAACGAGAGATAGTCGGCGTTGGGGACCGCGCCCGGCGGCAGGCCGGCGGCGTAAGTGCGCGCCACGTCGCCGAAGGCCGAGAGCAGCAGCGGCATCGAGGCGCGGGCGCGGGCGCGCAGACCGGCGTCGGGCACGTCGAGACCGGCGTCGATGGTCATGACGCCGCGCTGGCCGTCGGCGCGGGTGACGGTGGCGTCGAGGGTTTCCATCTGGATGAACGATTCGCCGCCGCCTTGCTTGCGCTGGTCCTGGGCATGGCCGAGCCGGGGCGCGAGCGCCAGGGCGGCGGCGAGGACGAGGCGGCGGTTCATGGCGGCGAAGTTTGCCGCCAGCGGATTGACGGTCTCTTTACGAGCGGCCGGTTAACCATGTTTCGCCGGACCGCCCCGGCCAGCTTCAGGAGCCGCGCTTGGGCCGCTTCGCGCCAGCCTCGCTCAACCTCGACGACAAGGTGATCCTGGTCACCGGCGGCACCGGCTCGTTCGGCCGCCGATTCGTCGAGACGGTGCTCGCCCGATACGAGCCCAGGAAGCTGATCGTCTATTCGCGCGACGAGCTGAAGCAGAGCGAGATGCAGCTCGACCTCGCGGCGCGATTCGGCCCGGCGGCCCTGGCGCGCATGCGCTTCTTCCTGGGCGACGTGCGCGACCGGGCGCGGCTCACCCTGGCGCTGCGCGGGGTCGACATCGTCATCCACGCCGCGGCGCTGAAGCAGGTGCCGGCGGCCGAGTACAATCCCTCCGAATGCATCGCCACCAACGTCATGGGCGCGGAGAACGTGGTCTGGGCCTCGCTGACCAATCGCGTGCGTCAGGTGGTGGCGCTTTCCACCGACAAGGCCTGCAATCCGATCAACCTCTATGGCGCGACCAAGCTCGCCTCCGACAAGA
>DATKRO010000003.1:0-42774 GCA_035532115.1 Caulobacteraceae bacterium | reverse complement strand
TCGCCGTCACTCCGGACGGCCTGAAAGGGCGATCCGGGGCCGGACCCGCCGCTTCCAAGACGAATTCCAGCCTGGCCGCGGCCCGTCCGGCCCCGGCTCGCGCTTCGCTTGGCCGGGGTGACGGCGATGATGAGCGTCTCGTCAGCCCGAACTCTTTGCCGTGCCGGCGGCGCACTCTTGCGGCGCACTCTGGGCGCGCAGCCGGACCGCTCAGGTCTTGAGCTTGTACCCGGTGGCGAACATCCGCCAGGTGACGGCCCAGAGCGCCACCACCAGCGCCGCGGTGAGGCCGACGGCCACCGGCAGGGCGCCGTCCATGCGGCCGGTGAAGCCGTAGCGGAACCCGGCGATCAGGTAGAAGAACGGGTTGTACTGAGAGATGGTCCGGAACGGCTCCGGCAGGGTGCTGACCAGGTAGAACGTGCCCGAGAGGAAGGTCATCGGCATGACGATGAAGTTGGTGACCGCGGCGATGTGGTCGAACTTCTCCGACCAGATCGCCGCCATGGCGCCCAGGAGGCCCATGATCAGCGACGCGCCCAGCCCGAAATAGACCACGGCCCAGGGCTCGGCGATCCGGCTCGAGGTGAACGGCAGCACCGCGGCGGCGGCCACGGCGCCCACCACGATACCGCGCGTGCCCGCGCCGAGCGCAAAGCCGGCGGTAAGTTCGCCCGGCGACAGCGGCGGGGTCAGGAAGTCTCCGATCAGCCCGTTCATCTTGGCTTGCAGCAGCGAGGACGACGAATTGGAGAAGGCGTTGTTCATGATCTGCATCATGATCAGGCCCGGCGCGATGAAGGCGCCGAACGGCACGCCCTCGACGCTCGGCCTGACGCCGCCCACCGCGACCACGAACACCATCATGTAGAGCAGCGCCGTCACGATCGGCGCGGCCAGCGTCTGCAGCCCGACCTTCCAGAAGCGCCTGACCTCGCGCAGGTAGAGCGCGCGCAAGCCGGCCCAGTTGACGCCTCGGTAGGCCCGGGGTTCCGGCGGCGCGGCTATCTCGGCGGCGGCCATGTCTCGCATGGCCTCCATTTGCGCCCGCGTCACGGCGCGCGCAAGCCGCGCCGACGGTTGATCAACATCTAGTTCCTGTGGACAGGTGACGCTCAGCCTATTGTGTCCGTTTACGATCCGTTTACGATATCTGGTAGGTCACCGGCCGAGGAGCGGGACCGGGCCTACAACATCTTGCGTCGCCTACTGTGGGGACAGGGGCGCGTCGCGAGCCGGGGAGAAGCGTCATGGGCTGGACGGACGAACGTGTCGAGATGCTCAAGAAACTCTGGCTGGACGGCCTGTCGGCCAGCCAGATCGCCAAGCAACTCGGCGGGGTGACCCGCAACGCGGTGATCGGCAAGGTGCACCGGTTGGGGCTCTCGGGCCGCGCCGTTCCGTCGCATCCCAGCCGACCGGCGTTCCGCGCGCCGCGCCCGCCGCGCCCCGTTCCAGCGCCGGCGCCGAGACCTCGCGCGCTCGAGCCCAGGACTCATGCGCCGGCCCCCCGGCCCGTGGTGCTGGTGGATCTGCCCGGCACCGCGACGGTGCTCACGCTCGGGCGGCACATGTGCAAATGGCCGATCGGCGATCCGGCGAGTTCGGATTTCGCCTTCTGCGGCCGCAGCGCGGTCGAGGAAACGCCCTATTGCGCCGACCACGCGCGCCTCGCCTACCAGCCGCCGCATGGCAGGAAGAAGGCCACGGTGGCGGAGCTGACGCGCTCGCTCAGGCGCTATATCTGACCTCGCGCCGGTCCCGAGCCCATCGCGCCCCGGACCCGGCTCGAGATTTCACAGCCTCTCCTCATGGCTCGGCGGGAGGGTTAGTCTGAGGCGATGAGCGACGCCCTTCCCGACACCAACCTGCACGCCTACAGCGTCTCCGAACTGGCGTTCGCGCTGAAACGGACGATCGAGGACGCCTATGGCTTCGTGCGCCTGAGGGGCGAGCTTTCCAAGGTCACCTTCCACTCGAACGGCCACGTCTACCTGGACATCAAGGACGAGCGCGCCTGCATCTCGGGGGTGATCTGGAAGAGCCAGGTGCGCGGCCTCGAGGTGCGGCCGCAGACCGGGCTGGAGGTGATCTGCACCGGCAAGGTCACCACCTATCCGGGCCGATCCCAATACCAGATCGTCATCGAGACCATGGCGCCGGCCGGGATCGGCGCCCTGCTGGCTCAGCTCGAGCGGCTGAAGGCCAAGCTCGCGGCGGAGGGGCTGTTCGACGTCGCGAGGAAGCGTCCCCTGCCCGCCATGCCCGGGGTGATCGGCGTCGTCACCAGCCCCACCGGTGCGGTGATCCGCGACATCCTGCATCGTATCCGCGAGCGCTGGCCCTGCCGGGTGATCGTCTGGCCGGCGCTGGTGCAGGGCGAAGCGGCCGCAGCGCAGGTGCGCCTGGCGATCGAGGGCTTCAACGCGCTGGCGCCGGGCGCCCCGGGACCGGGCAAATTCGCGCCGCGCCCCGACGTGCTCATCGTGGCCCGGGGCGGCGGCTCGGTGGAGGATCTGTGGCCCTTCAACGACGAGGCCCTGGCCAGAGCGGCGGCCGCCTCGGCCATCCCGCTGATCTCCGCCGTCGGCCACGAGACCGATACGACGCTGATCGACTTCGTCTCCGATCGCCGCGCGCCGACCCCGACGGCGGCCGCGGAGATGGCGACGCCGGTCCTGGCCGAACTGGTCGCCACGCTCTTCGACCATGGGCGCCGGCTCTCGACGTGTGCGGCAAGGACGGTCGAGCATCGGCGCACGCGGCTCTCGGCCGCCGCACGCGGCCTGCCGCGGCCGCAGGAGCTGCTGGGGCTGGCGAACCAGCGCCTGGACATCGCCTCGAGCCGCCTCGGCGCCGGGCTGCAGCGCAACGTCGCGGTCCACGCGCACGCCCTGGCCGGCCCGGCCGCGATGCTGAAGCCCGGGTTGCTGCAGCGCCCGCTCATGCTCAAGAGCGCCAGGCTCCTGGAGATCGGCGCGCGGCTCGCCCCGCTGATGGCCCGACGACTGGAGCGCGAGGGCGAGCGGCTGGCCAGTCTCGACAAGCTGCGCGCCTCGCTCGACCCCGACCGCCCGCTCGCGCACGGCTTTGCGCGGGTCACGCGCGCCGATGGTTCGCTGGCCCGGACCGCGGCGGCGCTTGCAAAAGGCGAGCGGGTCGATCTCGTGTTCGGCGACGGTCGCCGCGGCGCCGTCGTCGATGGCGAGCCGCCGGCGCCGTCCAAGGCCCGCGCCAGACTCGCATCGGTCGCCGCATCGCAGGGCAATCTCTTCTAAATGCAACGCCCGCCGGCTAGATTGCGCGCATGAACGCCTACGATCGCGACCTCGGAAGACCGGGCGAAATCGCGCTGGTGCGCTACGGCGACGGCGAGATTCACGTCCTGAGACCGGGCCGCTACGTCATCTGCGCGGTGTCCGGCAGGAAGATCCCGCTGGAGGCGCTGCGCTATTGGAACCCGCGCCTGCAGGAGGCCTATGCGGGGCCGGCGGAAGCGCTGGAGCGCTGGAGAACGCTCAACCCCTAGAGCACGATGCGATCGGACGGAATCGTCTGATCGCATCGTGCTCTAGACTCAAAACACTGGAGCGCGTTCGGGTCGCAAAACCGGTTCCACTTTTGCGCAACGCGCTATAGCCCCCGCGCGGCGGCCGGGTCGGCGGCTCAGTAACCCTGCGCGGCCAGCTCGGCGTAGAGTTCGTTGGGAAAGCGGCGGTGCACCCACCACCACTCGGAGGGACGTTCGCGCACCCGCGCCTCGATGAACTCGTTGATCTGGCGCACGCCGGCCTCGACGTCGGCGGCCTTCGAGCCCGAGCGCTCCAGCTCGATCGGATCGTGGATCACGATCCTGAAGCGCGCGCCCTTGGTGCGCTGGACGCAGCCTGGCTGGAGGCGCACGCCAAAGCGCATGGCGAAGCGCACCGCGGCGTGCTGGGTGCGCGCCAGATGGCCGAAGAACGGCGCCATCACCCCCTCGTCGTACTTCTGGTCGTTGAGAATCCCCACCGAGACGCCGCGGCTCAGGGCCGCCATGACCTCCCGGCCGCCATCGAGGCCCTTGGGCGCGAAGAGATGGGCGCCATAGCGGCGGCGACTCTCGATGATGCGCGCGTCGATGTAGGGGTTGTTGGCGGCGCGATAGGCGACGATGCCCTCCATGCCGGCGGCGAGGCCGGCCGCGGCCATGATCTCCCAGTTGGCGAAATGGCCGCTGATGAAGATCGCCGGTCGGCCGCTCTGGCGGATCTCGTCGAGCCGCTCGAGATTGACGAACTCGATCCGGCCCTTGTCGGCGACGATGCGGTCGACGAGGAAGATCTCGAAGAGCGCCCGGCCGACGTTCTCCCACTGCGCCCGCGCGATCTTGCGCCGTTCGGCCTCGTCCCATTCGGGGAACGCCAGACGCAGGTTGCGCAGCGCCGTGCGGTGCGCGCCGGTGAGCGGCCCCAGCTGCTTGAACAGCCAGCCGCCGAAATCCGAGGCCGCATCGATCGGGGCGATCCGCATCACGGCGGCGACCACGTCCCAGCACCCGGCCTCGAGACGCCATTGGAGATTGCGGATCAGGTCCGAGCGGGTCGCCATCGGCGCCTAACTAGGCTTTCGCGGGGGATCTTCGCAATCCTGGGCGTCGGCCTCGAGCTCGGCCTGGACCGCGGCGCGCGGCCGCGCACGACCGGCTGACCGGTGCGGCACGGCCCTTGCCGCCCGCAGAGCCGGACGTGCCGCAATGGCACGCTCGAGCCTCGAGAGCGGGCGAGAGACGATCATGGGCGATGACATCGACCTCCACCTGGGCAAGCGGCTGCGGCGCCGGCGCAGGCTGCTCGGCCTCACCCAGCAGCAGCTGGCGAGCGCCTGCGGGGTGCGGTTCCAGCAGATTCAGAAATACGAGTGCGGCGCCAACCGAATTTCGGCGGCGAGGCTTTGGCGCATCGCCGAAGCCCTCGACGTCGAGGTCGGCTACTTCTTCGAGGGGCTGTCCGCCCCGCCGCAATCGACCCCGGCGCTGGCGCGCCGCCCGGGCGAGGACGGCGCCAGCCTCGCAGGCGGCTACCGCCGTCCGGGCGAGCGGCGGCGCCTGCTGGGGCTGGCCGCCCCGCTGCACCGCAACGGCGACGCCGCCTGACCCGCGCGAGGCCAGGCCGCTTTCCTCGCCCGCTTCACCCAAATCGAAGCGCCATGATGCCCGCGTTTGACATGGCGCCCGGGGCGAAGCGCCATCGCGTCAGATTGGTTGACGCGGCCGACTAGTCGGCTATGGCGCGCCCATGCTTCCTGACCGGCTCGATGCGCTGAGCGCGTTCGCGATCGAACTCAACCGGGTCGCCGCCGAGGCGGCCCTGCCGCTGTTCCGCGCCGACCACGGACTTCGCAACAAGGCGGCCGGCGGCGCCTTCGACCCGGTGACCGAAGCCGACCGCGGCGCCGAGGCCGCGATGCGGCAGCTGATAAGCCAGCGCTTTCCCGCTCACGGCGTCATCGGCGAGGAGCTGGGCGAGGATCGCCCCGACGCCGAATTCGTGTGGGTCCTGGACCCCATCGACGGCACCCGCGCCTTCGTGGCCGGGCTGCCGCTCTGGACCACGCTGATCGCGCTGCGGTTCCAGGGGCGGCCGGTCCTCGGCGCCATCGGCCAGCCGCGTCTGGGCGAGATCTTCATCGGCCACGCCGGCGGCTCGCGGCTCGTCGATGGCGCAGGCGAGCGGGCGCTGAGAGTGCGCAAGGGCGTACCGCTCAGCCACGCGATCATCGCCACCACCGACCCGGAGGGCTGTTTCGACGGGGCGGAGCTGGGCGCCTGGCGCACCCTGCGGGCGGCGACGCGCCTCGCGCGCCTGGGCTGCGACGCCTACGCCTACGCCATGGTCGCGGCCGGCGCCATCGATCTGGTGGTGGAGGCGGGCCTGCAATGCTGGGACATCGAGGCCGCGATCCCGCTGATCGAGGGGGCGGGCGGCCTCGTTCGCGACTGGCGCGGCGAGCGCATCGGTCGCCATGGCGGCCAGGCGGCGATCGCCGGCGACCACGCCCTGCTGGAGGAGGCCCTCGCCGTCCTGGCGCGCGCGGCGGCGTAGGCCTCGCAGCCCCTAACGGAGCGGCGCAACCTCGGCAGCCAGGGCGTCGAACTCACGCCAGAACAGCGCCCGCAGCTCGTCGCTCTCCTGCAGGAGTTCGTGGAAGGCGCCGGCGATCTCGACCAATCGAGCCCCGGGGATGCGGTGCGCCACGCGCCGCTGCGCCTTGGCATCCACCAGGCGCTCCTCGCCCGCCACGGCCACCAGCACGGGAATGTCGATGCGCCCGGCGCCCCTGCCCCGCTCCATCTCGGCCATCGCGGCGAAAGCGAAGTCGAGCCAGCCCCAGGTCGGGCCGCCGAGCGCCAGGTCGGGCGAGGCGGCGATCTGGGCGAGGTTGCGCTCGTAGCGGCGCCGGTCATGGGTGAGGATGTTGGTCTCGAACGGAGCGGCCGGCGGGCTGAGCTGCTGGCCCGGCGCGAGCGCCCCGCCGGCGCCGGCGAGCCGCAGGAGCCGCGCGGTCGCCTCGACCAGGGGCGCCGGCAAGCTCCCCAGGCGCACGCCGAACATCGGCGCCGACAGCGCCGCGGCCGCGAAGCGCCGCTCGCCGCGCGCCAGGGCCAGCGCCGTCAGGCAGCCGCCCATGGAGTGGCCGAGGGCGAGCCATGGCTTCGGCAGGCGGGCCTCGAAGGCGGCCAGGAGCGCCGCGAAGTCCTCGATGAAGTCCTGGCAGGCGCCAGCGTGTCCGCGCAGGCGCTGCGGCAAAAGGCGCTGCGAAAGCCCCTGGCCGCGCCAGTCGTGAGCGAGCACGCAAAAGCCCCTTCGCCGCAGATCCTCGACGACCTCGAAGTATTTCTCGATCGGCTCGGTGCGGCCGCCGCTGACGACGACGCTGCCGCGCGCCCGCCCCGGCGCCGGGAACAGCGCCGCCCGCAGCCTCGCGCCATGCGCGCCCTCGAACCACTCCGGCGCTGCGCCGGGCGGGACCGGCGCCGACGCAACGCCGATCAGCGGCGCGGTCTGGCCCAAGTCAGCGCAGCTTGGAGAACAGGGCCTGCATCCTGCCCTGGAGGCCCATGGCGAGCCCCATGTCGGAGAAGCGCAAGGCGCCGGTCATCACCGCCCGCATCGGATCGAGACGGCCCTCGCCGAGCGCCACCAGCTTGTCGAGGGTGACGGTGAGCGTCAGATCGGCCGGCTTGTCCTCGTTGGTCACCTGGGCGCCGTCGATGTGGACGAAGCCGTCGCCCTCGAGGTTGAACTTCAAGGTCTTGCCGAGGCCGGAATCCGTCCCCACGGCCGTGCGCATCCGGTCGGTGAGTTCCTGTAGCGTCATGCAAATCGCCTGGCTCCGATGCGACGCCGTCGAGGGGCGACCGCGGGGAGACTGCCGACGGTTCGAGGCATTGTAAACGAGCTTCGGGAATGTCGCGGCCGGACTTGAACCGCGCCGGGCTACGCCTACCTTGGTCTCGAAGGCGCTGGTCATCCGGGCCTTCCGGGTCACGCGCGGGGCCGATCCGGCCCGCGGCCGATCCGTCATGTAACGCAACCTTGCTCCTGAAGGAGGATGCCTCATGCGCACCATCGATTTCTCCCCCCTCTATCGGTCCGTGGTCGGCTTCGACCGGCTCGCCGATCTGCTCGACTCGGCCCAGGCCGAGACCGCGACCGGCTATCCGCCCTACAACATCGAGCGGACCGCCGAGAACGAGTATCTGGTCGAGATCGCCGTGGCCGGGTTCAAGCCCGAGGAACTCGACATCGAAGTCAAGGAAAGCGTGCTGACCGTCGAGGGCCGCAAGACCGCGGGCGAGGACGAGCGCCGCTACCTGCATCGCGGCCTGGCCGAGCGCAATTTCGAGCGGCGCTTCCAGCTGGCCGAATACGTGGTGGTCACCGACGCCAGGCTCGCCGACGGCCTGCTGCGCGTCTCGCTGAAGCGCGAACTCCCCGAAGCCCTGAAGCCGCGCCACATCGAGATCAACGCCGGCGCGGCGCCGACCAGGCTCCAGGGCCAGAAGGCGGCCTGACGCGTCCATCGGTCCATCGATCCGAGACGAGGGCGGCGCGGCCCCCCGCGCCGCCCTTCGTCGTGCTCCGGCCGGACGGGGGTTCGACCCGCCGCTAGAGCACGTCCAGTCCTCGCACGCCGTCGCGGATCGCGCCGGTGACGTCGACGCCCTTCAGCAGCGCCCCGGTGAAGTTGGCGCGCGAGAGATCGGCCTGGGCCAGCACCGCCTGGCGCAGATCGGCGCGGGCGAGGTCGGCGCTCTTCAGCGCCGCGCCGGTGAGATCCGAGGCCAGGGTCCGATCGGGCGCAATCACCAGGGGACCCAGCTGGGCGTCGCGCAGATCGGCGCCGGAGAGCTTGGCGCCGGCCAGGCGCGCCCCGCGCAGGTCGGCGCGGCGCAGATTGCAGGTGCGCAGATCCGCGCCCTCGAGGCGGGCGCCCTGCAGCTGCACCCCGGCCATGTCGAGGCCGTAGAACACCGCGCCGCGGGCCGACAGCGCCGTCAGGTTCAGCCCGGTGATCGACTTCAGCGCGCGCAGGTCGGCGGCGTCGAAGGTCGAGGGCGCGCCGGCCCGGCCGCCGGACTCGCACCAGGTGGCGTGGGCGCGCAGCATCGCGTCGAACGGCAGTTCCTTGATGTCCTTGCCGGCCGGCGCGTCGGTGAGCACGCCGGCCATGTCGGCGTCCTGGACGTTCCATTGCAGCGTCTTGGCGCCCACCAGAATGGCGTCGCGAAGATCGGCGCCGGCGAGGTCCGCGCCGGAGAGGTCGGCGCCGGCGAGATTGGCGCCGCGCATCTGCGCCTGTTTCAGGTTGGCGCGGATGAGCTTGGCGTCCTTCAGGATGGCGTCGGTGAAGTCGGCCCTCAGGGCCACGACGCCGGAGAGACGCGAGCGCTCCAGGTTGGCGCCGGCCAGGACCGCGCCCTGGGCGTTGGCGGCGCGGTCCACCGGCTCGAGGATGCGCAGGCCGCGTTCGCGGTCGGCCGCGGCGATGACGCCTTCGCGCAGGTCGGCCTCGAAGAGATCGGCGCCGGTGAGGTCCGCCCCCTTCAGGCAGGCGCCGCGCAGGTCGGCGCGCCGCAGCGAGGTCTCGCGCAGGCGGGCGTTCTGCAGGTCGGCGCCGAAGAGGCTGGCGTTGTCGAGCCGGGCGTTGGAGAGGCTGCAGTCGGCGAGGATGGCGCCGGTGAAGTCGGCGTCGCAGAGATTGCGGCCGGTGAGGTCGAGGCCGGAAAGGTCCTTCCAGGTGAACACGGCCCGCGCCCCGCCCATGCGCGACGACCACAGGCGGTCGTGGCGCAGGCAGACGCCGTCGACCTCGGCCTGGCTCAGCCGGCGGTGACGGATAACCTGTGTCGCGGGCTCGCCCATGGCTCCCTGCAGCCTCGCAAATCGGCCTAGGGTTAATCATACAAAGCCTGGATTAACGCCGTCTTCCCGCCCGGCCGTCGCGGCCCGGCGTCGGCGCTCACGCCAGCGGCGGCAGCGCCTGGGCGCGCGCCGGATCGAGATAGCGCGCCGAGCCCGGCTGCAGCGATCCGTCCAGCTCGATGGCCAGCGGATTGCCGGTGGGAATCTCGATGGCGGCGATGGCCTCGCCTGAAAGGCCGAACAGCAGCTTGACGATGGCGCGCAGCGAGTTGCCGTGGGCGGCGACGATGACCGCCTCGCCCGCCGCGAGCCTGGGCGCGATGGCCTGCTCCCAATAGGGCGCCACCCGCTCCAGCGTCGCCTTCAGGCTTTCGGTCGCGGGAACCTCGACGCCGACGTAGCGGCGATCGTTCGACAAGTCATACGGACCGCCGGGCGCGAGCGGCGGCGGGGCGGTGTCATAGGAGCGGCGCCAGGCGCGCACCTGCGCCTCGCCATGGCGCTGGGCGGTGTCGGCCTTGTCGAGACCGGTGAGGCCGCCGTAGTGGCGCTCGTTGAGCCGCCAGTGCTTCTCCAGCGGGATCCACAGCTGCCCGGCGACGCCGAGGGCGATGTCGGCGGTGCGGATCGCCCGGGTCAGCACGGAGGCGAAGGCGCGGTCGAACTGGAAGCCCTGCGCCGCGATCATCTCGCCGGCGCCGCGCGCCTCCGCCTCGCCGCGCCCGCTGAGGTCGATATCGACCCAGCCGGTGAACCGGTCTTCAAGGTTCCATTGGCTCTCGCCGTGACGCAGCAGGACGATGATCGGCATGGGCGGGACCGGCTGGGAAGGAGTCTTGTGTGCACGGCCCGATGGCCGCTTGCAAGATCGGCCCCGCTTTCGGCGCGGCGGCGGCCGGGCTATAGGCGGCGCCATGTCCGACCGGATCGTCTATCCCGCACTCGCCTTCCTCGCCGCCGGTCTCGTGGCGCTGGCGCTCGTCTGGCCGCAGGGCCAGGGCGCGCCGTCGCCGGCGCCGTTCGGCCGGCCGCTGGCCCGGATCGGGGCGCCGGCCGGCGAGGACGGCGCCGCGACCAGGGCGCTCGGCGGCGCAGCGGCTTCGAAAGCGGCCGCGGCGCTGGTGCGGCGGGAACCAGATCGCCCCGGTCGGCCTTGAGTTTGCCGCTCCGCTTGCTGCGGGCGCCGCCAGAAAGAGCCAGATGTTTCCAAAGCCCAGCGCCGCCCTCGCGCCCATGACCGTCGATTACGAGACCCGTCCGCTCGTCAAGGCGACCGGCTTTCGCGAATACGACGCGCGCTGGCTGTTCGGGCCGGAGATCAACCTCCTGGGGGTGCAGGCCCTCGGCCTCGGGCTCGGGACCTATTTCCAGGAACTCGGCAAGCGCCGCGTCGTCGTCGGCCACGATTTCCGCTCCTATTCGCTCTCCATCAAGCAGGCGCTGACGCTGGGGCTCGTCGGGGCCGGGTGCGAGGTGCTGGACATCGGCCTGGCGGTGACGCCGATGGCCTATTTCGCCCAGTTCGACCTGGAGGCGCCGTGCGTCGCCATGGTCACCGCCAGCCACAACGAGAACGGCTGGACCGGGGTGAAGATGGGCGCCGAGCCGCCGCTCACCTTCGGCCCCGACGAGATGGAGCGGCTGAAGACGATCGTGCTCTCCGGCGCCTTCCGCGAGGCCCCCGGCGGCGGCGTCACCCGCATCGAGGGGCTCGCCGAGCGCTACATCGCCGACGCCGCGGGCCGGCTGCGCCTGTCGCGGCCGATCAAGGTGGCGTGCGCCTGCGGCAACGGCACCGCCGGCGCCTTCGGCCCGGAGGCGCTGCGGCGCATGGGCGCCGAGGTCGTCCCGGTCGACTGCGAGCTCGACTGGACCTTCCCGCGCTACAACCCCAACACCGAGGACGCGGCGATGCTCGCCGCGATGAGCCAGGCCGTCCGCGCCTCCGGCGCCGAACTGGCCCTGGGGTTCGACGGCGACGGCGATCGCTGCGGCGTGGTCGACGACGAGGGCGAGGAGATCTTCGCCGACAAGATCGGCCTGATGCTCGCCCGCGACCTCGCCCCCCGACATCCGGGCGCGAGGTTCGTGGTCGACGTCAAGTCCACCGGACTCTATCTCACCGATCCGGTGCTGCGGGCCGAGGGCGCCCAGACCATCTACTGGAAGACCGGGCACAGCTACATCAAGCGCAAGACCGCCGAGATCGGCGCGCTCGCCGGCTTCGAGAAGTCGGGGCACTTCTTCTTCAGCGCGCCGCTGGGGCGCGGCTACGACGACGCCCTGATCGCCGCGGCGGCGATCCTCTCCATGCTGGACCGCCATCCGGGCGAGAAGCTCAGCGACCTTCGCAAGGCGCTGCCCGCGGCGTTCACCTCGCTCACCATGTCGCCCCACTGCGCCGACGAGGCCAAGTACCAGGCGGTGGCCAGGATCGTCGGCGCCTATCAGGCGCTGGCGAGCGCCGGCGGCTCGATCCTCGGGCGCAAGGTCACCGGGGTGAACACGGTCAATGGCGCGCGCGTGGCCCTGGAGGACGGCTCCTGGGTGCTGGTCCGCGCCTCGTCCAACAAGCCGGAACTGGCGGTGGTGGTGGAGAGCACGCGCTCGGAGGAGGACATGCGCGCCCTCTTCCGCGACGAGGTGAAGCCGCGGCTCGCCAGGGAAGCCGCCATCGGCGCCTACAACCAGGAGATCTGAGATCGTGCTCATCGCCCAGACGGCGCGCCGGCGCCGCGCCCCGACGCCAGGCGCCTAGCGCATGCGCGTCGCCATGATCGGGACCGGATACGTGGGGCTGGTGTCGGGCGCCTGCTTCGCCGACTTCGGCCACGAAGTCACCTGCATCGACAAGGACGCCGCCAAGATCGAACGGCTCAGGTGCGGGCGCATGCCGATCTACGAGCCCGGGCTCGAAACCCTGGTGGGGCGCAACGTCGCCGCCGGCCGGCTGACCTTCGCCACCGAGTACGGCGAGCCGGTGCGCCAGGCCGACGCGGTGTTCATCGCGGTCGGCACCCCCTCGCGCCGCGGCGACGGCCACGCCGACCTTAGCTACGTGCGCGCCGCCGCCGAGGAACTCGCGCCGCTGATGGACGGCTTCACGGTGGTGGTCACCAAGTCCACCGTGCCCGTCGGCACCGGCGACGAGATCGAGGCGATCCTGCGCCGCGCCCGGCCGGACGCCCAGTTCGCGGTGGTCTCCAACCCCGAGTTCCTGCGCGAGGGCGCGGCCATCGAGGACTTCAAGCGCCCCGACCGGGTGGTGGTGGGGCTGGAGGACGAGCGCGCCCGCCCGGTGATGGCCGAACTCTACCGGCCCTTGAACCTCAACGAGACGCCGATCCTCTTCACCGACCGGCGCACCTCGGAGCTGACCAAATACGCCGCCAACGCCTTCCTGGCCATGAAGATCACCTTCATCAACGAGATCGCCGACGTCTGCGAGGCGGTGGGCGCCGACGTGCAGCAGGTGGCGCGCGGCATCGGGCTCGACAAGCGCATCGGATCGAAGTTCCTGCACGCCGGCCCCGGCTATGGCGGTTCCTGCTTTCCCAAGGACACCCTGGGCCTGGTGCGCACCGCCCGCGACGCCGGCGCGCCGGCGCGGCTGATCGAGACCACCATCGAGGCGAACGCGGCGCGCAAGCAGGGCATGGCGAGCCGGATCGCCGCGGCGCTCGGCGGCAATGTCGCGGGCCTCACCGTCGGCGTGCTCGGCCTCACCTTCAAGCCCAACACCGACGACATGCGCGAGGCCCCGTCACTGGAGATCATCCCGGCGCTGCTGGCGATGGGCGCGCGCGTCCAGGCCTACGATCCGCAGGGCGGCGCCGAGGCCCGCCAGCTCCTCGACGGCGTCGACTTCCGGTCCGGACCCTATGGCGCCATCGAGAACGCCGACTGCGCCGTGATCCTCACCGAATGGGACGAATTCCGCGCCCTCGACCTCGACCGGGTGAAGCTCTTGATGCGCCGCCCGCTGATGCTCGACCTGCGCAATGTCTATCGCCCCGAAGAGCTGCGGCCGCGCGGGTTCAGGTATGTCAGCCTCGGCCGGGCCTGAGCGGCGGGCGCGGCGGAGAAGGTGGGGGTTTCGCTCCACGCAGCGGCGCCCGGACGGCCATATCTCAACCGTTGTAACGGTCCACGCACCGGGCCAGCCGGCCGGAGCCGGCGAGGCTGCGCCGGCGAGCGCCGGGCCGCGTCGGACCGCCGCCGCGGCCGTATTCGCACCGTTGTCTACGGAGGCCGGGGCGAAGCGCCTCGCCGTCGTCGAAGCGCTTGCCGCGTGCGGCGTCTGCACGGGTCAGCTGGTGGAACCGGAGGGCCGACAGTTCTCCGCATCGATGTGTCCGCATCGCCGGTGCTTTGGCGGACACCGCCGCCAGCCTCCGCTCGGGAAGTGTCCTCGCGGCAATGATCGACCCAAGGTGGATTGGGCGAAATCCTTGTGTTTTCTGGCAGGAGCGGTACTCCAAGGCCATGTCGGAGAATGCGGGAACCCGCTGAGCGTCTCGGTCTAGCGAGACACGCCGCAACAGCCACGACGGCCGCGGGGATCGCGGTCGCTCGGTCGGCTGCACACTCAGGTTCCCTAAAGGCTCATCAACATGCAGATTCGACTGGAGCGTCCCGACGACGCGACCACGATCCACGCCCTTACCGACACCGCGTTCAAGGGCATGCCGTTCAGCGATGATACCGAAGCCAGGGTCATCGATGCGTTGCGGGTCGCGGGCGCGTTGGCCCTTTCCCTCGTCGCGACACAGGGCGGAAAAATCGTTGGCCACGTCGCTTTTTCGCCTGTCACGATCAACGCAGAGGCAGGCGACTGGTACGGGCTTGGACCTGTGTCGGTGTGGCCGGATCGTCAGCGGAGGGGCATCGGCCAGACGCTGATCAGGGAGGGACTGCGACGTCTGCAATCGATGGGCGCCGGTGGATGTGTTCTGCTTGGCGACCCCGCCTACTATGCCCGTTTTGGATTTGAGAACCATCCAGACCTTCGGCACGCCGGCGCGCCGCCATGGGCTTTCCAGTGCCTGACCCTCAACGGCCGCCGACCCAGTGGCGAAGTGACCTTTCACCCCGCATTCGACGGTTCGTAGAACAACGCAGAAAGAGAGCGGCGCTCTCACGAGGAGCCGCTCTCCACCCACCCAGCCATTCCGAACGCCAGGTTTGGCGCGGCGCTCGGTCCCGGCGTCGTGTCGGAAACCCGATGATCGAGCGGAAGCAATCTTGGGCCTCACCAGGCTTGTCCGCCCCGCGGTCCTCTGACGGCCGATGGCGCCGCCAATCCCCTCAGTTGCTTCGCGGCAGCGTCAGTCGTTTCGGCGCGACGTGCGCCCAGGACATGCGGAGCAGCAGCGCCAGGAGGTCGGGGTCTATGGCGTCCAGCCAGACGTAGCTGAAGCCATGCGGACCGGCGGGCTCGAAGGCTCGCGGACAGGCGGCGGCGAAATTGAGCTGGTCTTCGCGGTCGACGGTGAGGCTGGCCACCGGCCGCACGCCCGAAAGGGGCGCGAAGAAGCCCGGCGAGGCGGCGGGGTCCTCGACGCCCAGCATGGCGAAGATGCGCTTGTTCACGCGGAAGGCCGGCTTGCGGCGGTGGGTGTCCTCATAGGCCTCGGGCAAGGCGAGGGCGAGGCGGCGCACGTCGTCGGGCGTGGGCATCAGAGGCCTGCCGTCGCAAGCCACGCCGCCAGGCACGCCGCCTTCTGCTCCGCGCGCCAGGGGCGGCCGGCGGCGGCGCCCAGGGCGTTCAGCTGCAAGTCGATCTGGCCCGGCGCCAGCGGCAGCCTAAGCGTCGCCGATTCGCGCAGGGACTTCTCGTTCATCTCGACGACGTCGAGGCCGGCGCCGGCGAAGGCGGCGCGCAGGGCGACGCGCACGGCCAGCCCCTCGGCCACGGGCGGGTGTGCGGGCGCAGACAGGCAGTGCTCGAGCCGGTCAGTCATCCAGCCGGCCCGGTTGACGAGAAGTGCGGCGACGGCCGGCCGGAACCCCTCGCGGTGCAGCCCTTGCAGCAGGCCGGCGAGGGCGGTCGAGGCGAGCGCCGCCTGACGCCGGCGCCCCTCGGCGACGGCGGCGGCGGCCTGCGCCGACGGGCCGCCGCCCTCGGCGCGGGGCATCTCGTAGGCGACCTGGTAGGGCTCGAACGCCAGACGGTCGCCCTCGGCCGCGGTGGCCAGGAACGCGGACAGCACCACCCGCGGCGGCGGCCGGTCGACAGCGACGCCAACGACCACGGCGCCGCCGCGTCCGGCGCGGAATCCGAGAGCGACAGGAGACATGGCGTCAGCCCGGGTGCGGGGTTCAGCGGCACCATACGCACCCCGAGGAAAGAGTCAGCAGGTGTTCGCACGCAGGCTCGGAGCGCACGCGCCGCCGCAGGCGGTCTGGCCGCGTGACACATCCGGCCGGCCCGATGCTAGAATCCCTGCCAGGTCGCTCGGGCGGCGCGGAGGCCGGTCATGCTGGAAGGACGATGTCACTGCGGCCAGGTGGGCTGGCGGTTCGATGGGGCGCCCGACCAGGCGACCGCCTGCAATTGTTCCTCGTGCCGCCGCCACGGCGCTCTGTGGGCCTATGGCCACGAAGGCGTCGACGTGCATGTCGATGGCGAGACGGCCGTCTACGTCTGGGGCGACGGAAGCCTCGGCGCCCACTTCTGCCCGACGTGCGGGAACCTGGCCTACTGGCGCGGGCTGACCACCGACGCCGAGGGCCGGCGACGCATGGGATTCAACCTGCGCCTGGCCGCGCCGGAGGCGGTCGCCGACATCCCGGTCCACCACCTCGATGGCCTCGACACATGGAAGGGCGCCGACGACGGCCGCCGCGTGAAGGACATGTGGTTCTGAGCGGCGCGAAGCAGGCCGCCCTTGCGCCGCTGCGGCCCGCCGGCGAGCGTGCGCCCCAATCCAAGGAGTCGACATTGCAGAACCGCGACGGCTTCCCGAGCCGGTCATCTGGGGCTCGGCGACAGCCGCCCACCAGGTGGAAGGGGGACCGCCGCGCCGCGAGGTGCGGTGGTGGAAGGGGCGCGACGCGACTAGCCTCGCCGCATGCGATCTTCCGGCCACATGCACCGCCGCGCCCGACAATTCCGCCGCCAGCTGTCGCCGCCCGAGGCGCTGCTCTGGGTGCGGCTGCGCTTGCAGCGCGCGAATGGCCTCGCCTTCCGCCGCCAGCACCCGATCGGACCCTACGTCGCCGACTTCTGCTGCGCCCAGGCCAGGCTCGTCATCGAGGTCGATGGCGCCGGCCACACCGAGACTGCGCAGCTCGCCCACGACGCGGTGCGCGATTCCTACATGCGCCAGCTCGGCTACCGGATTCTCAGATGCTCGGCCCTCGATGTCATGCGCGATCCCGACGACGTCGCCCAACGCATCGTGGAAGCGGCGCTGGCGAGCCTTGCGCCGCATCGCTGATCATCGCCCGCAGCCCCCTCCGCCGCCCGACGCTGCCGCGCCGGGCGCCACCTCCCCCGTCGCACGGGTGAGGAGGAAGGCGTCGGGAAGGGGGATCGCCGCGCCGCCAGGCGCGGGGGTGGAAGGGGCGCGCGCCGTTTGCACGGGTGAGGAGGAAATCCCTTCATCCTTCCCCGCGACGTGGGGAAGGGGGCCATCGGCCGTCCTGCTGGGCCAGATCGCCCGTGGGCCTCTGAGACCAGAACCGACGCCCGCGGCCTCAGGCGGTCGCGCCGCGCACCGCGCCGGCGATGTCGCGCACCAGCTGGGTGACCAGCTTTTCGTCGTCGCCCTCGGCCATGATGCGGATCAGCGGCTCGGTGCCGGAGGCGCGCACCAGGATGCGCCCGGCGCCGTTCAGCCGCTGCTCGGCGGCCTCGATGGCGTTCCTGACCGCCGCGTGCTCGAGCGGCCGGCCGCCGGAGAAGCGGACGTTCTCGAGCTTCTGGGGCACCGGATTGAACTGGCGGGCGAGCGCGCTCATCGGCTTTTGCCCGCGCACCAGCTCGGCCATCACCTGCAGGGCGGCGATGAGCCCATCTCCGGTGGTGGAAAAGTCCGAGAGGATGATGTGGCCCGACTGTTCGCCGCCGAGGTTGAAGCCGCCTTCGCGCATCTTCGCCATCACCGAGCGGTCGCCCACCGGGGTGCGGTGCAGCTTGATCCCCGCCTCGGCCAGGAAACGCTCCAGGCCCAGGTTGGACATCACCGTCGCCACGACGCCGCCGCCGGCGAGCGCGCCCCTGCCGGCCCAGGACGAGGCGATGATGGCCATGATCTGGTCGCCGTCGACGATCTGGCCCTTCTCGTCGCAGATGACGACGCGGTCGGCGTCGCCGTCGAGCGAGACGCCGATGTCGGCGCGGTACTGCCTGACCGCGGCGGCGATCGCCGCCGGATGGGTCGAGCCGACCTCCTCGTTGATGTTGTAGCCGTTGGGGGCGACGCCCACCTCGACCACCTCGGCGCCCAGTTCGTAGAGCGCGGTGGGCGCCACCTTGTAGGCCGCCCCGTTGGCGCAATCGACGGCGACGCGCAGTCCCGCCAGCGACAGCGACCTTGGCAGGGTGCCCTTGACGATCTCGACGTAGCGGGCCTGGGCCTCGTCCATGCGGACCACGCGGCCGAGGCCCTTGGGGCCGGCGAGGCCCTGCTGCAGGCCCTCGTCCATCAGCGCCTCGATCTCGGACTCGCGCTCGTCGGAAAGCTTGTAGCCGTCGGGGCCGAAGAGCTTGATGCCGTTGTCGGCGAAATTGTTGTGCGAGGCCGAGATCATCACGCCGAGGTCGGCGCGCATCGAGCGCGTCATCATGGCCACGGCTGGCGTCGGCAGCGGGCCGAACAGCCGCACGTCCATGCCGACGCTGGTGAAGCCGGCCACCAGCGCCGGCTCCAGCATGTAGCCGGAGAGGCGGGTGTCCTTGCCGATCACCACCAGATGGCGCCGGTCTCCCCCGCTCATGAACAGCTTGCCCGCCGCCAGCCCGACGCGCAGCGCCACCTCGGCGGTCATCGGATGCACATTGGCCTGGCCGCGGATGCCATCGGTGCCGAAATAGCCGCGCTGCTTCATGGCTGATGGGTCCAGAAACCTAGGGAAACCGAGATTTATCAGTCCGGTGATTGGGGAATGCTAAAGGCCCGGCCTGGGCGTCGGCAAAGTCTAGCCTCTCGCGCGGCCAACCTCAAAGGACGGTCACCCAATGTGCGGCATCATCGGCATCGTGGGCGTCGCGCCCGTCACGCCCCGCCTGGTCGAGAGCCTGAAACGCCTCGAGTACCGCGGCTATGATTCGGCCGGGGTCGCCGGCTTCGCGGACGGCCGGCTCGAGCGCCGTCGCGCCGAGGGCAAGCTCGGCCGTCTCGAAGCGGTGCTGGCCGAGCATCCCCTCGGGGCCACCGTCGGCATGGGCCACACCCGCTGGGCGACGCACGGCGCGCCCGCCGAGCGCAATGCGCACCCGCAGAGCGCCGGGCGCGTGATGCTGGTCCACAACGGCATCATCGAGAACTTCGCGCCACTGAAGGCCGAGCTGCAGGCCAGAGGCCGCGCCTTCGAGAGCGACACCGACACCGAGGTCGTCGCCCATCTGATGGACGAGGCGCTCGGGCGGGGCGATGCGCCGCTGGAGGCCCTGAAGTCGGTGCGGGCGCGGCTGCGCGGCGCCTATGCCCTCGTCATGATGATCGAGGGCGAGGATGGCCTCATCCTGGGGGCGCGCCACGGCCCGGCGCTCGTGGTCGGCCACGGCGAGGGCGAGATGTACCTGGGATCGGACGCGCTCGCCGTCGGCCCCTTCACCAGCCGCATCAGCCATCTGGAGGACGGCGACATCGTCGCCATCGACCACCGCGGCGCCCGCATCTTCGACGCCGAGGGCGCGCCGGCGCGGCGGCCGATCCGCACCGCGCCGGCGGCGGCGGCGCTGGTCGAGAAGGGCAACTACCGGCACTTCATGGAAAAGGAGATCCACGACCAGCCGGACGCCTGCCAGCACACGCTCTCGGCCTATGTCGATGCGGTCACCGGCCATGTCCGCGCGCCGGGGCTCGACTTCGCAAGCTTCGAGCGGCTGCAGATCATCGCCTGCGGCACCGCCTCGTACGCCGGCATGATCGCGCGCTATCTGTTCGAGCGTCTCGCGGGCCTTCCCACCGAGGTCGAGATCGCCTCGGAGTTCCGCTACCGCGAGCCGGCGCTGGGGCCCGGCGCCCTGGCGCTGGCGGTGTCGCAGTCGGGCGAGACCGCCGACACCCTGGCGGCGCTGCGCTGGTGCCGGGCGCGAAACATCGCCACCGCGGCCCTGGTCAACGCCCACGAATCGACCATGGCGCGCGAGGCCGGCGTCATGCTGCCCACCCACGCCGGCGCCGAGATCGGCGTCGCCTCTACCAAGGCGTTCACCTCCCAGGTGGCGGCGCTGACCGCCATGGCCATCGCCGCGGCGCGCCAGCGCGGCCGCATCGACGCCGCCGAGGAGGCCCGGCTGGCGGCGCTGCTGCTGGAGACGCCGCGGCTGATCGCCGAGTCGCTGCGCGTCGAGGAGGACGTGCGCGCCGTGGCGCTCGACATCGCCAAGGCCCGCGACGTGCTCTACCTCGGCCGCGGCGCGATGTACCCGCTCGCCCTCGAAGGGGCGCTGAAGCTGAAGGAGATCAGCTACATCCACGCCGAGGGCTACGCCGGCGGCGAGCTGAAGCACGGGCCGATCGCCCTCGTCGACGAGGCGACGCCCGTCATCGTCATCGCGCCCAGCGACGGGCTGTTCGAGAAGACCATGTCGAACATGAGCGAGGTGGTCGCCCGGGGCGGCCGCATCGTGCTCATCACCGACGCGGCGGGGGCGGCGCACGCGCCGGCGGGAGCGCGGGTGATCGTCGCTCCGCGCTGCGATCCCCTGATCGCGCCCCTGGTCTTCGCCGCGCCGATCCAGCTGCTGGCCTACCATGTCGCGGTGCAGAAGGGCGCCGACGTCGACCAGCCGCGCAACCTCGCCAAGTCGGTGACGGTGGAATAGGCGCCGCGGCCGGCGGCCTCTCCCCAGCGTTCGCGCCCGTCTCGAAGCCCGCGAGCGATGCTGGATTTGGCCGGCCGCGTCGGCTAGTGCGTGGGGCCAGGGACCGGATCGCATGGGAACTGTACGCAAGGCGGTGCTGCCGGTCGCGGGCCTCGGCACGCGGATTCTGCCGGCCGGCAAGGCCACCGCCAAGAACCTGCTCAACGTCTTCGACCGGCCCATGCTGTCGTGGACCATCGCCGAGGCGCGCGCGGCGGGGATCGAGCATTTCGTCTTCGTCGTCGGCCGCGGCCAGGGCGCCATCGAGGACTACTTCGACCACGACGTCGAGCTGGAGCGCGAACTCGAGGCCAAGGGCAAGCTCGGGGCCTTGGCCGCGGTGCGCGCCGAGCTGCCGAGGCCGGGCGAGATGAGCTTCGTGCGCCAGATGGCGCCGCTGGGCCTCGGCCACGCCGTCTGGTGCGCGAAAGAGGTGGTCGGCGGCGAGCCGTTCGCGGTCATGCTGCCGGACATGCTGATGGACGCGCGCCCGCCGGCGCTGCTTCAGGCCATCGCCGCCCATGATGCGGTTGGGGGCAATGTCGTGGTGGTGGAGCCGGCGCCGCCGGGAGAAGCGCACAGATACGGCATCGTCGAACTCGGCCAGGCGGCGGGGGGCTTCGAGGGGCGGCTGCACCGCATGCTGGGCATGGTGGAGAAGCCCGCGCCCGGAACCGAGCCCTCCAACCTGTTCATTTCCGGCCGCTACGTGCTCCAGCCCGAGATCTTCGCGCTGCTGGGCGCCCAGGAAAAGGGCGCCGGCGGCGAGATCCAGCTGACCGACGCCATGGCCAGGCTGATGGCGGCCCAGCCCTTCCATGCGCTGCAGTACCAGGGCGTCACCTACGACTGCGGCGACCGGCTCGGGCTGCTGCGGGCCAACGCCGCCTATGCGCTCAGGGACGCCGAGGCCGGCGCCCAGGCGCGAGCGATTCTCGAAGCGCTGCTCGCGGCCCGGGCAGCCGGCGGCTAGGCTCGTCGCGCCCCCTCCACCCCCCGCTCGCGGGAAGGAGTGAAGCAGGCTTCCTCCTCACCCGTGCAAACGGGGGAGGCGCCCCTCGGCCCGGCAGCGGCGGGCGACGCGGGGGCGGCCGGCGCCTGGGCCATGGCGCGCGCGTCCGGCTTTCGCTAATCAGGAGACCGTCCTTCCACCCACCCCATCGCTGGAGCCATGCCGATCGCCGCACGAGCGCCGTCCCGCCACCATGCGCCCGCCCGGACGCGCCTCGCCACCGGGCCGGCGGAGCGTCGCCGATGGCGCTGAAACCGGTCGCCAAGGTGCTGGTGATCAAGCTCGGCGGCGTCGGCGAACTCGTCACCGCGTTCCCGGCCTTCGAGCGCATCCGCCACGCCCATCCCAGGGCCAGGATCGCGCTGCTCACCACCGAGCCCTTCGCCGCGCTGGCGAGGTCCAGTCCCTTCTTCGACGCCGTGGAGACTGATGGCCGGCCGGGCGGACCAGGCCGGTGGACCGCGCTGGTGCTGCGCCTGCGCCGGTCGCGCTACGATCGGGTCTACGATCTCCAGAACGATGCGTCGACGAGCCTGCTGTTCCAGGCGCTGCGGCCCTTCGCGCCGCCCTGGTCCGGCGCCGCGCCCGGCTGCGCCCTGCCGCATCGCAACCCGAACCGCGAACGCATGCACGCGCTCGAGCGCCAGGCCGAGCAGCTGCGCGACGCCGGCATCTGGCCGGATGCGCCGACGCGACCGCTGTCGGCGCCGCCGCCGGACATCTCATGGATCCTGGCGCGCAGCGCCCAGCCCAGGTCGGTCTCCGCCGCCGCGGGCCACCGCCCCATGGTCATCCTGTCGCCCGGCGTCGGCGTGCGCCATCCCGAGAAGCAGTGGCCCATCGAGCGCTATGGCGACCTGGCGAAGCGGCTGCAGGACGCCGGCTACGACATCGTCGTCATCGGCGCCCTGCGCGAGGGCCCGCTCGCCCACGCCATCCAGCGCAAGGCGCCGCGGGCGCGCGACCTCACCGGCCGCACCGACTTCGCCCAGATCGCCGCCCTGGGCGCGCGCGCCGCCCTGGCGATCGGCAACGACATCGGCGCGCTGCATCTCATCGCCGCCGCCGGCGCTCCCACCATCGCGCTGTTCTCCAGCGCCTCTGACCCGGCGCTCACCGCGCCGCGCGGCCATGTCACCGTGCTGCACTCCCCCGACCTGAAGCAACTGCCCGTCGAGACCGTCGCCGGCGCCGCCCTGGCGCTCGCCCGGCAGCCGGCATGAGCGCGCGCTTGCGGCCATCTGCCCGCAGGCGCTTGATTGGCGCCGGCGCGTTGGTCATATTTCAATCTTGTTGGAGGCTCATCCGGGCGTCCGACCTTTGCCGCAACTGCCAAGGAGCATAGCCTATTCGTCGTCCCATGTCGGCGCCCCCCTTGAAGGAGGGTTGGCGCATCAACGAAGACATCCGCGTCCCCCGCGTCCTGCTGATCGATCAGGGCGGTGAAAAACAGGGGATCATGCCCACGTCCGCGGCCCTCGAAGCCGCCGGGGAAGTCGGGCTCGATCTAGTCGAGATCTCTCCCAACTCCGATCCGCCGGTCTGCAAGATACTCGACTACGGCAAGTACAAATTCCAGGAACAGAAGAAGAAGAACGAGTCGCGCAAGCGCCAGAAGCTGGTCGAGATCAAGGAGATCAAGCTTCGCCCCAACATCGACCACCACGACTATGACGTGAAGGCCAAGGCCATGCACCGCTTCTTCGAGGAGGGCGACAAGGTGAAGGTCACCCTGCGGTTCCGAGGCAGCGAGATGCGCCACCCGGAACTCGGCATGAAGCTGCTCGACCAGGTCAAGGTCGACTTCGACCCCGTCGCCAAGGTCGAGCACGAGCCGAAGATGGAAGGCCGGCAGATGGTGATGATCCTGGCGCCGAAGTAGGCGAACCGCGCTCTTATCCCGATCCTATGGAATCCCGGCAGGTCCGGGCGGATCGTACTTCTCGACGAAGGAAGCAACCGCTTCCAGGCTCGCGACGCGGCTGGCTTGGTTCGTGGCGTCGTCGGCGCCTAGCGTTATGGCCAGGAGCTGCGCCGGCTTGGACGCTCGCCGCAAGGCGGTCGCCATCCGACGACTCTGAGCCGGCGAACCGTCAGGATCGCCTTTGGTGTAGATCAGCAGCACCGGCGCATCCGCCCTGGCCGCATTGTCCAACGGTGAGATGGCCTTGATGCCGCGGCCTTTGGATTTGGCGCCGACCAGATCGCGAAGGAGCCGGGTGACGTTATTCGTGTCGTGCGTAGCGATCTTCGTCTCCGAAATCGCGGACCTGGGATCAGCTACGCCATCGAGCGACACCGCACAGCGGTAGAGGTCCTGTTGAATGGTGACGCCGGCCAGGGCCTCGTAGCCGCCCCAGCGCGAGCCGACGATGCAGACGCGGCCAGGATCGACGACGCCCTGTTGCGCCGCGTGGGATTGCGTGAAGCCTGGGCCAAGCTTCGCCAGCACCTTCGTTTCGAAAATCAGGTGATCGTCGCCGGCCCAGAAGAGGCAACATACGGCGGCTTTGCCAATATCGATGGCCTGGGCAGCATTTGTGCTGGTCTTGGCCACGACGAGTTCGCGCGAACCGCTGCTGGTCTTCACATAGGCGAAACTCTCTCCCGATGAATCGAGGCCAGAGACGACGATGGGCCGGTGGCTGCGTGGCCCCCTGCGGCGATCGCACTGATGCCTCAGCGCCTCACCCTCGCGTGATGTTGCAGCGCGAGGCGGGGGCGGGTTGCGGCGGCGCGCGGGCGCGCTTATCAGCGATCACATGACCGCCGATCCGGAAGATTCGACGGGCGGGCGGTCGGCCGCCGCGCTCTACACCCTGCTGTCGGTGATGTTCATCAACATGCTGGGCTTTGGCGTGATCGTGCCCTTTTTGCCATTTTACGCCGCCTCGTTCCACGCCACGCCCTGGCAGATCGGGCTGGTATTCTCGGCCTATTCGCTGGGCAGCTTCTTCGGCGAGCCCTTCTGGGGACGGCTGTCGGACCGGATCGGCCGCAAGCCCATCCTCATCTCCACCGTGGGCGCCAACTGCCTCTGCTACGGCGCCCTGGCGTTCGCGCCGAATATCTGGGTCGCGATCGTCATCCGGGTGCTGGGCGGCATGGCGGCCGGCAACGGTTCGGTGGTGCAGGGCTACATCGCCGACGTGACCCCGGCGGAGCATCGCGCCGGACGGATGGCCAAGCTGGGCGCGGCCTACAACCTCGGCTTCATCCTCGGCCCCTTCGTCGGCGGCATCCTCGCCAAGCCGTCGGCCGGTCCGGCGGGCTATCAGCTGCCGCTGCTGACCTCGTCGGCGCTGGCGGCCTGCTCGGCCATCGGCATCGCCCTCATCGTGCGCGAGAGCCGCGCCCGGCGTCCCTACATGGGCCGCGGCCCGAGCCGCTGGGTGATGTTCGGCTACGCCGCGCGCCACCCGGTGGTCGGCCGGCTGATGCTGCTCACCTTCTCCGTCGGGGTCGCGTTCACCGCCATCGAGAGCACCTTCGCGCTCTGGGCGCAGCATCGCTTCGGATGGCAGCCCCGCGACGTCGGCCTCACCTTCGGGCTGACCGGCGCGATCTCGGCCTGTTGCCAGTTCCTCTTGACCGGGCCGCTCTCGCGCCGGTTCGGGGAAGGCACGATGCTGGCCGTGGGGATGGCCGGAACGGTGATCTGCAATGCGCTGCAGCCGTTCTCCGACGGCGGCGTGATGACGGTGACGCTGATGGCGCTGATGGCGCTGTCGCAGTCGGTGGCGTTCCCCAATTCCGGCGCTCTGCTCTCGCGCAGCGTCGACCCGGACCATCAGGGCCAGATCATGGGCCTCAACAACGCCACCGGCGCGCTCGCCCGCGTCACCGGCCCCCAGTTCGGCCTCGGGCTGCTGGGCTTCGACATCAACGGGGCGTTCTACCTCGGCGCCCTGATCGTCGCTCCGGCGATCTTTCTCGCCCTCGGCGCCGGCCGCGCCGCCCGGCGCACCACGCATCTGCTGCGGGCGGTCGCGGCGGAGTAGTTGCGCTCGCTCGCCGCCGGCGCTTGTCGGCGCTTGTCGCCCCAGTCCGGCGGCGCGATCATCGGCGCCCATGGTCCAGCCCCTCTTCATCTTCATGCTGACGCGCCGGGACGAGACCGTCGCCGAGGCGCGCGCTCTGACGCGCCAGGCCCTTGCGGCGGGCATCCGGCACATCGGCTTCAAGGACATCGGCGCGCCGCTGGCCGAGCTGCGGGCGATCACGGCGGAGATCCGGGCGGCCGGCGCGGCGAGCTACCTGGAGGTGGTGAGCCTGGACCAGGATCGCGAACTCGCTTCCGCGGAGGCGGCGCTCGAGATCGGGGTCGACAACCTGCTGGGCGGGGTTCGGCCCCGGGCGGTCGGGCCGCGCGTGCAGAATGCGCCGCTGCGCTACTTCCCCTTCGCCGGCCAGGTCGAGGACCATCCGAGCGTGCTGAAGGGCTCGACCCGGGAAATCGCGTCGAGCGCGGCGCAGATCGGGGCGCTCCCCGGCGTGGACGGGCTCGATCTGCTCGCCTACCGCTCGGCCGGCGACGCCGCGGCGATCATGCGGGCGGTATGCGCGGCCGCCGGCAAGCCGGTGATCGTGGCCGGCTCGATCGACAGCAAGGCGCGCATCGATGCGGTGCGCACCGCCGGCGCCTACGGTTTCACCGTCGGCACGGCGGCGCTCGAAGGCGCCTTCGCCGCCCCGCCCGGCGACCTCGGCGCCCAGTTCGCGGCGATCGAAGCGGCGCGGTCCGGACCGCCGGCCTGAGCCGCCAGAGACTGGCGCCGGACGTCGTGGCTGGCCGCGGGCCCCGACCGGCCGCCTGCTTGCGTTTGGCGGGCCTTTCCCGTATGAGCCCGCCCTTGATCGAGCCGCCTGGCCCAAGGCATGCCAGGGCGGCTCTCCTTCCACCTCACCAGAGGATGAAATGCCGAAGCTGAAGACGAAATCAGGCGCGAAGAAGCGCTTCAAGCTCACTGCGACCGGCAAGATCAAGTCCGGAGTCGCCGGCAAGCGCCACCGGCTGCTCAACCACAACGCCAAGTACATCCGCCAGAACCGCGGCACCAAGGTGATGACGGCGTCGGACGCCAGGATCATCAAGACCTACCTGCCCAACGGTCTGCCTTAGAGAGGGGATGAGACATGGCGCGCGTGAAGAGGGGCGTCGTCGCCCACGCCCGGCACAAGAAGGTTCTGGAGCAGGCCAAGGGCTTCTGGGGCCGCCGCAAGAACACCATCCGCGCGGCCAAGGCCGCCGTGGACAAGGCCGGCCAGTACGCCTACCGCGACCGCAAGGTTCGCAAGCGCTCGTTCCGGGCGCTGTGGATCCAGCGCATCAACGCCGCGGCGAGGCTCGAGGGCTTCACCTATTCGCGATTTATCCACGGCCTCGAACAGGCCGGGATCGAGATGGACCGCAAGGTGCTCGCCGACCTCGCGGGGTCCGATCCGGTCGCGTTCAAGGCCATCGCCGAGAAGGTCCGCGCCGCCCTGGCTTGACGCTCTGGCCGCGGCGCGTGGTTAGAAACGCGGGCGCAGGCGCCCGCTCCTCGCCATGACGAGCATGGTTGCAGTCCAACAATCCTCGTCATCCTGAGGAGCCCGCGCCGGCGGGCGTTCCGGCGGGGACGCGAGGATGACGGGAACGAGCATGACCGACCATTCAGCGCTGGAGCGCGATCTCGAGGCCAGGATCGCGGCGGCGCCGGATCTGGAGGCGCTGGACCAGGTGCGCGTCGCAGCGCTGGGCAAGGCCGGCGTGGTCTCGGCGCTGCTGCGGTCGCTGGGAGCGATGGCGCCCGAGCTGCGCAAGGCGGAAGGGCCGGCGATCAACGGGCTGCGCGACCGCATCGCCGCCCGCCTTGCCGAGCGCAAGGCCGATCTGGAGGGAGCGGCGCTGGAGGCGAGCCTCGCGGCGGGCGGCCTCGATCTCACCCTCCCCGGTCCGCCGCGCCGCCAAGGCTCGGTTCATCCGACCTTGCAGGTGATGGACGAGATCGTCGCCATCTTCGCCGAGCTGGGCTTCGGCGTCGCCGAGGGGCCGGACATCGAGGACGACTTCCACAATTTCACCGCCCTGAATTTCCCGCCCCGCCATCCCGCGCGCGAGATGCACGACACCTTCTTCCTGAAGCCCGGCCCGGACGGCGAGCGCAAGCTGCTGCGCACCCATACGAGCCCGATCCAGATCCGGGTGATGCGCGGCGCCAACGCCGCCGCAGGCGCGCCGCAGTTCGCCGTGCACCGCGACCCGCCGATCCGCATCGTCGGGCCGGGGCGGGTGTATCGCTGCGACTCCGACGCCACCCACACGCCGATGTTCCATCAGATGGAGGGGCTGGTCATCGACCGCGACATCCACATGGGGCACCTGAAGTGGACCCTCGACGCCTTCTGCCGGCGGTTTTTCGAAGCCGAGAACGTCGTCACCCGGTTTCGGCCGCACCACTTTCCCTTCACCGAGCCCTCCGCGGAGATGGACGTCCAGTGCGACCGTTCCACCGCCCAGATCCGCATCGGCGAAGGCGACGACTGGCTAGAGATCCTGGGCGGCGGCATGGTGCACCCCAATGTCCTGATCACCTGCGGGCTCGATCCGGGCGAGTGGCAGGGCTTCGCCTTCGGGCTCGGCGTCGACCGGCTGGCGGCGCTGAAATACGGCATGCCGGACCTGCGCGACGCCTTCGGCGCCGACGTGCGCTGGCTGGAGCACTACGGCTTCAGCGCCTTCGCCGCGCCCAATCCCGCCTCGGGACTGAGCTGATGGCGGGCGCCGTCACGCACCACGCTCCTCCTCACCCGCGGCCGCGGGGAAGGACGAGGAGCGGAGCCGAACCATGAAGTTCACCCTCTCCTGGCTGAAGGACCACCTCGAGACGGACGCCACCGTGGCCGAGGTCGCGCAGGCCATGACCATGGCCGGGCTCGAGGTCGAGCGCGTCGAGGATCCGGGCGCCCGGCTCGCGGCCTTCTCGGTGGCGCGCATCGTCGCGGCCGTACAGCATCCCAATGCCGACCGGCTGCGCGTCTGCCAGGTCGAGACCGCCGATGGCGTCAAGGAGATCGTCTGCGGCGCGCCCAACGCGCGGGCCGGGCTGTTCACGGTCTATGCGCCGATCGGCGCCTTCGTCCCCGGCACCGGCGTGACCCTGGAGCCGCGGCCGGTTCGCGGCGTGGTCTCGAACGGCATGCTCTGTTCGGCCGTCGAGATCCAGAGCGGCGGCGAATCCGACGGCATCCTCGAACTGGCCGAGGCGCCGATCGGAACCGCGGCGGCCGAGGCCCTGGGCCTGGAGGCGGTGATCGATTTCGAGGTGACGCCGAACCGGCCGGACTGGCTGGGCGTGGCCGGCATCGCCCGGGATCTCGCCGCGGCGGGTCTCGGCAAGCTGAAGCGCCTCGACGTGACGCCGGTCGAAGGGGCCTTTCCATGTCCGGTGGACATCCGCGTCGACGCCTCGGGCGCGTGCCCCGCCTTCGCCGGGCGCGTGATCCGCGGCCTGACCAACCGGGCCTCGCCGCAGTGGCTGCAGACGAGGCTGCGCGCCATCGGGCTGCGGCCCATCAACGCCCTGGTCGACGTCACCAACTTCCTCGCCTACGACCGCGCCCGGCCGCTGCACGTCTACGATGCGCAAAAGTTGCGGGGCGCGGTCATCGAGGCGCGGCTGGGGCGCGCCGGCGAGCGCATCGCGGCGCTCGACGGGCGCACCTACGAGGTCGGCCCGCAGATGTGCGTCATCGCGGACGGCTCGGCGGCGATCGGGCTCGGCGGCGTCATGGGCGGCGAGGCCACCAAGGCGAGCGAGGCGACCACGGAAGTCTTCATCGAGAGCGCCTGGTTCGACCCGATCCGCACCGCCCAGACCGGGCGCGACCTCTCGCTGGTCTCCGACGCCCAGTACCGCTTCGCCCGCGGCGTCGATCCGGGCTTCGTGGTCGCGGGGCTGGAGCTGGCCACGCGCCTGATCCTGGGGATCTGCGGCGGCGAGGCCTCCGAGCTGCGCCTGGCCGGCGCGATCCCCGCAGCCCCGGCGCCGATCGAGTTCGATCCGGCCTACGTGAAGCGGCTCGCCGGGCTCGACCTGCCGACGGGGCGCGTACGCGCGATCCTGGAGGATCTGGGCTTTCGCTTCGAGGCGACGCGCGCCTTCCCGCCCAGCTGGCGGCGCGACGTCGACGGCAGGGCCGACCTGGTCGAGGAGGTGGCGCGCATCGCCGGCTACGACGCCCTCCCCGCCGAGCCGCTGCCGCCGGCGCCTCGGCCTCCGGCCGGCGTCCTGACCACCCGGCAGGCGCGCCTGCGGCTGGCGCGCCGGGCGCTCGCCGCGGCCGGGTACCAGGAGGCGGTGACCTGGTCATTCGTCCCGCGCAGGGCGGCCGAACTCTTCGGAGGCGGGGCCGAGAGCCTGGTGCTGGAGAACCCCATCGCCGCCGAACTCGACACCTTGCGCCCCTCCGTCCTGCCCAGCCTGGCGGGCGCGGTGGGCCGCAACGCCCGGCGCGGCTTTGCCGACTGCGCGCTCTTCGAGATCGGGCCGGTGTTCGCCGGACCCGAACCGGCCGACCAGCGCACCGCCATCGCCGCGGTGCTGGCGCCGCGCGGCCGGCGCCGCTGGGACGGCGGGGCGGCCGAGGACGTCTTCACCCTCGAGCGCGACCTGATGGCGCTGCTGGGCGAACTCGGCGCGCCGGTGGCGAGCCTTCAGAGCGTCCAGGAGGCCGCGCGCCCGTGGTGGCGGCCGGGGCGGGCGGCGCGGCTGCAACTGGGTTCAAGGTCGGTGCTGGCCGAGTTCGGCGAACTCCACCCGAGCGCGATCGCGGCGCTGGGCGCCGAGGGTCCGATCTACGCCTTCGAGATCTGGGCCGAAGCGATCCCCGAGCCGAAGCGGCGGCCGGCGAAGACCAGGCCGGCGCTGATCCTCTCGCCCTTCATGCCGCTGAGGCGCGACTTCGCCTTCGTGGTCGGGCGCGACATTCCCGCCGCCGACCTGGTGCGCGCGGTGCGGACGGCCGACCGCGCCCTGATCGCCGACGTGGCCGCCTTCGACGTCTACGAGGGCGCCGGCGTGCCGGCCGGCATGAAGTCGCTCGCCGTGGAAGTCACCATCCAGCCGCGCGAGAAGACGCTGACCGACGCCGAGATCGAGGCGCTGTCGGCGAGGATCGTCGCGGCCGCCGCCAAGGCGGTGGGCGCGGCGCTGAGGAACTGACGCGCGCGCGCCGTCGCGCGCCGCCCGCTACAGCGGGATGAGGTTGCGCTGGCGGCTGTAGGCGAGATAGCCGATGCTGGCGCCGAGCCGCAGGCCGCCGCCGGCGCGGATGGGCACGAGGGTGATGTCCTCGGCGCGCTGGTAGTTGAAGCCCATGCCGCCGATCAGATAGGCCGAGCCGTCGACGCCGGGGAAGCGGCGGAAGATCGCGTCCGGGTACTGGAGATTGTAGCACAGGGTGAACACCCTCGCCCCGTCGGCGCCCCAGTCGAAGCCGCCGGTCGGGCCTTGCCAATAGACCTTCAGGCGCGGCCGGCCCTTCATGTAGAGCAGGCCCTCGCCGTAGCGCAGGCCGAAGAAGAACGCCGCCGAGCCTTCCGTGCCGGCGATGTAGGCCGTGGGTCGGCCGTTGGCCCTGAAGATGCGTTCGATCAGCGTCCCGGCGTCCTCGGCCGTCACCCCGAAGAAGTCGGAGACGCCGTTGACGATCTCGCTGTCAGAGTACGACTCGGCCGGTGCGTCGTCAGGCCCGGACGGGCGCGGCGGCTCGGATGGGCGCGAGGGCTCGGGCCGATCGCCCTGGGCGAGCGCCTTGCCCCCTGCCGCCGCGGCGAGGCCGGAAAGAATGAGCAAGCGGCGGTCCATGGCGAATCACTCCGAGCGTCACCGGGCTCCAGCCTGCGCCGGAGATTGGCCAAGATTGCGACCGCCCTGGTGAATCGAAGGTTGCCAAGCCTGCGGGTCCATCGACGGCGAGCGCGCGCCCTCCCCGCCCCGGTGGAATTGCTCTACACCGCCGCCCGATGACCCAGCCCTCCCACATCCGCAACTTCGCCATCGTCGCCCACATCGACCACGGCAAGTCGACGCTCTCGGACCGGCTGATCCAGGAGACCGGGGCTCTCAGCGCGCGCGAGATGAAGGAGCAGGTGCTGGATTCCATGGAGCTCGAGCGCGAGCGCGGCATCACCATCAAGGCCCAAACCGTGCGGCTGGAATACCTGGCCGACGACGGTGAGAGCTACATCCTCAACCTGATGGATACGCCCGGCCACGTCGACTTCGCCTATGAGGTGAGCCGCTCGCTCTCGGCCTGCGAGGGCTCGATCCTGGTGGTGGACGCCTCGCAAGGGGTCGAGGCCCAGACCCTGGCCAACGTCTACCAGGCGATCGAGCACGACCACGAGATCGTGGCGGTGCTGAACAAGGTCGATCTGCCGGCCGCCGAGCCGGCGCGGGTGCGCCAGCAGATCGAGGACGTGATCGGGCTCGACGCTTCGGGCGCGGTGGAATGTTCGGCCAAGACCGGCCTCGGCATCCACGCGGTGCTGGAGGCCATCGTGCATCGCCTGCCGGCGCCCAAGGGCGATCCGGCAGCGCCCGCCAAGGCCCTGCTCGTCGACGCCTGGTACGACGCCTACCTCGGCGTGGTGGTGCTGGTGCGCGTCGTCGATGGCGCGCTCAAGGCCGGCCAGGTGGTGCGCATGATGCAGACCGGCGCGACCTACCGCATCGACCGCATCGGCGTCTTCCGCCCCAGGCAGGTGGAGACCGGCGAACTCGGCGTGGGCGAGATCGGCTACATCACCGCCCAGATCAAGCAGGTCGCCGACGCGGCGGTGGGCGAGACCATCACCGACGACCGCAAGCCCGCCGCCAGCCCTCTGCCCGGCTTCAAGCCGGTGCAGCCGGTGGTGTTCTGCGGCCTCTTCCCCGTGGACGCGGCCGACTTCGAGGATCTGCGCGCCGCCGTCGGGCGCCTGCGCCTCAACGACGCCAGCTTCACCTACGAGATGGAAACCAGCGCCGCGCTCGGCTTCGGCTTCCGCTGCGGGTTCCTGGGGCTGCTGCACCTGGAGATCATCCAGGAGCGGCTGACGCGCGAGTTCAACCTCGACCTCATCGCCACCGCGCCCAGCGTCGTCTACCGCATCGCCCTCACCGACGGGACCTCGATCGAGCTGCACAATCCGGCCGACATGCCCGACCCGGTGAAGATCGCCTCCATCGCCGAGCCCTGGATCCGCGCCACCATCTTCACCCCGGACGATTACCTCGGCGCGGTGATCAAGCTGTGCCAGGACCGCCGCGGCGAGCAGCGCGAGCTCAGCTATGTCGGCGCGCGGGCCATGGTGGTCTACGACCTGCCGCTGAACGAGGTGGTGTTCGATTTCTATGACCGGCTGAAGAGCGTCTCCAAGGGCTACGCCAGCTTCGACTACCAGCTCGAGGACTACCGCGACGGCGACCTGGTGAAGATGCAGGTGCTGGTCAACGCCGAGCCCGTCGACGCCCTTTCCATGCTCGTCCACCGCACCCGCGCCGAGATGCGCGGTCGCGGCATGGTGGAGAAGATGAAGGAGCTGATCCCGCCGCACCTCTTCCAGATCCCGATCCAGGCCGCCATCGGCGGCAAGATCATCGCGCGCGAGACGGTGCGGGCGCTGCGCAAGGACGTCACCGCCAAGTGCTACGGCGGCGACATCACCCGCAAGCGCAAGCTCCTCGACAAGCAAAAGGAGGGCAAGAAGCGCATGCGCCAGTTCGGCAAGGTCGACATCCCTCAGGAAGCCTTCATCGCGGCGCTGAAGATGGACGCGGATTAGGCGAAGCTGGGAAGGCGCGGCCGTGACCGAGATCACCTATGACCCCGACGCGGACGCGACCTACGTCACCCTCTCGGGCGCCGTCGTGCAGGAGAGCGCCGAAATCTTGCCCGGCGTCGTATTCGATTACGACAGCGCGGGCCGTCTGATCGGCATCGAGCTGCTCGACGCCCGCTCCCGGCTCGCGCCAGGCGCGTGGTCGCGCGCACCGCGCCCCGCGCCGCCCCGAAGGACCCCCGCGGCGGAATAGGGGCCAGCGGGGCGCTTCAAGCAATCTGAAGCGATGGCGCTCGCCCCGGGCGCCATGCGCGGTGGGGCGCACATGAGAGTCATCACCCGCGGCCCCCTCCGTCGCCCGGCGCTACTGCGCCGAGCGCCACCTCCCCCGTTTCACGGGTGAGGAGGAAGGCGTCCTCACTCCTTCCCCGCGAGCGGGGAAGGAAGGGGCGCGCGCGGGAGTCTCATCGCCCGCAGCACGACGGCGCCCAACCTCTCAAAGCGCCATCAGACAATCGAAGCCGTCCTTGCCGAGCTGGTCCATCAGGTGCGCCAGTCGCTGCCGGACCTGGGCGGCCGTCTCGGTCGGGCCCGGGATGTAGAGGGGCTTGCCGTCCTTGCCGAAGACGAACTCGGCCGTGCAGGCGTCGGCCTCCACGTCGCCGAAGATCTGCTCCACGGCCACCAGGTCGCGGTGCGGGCGAAAGCCGATCGAGGCGGCCCAGGCGGCGGCGTCGCGGATGAGCTTGCGCCCATAGGCCGGCTCGACCTCGGTCAGCCGCTCGGTCGCGCCCATGGCCTCGACCGCGGCGTCGAAGTCGGCGCGGTCGAGGTCGCGCAGCGCGATGTCCTTGACCCCGAGGCAGTAGGTATCGACCAGGAAGAAGGCCGTGGTCAGGCGGTGCGGCGTCGATCCGCGCGCCAGGATGATGTTGGCCATGCCGTCCTCGACGTCGCCGTGCAGCAGGCAGCGCCGGATCGGCGTCTGCGCCGCCCGGCGCGCCTGGGCGCCCACCCTGGATTCGACCAGCTCGAGCCGGCGCTGCTGCGCCATGTCCCGCTTGCGCTCGACGGCGCGCCTGGCCCGTTTCAATGCGACGTTCGACGCCATGGAGACCTCCCTGACTGGCGCCTGCGGGCTTAGCGCGAGTCGGGCGCCCGCGGCCCCTCCCCCCGCGCTTTCAATAGCGCAAGAACGGCTGGCGCTCCTGCGCCCACGCCGCCTCGTCCGGCGCCGTCAGCGCCTCAAGGTCGACCGGCGCGGCGGCCGGATCGTCGACCCACTCGCGCAAGGCCGGGCCGCCGGCGATCACGTCGATGGCGAGCTTGCCGATCTCGTACTCGTAGCGAAAGTCGCGCCACAGGTCGTAGTGCGGCCAGAGGCGCCGGAGAGCCTTGAAGGCGAGCGCCTGCAGACGCCAGGGGCGCAAGGCCGCGTGATCGTAGCCTGCGCCCTCGGTGACGACCTGTACGCCGTTGCAGAGCCGGCCCACGTGCTTGTGGAAGGTGGGCTCGAACCAGCAGTCGCGAAGCGTGCAGCCGCCCAGCCACTGCGGCGCGAGCGCGCGCATCTCGGCGAGAAGCGCCCGCGCATCGACGTCGGGGGCGCCGAAGAGCTCGAGCGGGCGCGTCGTGCCGCGCCCTTCCGAGAGCGTGGTTCCCTCGACCATCACCGTGCCGGCGAAGGCCCTGGCCATCCAGAGATTGGGCGCATTGGGGCTGGGGTTGATCCAGGCGCGCGCGCCGAGCGGCCAGCCGAACCCCGGCGCGGCGTCCGGCGCCCAGCCCTGCATCGCAACGACGCGGTAGTCGACATCGAGCTTCAGGGTCGCGACGAACCAGGCGCCCAGTTCGCCCAGCGTCAGCCCATGGCGCATCGGCAGCGGCCCGGCGCCGACGAAGCTTTCCCATCCCGGCCTCAGCCGCAGGCCCTCGATCGGCCGGCCGATGGGATTGGGGCGATCCAGCACCCAGACCGACTTGCCGCGCCGCGCCGCCGCCTCCAGCACGTAGCGAAGCGTGGCGACATAGGTGTAGATGCGGCAGCCCAGGTCCTGCAGATCGACGAGGATCACGTCGAAGGCGTCCATCATCGCCTCGGTGGGCGCGCGCACCTCGCCATAGAGGCTGAAGACCGGAATCCCGTGCACCGGATCGTGGAAATCCGGCGTCTCGATCATGTTGTCCTGCTTGTCGCCGCGAAGGCCGTGCTGCGGGCCGAAGGCGGCGGTCAGGTTCACGTCGCCGCAGGCGGCCAGGGCGTCGAGCGAATGGGTCAGATCCGCGGTCACCGAGGCCGGATGGGCGAGCAGGGCGACCCGGCGGCCCCGAAGCGGGGCGCGCAGGGCGGCGTCGCGGGCGAGGCGGTCGATCCCGAACTTCATGAGGGCTCCGGCGAGGCGAGCCGGCCGGCAAGACCGGCGGCGTGGTGGAAGTCCGGCGCTCCGGACGGGTGGGCGAGCGCCCAGTAGGATTTGCGGCCGCCGGCTTCCTCGATCACCGCCGCCAGGCCGAGGCGCCACGCCGCGCCGGCTGCAAGATCGCGGAGGCCACCGAGGTCGAGCCGCACCGCGATGTCCAGACGCGCGGCCGAGCGACCAACCTCGATGACCGGCGCGGCGAGGCCGTCGGCCGGGGCCATGTCGGCCCGATAGCCGCTGAACCGATACGCCGCCCACGCCGCCGACGGGGCGAAGTTGAATTCGAAATAGGCCTCGCCGGCGCCGGGCGCGACGAACGCCTCGAAACAGGTGTGGCGCCAGAGCCCATCGGCGCGCGCCGGGGCGGCGACCGGGGCCATGGCGAGATCGCCGATCCGGCCGGCGACGAGCCAGGTCAGCGCCAGGGCGCCGGCGCGCGGACGCCTCGCGACCACGTCGACGCCCGCCACCGCCTCGCAGGGCGTCGCGCGATGGCGGATCAGGCGCAGGCGCATGCGGACGCCTGCCCACGCACGACCAGGCGCGCCATCACCCGCGCGCCACGCCCGCCGCGCCCGGGTGCGAGCGGGCGGCGTCGTAGTCGCTCCAGATCGGGGCGCAGTCGACGACGGCGCCCTCGGCCATGGCGCGGTCGATGGCCATGACGGTGAGGCCGGCCACGAGACTGTCCCAGGGCGTCACCGGGAAGGCGGCGCGGCCGTCGAGGGCGGCAGCCAGATCGAGGGCCATGGCCTGGTCGGCGCCATTGTGGGCGTCGGCGGTGCGGGCGCCGTAATCGATGCGCTCGGGCTTGCCGCGGGCGAGCACGCGCCGGACCATCAGGCGGTTGCGCACCAGGTCGGCGATCAGCGTCGCCTCGGCGCCGGCGACGTACCAGCGGCGCTCGGCCAGGGCGACGCAGCTGTTGGAGTGGAACGACAGGCGAACGCCGTTGCCGTATTCGACGAGGGCGTTCTGGTGATCGGCGAGGTCCATGTCGGACTGGAAGGCGTCGTTGGCGCCGCGCCAGCCGGCCGGCCACTGCACGAAGGCCGCCGAGCCGTCGTCGTAGGCGCGCGGCGCCTCGGCCCGCTCGGGCGTGAAGATCCGCCGGCCGCCGAAGCTCGCCACCTTCGCCGCGCGCGCGCCCGCCAGGCGTCCGAAGATATCGAAGTCGTGGCAGACCTTGTCGAGCATGAAGGAGCCGCCCCACTCGGCGCGGCGGCGCCAGTTGCGCGCCAGATAGCCGCCGTGCTCCGGCGGCAGATGCTCGGTGGCGTCGATGGAGATCAGCGGCCCGAGTTCGCCCGCATCGACCCGCGCCACCACCTCCTTGACGATCGGCATGGAGCGCATGACGAGGCCGACGAAGAGCGGCGGCGCCGCTCGCCCAGCGAGCCGCCGCGCCAGCTCCAGGCTCTCGGTCACGGTCCGGACGATCGGCTTTTCGCAGAAGACCGGAAAACCGGCGCCGAGCGCCGCCGTCAGATGCTCCAGGTGCAGGTGGTTCGGGCTGCCGATCATCACAAGGTCGTAGGGGCCGGCGGAAAGGAGGGCCGCCGGGCTCTCGAAGGGCCGGCCCGCCGCGATGCCGGCATAGCCCAGGATCGGGGCGCCCACGGGGTCCGGATCGACATGGCCGCCGACTTCGAGGTCCCACCCGACCTCCTGCATCGCCGCCAGCACGTGGGCGGTGCGCTGGCCAAGCCCGATGACGCCGATGCGCCGGGTGGTCATGGGATCGAGGGTCTTCGCCGCTCAGGCCCCGGTCCCGAACTCGCGCTCGATCAGGCCGGCGAAGGCGATGGGAGTCCGATCCTCGAATCTCGGACCGATGATCTGCACGCCGACGGGCAGGCCCCGGCTGGTCCGGGCGATCGGCGCGCAGGTCGAAGGAAGGCCGGGAAAGGTCGCGATGCCCGGCCAGGCGAGCTGGGCGCCGTAGGGCGTGGCCGCGCCGTTGATGGCGAGGGTGCGCTTGCCCCAGTCCGGCTCGTCGACGTGCGGGAAGGCCGCCGTTCCAAACGGCGGCGCGAGGACGACGTCGAACGCGGCGAAGAGCTCGGTCCAGGCGCGGCGATGGGCGGCGAGCACGTCGAGGCCGGCCATGTAGGCGTGCGCGTCGATGACGCCTGGGGCCGGCGCGCCCGGGCGCCGGCTCATGATGGTCATCAGCAGGCGCGTATAGGTCTCGTGGGCGGCGGCGAGATCGGGGAGCAGCGGGCTCTGGCTCGCCACCTCGGCGCCGGCGTCGGCCAGCCGACGGGCGAGCGCCTGCAGCGGCGCGCCGACCTCGTCGTCCAGAGCCGCGGCCGGATGCGACTCCAGCACGAGGACGCGGGACCCGGCCAGGGCCGCGCGGCGCGCCGGCGGCAGGGCGAAGCTGAAGGCGCGCGAGGCATCGCCCTCCGGCCCGGCCAGCAGCGCCAGCGCCAGATCGAGATCGGCGGCGGTGCGCGCCAGTGGTCCGACCACGGCGAACTGGATGTCTGCGCCGGCGTCCTCGACGCCGGGCGGGGCATGGCCCGTCGGCGGAACGATCTGCCACGAGGGCTTGTGGCCGAAGACGCCGCAGAAGTGCGCCGGAATGCGGATCGAGCCGCCGATGTCCGAGCCGAGCTCCAGCGGAACCATGCCGGCCGCCAGAGCCGCGGCCGCGCCGCCGGACGAGCCGCCAGGGCTGCGGCCGAGGTCGTGCGGATTGCTGGTGCGCCCGTAGACGGGATTGGCCGACTGCCAGTCGGCCAGGGAGGGCGGGACATTGGTCTTGCCGACGATGATCGCGCCGGCCGCCTTGAGACGGGCGACGCCGGTCGCGTCCCGGGAGGGGACCCAATCCCTGGCGTCCTCATAGCCCCAGGTGGTCGGCAGGCCGGCGACGTTGTTGGATTCCTTGACCGTCATCGGCACGCCCAGCAGCGGGCGGGATTCGCCGCGCGCCAGAGCCGCATCCGCGGCCCTGGCGGCCGCGGCGGCGCGTTCGAAATCGCGCACCGCCACGGCGTTGATCGCCGCATCCTTGGTCTCGATCGTGCGCACGGCCTCGGCGACGAGTTCGGCCGAACTCACCTGCCGCTGCGCCAGCGCGCGCGCCATGTCGCCGGCCGAAGCGGTGGCGTAGTCGAGGGGTTTCTGCTTCAGCATCGAGGTGATCCTCCCTTGAATCGCGACCGAAGCATTGCGGCCGGCGCGTGGCAAGCGCCCAGCGCACGTTTCAGCCCTGTCCGAAGCTTGGCCATAAATCGGTTGCAATGGCGGCGCAGGAAGCGCGGCAAGGGGCGCTGGCGACAATGACCCGGCGAGACCAGACGTGAAGACCTACAAGATCCTCGTTCACGAGCGGCGGCGCGAAGAGCCGATCACCCTCGTCGCTGAACTGAGCTGCGACCAGCGGGCCAGGGAGTTCGCGCGCGATCGCCTGGCTTCCTCGACGCGCTACGAGTTCGTCGAGGTCTGGGATGGCGCGACCCGCCTCTGCCGCTTCGGCGCGGTGCGCCAGGCGGCATAGCTAGAGCACTTGCGGGGAAGGGCGACCGCCGCGCGCCCAGGCGCGGGGGTGGAAGGGGCGCGCTTCGACCAATCTGCAGCGATGGCGCTTCGGGCGGCTAGCCGCCTCAGGCGTCCTCGACGCGCGAGGCTTCCTCGGCGAGCTTCGCCTTTTCCGCGCCGGTGAGCGCGCCGGGCGGGGCCTGGCGTGCAAGCTCCTCGGCCGGGGTGACGGCGCCGCCGGCCTGCGCATCCGGCGGCGCAGCTTCGGATTTGCGGGGCGGCTCGGTCATGGTCAGTCGTCCAGTTCCGGGTAGTGGCGGAAGATCCCCTGCTCATTGAACGAGATGCGGCGATTCGACCTCAGATAGGCGGCGATCCTGGGTCGCCGTTCGACCCGGGCGGCGAGTTCGAGCACGCGCGCGATGCGGGGCGAGAGGCGGCGCATGGCGTTCGGAAAGGCGTATTCCAGCCCGCGCACGACCTGAAACAGCGACAAGTCGGCGTAGGTGAGCGCCTCGCCGGCGAGGCCCGCGCCGCTCTCGCCGGCGGCGGCGAGAATGCGCTCGAAATAGTCGAGGTGCTTGGGCATCCGCTCGGTCCGGAAATGCCGCGCGCACTGCGCCGCCGCCAGCTTCTGATCCTCGTAGTAGAGACTGGAGGCGATGGGGTGGTGAACGGCGTGGGCCTCGGCCACCAGGTCGGCCAGGGTGAGCTGCTGCTGGTTCACCCACAGCCGGCCCTGCTCGTCCTTGGGCGCAAGGCCGTGCCGGGCGCCCAGGAACAGCAGGATGTTGGCCGTCTGGCCGATGACGAGCGCGCCCGCCACCAGCACCGGCGGAGCGAACGGCGGCGGATCGACGTCGTTCAGGAAGGCGGCGAGCGCGCCCTCGCCGCCGCCCGCGGCGGCGGGGCCGCGCGCCACGTCGTCATAGTCCTGGCCGGCGTCTTCGAGCGCGAGGCGGACGAATTCGCCGCGGCCGGGGATGCCTGGCCAGTAGTGCAGCTCGTAACGCATCGCCTCCGCCTCGCCTTTGCCACGACCCTGACGCCCGGAACACTCCGCGCGGCCCTCGCGTTGCGTTTTGCGAGCCGGCGAGCACGCCTCGGAAGGCGAGGTCGCGGCGGCATGGCGTCCCGAGCTTCGCCGAGCGCCGATCGGCGCAGCCGGGCAAGCGAACCAGGAGGCGGGCGATGCCTGCGGAATCGAAAGGTCAGCGCAAGACGGTGGATAGGGTCATGCACGAATTCAAGCATGGCGAGCTGAAGAGCGGCCCGGCCGGCAAGGGCGGCAAGGTGAAGAGCCGCAAGCAGGCGGTCGCCATCGCGCTCAGCGAATCCGGGGCCTCGAACCAGCAATCGCCCAGGCAGAACCGGCGCAGCTACGCGAAGACCAGGTCGAAGGAAGCGCGCGGCCGCACCGCGATGCAGGAGAAGGAGGGCAGGAACGCCAGGACCCGCACCGAACTCGAGGCCGAGGCCCGTCGCCGCGACATCCACGGCCGCTCCAAGATGAACAAGGCCGAGCTGGAACGGGCGCTGGGCGCGCACTGACCGCGGGGGCCTTCCGGCGCGAACCTAGAGGGCTCATATGACGGCGATGGGTCCCTGGTCCCGACGCCCCTACCTTCGCTCGTTGACGCGTGGGTTCAACGGCCGCTGCCCTCATTGCGGCGGCGGGCGGCTGTTCTACCGCTACCTCAAGGTGAGCCCGCGCTGCCTTGCCTGCGGCCACGATCTCGACCGCTATCCCTCCGACGACGGGCCGCCCTACTTCACCATCCTGCTCGTCGGTCACCTCGTCATCGTGCCGCTGCTGGTGATCTTTGCGCCGCTGATCTGGAAGGCCCCCGCCTGGGTGATCGTGCCGGCCGCGGTGGCGCCGGTTCTGGCGGTGACGCTGCTGGCGCTGCCCCGGGTCAAGGGCGCGGTCCTGGGCGTGCTCTATGCGCTCGACATCAACCGCGGCGATGCGCACCTGCACACCGCCGATCACCCCGACTGACCGGCGGCGCGCGCGACGGCGGAACCGGGCGGCAAGCGTGGCGTTGGCTCTCTGCATCGGCCCGGGCGCACTGGAGTTCCGGGCGGTCAGAGCGGAAAGACGCCATGCTGGGGACCATCCTCATCATTCTGCTGATCCTGCTGTTGCTGGGGGCGCTGCCGAGGTGGGGCTACAGCCGCGGCTGGGGCTATTACCCCAGCGGCGGACTTGGGCTCGTACTGGTGATCATCGTCATCCTGGTGCTGATCGGGCGCATCTAGCCCGGCGGGCGCGCAGAAGGTCACCGCGCCGCGGGGCTCGTGACGGCGACCCCGATGGGGCAGGCGACGCCCACGCCGCCGACGCCGCAGTAGCCGTCCGGGTTCTTGGCCAGATATTGCTGGTGGTAGGCCTCGGCGAAATAGAAGGGGCCGGCCGGCGCGATCTCGGTGGTGATGCGCGCGAGCCCGGCCGCGGCGAGCGCCGGCTGGTAGGCCTGGCGCGAAGCCTCGGCCGCCGCCTGCTGCGCCTCGTCGCAGGCGTAGATCGCCGAGCGGTACTGGCTGCCGACGTCGTTGCCCTGGCGCATGCCCTGGGTGGGATCGTGCCCTTCCCAGAAGGCCTTCAGCAGTCCCTCGTAGGCGACGAGCCCCGGGTCGAACACCACCAGCACCACCTCGGCATGGCCGGTTCGGCCGCTGCAGACCTCCTCGTAGGTCGGATTGGGCGTGAAGCCGCCCGCGTAGCCCGCCGCCGTCACCCAGACGCCCCCGATTTGCCAGAACTTGCGCTCGACGCCCCAGAAGCAGCCCATGGCGAACTGGGCGCGCTGCAGCCCCTCGGGATATGGGCCTTTCAGCGGATGTCCGTTGACGAAGTGGCGCTCCGCCGTGGCGATAGCGCCTTCCCGCCCCGGCAGGGCGCGATCGCGGCTGGGCATCTCGGGCGATTTCCTGAAGAACATCGGCGTCACTCCTTCCGGGCGAGGTCGACGGCAACATAGTCCGTCTCGCCGCAGCTTTCACGCCCCGCTTGTGACGAAGTCCGCCATGGCTATATTGCCCGCCTCGCGAGGGCCGGCTCGGACGGCGCAGGCGATGGTGAGGTGGCCGAGTGGTTGAAGGCGCACCCGCTCAGCTGCGCTGAGCGGTTCTGGCGTGAGGAATTGCGTGCGCCTTGCGGCGCAGGCATTGGTGAGGTGGCCGAGTGGTTGAAGGCGCACGCCTGGAACGCGTGTATAGGTGAAAGCCTATCGAGGGTTCGAATCCCTCTCTCACCGCCACTTCAGAACAGAACTAAGAACGCCGGGCGTAGCCGATTTTACGCCCGAGGCGGCGACGAGGGTTCTGAGCAAATCGCCCTTCGATCCCATGATGCGGACTTCCTTGTCCGCTACCTCGACGCGCTGGGCCAGCGCGCGAAGGTGTTCCCGGCGGTAAGCGCCGCCGTCGATCCGGATGCGCTCACCGGCGGTGCTGGCGAACTTTTGGACCATGGCGGGCGTGACAGTCTGCTGTCCCGCGCTTTCCGCCATCGCCTGGGCGCGGTCGGCGTCGGCTTGGGCCTGATCGCGGATGCTCTTCAGGCCGGCGATACGGTCCTTCAGCGCCGGGTCGTC
>DATKRO010000002.1:0-32618 GCA_035532115.1 Caulobacteraceae bacterium | reverse complement strand
GGTGGCTCGCCGTATATCTGATCGAAGTGGAAGCCAAGGACGTCGCGGTAGTATTCCGCCGTCTCGAACACATCCGCCACCAGCAGGACAGGCGCGGCGCTCGCGATCTGGACCATCCGCGAACCCTTTGCTATCTTGATTGATACAAAAAGTATCTTTCGAGGGCTCGCGTCAAGCATGATCTCGAACCTACAGATCCGTGCCGCCCGCGCCCTCCTGGGCTGGAGCCAACAGCGTCTGGCCGATGAAGCCGGCGTCTCGGCGATCACGATCAAGCGGCTAGAGGGCTCCGAGGAAACCTTCCAGGCGAGGTTCGAGACGGTGATGAAGGTCAAGGAAGCGGTGGAGGCGGCGGGCGTGGTCTTCCGCGCCGGCGAGGACGGGCTGATCCACGGCGTGAGCCTGCGCCAGAAGGACTAAGGTCCTATACGCCGCGAGGGGGTGACGAGGCTACGTCCCGTGCGGACGCGGTGAATGAGTGTCCCGATCCGGACGCGGCAAACGAGTCCGCCAATCCACCGATGGCGGACAAGCCGGCTGAACGGAAGGACGGCGTCGGCGCCGCGATCGGTTTCCGAACCGACGCCGTTGTACGGATTGGCTTGGAAGCCCAGCAGCTTGCCGAGGAGCGACCCTCACGACCAGCAAACCGAAAACCATCGACGATTACCTGTCACCTCCGAGCGCAGACAAGCGGGCCGCGCTGCAGGCGCTGCGGGAGACCATCCGTTCGGCGGCGCCGGACGCGCAGGAGTGCATCAGCTACCAAATCCCGGCCTTCCGGCTCAATGGGATGCTCGTTGGCTTTGCGGCGCACGCGAACCACTGCGCCTTGTACGCCTGGAACGGGACGATCGTGGCGGCCTTCGCCGAGGCACTGAAAGACTATGACACCAGCAACGGCGCCATCCGTTTCACGCCGGACAAACCGCTTCCGGAGGCCGTGGTACGCCACCTCGTCCAAGCGAAAATCGCGGCGAATGCCGAGCGGGCTAAGGTCAGGAAAGCAGGCTAGAAGACTTATCTCAGCGTCATCGAGAAGGAATTCGCAGCCGTACGGAGCGCGCTTGAGAATTGAGTCGATTGAACCTTTGGTCAAAGTGCCGCAACATTGAGCGCCATGGAACTCGTCACCGAGACGCTCGAATACGACGGTGGTCGCCAGGTCACGGTGTACCTTCCGCCGCGTCCGCCACAGGCCGTGGTGTTCGCCGGTGACGGTCAGCTGATCGCGCAGTGGGGGGAATCCGTCACGGCGGCCGGCGCTCCCTCCACGATGATCGTCGGCGTCCACCGGTTGGCCGATGAGACGCTGCGGCTTCACGAATACTCGCCCGGCTTCGATCCGCAACGGTTCGCGGCGCACGAGAGGTTCTTCGTCGAGGACGTCCGCGACTGGGCGCAGTCGCGTTTCGGCGTCGAGCTGCCCAGGCAACGCACGGCGGTGTTCGGGGTCTCGGCGGGTGGAGAGCTGGCGCTCGCCCTCGGACTGCGGCATCCGGACATCTATGGCGCGGTATTTTGCGCCTCGCCGGGCGGGGGCTACCGACCGCCCGCCGCGATGCCCGCCCAGCTTCCGCGCGTGTACCTCGTCGCCGGAACCCGGGAGCCTTTCTTTCGCGAGAACGCGGCGCGGTGGGCGGACGCGCTGCGCCATGCAGGGGCGGACGTCGTGATGACCGAACGGGACGGGTCGCACGGCGACGCGTTCTGGCGAGCCGAACTCCCGCTCATGGCGGCCTGGGCGTTCGGTGGATGAAGCTTCCCCGCCGGCTTGGCTCCTGGAACGCCCTCGCCCAGCGAACCCAGGGAGTCCTGAAAAATACGCCGGGGGACGTGTCGGTCCGGACGCGCTAGCTTCGTCTTCGATGAAAGACACTTCCGGAGACCATCCATGGACGCCAATGCCGAGACCGTGGTTCCCGCCGCCCAGCTCGCCCGCGACAACCCGATTCGCATTCCCAACGAGAGCGCCGAGTACCGTTCGGCGCGACAGGCGCTGCTGACCGAGGAGTTCGAGCTGCGCCGCCAGATCGAGAAGGTGGCGGCGCAGCGCCGGGCGCTGCCGCCTGGAGGTCTGGTGACCGGTGACTACCGCTTCAATACCGAGGCCGGCCCCTGCGACCTCGCCGGCCTGTTCGGGGACAAGCAGACGCTGGTGGTCTACAACTACATGTTCGGTCCCGAGAGGAAGCGGCCGTGCCCGATGTGCACGAACCTGCTGGACGCCTGGGACGGCAACGCCGACGACCTTGCTCAGAGGGTGTCTCTCGTGGTGGTCGCGCGCTCGCCCCTGGAGCGGCTCGCGGCGGTGAAGCGCGAGCGGGGCTGGAAGAATCTCAGGCTCGCCAGCGCTCTCGACGACGCCTTCACGCGCGAATATGCGGCAAGCCCCGACGGCGGATTGGATAGTGGCGGCGTTGCCGTCTTCACCCGCAGGGAGGGCGCGATCCGCCACTTCTGGTCCGAGGAGATGACGGCGAGCGATCCCGGCCAGGACCCGCGCGGCGCCCCCGACCCGGCCCCGCTGTGGACGGTGCTCGACATGACGCCCGAGGGGCGCGGCGCGGACTGGTATCCCTCGCTCGACTACCCGGCCTAGCGGCCCCCGCGCGGCTCTAGGTCGGCCAGGTCTGCGGCGCCATGGCCAGGACGTCGCCGACGAAGTGCAGCGAGCCGCAGACGATCACGTGCGGGGCAGGCCCGTCCGTCGCCAGGGCGCGCGCCAGGGCGTCTTCCACGCCGTCGCAGACCTGCGCCTCCAGACCGGCGGCGCACGCGGCGGCGGCCAGCGCCTCGGGCGCCGTGGCGCTGGGGGAGGAGAAGCCGGTCGCAAAGACGCGCGGCGCCAGCTCGGCGAAGTGGGCGAAGAACCCGGCGGCGTCCTTGCGCCCCAGCATGCCGACGACGAGCGCCGCCGGACGACCGTCGCGGCCGGCCAGCCGCGCCGCGGCGGCGGCCAGCGCCGCGCCGGCGTGGGGGTTGTGGGCGCCGTCGAGCCACAGGTCCGAGCCGCGGCGCCGCGCCATCTGCGCCAAGGGTCCCTCGTCGAGGCGCTGGAAGCGGCCCGGCCAGAGCGCGCCGGCGACGCCGCGCGCCATCGCGGCCTCGTCGATCCGGGCGTCGCCGAACGCATCGATGGCGGCCACGGCGAGGGCGGCGTTGGCGAACTGGTGCGCCCCGAACAGCCCCGGCGGCGGCAGATCCATGAGCCTGTCCTCGAACTGCACCACCAGGCGCCCGCGCTCCTCCCAGGCGTCGAAGTCGCGCCCCATCAGCCGCAGCGGCGCGCCCAGGCGCTTCGCCTCGGCCTCGATCACCGCCAGGGCCTCGTCCATCTGGCGGGCCGCGACCACCGGGCGCCCCGCCTTGACGACGCCGGCCTTTTCCCAGGCGATCTTGGAAAGCTCCGGCCCCAGCATCTCCAGGTGATCGTAGTCCACCGGCGTGATCACCGAGACCGCCGGCGCCTCGAAGACGTTGGTGGCGTCGAAGCGGCCGCCCAGCCCCACCTCGATGACGCAGAGGTCGGCCGGCGCCTCGGCGAAGGCGTGGAAGGCAAGGCAGGTGGTGATCTCGAAGAAGCTGATCGGCCGGCCCGCGTTGGCCGCCTCGACCTCGTCGATCCGGCGTCCCAGCTCCGCCTCGCCGATCAGCTCGCCGGCGATGCGGATGCGTTCGGCGAAGCGCACCAGATGCGGCGAGGAGAGCGCATGGACCTTCAGCCCGCCGGCTTCGGCGATTGCGCGCAGATAGGCGCAGGTCGAGCCCTTGCCGTTGGTCCCGGCGACGTGGATCACCGGCCCCATGCGCCGCTGCGGATGGTCCAGCGCCGCCAGCAGCCGCTCCACCCGCCCGGTGGAGAGGTCGATCAGCGACGGGTGCAGGGCGCGCAGGCGCGCGATCGTCACGTCGGAAGCGCGCAGGGCGTCGTAGTCGGGCTTCACGAGCGGCTCGCTCAAGACTGAGGCCGGTTCAGGCGGCGAAGAGGCGGTCGCGGCCGGAGAGCAGGGTGCGCAGGATCGAGCCCAGCACCGCGGGCAGCTCCTGGCGCGTCACCACCCGGTCGACCATGCCGCGCTCCACCTGGAACTCGGCGGTCTGGAAGCCGGGGGGCAGGGTCTCGCGGATGGTCTGTTCGATCACCCTGCGGCCGGTGAAGCCGATCAGCGCCCCGGGCTCGGCCAGCTGCACGTCGCCCAGCATGGCGTAGGAGGCGGTGACGCCGGCGGTGGTGGGGTCGGTCATCACCACGACATAGGGCAGATGCGCCGCGCGCAGCCGGCCGATCGCCACCGTGGTGCGCGCCATCTGCATCAGCGAAAGCGTGCCCTCCTGCATCCGCATGCCGCCGGAGGCGGTGAAGGCCACGAACGGGGCCTTGCGCTTCAGCGCCTCGTCCGCGGCGGCGAGGAAGGCCTCGCCGGTCGCCGTGCCCATCGAGCCGCCGATGAAGGCGAAGTCCTGCACCAGCACCACGGTGGCGACGCCGCCGATCTCGCCCACCGCGGCCGCCATGGCGTCGTTCTCGCCGGTGGCCTTGCGCGCCGCGGCCAGGGCGTCGGCATAGGACTTGCCCACGGTGAACTGCAGCGGATCGTCCGGCGCCGTGGGCAGGCGCAGCGCCGTGAAGCGCGCATGGTCGAAGGTATAGGCAAAGCGCAGCGCCGGGCGGATGCGCATGTGCCGCCCCGCCGGCGTCACCCAGAGCGCCGCCTCCAGGTCGGAGCGGTAGATCATCTCGCCGGTGTCCGGGCACTTGACCCAGAGGTTCTCCGGCGTCTCGCGCTTGGCGACGAGCTTGCGCACGCCCGGCGCGATCTTGGCCAGCCAACCGCCCCGCTCGCGCCCGGCCGCCGGCGCAGGGTTGCGCACCGGCTGGTTCCTCTTGTCGTCCGCCAAAGCCATTTCGAGCTTTCAGCCGCCCCTGACTCGCGAGGACCGCACAGCCTTAGCGAGGCGTCCCGCCGTTTCCAGAACTTTCGAGACGGGATCACGGTTCTGTGCGATCGCCTCGGCCGCAGCGTCCACCAGCGCCGAGCCCACCACCACCGCGTCCGCCACCTTCGCGATCGCCGCGGCCTGCTCGGGCGTGCGCACGCCAAAGCCCACCGCCACCGGCAGGCCGGACGCCTGGCGCACCCGCTCGACCGCGCCCGCCACCGCCGCGGCGTCGGCCGCCTTGCCGCCCGTCACGCCGGTCACGGCGACGTAATAGACGAACCCGGAGGTGCGCCGCACCACGGCGGGCAGCCGCGCCGCGTCCGTGGTCGGCGTCGCCAGCCGCACCAGGGCGATCCCGACGGCGTCGAGCGCGTCGGCCACGGGGTCCGCCTCCTCCGGCGGGTAGTCGACCAGGATGACCCCGTCGACGCCGGCGGACGCCGCCTCGGCGGCGAAGCGCTCCAGCCCGTGACTGAGCACCGGGTTCAGGTAGCCCATCAGCACCAGCGGCGTCGCCGCGTCGCCGGAGCGGAAGCGCCTGACGATCTCCAGCGTTCCGGCCAGGGTCGCGCCGGCCGCCAGCGCCCGCAGCGCCGCGCGCTGCACCGCCGGGCCGTCGGCCATGGGATCGGAGAAGGCGAACCCCAGCTCGATGATGTCGACGCCGGCCTCGGGCATCGCCTTCAGGATCGCCAGCGTCGCCGCGGCGTCCGGATCGCCGCCCATCACATAGGCGACGAATCCGGCCCGCCCCTGCCGCGCCAGGTCGGCGAACCGCCGCTGCAGGCGCTCCTGGGTCATGGCGCCGGGGCCGGTCCGGCGGCCATCGCGGTGGCCAGATCCTTGTCGCCGCGGCCCGAGAGATTGAGCACGATGGCGCCGCCCTCGCCCACGGCGCGCGCCACCTCGGGCAGCCGGGCCAGGGCGTGGGCGGATTCCAGCGCCGGCACGATGCCTTCCAGGCGCGCGCACAGCCGGAAGGCGGCGAGCGCCTCCTCGTCGGTGGCGCTGAGATAGGTCACCCGGCCGACGTCGTTCAGGAAGGCGTGCTCGGGGCCGATGCCGGGGTAGTCGAGTCCGGCCGAGATCGAATGGGCTTCCAGGATCTGGCCGGCCCCGTCCTGCAGCAGATAGGTGCGGTTGCCGTGCAGCACGCCGGGCCGCCCGCCGTTGATGGCCGCCGCATGCAGGGCCGTGTCGAGGCCCCGTCCGGCCGCTTCGACGCCGAAGATGCGAACGCCTTCGTCGGCCAGGAACGGATGGAAGAGGCCGATGGCGTTCGAGCCGCCGCCGACGCAGGCGACGAGCGCGTCCGGCAGCCGCCCCTCGGCCTCGAGGATCTGCGCCCGCGCCTCCTCGCCGATGACGCGCTGGAAGTCGCGCACCATCTGCGGATAGGGATGCGGACCGGCGGCCGAGCCGATCAGATAGTAGGTGTCCTCGACGTTGCTCACCCAGTCGCGCAGGGCCTCGTTCATCGCGTCCTTGAGCGTCGCCGAGCCGCTGGTCACCGGGCGCACCTCGGCGCCCAGGAGCTGCATGCGCGCCACGTTCGGCGCCTGCCGCTCGACGTCCACCGCGCCCATGTAGACGATGCAGGGCAGGCCATAGCGGGCGCAGACCGTCGCGGCGGCGACGCCGTGCTGGCCGGCGCCGGTCTCGGCGATGATGCGGCCCTTGCCCATGCGCCGGGCGAGCAGGACCTGTCCCATGCAGTTGTTGATCTTGTGCGAGCCGGTGTGGTTCAGCTCCTCGCGCTTCAGCCAGACGCGCGCGCCGTGGCGCTCCGAGAGCCGCCGCGCCAGATAGAGCGGGCTCGGGCGGCCGACGTAGTGCTTCAGCTCCAAGGCGAGCTCGGCCTGGAATCCGGCGTCCGCCTTGGCCGCCGCATAGGCCTCGCCCAGCGTCAGGACCAGTGGCATCAGCGTCTCGGCCACGTAGCGACCGCCATAGTCGCCGAACCGGCCCGCCGCATCCGGATAGGCGGAATAGTCGTTCGGTTTGCAGGACTTGTCCAAAGTGACCGTCAGGCGCCGGCGGCCGCCCGCAGGAAGGCCTCGATGAGAGCCGGGTCCTTTAGGCCGGCGCCGCGCTCCACGCCAGAGGAAACGTCCACGATCGGCGCGCCCGAGACCCGCACCGCCTCGGCGACGTTCCAGGGGTCGAGCCCGCCGGCGAGGAACCAGGGGCGGGCGAAGCGGCGGCCGGCGGTCAGCGACCAGTCGAAGCTGATCCCCTGGCCGCCGGGCCGGTCGGCGCCGGGCGGGACCCTGGCGTCGAGCATGACGTGGTCGGCGGTGGCTTCGTAGTCGCAGACGCGGGCGAGATCGGCCGCCTCGCCGATCGGGATCGCCTTGATCGTCCCGGCCCCGGTTCGCATCGCCGCCTCGCGCACCCTGGCCGGCGTCTCGCGCCCGTGCAGCTGGATGAAGTCCGGCCGCAGCGCCTCGGCGATCTGGCGCAGCAGCACGTCGGAGGGATCGACCGCCAGCGCCACGATCCGCGTCCTGCCCCGCGCCGGCGCCGCCAGCCGCGCCGCCAGCTCGGGCGTGACGCAGCGGGGACTCTTGTCGAAAAAGGTGAAGCCGAGATAGGCCGCGCCGTGCGCCACCGCCGCCGCCACCGTCTCGGGGGTCGAGAGTCCGCAAATCTTGGCCAGCGCCATGCAATCGGCCATAGCGCACGGGAGGTCGGATCGCGAGGTCCTTCCCTCGCTCTTCCCCGCGGGACGCGGGGGCTCTGCCGCGCCGGGAGAACAGATGGCCTACCGCAGTCTGAGGGACTTCATCGCGCGCCTGGAATCCGAGGGCGAGCTGGTGCGGGTGACCGAGCCGGTCTCTATCGAGCTGGAGATCACCGAGATCTGCACGCGGCTGCTCGCCGCCGGCGGCCCCGCCGTGCTGTTCGAGCGGCCGATCCGGGCGGATGGCCAGGTGTCGGCGATCCCCTGCCTCGCCAATCTCTTCGGCACGGTGAAGCGCGTCGCCATGGGGGTGACGCTGAAGGGCGGGGCGCGGACGTCGCCCGCCGATCTGCGCGAGGTCGGCGAACTGCTGGCGCTCCTGCGCAGCCCCGAGCCGCCGCGCGGCATGAAGGAGGCGCTGGACCTGATCCCGCTCGCCCGCACCGTCATGGACATGCGGCCAAGAAAGGTGGCGCGGGCGCCGGTGCAGCAGGTGGTGCTCACCGGCTCGAACATCGATCTGGCGGCGTTGCCGATCCAGACCTGCTGGCCCGGCGAGCCTGCGCCGCTGATCACCTGGCCGCTCGTCGTCACCAGGGGGCCTTCGAGTTCGCGCGAGGACGATTTCAACCTCGGCATCTACCGCATGCAGGTGATCGGGCGCGACCGCACCATCATGCGCTGGCTCGCCCATCGCGGCGGCGCCCAGCACCACCGTCGCTGGAAGGGCGCCGGCCGGCCGGGGCCCCTGCCCGCCTGCGCCGTCATTGGCGCCGATCCGGGGACCATCCTGGCGGCGGTCACCCCGGTCCCGGACACCCTCTCGGAATACCAGTTCGCCGGCCTCTTGCGCGGCGCGGCGGTGGAGCTGGTTCCCGCCAGGACCCAGCCGCTCCTGGTTCCGGCCCAGGCCGAGATGGTCATCGAGGGCGAGGTGCTGCTCGACGACTACGCCGACGAGGGACCCTACGGCGACCACACCGGCTATTACAACTCGGTCGAGCCCTTCCCCGTCTTCCAGGTGACGGCGATCACCATGCGGCGCGATCCGATCTATCTGACCACCCACACCGGCCGCCCGCCCGACGAGCCCTCGGTCCTGGGCGAGGCGCTCAACGAGGTCTTCGTGCCGCTGCTCACCGCCCAGTTCCCCGAGATCGTCGATTTCTGGCTGCCGCCGGAGGGGTGCAGCTACCGCATCGCCGTGGTCTCGATGAAGAAGGCCTACCCCGGCCACGCCAAGCGGGTGATGATGGCGGTCTGGTCGTTCCTGCGCCAGTTCATGTACACCAAATGGGTGATCGTGGTGGACGACGACATCGACGCGCGCAACTGGAAGGACGTGATGTGGGCCATCGCGACGCGCATGGATCCGGCCCGCGACATCACCCTCGTCGAGTCGACCCCGATCGACTACCTCGATTTCGCCTCGCCCCAGTCGGGCCTCGGCTCGAAGATCGGCCTCGACGCCACCAGCAAATGGCCGCCGGAGACGCAGCGCCCCTGGGGCCGGCAGATCCGCATGGACGAGGCGGTGATCGAGACCGTGACGCGCAAATGGCCCAGCCTCGGCCTGCCGGGAGGCGGAGCGCCGATCTGGCGCTAGTTTCCGGGCGGCTAGCGGTCGGCGGTCCGCTCGGCCAGGAAGGCGCGATAGGCGAGCCGCGCGCCCTCCTCGATGCCGATGCGCGCCGTCCATCCGAGCGCCGTCAGGCGCGAGACGTCGAGCAGCTTGCGCGGCGTGCCGTCCGGCTTTGACGCATCGAAGCTCAGGGCCGCCTGAGCGCCGACGGTCTCGAGCATCAGCCGCGCCAGATCGGCGATGGCGATGTCGTGGCCGCAGCCGACGTTGAGCATCGCTCCGCCGTAGTCGCGCTCCATCAGGAAGACGCAGGCGTCGGCCATGTCGTCGACGTGGAGGAACTCGCGCCGCGCCGCGCCGGCGCCCCAGACCGTCAAGGCCCGCTCGCCATTCTGCTTGGCTTCGTGCGCCCGGCGCAGCAGGGCGGCGAACACGTGGCTGGTCTGGCCGTCGTAGTTGTCGTTCGGCCCGTAGAGGTTGGTTGGCATCACGCTGACGTACTGGCGGCCATGCTGGCGATTGTAGGCCTCGCACAGTTTCAGGCCGGCGATCTTGGCGACGGCGTAGGGCTCGTTGGTCGGCTCGAGCGGCCCGCTCAGCAGATAGTCTTCCCGGATCGGCTGGGGGCAGTCGCGCGGATAGATGCAACTGCTGCCCAGGAACATCAGCCGCTGCACGCCGGCCCGGTGCGCGGCTTCGACCAGGTTGAGCTGCACGGCCAGGTTCTCGCGGATGAAGTCGGCCGGATAGGCGCTGTTGGCCCAGATGCCGCCGACCCGCGCGGCCGCCATGAAGATGTAGTCGGGCTTCTCGGCGGCGAGGAACGCCTCGGTGGCGGCAAAGTCGATGAGGTCGAGCTCGGCGCGGGTGCGGGTCACCAGGTTGTGGTAGCCGCCCGCCTCCAGGCGCCGCGCGATGGCGCTGCCCACCATGCCGCGGTGGCCGGCGACATAGATCCTGGCGTCGCGGTCGATGGCGGGCCTACTCATGCGGCTCGTGCACCGCGTAGCCATAGCGGCGCACCAGCTGTTCGCGCCGGGCGGCCTCGTAGTCGCTGAGAACCATCTCCTCGATCAGCGACTCCAGCGAGGTGCGCGGATTCCAGCCCAGCTCGCGCCGGGCGAGGTCGGCTTGCCCCACTAGCGCCTCGACCTCGGCGGGACGGAAGTAGCGCCGGTCCACCCGCACGATCACGTCGCCGGGGCGCCGGGCGGTGGCGTTGGCGTTGACCGCGACGATGCGCCCGACCTCGTCCGCCCCCTCGCCCTCGAAGGCGATCTCGACCCCCAGAGCCGCGCCCGCCAGACGGACGAAATCGCGCACCGAGTGCTGCGCGCCGGTGGCGATGACGTAGTCGCGCGGGCTCTCCTGCTGAAGCATCAGCCACTGCATCTCGACGTAATCGCGGGCGTGGCCCCAGTCGCGCCGCGCCGAGAGATTGCCCAGCTGCACGTCGGGCTGCAGGTCCAGCAGCGCTCGCGTCAGCCCGCGCGTGATCTTGCGGGTGACGAAGGTCTCGCCGCGCCGCGGGCTCTCGTGGTTGAACAGAAGGCCGTTGCACGCGAACATCCCATAGGCCTCGCGATAGTTCACGGTGATCCAGTGGGCGTAGAGCTTGGCGACCGCATAGGGACTGCGCGGATGGAAGGGCGTGGTCTCGCGCTGCGGCGCTTCCCGGGCGAGGCCGAAGAGTTCGGACGTGGAGGCCTGGTAGAAGCGCGTCTTCTGCGCCAGCCCGTTCAGCCGGATCGCCTCCAGCAGGCGTAGCGCGCCCAGCGCGTCGACGTTGGCGGTGTATTCGGGCTGCTCGAAACTCACCGCCACGTGGCTCTGGGCGCCGAGGTTGTAGATCTCGTCCGGCTGGATCGCCTGCACCAGGCCGACGAGGCTGGAGCTGTCGGTAAGGTCGCCATAGTGGAGGATCAACTTCAGGTCGCCGCTGTGGGGATCCTGATAGAGGTGGTTGATGCGGTCGGTGTTGAACGAGGACGCCCGCCGCTTGATTCCATGCACCACGTAGCCCTTGCCGAGCAGGAGTTCGGCCAGATACGAGCCGTCCTGGCCGTTGACGCCGGTGATCAGGGCTGTCTTCGGCTGCATCGATGCGTTCGCCCCGGGCGGCCCGCGCCACGGCGGCTCCGCGGGGGCCGGCCCCAAACCCAACGAGCCCATTGCGCCGCCTGCGCGCCAATATCAGCCGCCCGGACAGGCAGGTCAACAAGACCTCCCTCGCGCCGCCCGGCGCCGCGATCGCTCCCGAGCGCGCTGGCGCGCTTCGCCGCCGGCGAGGTCCGGTAGAGCCCCGGCGCCAACAATCTATCGGAGGTTCCAAGGGTCGACGATCTGGACGCCCAGATCCCTGAAGTCGGCTACGTTGCGGGTGACCAGCATCTTGCGGTGCACGGCCGCTGTCGCGGCAATCAGCGCGTCGGCCATGTCGCGAGGCCGCATCGCTGCGCCTGGGTGACGGAGGCTATCCATGGACGTGCTCACCTATTCGGCCACCCGGGCCCGCCTCAAGGAGGTGATGGACCGGGTCGTGGAAGACCGGACGCCGGTCGTGGTCACGCGCAAGCGGGGCGAGGCGGTGGTCATGGTGTCGCTTGCGGACTGGAGCGCCATGGAGGAGACGCATCACTTGATGTCCAGCCCCGCCAATGCCCGGCGCCTCGCCGAGGCCATCGGTCAGCTCGAGGCGGGCGCCGGCTCGGAACGCGACCTCGCCGAGCCGTGAGGCTCGTCTTCGCCGACCAGGCCTGGGACGATTACCTCCATTGGCAGGCCTCCGATGCGAACACCCTGGAGCGCCTGAACGGGCTCATCGGTGAATGCATGCGCTCGCCCTTCAAGGGAACGGGCAAGCCGGAGCCGCTGCGGGGAGAGCTCCAAGGCTGGTGGTCGAGGCGGATCACCCTCGAGGACCGTCTGGTCTCTCGGGCGACGGGCAAGGGGCGCGCGCAACAGCTCGAATCGCCCAGTGCCGCTACCACTACTGAGGCCGCACGCTCGACCAGGCGAGCCGACAAGTCGGTCGAGGCCGCTCCGGTCGGCCAGACGCCGCCCCGCCGCCGGCCGGGCGCTGGACTCGCTCGGGCCGGCGCCCTAGAAGCGCGCCTCCCCGCGCGCTGCGTTCGATCCGCCCGCCGGGGGGAGCCGCCTTGCATGCCTCGCCCCGCACCTCCGCATCGCCGCCCCGCCGCCGGGCCAACGCAGCGCCAGCTTCGCGCCGGCGAGCTGGTGCGTCACGCCCTGGTGGAGATCCTGCGCGTCGAGCCGCCCCAGGACGAGGCGCTGGCCGGCGTCTCGGTGACGCTCAGCGAGGTGCGGATGAGCCCGGACCTGAGGCACGCCGTCTGCTTCGTCGAGCCGCTCGGCGGCGGCCAGGCGGGCGAGGTGGTGGCCGCGCTCAACCGCGCCGCCCGCTTCCTGCGCGGGCGCCTCGGCCACGCCATCGAGCTGCGCTTCACGCCGGACCTGAAGTTCCTGCACGACGACAGCTTCGACGAGGCCGAGCGGATGAACCGGCTGCTCGCCGATCCGCGGGTGCGGCGCGACCTCGAGAACCGGGACTGACCGGGTGGCCCGCAGGCGCAAGGGCGATCAGGTCTCGGGCTGGGTGTCGCTCGACAAACCGGCGAACCTGACCTCGACCCAGGCGGTCGGCCAGGTGCGGCGGCTGTTCAACGCCCAGAAGGCGGGCCACGCCGGCACCCTCGACCCCCTGGCCACCGGGGTGCTGCCGATCGCGCTCGGCGAGGCGACCAAGACCGTTCCCTTCCTGGTGGACGCCGACAAGACCTACCGCTTCACCGTCGAGTGGGGCCGCGCCACCGCCAGCTTCGACCGCGAGGGCGCGACCACCGCGACCTCCGACGTGCGCCCGGACCGCGCCGCGCTCGAGGCGGCGCTGGCGGGGTTCGTCGGCGACATCTGGCAGGTCCCGCCGGCGTTCTCGGCGGTGAAGGTGGACGGCGAGCGCGCCTACGACCTGGCTCGCCGGGGCGTGGCCGTCGAACTGGAGGCGCGCCGGGTGTCGATCGCCTCGGCGCGGGTGACCGGCCAGCCGGACGCGGACCACGCCGATATCGAGCTCGACTGCGGCAAGGGAACCTATGTGCGCGCCCTGGTGCGCGATCTGGCCGCCGAGCTCGGCGCCTGCGCCCACGTCAGCGCGCTGCGCCGCACCCGCGTCGGCGCATTCCGCGACGCGACGGCCATGAGTCTGGAAACCCTGGAGGAGTTGTGCCATAGGGGCGCGCGTCAGGAGGCTTTGCTCCCCGTCGAGACCGCGCTGGACGACATCCCGGCGCTGGCCGTGACCCAGGAAGACGCCTTCCGGCTGACGCAGGGACGCTCGATCGTCCTCCTTCCCCGGCAGGCGGAGGCGCTGAAGGCGAGGCTCGACGCGGCCTCGCGCACCGTCTCGGCGTTCCAGGGCGAGGAGATCGTCGCGCTCTGCGAGATGCGCGCGGGACGGCTCAATCCCACGCGGGTCTTCAAGGTCACCTGAGCGGAGAAACTTACTCGATGTCGATCACGGCCGAACGCAAGACCGAGCTGATCCGAACCCACGCCCGCGGCGAGGCCGACACCGGCTCGGCGGAGGTGCAGGTGGCGATCCTCTCGGAGCGGATCGCGAACCTCACCGAACATTTCAAGACCCACAAGAAGGACAACCACTCGCGCCGCGGGCTGCTGAAGCTGGTCTCGCAGCGCCGCTCGCTGCTCGACCACCTGAAAGACTCCGACCAGGAACGCTATCAGGCGCTGATCGGAACCCTGGGGCTGCGTCGTTAAGCCCGCGCCGCAATTTGGCGCCCGCCCTTGGAAGCCGCGGCGCCCGGCCCCAGGTTTGCCCCCGTGTCCCGCCCGAAAGGCCGCAGGCGCGCAGCGCAACCCGGTCCCGTGCTAGACTCGCGACCATTCGACCGAGGATCGGCAGATCCGGTCCTCGCCTGAAGCCTGCCACGATGGCGGGGATCTGCGGATCGGCGGCCAGATGAGCCCCCACCGCCCTCGCCGCCCCGAAGGAATGGGCCTTCGGACCACGAGAAAGCCAAGAGACATGTTCGACATCAAACGCAAGACCATCGAGTGGGGCGGCCGCCGTCTCACCCTCGAGACCGGCCGCATGGCCCGCCAGGCCGACGGCGCGGTGCTCGCCACCTATGGCGAGACCACCGTGCTCGCCGCCGTGGTGTTCGAGAAGCAGCCCCGCGCCGGGCTCGACTTCTTCCCGCTCACCGTCAACTACCAGGAGAAGACCTTCGCCGCCGGCAAGATTCCGGGCGGCTTCTTCAAGCGCGAGGGCCGGCCCTCCGAGAAGGAGACCCTGGTCTCGCGCCTGATCGACCGGCCGATCCGGCCGCTGTTCGTCAAGGGCTTCAAGCACGAGACCCAGGTGATCGTCACCGTGCTTTCCCACGACCTGGAGAACGATCCCGACATCGTCGCCATGGTGGCGGCGTCGGCGGCGCTGACCATTTCCGGGGTGCCGTTCATGGGGCCCATCGGCGCGGCGCGCGTCGGCTTCATCGATGGCCAGTACGTCCTCAACCCGACGCTCGACCAGCGCAAGGAGGACGCCAACCGCATGGACCTCGTCGTCGCCGGCACGCAGGACGCGGTGATGATGGTCGAGTCCGAGATCGAGGAACTGACCGAGGATCAGGTGCTGGGCGGGGTGATGTTCGCCCACGACGCCTGCCGCGACGTGATCGAGGCGATCATCGAGCTGGCCGAGCACGCCGCCAAGGAGCCGTTCGACTTCACCGCGGACGACACCGCGGCGCTCAAGGCCGAGGTCAAGCGCCTGGTCAGCCAGGACATCGCCGCCGCCTACGCCATCACCGCCAAGGGCGCGCGCCACGACGCGGTGGCCGCGGCCAGGGCCAGGGCGGTGGAGGCGTTCGCCAGATCCGACGCCAGGCCCGACGGCGTCGAGCCCGCCAAGCTCGCCGGTGTCTTCAAGGACTGCGAGGCCGAGGTGGTGCGCCGCGGCATCCTGGAGACCGGCCGGCGCATCGACGGGCGCCCGGTGGATCGGGTCCGCCCGATCGTCTCGGAGGTCTCGGTGCTGCCGCGCACCCACGGCTCGGCCCTCTTCACCCGTGGCGAGACCCAGGCCCTGGTGGTGGCGACGCTCGGCACCGGCGACGACGAGCAGTTCATCGACGCGCTCGAGGGCACCTACAAGGAAAGCTTCCTGCTGCACTACAATTTCCCGCCCTATTCGGTGGGCGAGACCGGCCGCATGAACGCGCCGGGCCGGCGCGAGATCGGCCACGGCAAGCTCGCCTGGCGCGCCCTGCGGCCGATGCTGCCGGCCAAGGAGGAGTTCCCCTACACCGTCCGCCTCGTCTCCGAGATCACCGAGTCGAACGGCTCGTCCTCGATGGCCACCGTCTGCGGCGCCTCGCTCGCCCTGATGGACGCCGGCGTGCCAATCAAGAAGCCGGTCAGCGGCATCGCCATGGGCCTCATCCTGGAGAAGGACGGCTTTGCGGTGCTCTCCGACATCCTCGGCGACGAGGATCACCTCGGCGACATGGACTTCAAGGTCGCCGGCACCGCCGACGGCATCACCTCGCTGCAGATGGACATCAAGATCCCCGGCATCACCAAGGAGATCATGGCCAAGGCGCTCGACCAGGCCCGCGACGGCCGGCTGCACATTCTGGGCGAGATGGGCAAGGCGCTCTCCGGCGCCCGCGACGAGATCGGCGAATACGCGCCCAAGATCGAGACGCTCACCATCCCCACCGACAAGATCCGCGAAGTGATCGGCTCGGGCGGCAAGGTGATCCGCGAGATCGTCGAGAAGACCGGCGCCAAGATCGACATCTCCGACGACGGCACGGTGAAGATCTCGGCGCCCGAGAGCGCCAAGATCAAGGCCGCGGTCGACTGGGTCAAGTCCATCGCCTCGGAGCCGGAGATCGGTCAGATCTACGACGGCAAGGTGGTCAAGATCGTCGACTTCGGCGCCTTCGTGAACTTCTTCGGCGCCAAGGACGGCCTGGTCCACGTCAGCCAGATCGCGCCGCACCGGGTCAACAAGGTCTCCGACGTGCTGCACGAGGGCCAGACCGTGAAGGTCAAGCTCCTCGGTTTCGACGACCGCGGCAAGGTGCGCCTCTCCATGCGCGTGGTCGACCAGCAGACCGGCGAGGATCTGTCCGCCAAGGAAGAGACCCCGAAGGAGGCGGTCGAGGCCTGAGGACTGGCGTTCAGCCGTCTCCCCCGCGGCGCTGCGCTTGCGGGGGAAGAGCGAGGCCTTCCTCCTCACCCGTGCAACGGCGGAGATGACGCTCGGCGCGGCGGCGCCGGGCGTCGGAGGGGGTGCGACGCGGCGAACTCCAGCCCGCCCTCCTGGAACAGTCGCCGTGCTCCCGCGGTTAGCCGGCGCGGATGAGCAACGATGGCGAGCAGGCGCCCAGGGGTCCCAGTCGCCGGGGGGTCCTCGGCGGCGGGACCGGGACGGCGGTTCTGCCGCCGGTGTACCCCGGCGCGGCGAGGGCCGAGGCGCCGCTCCCCGCCGGCCCCGATCTGGCGCTGAACGTCAACGGCGAGGCCCGCCGGCTCGCCCTCGATCCGCGCACCACCCTCATCGATGCGCTGCGCGAGCACCTCGGCCTCACCGGCGCCAAGAAGGGCTGCGACCACGGCCAGTGCGGCGCCTGCACGGTGCTGGCGGACGGGCGGCGGATTCTCGCCTGCCTCACCCTGGCGGCGGCGGCGCAGGGGCGGGCCATCACCACCATCGAGGGCCTCGCCGGCCCGGGCGCGGCGCTGCATCCGATGCAGGCGGCCTTCATCGAGGCGGACGCCTTCCAGTGCGGCTATTGCACGCCCGGGCAGATCCTTTCGGCGGTGGCGCTGGTGAACGAGGGCCACGCCGGCTCGGCCGACGAGATTCGCGAACACATGAGCGGCAATCTGTGCCGCTGCGCCGCCTATCCGCACATCGTCGCGGCGATCATGTCAGCCGCGCCCGCCATGGCCAGGGGCTGATGCGCGCCTTCGACTACGTCCGCGCCGCGGACCCGCGCCAGGCGCTCGCCGCGGCCGCGCGGCCGGATCGCGTCGCCCGCTACCTTGCCGGCGGCACGACCCTGATCGACCTCATGAAGCTCGACGTCGAAGGCCCTGCGCGCCTCGTCGACGTCAACGCCCTGGCGACGAGGTTCGGGGCGGTCGAGGCGACGCCGAAGGGCCTGCGCCTGGGCGCGCTGGCGCGGATGAGCGAGGCCGAGGCGCACCCCGAGGTCCGACGCGACTATCCGCTGATCGCCGACAGCCTGCGCCTCGCCGCCAGCCCTCAGCTGCGCAACATGGCCAGCCTGGGCGGCAACGTGCTGCAGCGCACGCGCTGCGCCTATTTCCGCGATGTCAGCTTTGCGGCCTGCAACAAGCGCGACCCCGGCTCCGGCTGCGCGGCGCTGGAGGGCGTCAACCGCCGCCATGCGGTGCTTGGCGTCAGCGAGGCCTGCATCGCCACCTATCCCGGCGACCTCGGCCAGGCGCTCACCGCGCTCGACGCCGAGGTGGAGATCCTCGGCCCGGCTGGACCCAGGATGATGGCGTTCGAGGGCCTGCACCGGGCGCCGGCGGCGACGCCGCACATCGAGACGGCCCTCGCGCCGGGCGAGCTCATCACCGGCTTCTTCGTTCCCGCCGGCCCCTGGACGCGGCGCTCGCTCTATCTGAAGGTCCGCGACCGCGCCTCGTTCGACTTCGCCCTCGCCGCGGCGGCGGTGGCGCTCGACCTGGAGGACGGCGTGGTGCGCCAGGCCCGCATCGCGCTCGGCGGCGTCGCGACCCGCCCCTGGCGCTCGCGCGTGGCGGAGGCGCGGCTGGCGGGACGGCGCCTCGACCAGGCGTCCGCCGGCGCGGCCGCCGAGGCCGCCTTCGCCGGCGCGGTGACCCACGGCGGCAACGACTACAAGCCCGAACTCGGCCGGCGCACCCTGGTCCGCGCCCTGATGGCCGCGCAGGCGATGGAGGTCTGATGGGCGTTTCCATCGGCGAGCCGCAGCTCAGGATCGACGGGCGCGCCAAGGTGACCGGGGCGGCCCGCTATCCGTCCGACGAGCCCTTCGCCAACCCCGCCTACGCCGTCCTGGTCACCAGCCCGATCGCCCGCGGCCGCGTGACCGGGATCGACGCCGACGAGGTCCGCGCCATGGCCGGGGTCCTCGACGTCCTCACCCACGCCAACGTCGGCGAGCTGGCGAGGACGCCGCCGCCGCCCGGCGACGCCGGCGGCTCCGCCACCACGACCCTGGAGAGCGAGCGCATCTGGCACGACGGCCAGATCGTCGCGGTCGTCGTCGCCGAAAGCCTGGAGAGCGCCAGCGAGGCGGCGCGCCGGCTGCGGGTGCGCTACGCCGCCGAGCCCGCCGCCGCCGGCTTCGATGCGCCCGGCGCCGCCGCCGAAGACCCGCACGCGGACGGGGCGCCAATGCCCTTCGTGGGCGATGCGCGAGCCGCCCTGGCCGCCGCGCCGGTGCAGGTCGATCGGCGTTATTCGACGCCGGCCCAGCACCACAATCCGATGGAACTCTATACGACCACCTGCGCCTGGGAGAACGGCCGGCTGATCGTGCAGGAGCCGAGCCAGTTCGTGCATGGCCTGCGCGGCGCCCTCGCCCGCCAGCTCTCCATGGATCCGCAGGCGATCCGCGCCCTTTCGAAATATGTCGGCGGGGCGTTCGGCGCCAAAGGCGCGATCACGGCGCGCACCGCCTGGATCGCCATCGCGGCCAGGCGCCTGGGCCGCCCGGTGAAACTCGTCGCCACCCGCGCCCAGGGCTTCACCATCGCCACCTATCGCGCCGAGACCCGCCACCGCGTCGCCCTGGGCGCCGCGCGCGACGGCCGGCTGACGGCGGTGATCCACCAGGGCCAGGAAGTGACCAGCCGACCCTCGAACTACAACGTCTCCGGGGTCAAGAGCACGGCGGTGCTCTACGCCTCGCCAAACGTGGCGACCGGGGTCGAGGTGGTCCACGCCGACCGCAACACCCCCGGCTTCATGCGCGCCCCGCCCGAGACGCCCTATGTGTTCGCCTTCGAGAGCGCCATGGACGAGCTGGCGGTGGCGCTCGGCATCGATCCGGTGCGCCTGCGCAAGCTCAACGACACCATGAGCGACCCCGAAAAGCGCCGGCCCTTCACCAGCCGCTCGCTGGCGCCGTGCCTCGACGCCGCCGCCGCCGTTTTCGGCTGGGCGCGCCGCACGCCCGCGCCTTCGTCCATGCGCGACGGCGACTGGCTGATCGGCTGGGGCATGGCCTCGGCGATCTACCCCGCCAACATCGGCGCGGCGGCCGCTCGGCTGACCCTGAGGCCCGCGGGCGAGGCCAGGATCGAACTGGGCGCCCAGGATCTGGGCACGGGAACCTACACCATCATCGCCGAGGTGGCGGCGGCGCGGCTGGGGCTGCCCATCGACAGGATCAGCGTCTCGATCGGCGATTCCGACCTGCCGCCCGCCGGACTTTCGGCCGGCTCCAACCACGCCGCCAGCGTCGGCAACGTCGTGGCCAAGGCCTGCGAGATGGCGCGCGCGAAGCTGGCGCAGGCGGCGGTGCGCACCGAGGAAAGTCCGCTCGCGGGCCTGGATCCGGGCGCCCTGCGCCTCGTGGACGGCGGGCTCTCGGGTCCGGGCGAGCGGCGCGAGCCGCTGGCGCAAGCGCTGGCCCGCGTCGCCAGCGGACCTCTGGAGATCTACGCCGAGAACGTGCCCGAGGGCGCGCCGAAGGACGGCGTCGAGATGGTCGACGCCGGCCAGATGGCCATGGCGAGGGGATCGGACCTGAAAGACCGTCTCGCCTATGCCTTCGGCGCCCAGTTCGTCGAGGTGCGGGTGCACGCGGCCACGCGCGAAATCCGGGTTCCTCGCGCGGTCGGCGCCTTCGCCGCCGGGACCATCCTCAATCCGGTGACGGCGCGCAGCCAGCTGATGGGCGGGATGATCTGGGGGATCGGCGCGGCGCTCTTCGAGGAAACCGAGATCGACCGGCGCTCGGCCCGCTACGTCAACAAGAACTATGCCGACTACCTGATCCCGGTGAACGCCGACATCGGCGAGGTGAAGGTGATCCTCGTCCCCGAGGAGGACCGGCTCTGCAATCCGCTGGGGGTGAAGGGCGTCGGCGAGCTGGGCATCGTCGGCATGAACGCCGCCGTCGCCAACGCCGTCTGGCACGCCACCGGCAAGCGCATCCGCGACCTGCCGATCCGGCTCGAGAAGCTGCTGTAGGCGCCCGGCCCGAGGCTCAGCGACGGGCCTGCGCCAGCGCCTCGGCGACGGCGGCGGCGATCTGGTTGACGTTGTAGGGCTTGCGCACCACCGGGGCGTCGAAGCCTTCGGGCGCGGGGCAGGCGTCGCCGTAGCCGGTGGCGATGATGAAGGGCTTGCCGCGCGCGGCCAGCGCCGCGGCCACCGGCGTCACCGGCCGGCCGTTCAGGTTGGCGTCTAGCACCGCCACGTCGAAAGGGGTTTCGATCAGCCGCAGCGCCTCCTCGACGTCGGCCGCCGCGCCGACCACCTGGGCGCCGGCCTCGACCAGCCCGGCCTCCAGCTCCAGGGCCAGCAGCACGGCGTCCTCGACGATGATGATCCGCTGCCCCTTGACGCCGCCGCCCGGCAACGCCCCCGAGGAGGCGCCGGCGATGGTCTCGGGCGGGCTGGGAGCAGGGCGGTCCGGCGCGGCCGCGATGGAGGGCGCGGCCAGCGCCGAGGCGTCGGCGCAGATGGAGACGCGCACCCCGTCGGGGCGGAACTCGATGCCGGCGCCGCCGCCGAGTTCGCGGCCGGTGACGCGTTCGAGCAGCACCGAGCCGAAGCCCCGCCGACCCGGCGGCGCGACCGGGGGTCCGCCGCGTTCCTGCCAGGCGAGCGCGAATCCGCCGCCGGGACGCGCCGTCCAGCTCACCTCCACGCGCCCGGTGTCGGAGGAGAGCGCACCATACTTCACCGCGTTGGTGGCGAGCTCGTGCAGGGCGAGCGTCAGGGCGTTGGTGGCGCGCGGGTTCAGCACGATTTCCGGCCCGGACCAGCGCGCCTGGCCGGGCGCGAGGCCGCCCAGTTCGGCGGCGGCGACGTGGCTGATCTCGGCGCCGCGCCAGCGCGTCGCGGTGAGCAGGGTGTGGGCCGAGGCCATCGCCTCCAGCCGTCCCGCGAAGGTCTTCAGGAACGCGTCGAGCGAGGTGGTCTTGCGCGCCGACTGGGCCGCCAGCGACTGCACCGAAGCCAGCACGTTCTTGACCCGGTGATCGAGCTCGGCCACCAGCGCCTCGCGGGCGTTCTCCTGGGCCTTGCGCTCGCTGACGTCCCGCACGACGCCGATGATCCGCCGCGCCTGGCCGCCGGCGCCCGGCAGGGCCATGGCGGCGCAGTGGATCCACACGGTTCGGCCATCGTCGGGCCGGATCATCCGGTATTCGAGTTCGCAGCGCCCGTCGCGCGCCAGGCCCTGGTCCGCCGCGCGCCGCGCCGCCGGCTCGTCATCGGGATGCAGGTTGCGGAACCAGCCCGCGCCGGCCTCGCCGGGCGTTGCACCCGCCGCCAGGCCGGTGATCTCGGCCATGCGCTCGCTGACGGTGAGCACGGCGCCTTGCGCGTCCCACTCGAACTCGCCCATGCGCGCGGCGGCGAGCGCAAGCCTGGCGCGCTCTGGCTCGTTCGTGCGCCGGTCGGGAGGGTTCGGATGCGGCTGGAAGCCTTCGTCCATGGCCGCGACCATAGGGCGCCTTGGCGCGGCAGGCGATGAAATTGGCGTGACGCCACGAACGCGAGGGCGCGATTCGCGCAACGGCGAGCTCGTGTTTATATTGCCCCGTTAGTAGGGCGTGGCCGGAACTTGCCCCGCGCAGCCGGCGTTGACGGGCAAGTCCAGCGGCTGCGCGATCTGCGTGGACCTTTTGGCAATGCCGGAGAATGACCATGTCAGCCGAGACCATGACCGACGCCGTCGAAGAGGCCGCCGAGGCTAAGGCCTCGGCCAGGAGCGCCGCCAGGGCCGCGCTCGACACCGGACAGAGGAGCTTCGCCGACGCCCTGGGCCTGGCCGAACGCAGCCTCAACGACGCCAGCCGGCGCGTCGAGAAGGCTCTGCGCGAAGGCGTCGAGGCGCTGAAGGTGCAGACCCAGTCGTATCGCGACAGCGCCGGCGAACAGTTCGACGAGGCGCAAAGGTACGTCGTCGCGCGCGTCAAGGAGCGCCCGGTGACGGCCACCCTGGCCGGGCTGGGCGTCGGGCTGTTGCTGGGCCTGCTGCTGGCCAACCGCAGCGGCAAGTGAACCTGCGGCGGCTACTCTTCGTCCTGGGGGCGATCTCGGCGCTGGCGGTCAGCGCGGGCGTGTGCGTCGTCGCCGCCGCCTTCGCCCTCTTCGCGGTTCTCAGCCCCGAAGTCGGTACGGCCGGCGCGGCCGCCCTCGTGTGCCTCGCCGGGGCGCTGCTCATCGGCGTCATCGGCCTGGCGCTGATGGGCCTGGGCCGGGGCAGGGCGCGCCGGCGCAAGGGCGCCGAGCCGCAGCGCCTCGTCGAGCGCGCCGTGGAGTTCCTGCGCGAACAGCCGGTGCTGGCCATCGCCGGCGCCCTCGCCGCCGGCCTGCTGGCCGTGCGCAATCCGAAATACCTCGGCGCCGCGATCCGGGCCTTCGTCGAAGGACGCAACCCGCCCGCGCGCTAGGGGTTGAGGATGCGGGGGCCTGCAGCGACGAAAGAGGCGCCCCGCCGATGTTCAAGCTCCCCGACCTGCCTTACGACTATGACGCCCTCGAGCCGGTGATCTCAGCCGAGACCATGGAGTTCCACCACGACAAGCACCACGGCAAGTACGTGGAGACGACCAACAAGCTGCTCCTTGAGGCGGGGGAGCGGCCGGCGGCGCTGGAGAGCGTGGTGAAGGGCGCCGAGACCTCGCCCGAGAAGATCAAGCTCTTCGACAACGCCGCCCAGGCCTGGAACCACGCCTTCTTCTGGCAGTGCATGTCCGCCGACGGTTCCGGGCCGACCGGCGAACTCGCCGACGCCATCGGGCGCTCCTTCGGCGAGCCGGCCAGGCTGAAGGAGGAGTTCGTCAGGGAGGGGAGCGGCCATTTCGGCTCCGGCTGGGTGTGGCTGGCGGCGCAGAACCTCGACCTGAAGATCTTCGCCACCCACGACGCCGACGACCCCCTGACCCGCCAGGGCATGGTCCCGCTGCTCGTCTGCGACCTCTGGGAGCACGCCTATTATCTCGATCACCAGAACGACCGGGAAGGCTTCCTCGCCGGCTGGTTCGACAACCTCGCCAACTGGGATTTCGCCGCCGAGCAGTTCCAGGCCGCGCAGGGCCGCCGCGCTCCCTGGCGCCACCCGGCGCCGGCGTGATCCATGCTGGGCTGGGCCTTCCTCTTCCTGGTGATCGCCCTCGCCGCCGGCGTCCTCGGCTTTTCGGCCATCGTCGGCGCGGCCATCGGCCTCGCCAAACTGTTCTTCTACATCTTCATCGTGCTCTTCGTGATCTCGCTGATCATGCACCTGGTGCGCGGTCGGGGCCGGGCGCCCTAGTCGCCCGCTTCACCCGAATCGAAGCGGTCCCCCGCAAGCGGGAAGGATGAAGCGACCTTCCTCCTCACCCGTGCAACGGGGGAGGTGTCGCCCGGCGCGGCAGCGCCGGGCGGCGGAGGGGGCTGCGGGCGATGATGCGCATGCGTGCGCCCCTTCCACCCCCGCGCCTGGCGGCGCGGCGGTCCCCCTTCCCCGCTTCGCGGGGCAGGAGTGAGGACACCTTTCCTCCTCACCCGTGCAACGGGGGAGGAGGCGCTCGGCGCGGCGGCGCCGGGCGTCGGAGGCGGCTTCCGTTTCAGATTGGCTGAAGCGGCCGGCCAGCTTGCGTCGCCGCGCATGGCGCGCGTCGCTGCAGCGACCAGGCGCGCCAGGGCTCGAAGCTGGCGCCCGTCCAGCCGAGCGCCTGGATGTGGACGGCGTCGGCGTCGGCCTCGATCAGGTTGAACCCCGGCGGCGCCCCGCGCTCGCGATGCGAGAGGGTTCCGGCGCCCACCGCATAGGTCAGCCCGTCCGCATAGGGCATCGGGAAGGCGAACGGGGCATGCACGTGGCCGGTGAGGACGAGGTCGATGCGGCCGTCGGCGAACAGCCTCGCCGCGGCCTCGCCGCCGTGGACGCGCCCGCTCATCGGCCCGGCGATCATCTCCACCAGCGGATGATGGCAGACCACCACCCGCAGCGCCGCCGCCGGCGCATCCGCCAGCAGCTCCAGCGCCAGGCGCGCCTGCGGCCGGGTGATCGCGCCCTTCGACCAGTCGAGCCGCCACTGGGCGCCGCGGGCGGTGTTGATGGCGACGGCGGCGAGCCGCGGCGAGGCGAACGCCTGGCCGGCGGCCGGACCGATGCTGCGCTCGTAGCGCCCGAACGCGGCGCCCATGCGCGCCGGCGTATAGGGCGCGTCGTGGTTGCCCGGCGTGACCAGGCAGGCCGAGGAGAGCCGCCCCAAAAAGCGGCGCGCGGCTTCGAATTCGGCGCGGCGCCCCCGCATCGTCAGATCCCCGGCGAACACCGCCAGCTCCGGAGGCTCGGCGCCCAGGCGCTCCAGCGCCCCCTCCAGCGCCGGCCGGTTCTCGCTGCCGAAGTGAAGGTCGGAGAGCTGCGCGATCAGCGTCATGGGGTCGCCAGCGCCAGGGCGCGGAAGGCGCGGGGCCGGAAGCGCACCTCGGCGGCGCGCCCGAGCCGGGTCGGCTCGCCGTCGAGGATGGCCGGGATGCGCCCGCTCGCCCAGACCAGCGCTTCGCAGCAGGACCGGCAGGTCACGGCGCGGTCGGCGCGCCATTCGCCGACGACGGCATGCGCCGCCAGCCTGAATCCGTCGATGGCGCCGGCCGGATCCATGGCCGCGATCTCCAGCGCCTGGGTCTCGTTGGCGAGGGCCTTGGAGATCATCGGGCAGATCACGCACAGCGCCCAGGCGCGTTCGGGCGGTTGACCGGCCGCAGCATAGCGCAGTCGTCCGGTGAACGCGCGCCGCGCCGCGTTGCGGGCGCGCCGCCACGCCAGCCTGGGTCTGGCGTGCCTCGCCGCCTCGCGCGCCTCGGCCCAGAGCGCCGGCGCGCCCAGCACGGCGGCGACGTAGAAGCGCTGGCCGGCGATCTCGCCGCCGGGGACCTCCAGAACCTCGCCTTCGAGCGCGATGCGGCGCAGGCTGGCGCGCCAGTCGCCGGCGCCGTAGAGCGCCCGCGGCAGCACGTTGAGCGTGCCGCCGGGCAGCGGCGCCAGCAGCGGCCCGTCGGGTCCGCACAAGGTGGCGGCGGCGCGCGCGGTGCCGTCGCCGGCGATCACCACCACCAGGTCGGGCGCCCGCGCCACCGCGTCGGCCAGGGCCGCCTCGATGGCCGGTCCCTCGGCGCAGGAGAGCCGGGCGGCGAGCCCGTGCTCGGCGAGGATGGCGCCGGCCGCCTCCGCCGCGCCCGCCCAGCCGGCGCGCGTGGAGGCCGGGTTGACCACCACCTCGGCCGTGCGCAGGCCGAGCCCGGCGAATCCCCTGGGCGCGGGGTCGGTCAGGACTGGCCGAGCCCGGACGCGGACTGCTTCAGCGAGCGGCCGGCGTTCTCCAGGCTCTGTCCGGCGCTGCCGATGGCGGGACTTGCCTGCTGGGCCGCCTGGCCGAGGCCCCGATCGACGACCTGGCCGCCACGGGCGAACGAGCCTTCGCGCACCGCCAGATAGATGAACGCCCCGCCGATCGCGGCGACCAGCACCAGCAGCAGGGTGAGCAGCGGCGCGCCCCTGCGCCGGGCGCGTTCGTCGCGGCGGCCGCGCTCGTAGACATCGCGCCAGCGCCGGTCGCGGGTGTCGACCGGCGCCTTGGCGAGCCGCGCCCGCTCGTCGTCGCGGCCGGCGCGATAGGCGGAGTGCAGATTGCCCGGCTCGGCCCCCCCCGCGCGATCTTCGGCCATGCGCCTTCTCCCGTAATTTGCTTCGGTTCTTCCAGAAAGAACGGGGGCTGGCCGGGGCGGTTCCGATTTGCGCGCGCCCGCGCAAGGAGAGGCCGCATCAATGCCGGAGTCCACGCACCGCTGAAGTTCCGATTTGCGCGCGCCCGCGCAAAGAGAGGGCGGCCCGGATTTGCTTGCCGGCCGCCCTCAGTCTGCATCGTCGAGAAGAGGGGTGCGGAGACGGCTGGCTGGCATCCGCCAGCCTCAAGTCGGGGGGGCGTCGCCGCCTCCGCAAGCCAGAAACGGCGCCGGGAAGCATTGGTTCCGGGCGGCGATGTTTTTTTCGGGCGAGCCCATGCGGGAGGTGCGTCACCGCAGCGCCAGCGCGATGGAAAAGGCCGCCAGCCCGACGCCGATCCAGGCCACGTAGTCGCCGACGAGGCCGCTGTGGGGCGTCTTCAGCACCCCGAACAGCGGCCGCGTCGCGCGGTCCGCGACGCCGGTCAGCAACCGCGGCAGGCGCTCGCGCCAGAGGGCGAACGCGGCGATCGAGAGGCTGAGGGCGGTCGAGGCCCAGCCGAGGGCGGCGGAGGTCCTGCCCAGGGCGGGGACGCGCGCCGGGATGGCGGAGGGGTCGGCCAGCATGGCGACGGCGCGGGCGACGAGGCCGCGGGCGGCCTCGGCGGGCAGCAGCGCCAGCGCGAGCAGCAGCAGGCAGGGCGCCAGCATCAGCCACAGCGGCCGGTCGGCCCGCTCCGTCTCCTCGTCGGTGGGCGAGTGCGCCTCTTCGCCGGCTTGCGGGCCCAGACCGAGGAAGATGCGTCCGCAGGCCCTGAGCACCGCCGCCCCGGTCAGGCCCGCGCCGAGCACGATCGCCGCTGCGATCCAGGGCCGGGCGAGCCCGCCGGCGGCGGCATGCACGAGATCGGTCCCGGTGTCGAGGACGCCCCAGGGCGCGCCGCCGAGGAGAATGCCGGCCAGCGCCATCGCCAGGCCCGTGGCCCACTGGCCGCGACCGCGCCCCCTCAGCCGCAGTTCGTCGATGCTCTGGCCGGTGGCGAGCAGCACGCCGGCCAGCATGAAGAGCGCGCCTTTGACGAGGCCGTGGCCGACGAAATAGACCACCAGCCCCGCGACGCCGGTCGCGGTGAGGCTCGCCAGGCCCATCAGCATGACGCCGAGGTGCGCGATGGTGGAGAAGGCCAGCATCCGCTTCAGGTGGCGCTGGCGCCAGGCCATCAGGCCCCCGGCGACGGCGCTGACGGCGCCCAGCCCGACGAAGAGGCCGCGCATCAGCGCCCGGGCGTCGGCCGAGCCGGCGAAGACCTGCAGGCCGAGCTTGGCCAGCACGAACAGCGCCGAGGCGACCATGGCCCCCGAGAAGATCACCGAGACCGGGCTCGGCGCCACCGCGTGGGCGTCGGAGAGCCAGAAGTGAAACGGCGCCGTGGCGCCCTTGATCATCAGCGCCGCCGCCAGCAGGCAGAAGGCGCCCGCGATCACCGGGTCGTGGCCGGCCCGCGCCACCGCCTGGCCGTGCGCCTGGAAATCCAGCACGCCGGCGCGGGCGTAGACGAGGCCGACGCCGCCCAGCATCATGAAACTGGCGAGGCTGTTGGTGACGGTGAAGTTCAGGGCGCCGGCGAGGGAGGGCGCCTCGAGCTGATAGGCGGTGAGCGCGAAGGCCGCCACGCTCATCACCTCGAACCAGACGAAGAGGTCGAAGAGGTCCCTCGTCAGGCAGAACCCGACCATGGCCGCCAGGAACAGCAGCATCAGCACGTGGAAGTGCGCATGCACCTCGTCGAAATAGCCCCAGGCGAAGACGAGGCTGGCGGCGAAGAGCAGGCCGATGAAGCTGGCGATCGCCGCGCTCGCCGGATCGACGCCGAAGCCGATGCCGAGCACGACGCCGCCGAGCGGCCTCCAGCCGCCGAACCAGTAGACGAGGGCGCCGTGCTCCAGGGCGTGCCGGGCCAGCACGGCGCAGATCGCCGCGACGCCGAGGGCGGTGAGGATGGCGATCACGTCCGGGACGTAGCGGGGCAGGGCGTGCGCCAGCGCCAGCATGGCCGCGGCGACCGCGAGCGGTCCTGCCACGGTCAGCGGCGCGAGGCTCGCGACCGGCGTCAACGCCGCCGGTCCGGGAACGGCGCCAGCGCCTGCGGATCGAGCGTGCCGGTCTTGTCGTGCACCCGCACGGCCATCGCCAGCAGCAGCGCCGTGACGGTGGCGCCGACGACGATGTCGGTGAGCACCAGCGCCTGGACCACCGGATCGACGGCCGGCGTCCCGGGCGGGTGGTCGTAGAACACCGGCGCGACCGCGCCCCAGCGGTAGCCGACGCCGAGCAGGAGCACGTAGGTGGAGGACTGGCAGACCGAGAGGCAGCCGACCAGATGGATGAAGTTGCGGCTGGTGACGATGCCGAAGACGCCCGCGGCGAAAAGCAGCGCCGCCACCAGCCAGGGAGCGGCGCTCATGCACCACCCCCGGACCCGGGCTCGTCGCGTGGACGGGGCGCGCGCGTCTCCTCCAGGAACTCGAGGAACAGGATGGCGAAGCCGCCGGTCACCGCCAGGGCGACGCCGGCGTTCTCCACCAGCATCAGGCCGCCGCTGAGCATGTCCCTGAAGACGCCCAGCGGCAGGACGTTGGCGAGGTAGGGCTGGCCGCAGAGCATCGGCCAGAAGCCGGCCAGGGCGAACACGAGGGCGCCGCCGCCCTCGGCCACCGCCAGCGCCCTGGAGCGGACCAGGGCGCGCCAGGGGCGATAGCCTTCGCCGAGATAGACGAGCAGGAAGCCGGAGGCGATCACCACCCCGCCCTGGAAGCCGCCGCCCGGCGTCACCGTGGCGTGCAGCGCCATGTAGAGGCCCAGGACCAGGATCGCCGGGCCGAGCAGGTGGCAGACGAGCACGACGGCCGACGATCGCGGCTCGACGCGCCGGCCGGCGACGCGCCCGGCCGCGTCGGCCAGATCCTCGCCGCGGGCGCCGCGCAGCAGCAGCACCGCGCCGGTGACGGCGCCCAGCAGCATGAACTCCTCGCCCAGGGTGTCGACGCCGCGGAAGTCGAAGTTCACGGCGCTGACCATGTTGGAAACGTGCCGCAGCGGCGGCCCCAGAGCGTTGACCGTGGGGCCGTAGGCGCCTGTCGGCGCTCCGAACGGCGGCAAGGCGGCGGCGATGCTCCAGACCGCCGGCGCCAGGCAGGCGCCCACCAGGGCCATCAGCGCCACGCGGGTCCTGGGGCTCATTTGCGCGGCCGGTTCATGCGCACCGCCGCCAGCGCCACCAGGAACAGCAGCGGCGTGGCGGCCGTCCCCACCGTCAGCTCCGAGAGCGCCACGTCGGGCGCCTGCAGGGCGAAGAAGAGCAGCGCCAGCACCAGGCCGTTGGCGGCCATGGCCAGCACCTGGCGGCGCGGATCGCGCGACAGCACCACGCCGAGGCCTGCGGCCAGGGTCAGCGCCAGCATCAGGGCGACGAGCACCCTCATGCTCCCTCGCCGTCGCGCAGGACGAGCGCCCGCCCGAGCGCGTGGCTGGCGGCCGCCCCGATGGCGCAGGCCGCGACGACGAGGGCCGCGGTGATCCAGGCGCGGCTGGTGGCGCCTTCCTGGAAGATCACCGCCAGCGCCAGCGCCGGGCCGGCCACGGTGTTGACGAAGGTGGCGCAATGCAGCCGGTCGAGCGCCCGCTCCAGGCGCACGAAGCCCAGCGCCGCCAGCCAGGCCGCCGCCACGGCGACGCCCAGCAGGGCAGGGACGGCGACGGCGCTCAAAGCCAGCGCTCCACGAAGAGGGCCAGGACCAGGGCCGCTGGAAGTCCGAGCAGCGCCAGCGTCAGGGGCAGCTCGATCGAGGAGGCCTGGCCGAAGGCGAAGGTCATGCAGACGAGCATGACGACGCCGATCGAGCCGGCGAGCTGCGCCGCCGCCGCCCGCCGGCCCAGGGCGCCGCGGGCGCACATGACCATGCCGAGCGCGAAGGGCGGCACGAGGGCGATGACGGCGGCGAGCCAGGGGTTCATGCGCCCCGCCGCGCCCGGCTGCGAGCCCCGCGGACGAGGACATGCGCCACCACCTCGCCGCCACCGGCCTGGTCGCGCACGACGAAGCTGTCGGGCGCCAGGGAGCGGGCGAGCACGGCGACGGCGCGCCGGCCGGCATCGGCCTGGACGCCGGGGGGAAGCGCCTGGCGCACGATCGCCCCGCCGCCGCCCTCGACGATGGCGCGCCCCAGCTCGGCGGCCACCTGCGCCGCAGCCCTGGGCAGGCCGGCGACGGCGCGGCCGAGCTCGCCCAGTTCCGCGGCGCCGATGCGCAGGCGCGCCGGCGCGGCGCGCGCCAGCGCCGCCGACCACAGGGCGCCCGCGAGGCCGCAGGCCGCCGCGGCCGCCAGCTCGTCGGCGCCGAAGCCGCCGGCGAACAGCAGATAGGCCGCCGCCGAGGCGATCCAGACCAGGACGAAACCGAACATCGGCGCCTCCAGCCGGCCTCAACCCGAGAGCGGCGCCTTTGGTTCAGGCGAGCGCGCGAGTCCCGGACGGGGTCCGGAACGGCGCGGTCGCCGAGGGCGTTCCCTGCCTGACTCTCGCCAGCCCCGGTTGCTCCCATGTCCAGCCCACACGCTCCGCATCTCGACGCGACCCGCGCCCGCCAAGGCCGCTGGGGCCGACCGGTGTTCTGGGTGCTGGTGATTTCTCTGGCGCTGGCGGTGATCGCCGTCTTCGCCGCCTGGGCCTGGCATGCCGGGCCTTACGCCTCGGCCCAGCACCGCCGGCGGCTCGCCGAGGCGCGGCAGGCGACCGGCTTCTCCGCGCCCGCGCCGCAGCCCAAGTGGACCCCCGCGCCGCCCTCCCCGGCCGGCGTGAACCGCCCCGGATAGCGCCAGCCGCGCCCCTTCCACCCCCGCGCCCGCGGCGCGGCGGTCCCCCTTCCCGCCGCCTTCCTCCTCACCCGTGCAACGGGGGAGGTGGCGCCCGGCGCGGCCGCGCCGGGCGGCGGAGGGGGCTGCGGGTGATGACGGTCGTGCGTGCGCCCCTTCCACCCCCGCGCCTGGCGGCGCGGCGGTCCCCCTTCCCCGCTTCGCGGGGCAGGAGTGAGGACGCCTTCCTCCTCACCCGTGCAACGGGGGAGGTGGCGCCCGGCGCGGCCGCGCCGGGCGGCGGAGGGGGCTGCGGGTGATGACGGTCGTGCGCGCGCCCCTTCCACCCCCGCGCCTGGCGGCGCGGCGGTCCCTCTTCCCCGCTCGCGGGGAAGGATGAAGGACGCCTTCCTCCTCGGGCGTGCAACGGAGGCAGCGCTCCGGAGCGGTTGCTAGACCACGGATCGGCCGCGGAAGGCGCGGACGACGAAGCTGATCACCAGCAGCACCAGGAAGATGACGAACAGAACCTTGGCCACCGAGGCGGCGAGGCCGGCCAGGCCGAAGAAGCCGAACGCCCCGGCGATGAAGGCGAGAATGGCGAAGGCGATGGCCCATCCGAGCATGGCGGTCTCTTTGCGTCAGCCGATGGCGGAGCAACGCCCAAGGTCGGCGCCCCGTTCCGGTCAGGCGGCCTGCTTGGCGCGCCGCGGATGGAAGAACAGCGCCTGGCCGATCGCCGCCTTCACCGTTTCCGGCTGGAACGGCTTGGTGATCAGGAAGGTCGGCTCCGGCCGCTCGCCCGTGAGCAGGCGCTCGGGAAAGGCGGTGATGAAGATCACCGGCACGTCGTGGCGCTGCAGGATGTCCTTGACCGCGTCGACGCCGGACGAGCCGTCGGCGAGCTGAATATCGGCGAGCACGAGGCCGGGCGGCTGGCTCGCCACGGCGTCCACCGCCTCGCGCCGGGTGGCGGCGATGTCGGTGACGTGATGGCCGAGCTCCTTGACCAGGGCCTCGATGTCGGCGGCGATCACCGGCTCGTCCTCGATGATGAGCACGTCGGTGGCCAGTTCGGCGTCGATCTCGCGCTGGGCCTCGGCGATCAGCTTCTCGACGTCGTCGAACGAGGTGGAGAGGATCTGCGCGGCCTCGGTGGGGGTGAAGCCCTCGAGAGCGGTGAGCAGGAAGGCCTGGCGCGAGCGCGGCGCGATCCGCATCAGCCGCCCGGCGGGGTCGTCCGCCCGCGGCGCGTTCTCCACCGGACGCGGCTCAAGCCGCGCGCCGGAGGTCTGCCAGATGGCGTGGAACACGTGATAGAGCGCCACGCGCGGCGACATCGAGCTTTCCAGCTGGCGCTCCCCGGCGGCGAGCGCCTCGAGCGCGACGCGGACATAGTTGTCGCCGGTGCTCTGATCGCCGGTGAGGGCGCGGGCGTAGCGGCGCACGTAGGGCAGGTGCGGCGCAAGTCGGGCGAGAAGACTCATGACCCCTCCGATCTACAAGGTCTTCGAGACGAAAGCGAAGCACTCCAGGGCTGGCTTTGCCTTGGGTTCGCCCCGACTGGCCCAACGCGCGGGCGTGCAACCGGTTCC
>DATKRO010000001.1:0-3380 GCA_035532115.1 Caulobacteraceae bacterium | reverse complement strand
CTTCAGCTCCAGGATCTCGCCCTTCACGTCGACGGTGATCTTGCGCGACAGGTCGCCGTTGGCGACGGCGGTGGTCACCTCGGCGATGTTGCGCACCTGACCGGTGAGGTTGCCGGCCATGAAGTTGACGTTGTCGGTGAGGTCCTTCCACGCTCCGGTGACGCCCTTCACCTGCGCCTGGCCGCCGAGCTTGCCCTCGGTGCCGACCTCGCGGGCGACGCGCGTGACCTCCGAGGCGAACGAGCCGAGCTGGCCCACCATGGTGTTGACCACCTTGCCGATGCGCAGAAATTCGCCGCGCAACGGCCGCTCCTCGTTCTCGAGGTCCATGGTCTGGGAGAGATCGCCCTTGGCGACGGCGCCGATCACCCGCGCCATCTCCGCGGTCGGGTGCACCATGTCGGTGATCAGGGTGTTCACCGCATCGACGCTGGCGGCCCAGGAGCCGCGCGCCAGCGGCAGGCGCGCCCGGTGATTGATCTTGCCCTGCCGCCCCACCACCTCGCCCAGCCGCTCGAACTCGCGCGTCATCCGATCGTTGAGTTCGACGACGTCGTTGAAGGCCTCGGCGATCTCGCCGTCGGACCCGGAAAGGCCGCGCGGCAGGCGAACCGAGAAGTCGCCGCGGCGGAACGCCCGCAGCGCTGCGAGCAGCTCGTGGCTGTCCAGAACGGGCGCCGGCGAGCGGGCGCGCCGGGAGGCGCCGTTGGCGCCATTGCGGGACTTCGCGGGCGCGGAGCGCGCGACGATGGTTTCGGCCATGGGATTCCCCGACAGTGCATCACGCGGATCGGGCGAAGTCGGTCGGCGTCGCCGGCCGCGCGCGCCGGAACGGCGCCGCAGAGCCGCGCAGCCCAATCCGGTACCGCAACCCCCTTCGGTGTCGCGAGGTTCCCGGCCGCGCAGAAAATATTGCTGGGGACGATCCTTGGCCCGTCGTCACCGCCCGCGGCGAGCGGCGCGGCAAAAAGCGGCTGGCCCGGCGGGCCATTCGCCGGCTAAGTCGGGTGCGCCTGGAGCCTTCCACCCGATGGTCAAGCCGTCTCTCGCCGTTCTGCTGGCCGCCCTGGCCCTCGCCGGCGCCATTTCGGCGCACGCGCAGCCGCCGACCTCCGGCGCCGCCGGCGCGGCGCCGGGCGACTGGAAGGAGATCTTCGCCAACAGCCAGACCACCTACTATCTGGAAAGCGCCGACGCAGCTTCGCACGCCCAGGTCAATCTTCGCACCCTGACGGAGTTCACCGTCCCGCAGGTGATCGACGGCGTGCAGGTCCGGTCCATCGTCTCGAGCATGAGGCTCGACTGCGGCGGCAAGCGGATGGTGACGATCGACGACGGCCTTTATGCCGACCGGATGGGCGGGGGCAAACTCATCGCGCTGCAGGCCGCCAACGATACCTGGCACCCTCCCGCTCCCGGAAGCCTGGGCGAGCTGATCTGGAATTCCGCCTGCAAGAGGAAGTGACCTGGGCCGCTGCGCTCACAGCCTGCGCCGCGGGCGTCCGATCAGCCGCTCGATCGGCGTTCGCGGCAGGCCGGCCAGGGTGAGATAGCCGTCCCGGCGGGAGTCCAGGAGGGCGAAGTCGTCGCGGGCGTGATCGAGGAACCTGACCTTTCGCACGACGCCGGTGACCACGAAGTCCGGGTCCGCGGCGGTGACCGGCTCGGGCGTCCGCAGCAGGCTGTAGGGGGAGGCGCCGCCGGCGCCCAAGCCGTCGCCGCCGCCCCGCCTCGGCGTGGTCGGCTGGACGTCCTGCGGCACCACATCGCCTTCCTGGGGGCCGCCGCGGGCCGCCTGTCCGGGACCGCCGGGGCCGAACGGCCCGGCGCCCTGATCGCCGCCGCCCATCGGGCCGCCCTCCATCGGACCATACTGCGCCAGCCAGAGGCGCGCGCCGTCACCGGGCAGCCGGCGCGACCGCCGCTCGGCGTAGACGGTGACTCGCTCGCCGAGGACTTCGGGGGCGATCCGGTGCTCGTAGATGGCGATGTCGGCGCTGTCGAGCACGCCTCTTTCTCTGAGATCGAGCACCGCAAAGAACGCCGCGGCGTCGGCGACGAACTCGTTCTCGTCGAGCTTTCCGTCCTTGTTCTTGTCCGCCCGCCTGAACCAGTCGGCGATCGGGTAGGGCGCGCCCGGCGGCGCCCGGAACGGCTCGCCGGCCGGGCTGATGAACACGTTGGGCGGCTCGTCGCCGCGCGCCGCGGCGACGCCGAGAACGCCGGCGGCTGCGATCGATCCAGAGATCAGGGCGGCGAAGCCTCGACGGGTGGTGAACATGCCTGGCTCCAGTCCTCGGTCCAACCCGTGCAGTCTGCGCCGGCAAGGGCCGCCCGTCCAATCAAGGCTGGGCCCCAAGGCTGCGCCCGGTCCGCCATTCGCGGGCCGAGCCTCTCAGTCTTCGGCGTCCCCCGCCATGGCGCGGATCGTCGCCCATTCGTCCGCCGTGATCGGCGTCACCGAAAGCCGGAAGAGACGCAGCATGGTCATGTTCGCGAGCGCAGGCGTCGCCTTGATCCGAGCCAGGGTCACCGGCCTCGGCAGGGGCCGCACCGGCGCGAGTTCGACGGCGACGAAGCGGCCGCCCGCGTCGCTTGGATCGGGGAAGGCTTCGCGCACGACCTCGGCGATGCCGACGACCTCCAGCCCTTCCTGCGAATGGTAATAGAAGACCTGATCTCCCACCCGCATGGCGCGCAGGTAAATCGCCGCCTGGTTGTTGCGCACTCCATCCCAGACCGTGCGGCCATCGCGCACCAGGTCGGCGAACGCGTATTTCGCCGGTTCGGACTTCACCAGCCAATGGGACGGCGAGGCCGCCATGATCTGCTCCTGCGGGGGCCGAGGCTCGGTCCCGGTCTTGGCGGCGCCCGGGTCCGGCGTCAACCGGCGCCGGCGGATCGCGGCGTGCGTCGTCGCCGTCGGCTTTGACGGCATGGCGCCCAGGGGCTAAGCGAGCCCCCACCAACCCGCCGTCCGGAGGACTCGGCAAGCACCCCATGCCCAAGGCCAAGGTCAATGGAGTTGAAATCGAGTTCGAGACCGGCATGACCGCGCTTCAGGTCGCCGAACTCGCGGGCGAGGAGATTCCGCGCTTCTGCTATCATGAGCGCCTGTCCATCGCCGGCAACTGCCGCATGTGCCTCGTGGAGATCAAGCCCGGGCCACCCAAGCCCCAGGCCTCGTGCGCCTTCCCCGCTGCGGAGGGCATGGAGATCATCACCAATTCGCCGATGGTGAAGAAGGCGCGCCAGGGGGTGATGGAATTCCTGCTGATCAACCATCCGCTCGACTGCCCGATCTGCGACCAGGGCGGCGAATGCCAACTGCAGGACCTGGCGGTGGGTTACGGGGCGAGCAACTCGCGCTATCAGGAAGA